>NZ_CP044205.1:3837500-4437500 GCF_009498235.1 Candidatus Methylospira mobilis | reverse complement strand
ATGCCTGGTCGGCCTGGCTGTTCAGCATTGCGCCGTCGGATAGCACCGAATTTGAAAAGCTGCTGGATGCGAATACTTATTACAATATTTACTACAAGGAATAACTGGAAAAATGACGGCGCTTATTTGTGGAAGCATGGCTTACGATACCATCATGGTGTTTCCTGACCATTTCAAAAATCATATCCTCCCCGAGCAGGTGCATATCCTGAACGTGTGCTTTATGGTACCGGAGCTGAGACGCGAATACGGCGGTTGCGCGGGTAATATCGCCTACAACCTGAAACTGCTGGGCGTAGACCCGCTGATTATGGCGACGGTAGGCAAGGACTTCGATCCCTATGCTCAATGGCTGGCCCTTTACGGATTATCGCGCGAATTTATTCTGACACTGGAAGACAGCTATACCGCGCAGGCTTATATCACCACCGATAAAAGCGACAACCAGATTACCGCATTCCATCCGGGAGCAATGTCGTTTTCGCACCATAATCATGTGCCTCGCGAACGCGGCATCCAGCTTGGAATCGTCGCTCCCGACGGCAAGGACGGCATGATACAGCACGCAAAGGAATTCGCGGGTGCCGGTATCCCATTCATATTCGACCCCGGTCAAGGCATGCCGATGTTTAATGGCGACGACTTGCTGGCGTTCGCCGATCTGGCGCGCTGGATTACCCTGAACGATTACGAGTCCCAGCTTATGCAGGAGCGCACCGGCTTAACTCTGGAACAGCTTGCACAGCGCGTCGACGCGCTGATTATTACGCGCGGTGCACAAGGCTCGATCATTTATGCGCAGGGCCAGACTCATGAAATACCCGTAGCCAAACCCCAGAGCTTGCTTGATCCGACCGGATGCGGAGACGCGTACCGGGCCGGTTTGATTTATGGGCTGCTCAAAGGATTAAACTGGTCGGAAACAGGACGCATCGCCTCGTTGATGGGGGCTATCAAAATAGAAACTGCGGGCACGCAAAATCATACCTTCACCATGAGTGCATTCCGCGAGCGCTACCGGGAAAATTTCGGCGCCGGATTTTAATATGGAAAATACGCGCCGGCTGATCGAATTCATGGCTTTGCTGCGCGACCCGGCGCAGGGCTGCCCCTGGGATTTAAAACAGGATTTTGCATCACTGCTGCCTTATACGATAGAAGAAGCCTACGAAGTCGCCGATGCCGTCGAACGCGAAGATTACGACGATTTGCGCGACGAACTGGGCGATTTGTTGCTTCATGTCGCCTTTCATTCCCGCATTGCCGAAGAGCGGGGCCTGTTCGACTTCGAACAGGTGGCAGCGGCCATCTGTTCGAAGCTGGTGCGGCGGCATCCTCACGTTTTTCAAGGCATGGTTTTTGAGAACGATGAGGCGCGTATCCATCACTGGGAGCAAAGCAAGGAGCTCGAGCGCTCGCGCAAGCTTGAACAGTCCTCCGACACGGCGCAAAAAAGCGCGTTGTCGGGCGTTGCCAATACATTGCCTGCTCTGATGTTTGCGCAAAAACTGCAAACTCGCGCTGCGCGCCAGGGGTTTGATTGGCCGGGCATAGACCCTGTTTTCGAAAAGGTGCAGGAAGAGCTTCGGGAAATGCGCGAAGCGTTTACTGTGGGCAGCGCGGCGCAGATTGAGGAAGAGTTGGGCGATCTGCTCTTTTCCGTGGTTAATCTGGCCAGACATTTGCATGTGGATGCCGAGACCGCCTTGCGCGCCGGCAGCCACAAGTTTTCCCGGCGCTATCAGGCCATGGAGCGCTTGCTGCAAGAGAAAGGAAAGCAGATGGCCGATTGTTCTTTCGAAGAAATGGATCTGTGCTGGGAACAAGCCAAACGCGCGCTGTCCATAACCGCTTGAGCGCAACGTCCGGTTCACTCACCGGCAAGGCCAACAAGTTACGTCCCTAACGACCGACAATTTGCATGAATACCTCTATTGAAGAACAGACATCCGCTACCGGGATGCTTGATATTTCCATTCAAGGACGCCCGCGCGTAACGGTCGCCGCGATTATAGAGCGGCAGGGTCTCTTCCTGATGGTGGAAGAACGGAACGCTGCCGGAGAACTGGTAATCAACCAGCCTGCCGGTCATGTCGAAATGAACGAATCGCTGGTGGAGGCGGTAATACGCGAAACTTTGGAGGAAACCGCCTGGCATTTTATTCCGGAATTTCTGGTTGGCGTCTATCTGTGGAAACATCCGCGTGCCGACACCAGTTTTTTAAGAGTCTGCTTTGCCGGCCGGGCGGCTGATCACGACCCCGCCCGCGCCCTGGACGATGGTATCGAACAGGCGGTCTGGCTAAGCCACGCGGCTTTGCTGGAGCGTAGCGCCCGGTTACGCAGCCCGCTGGTGCTCGATACCATCAGCGATTATTTATCGGGAGAGCGCTATCCCTTATCGGTATTGAAACCGCCGACGGGCTCCGCGGCATGAGCCGGCATGTCGTTGTCGGTATGTCGGGCGGCGTAGACTCTTCCGTAACCGCGCTGTGTCTGCTGGAGCAAGGTTACGATGTCAGCGGCCTGTTCATGAAAAACTGGGACGAGGATGACGGCACCGAACTCTGCACCGCGATGCGCGATCTGGAGGATGCGCGCAAAGTGTCCGAGCGTTTGGGCATCAAACTGCATACCGTCAACTTCGCCGCCGAATACTGGGATCGGGTGTTCGAGGCTTTCCTGTCGGAATATACCGCAGGGCGTACTCCGAATCCCGATATCCTGTGCAACCGCGAAATCAAATTCAAGGCTTTTCTGGATTATGCGCTGGAGCTGGGAGCGGAGCTGATCGCCACAGGACATTACGCGCGCGTCGCAGAAGATAACGGCGTGTACCGCTTGCTCAAGGGCGTAGACACCGGTAAGGATCAAAGCTACTTCATCTATACCCTGGGGCAGAAACAACTCTCGCGAACGCTGTTCCCGTTAGGCGGCATGGAAAAGCCCGAAGTGCGCAAGCTGGCGCGGCAGGCCGGATTTGAAAATGCCACCAAAAAAGACAGTACCGGCATATGTTTCATTGGCGAGCGTCGTTTCCGTGAATTTTTACAGCGTTATATACCCGCGCAGGCCGGCGATATCGTCACGGTGGACGGCGAGACCATAGGCCGTCATCAGGGCTTGATGTATTACACCTTGGGGCAAAGGCAGGGTTTGGGCATCGGCGGTGTGCACGGGGCTGCCCAGGAAGCATGGTACGTAGTCGGAAAGGACATGGCGCGTAACGTGCTGAACGTTGCTCAAGGACATGACCACGCTTCATTGTTTACCGATGGGCTGGAAGCAGGAAACCTGGATTGGGTAGACGACCGAATGCTCGATGCGCAACTACATTGCGCCGCCAAAACCCGCTATCGCCAGCCTGATCAGCTTTGCGATGTGACTCCTCTGCCTGGAAATCGTTGCCGTGTTCATTTCGTGCAACCTCAGCGCGCGGTTACGCCGGGCCAAGCCGTGGTTTTTTACTATGGAGACCAATGTCTCGGCGGCGGTACCATAGAGCGTTCGTGGTTGCGATATTAATGCTTCGGGCAGCACAGAGTATGTCTTTAGAATCAGTGCAAACGCACATTGTCCTGCACAAAACACGATTTATCGAACAGACAGCGTAAACGTAACCGGCCCGTCATTAATCAACGCAACCTGCATGTCGGCACCAAAGCGCCCGGTTTCGACATGGCCGTGCTTTGCTTTCAATATGGCCAGAAAGTAATCGAACAGGAGTTGCGCCTGTTCGGGCGCGGCGGCGGTGGAAAATCCCGGACGGCTGCCCTTGCGTGTATCGGCGGCAAGAGTGAACTGCGAAATGACCAGCAATCCGCCTGCAATATCGGTCAGGCTGAGGTTCATCCGCTCATCGGCATCAGGGAAAATCCGGTAGCTGAGGATGCGCTCGGCCAGCCGCTCGGCGCAGGTTTCCGTATCCGCAGGCTCGATCGCAACCAGAGCAAGAACCCCGCGCCCGATTTGCCCGACGCAGACCGCATCCACTTCGACCGAAGCGCGGCTAACCCGCTGGATGACGGCAATCATGCCGTGCTCTCTTGTTCAGTAGGTGGGCATTTTACGATCGACTTCCGCCGCCCAAGCCGCGACTCCGCCTTTAAGATTGATGATATTGCTGAAGCCGTTGCCGATTAAAAACTGGCCGCTTTGCGCGCTGCGCATGCCATGATGGCAAATCACCACCGTTTCCCGAACTTTATCCAGCGTATTCAAAGCACTGGCTAGTTTGCTCATAGGAATATTGATGCTGCCGGGAATATGGCAAAACTGAAACTCGTGCGGCTCGCGCACATCCAGCAGCACAGGGCCGTCCGTAGACGATTGCAGGCGTTCGGCCAGTTCAGCCGCGGTAATCGTGTTCATGGTCGTAGCGATTCCTTAAATTCTGAGTGCATAACCACATGCCAATATAGTTGTGTTTTATGAGTCAAGGCTGGATGCCGTTTTTCTGCATCGCACGAAACACGGTTTGCCCTATCTGCGCCGGATTGCGGGCGACATAGAGCCCCAGGCTCTCCATCGCGTCCATTTTCGCCTTGGCGGTGTCTTCCTCGCTGGCGATAATGGCCCCGGCATGGCCCATGCGGCGTCCGGCAGGCGCTGCGACGCCGGCAACGAAACCGACTACAGGTTTTTTCATGTTTTCCTTGGCCCAGCGCGCCGCAGCAACTTCCTGCGGTCCGCCGATTTCGCCGATCATCACCACGATCTCGGTTTCCGGATCGGCTTCGAATGCTTGCAGCACGGTGACGAAATCAGTGCCGTTGATCGGATCGCCGCCTATGCCCACCGAAGTGGTGATGCCCAGCCCGAGCGCTTCCATCTGTTCGGTTGCTTCGTAGTTAAGCGTGCCCGAACGGGAAACGATGCCGACATTACCTTTCTTATAGATATGCGACGGCATGATGCCAACCTTGCATTCACCGGGCGTGATGATACCGGGCGTATTCGGTCCGATCAAAATGCTGTCCTTGCCGACACGGAAGCGTTGCAGCAGCACCATGTCGTGAATGGGAATACCGTCGGCTATGGTTACCGCGACCTTGATTCCGGCATCTATGGCTTCCATCAACGCGTCGGCGCTAAATGGCGGCGGTACGAAAACCCCAGAAACGTTTGCCCCGGTTTCGCGCACCGCTTCGGCAACGGTATCGAATACAGGCAGCCCCAAATGTGTGGTGCCGCCCTTGCCGGGCGTTACGCCGCCGACAACGTTGGTGCCGATTTTTATCGCATCCTGCGCATGAAAGGTAGCGTGCTCGCCGGTAAATCCTTGAAAAATGACTCTGGAATCCTTGTTGACAAATACGCTCACGATCAAGCCCTCACAATTTCAACCGACTTGGCGGCTGCGGCATCCAGGTTTTCGGCACTAATGAACGCAAGGCCGGACTCATCCAGAATCCGGCGGCCTTCTTCCACATTGGTGCCGGCCAGCCGTACGATCAGCGGCACCTTGATTTGCAGCGTATTGCAGGCCTGGATCAGACCCAGTGCTATCCAGTCGCAACGGTTGATGCCGGCAAAAATATTGACCAGTATGCATTTGACATTGGGGTCTTCCAGAACGATGCGGCAAGCGTTGGTCACTTTTTCCGGCGATGCTCCGCCGCCCACGTCCAGGAAGTTGGCCGGTTTTCCGCCGTGCAGGGCGATGGCGTCCAGAGAAGCCATCGCCAGCCCGGCGCCATTCACGATGCAACCGATATTACCGTCCAGTGCGATGTAATTCAAACCATGACCGGAGGCTTCGACTTCCTTGGAGTTTTCTTCGGCCAGATCGCGCAGTTCAACGATTTCCTTTTGGCGATAAAGGCTGTTGTCGTCGAAGTTGAATTTGGCGTCCAGCACCATCAGTTGTTCGTCTTCGCCCACAGCAACCACCGCCAGTGGATTGATCTCCGCCTGCAACGCATCCTTGTCGCGCATGACACGATATATGGCTTTCATCAGTTTGACGGCCTGCGGCATGAGCCTGCCTTTCAGACCGACCGCCGTGGCTACTTTGCGGCATTGAAAATCGCGCAGTCCGATAGCCGGATCAATGACTTCGGTAATTATTTTTTCAGGCTGATTTTTTGCTATGTCTTCGATTTCCACGCCGCCTTCGCTTGAGGCAATCAGCGTGATACGCTGGCTGCTTCGGTCGATCACAAAACCCAGATAGTATTCTTTGCGAATCTGGCTGGCCTGCTCCACCCATACGCGCTGCACGACCGAACCTTCCGGGCCGGTCTGATGCGTTACCAAATGCGTCCCGATCATCGCGTCGGCGGTCTTCTTCACTTCATCAATGGAAGAAACGACCTTTACGCCGCCGGCCTTACCTCGCCCGCCTGCATGTATCTGGGCTTTAACCACCCATTTCGCGCCGCCGATATCTTCGGCAACCTGGGCGGCCTGTTTATCTGAATACGCTACCCCCCCCGAGGGTACCGAGACGCCATAGGATTTCAGCAGCTCCTTGGCCTGATATTCATGGATATTCAAAAAAATCTCCGGTTTAAGGGTGGCTTGATTGCAAGCCTTCATTAGTCATCTCAGGCGCGCTTCACGGGTCAGACAGCCCCCGCCGCCGCACTCAGCTGCTTCTCGATTCGATTTGCTTGACCTGGCGCACAACGTTTTCGGCCATGCGTATCGATGCAGCGTCAATCAAACGCCCGTCGAGCGATACCGCACCCTTGCCTTCACGCGCAGCCTGCTCCATGGATTCCAGGATACGATAGGCGCGCGTGACTTCTTTTTCAGTCGGCGTAAAAACTTCATTCGCCAGCGCGACCTGCGACGGATGAATCGCCCACTTGCCTTCACAGCCCAATGCCGCCGCGCGGTAAGCTGCGGCACGGAAACCGTCCGGATCATTAAAGTCGCCGAAGGGACCATCAATGGGACGCAACCCGTAAGCACGGCACGCTGCAACCATGCGCGAGATGCCGAAATGCCATTGATCGCCCCAATGAAAATCGCGCCGACCGGCTTCGTCAGGGTCGGTCAGCATGCCGTAATCCGGATTCGAACCCCCTATATTGATCGTTCGCGCGCGCACCGACGCAGCATAATCCGCCACGCCGAACACCATGGCCTCCATGCGTTCGGGACAGCAGCGCGCGATTTCTTCCACATTCGCCATTCCCATTGCAGTTTCGATCAAAACATGAATGTTGATGAGTTTGTAACCCTTGGCTTCCTCTATTTGCGACAACAGGGTCGATACGAAATACACATCGGCCGCCGAGCCGACTTTGGGAATCAATATAGTATCGAGCTTGTCTCCGCAGACTTCGACGATCTCGACCAGATCCCGGTAGGCGTAGTGCGTATCCAAGCCGTTCATGCGGATGGAAACTGCGCATTTCGACCAGTCGCAGCCGTTCAAGGCATCTATGATATTCAGGCGAGCCTGTGCCTTGTCGTCCGGTGCAACCGCATCTTCCAGATCAAGAAAAACGACATCCGCGCCAGCGTCCGGAGCTTTTTCAAGCATGCGTTTATTGCTGCCGGGTACGGCAAGCTCACTACGATGTAAGCGGTTTTTAACAGCCATGTTGTACCTATTAAGAATTCAAAGAGTCTGAATTTTAAGACTATTCAGCTACCGCAGCTTTTAGTGCGGGGTAAGGGTCGTAGAGACGCGCGGAAGCGTGCCCAGGGTGGCTCGTTTTTTGTCTTCCCGCCATAGACAGACGCCCCTATCCCCATCGCTCTCGGTGATGCCGAATAGATACGAAATTGATTACGGCAGGGTGCAGGGAATGCGTTGCGCCAGGCATTGCGTATGCCCCGTTCAAAGACGTTCTTTGCGATAACTCCGGAAACTGAGCAATTGTAACATAACCGGCCCAAAAACTGGAGTTAGCCGCTTATAGAAATAAAATACTTTTATATTATAGTGTTAGAAATAAACAATCGACATTTATCCCAACCGGGGCAGCAAAAAGCGCGGAACCCTGGCGTACAGCCTAAATACAGGCGCGCTGTCTTCAAATCATAATGAAACGGTAACAAGATCTTCATGTTATAGTCCTAAAGTAAGTTCCCGAGATTATTTATCCGCCTATCCTTCTGGAGTCACTGAATGCCGGGAACGTCACCATCCATATCCCTCAATCTGCCGGTTCGCCGTTATGTGTCCGAGGTAGCTAAAAATCAGGCGGGCGTCCGCGAATCGCAGGCCTTGCGCTACCGCATCTTCGCAGAGGAAATGGGAGCCCACTTGCATACACGCACGGAAGGGCTCGACTACGATGAAATCGACGATTATTGCAACCATCTGCTGGTACGAGAAACCCGTACCGGTAAAGTTGTCGCATGTACCCGGCTATTGACTGACTCCCAGGCCGCGCGTCTCGGCCGGTTTTATTCGGAAGGCGAATTCGACCTGAGCAAAGTATTGACGCTGCCGGGACGTTTTCTGGAAATCGGCCGCACCTGCGTGGATCCGTCGCATCGCGGCAGCGTGGTGCTCGGCACGCTATGGAATGGATTGGCCGAATATGTGCACGAAGGAAACTTTAATTATTTGATGGGCTGCGCCAGCATTTCCCCCGGAACCAGCGGATTTGCTGTCGATGCGGTTTATCGCCAGATTCAAAGCCACCAATTCGGCCCCGATTCCCTGAAAGTCAGGCCTTTGAAGCCGGTGCCGCAATGGAAACGCTGCATTAATGACGAAAGCGGCATCCCACCGCTGTTACAGGCCTATCTTCGTCTGGGGTGCTGGGTCTGCGGCGATCCTTACTGGGACGAAGACTTCAACGTCATGGATGTTTTTATTCTGCTTGACTTGACGCGGCTGCAAAACCGCTACGAAAAACGCTTCATGGCGGAACGCGCTGCGCCTGCATACCGCAGTGCGGTAGCTGCCATGTCCTGACTCGCGTTCTCCCTCCGCAATCAAGATGGTAAAACCCTGTTATTCAGATCTGTGCCTGTCTTTCTTGAAGGCGGTTTTTATCATAGGCCTGCTGCTGTGCGGCGTAATTATCGTGATTACGATAATGCCCCTACTGCTGAATGTGCCGGGTGGGCGAAAAAGCGCACTGTTGGCGCAACAAATCTGTAGCTGCTGGCGCAAAACCGCATGCCGCATACTGAACATCCATACCCACATTACCGGCGCGCCCTGTTCAACCGCCGGGCTGGTGGTGGCGAATCATATTTCCTGGCTCGATATCATCGCCATAGGGGCTCAGCAGCCCATGATATTTATAGCCAAGCAGGAAGTCTCAGAATGGCCGGTCATGGGTTTTCTTGCTGCGAATATCGGTACGCTGTTTGTCAGCAGGGGGGACGGGGCCGAAACCCGACGTACCGCCGAGAAAATGATCTGGGAACTGCGCGCCGGCAAGCGCTTGATGCTGTTCCCCGAAGGGACGACCACGCGCGGCGATCAAGTGCTGCGCTTCCACCCCCGCTTGTTTCACCCGGCGCAGCAGGCTCAGGTGCTGGTGCAAGCGGTATCCGTGCATTATAGCGGGGCCGCAAAAGAAGTTGCTCCGTTTGTAGGCGACGACGCTTTCGTGCCACATTTACTGAAAGTCATTCAACTGCGCCGCATCGATCTGCACCTACACTACTGTACGCCGTTATCATCCGTGCAGGAGCGCAACCGTCTGGCGCAAAGCGCGCGCGCGCAAATTATAGACGCCCTCCAAATGGACGAAGTCGTGAAGAAAGCCGAATAATTTATTCGTCAATAGTCATTCCTCGAGCGATTTATATCACGATCGCAGGAACCGGAAGCATGGCAGGCCTGTCCGGACCGCGTAAAAGCGCGCAGGCAGATTCAAACCGAGCTGCAAATCAATGCATATCGGCTCGACACAGACCCGCCTCGCTTCATTTTCAACAAAATAAAGCCGAACAGTTACCATAAAACAACAAAAATACGAAATAATGCAAAATTTCATTGAATTGTAATCAATTTAATGCATTAGTGTAACAAACCCTGTTTATTATTTTCTACAAACCAACAATGAGCTGTAAGCAGGAGAGTTTCCATGAAACTGGATTACCGGACTGTCTGGATTTCCGATGTACATTTGGGTACTCGTAGCTCCAAAGCCGAATATCTTCTCGATTTTCTTCGGCATATACAATGTGAGCGCATCTATCTTGTCGGCGATATCATCGATATCTGGAAAATGAAGGGCGGGTTTTACTGGCCCTCCATGCATAACGAAGTTGTGCAAAAATTAATGGAAATGGCGCGGCGCGGTACAGAAGTGATTTATATTCCCGGCAACCATGACGAACTGTTTCGCGCTTATGTGGGCACGGAATTCAACGGCATCAAAATACAGGCGCGCGCGATCCATGTAACCGCGGATCAGAGACGCCTGTTGGTGCTTCATGGCGACGAGTATGACGCCGTGGTCTGCACCAGCCGCTGGCTGGCCATGCTCGGCAGCGAAGCATACGACTGGCTGATCGAAATAAACCGCTGGTTCAACGAAGGCCGGCGCATCTTCGGCTTCCCTTATTGGTCGATGTCGGCCTACATCAAGCATAAAGTAAAAAATGCGGTCAACTTCATCTTCGAATTTGAAAATGCGTTGATACACGAAGCCAGCGAGCAACAGGTCGATGGCGTGGTTTGCGGGCATATACATCATGCAACCATACGCGATACCGCACAGGGCATACAGTACTGCAACTGCGGCGACTGGGTGGAAAGCTGCACGGCTTTGGCTGAAAACAGCCGGGGCGAGATATCCATCATCAACTGGGTCGAACAAAGCGCCTATCTGTTGGAGCAGGCCAGTATTGCGTCCGGAACCAAGAAGCATTTGACCGTGGCCTGATAATCGGAGTTTCAGCTTTCCCGGCAGTACCAGCAACTGCCGGGGCTGTATCTTACAGATCAAGCTCCTTTTCCCTTTCAGATGGAAAGCCTGTCATCAATTTATCATCGCACTGTCACCGTATCGTAACACCAAAGGGATACGATTTCTTTCCGGCAACAGAAACACTGAATTAATTCGATACGCGCGTTTTTACTGTTAGAATCAAAAACAGATCAATATAAACGCGAGCATAAAACGATTAAATCAGTGCTTTTCAAAAAAAAATAAAGGAAGAAGAGGTGGCGTCATGAGACTAATACAAAGCATACACGCATTCGACGTTTTTTTATTTGGCTGGATTTCCAGGCTCAAATATCAAAAGCTGCAGGTTGCTCTCGCGAAACTGATATCGAAAACAGCAGACGGCCCAGTTTATCTGATTTTCGCCATAGCCTACGGTTTTCAAGGAATAGTGGAGCGGGATCTGGTTTATTGCATGTTCATGGCCTTCCTGATTGAACGCCCTACCTATTTCGTACTCAAAAATCTGTTCAAACGCCGCCGACCGACGGTGGCGTTGAATATACCTGGTTTTATTATCCCGTCGGATCAATTCAGTTTCCCATCCGGACATACTTCGGCTGCATTTTTAATGGCTACGCTGCTGAGCAGTTACTATCCCGCCCTGCTACCGCTGCTGTTCACATGGGCGTCGCTGGTGGGGTTGGCGCGGGTCGTGCTCGGCGTGCACTTTCCCACTGACACAGTAATCGGCGCCCTGATGGGCTCATCAATTGCGCTAATAAGTATGGAGTTTTTTCTGCAGTGAAAATTTTTTACGGCGTACAGGGTACCGGTAACGGACATATCACGCGCGCTCGCGCGATGGCTCCCAAACTAAAAGCTGCCGGTATCGATGTCACTTTTCTATTTACAGGCAGACCATGGAAGCACTTCTTTGAAATGGAAGCCTTTGGCGACTTTGAATGGCGCGACGGCCTGACATTTCAAACCAAAAACGGGAGTGTTCAGTATATAAAAACTGCGCTGACCAACCCTACCTTCCAGTTCATACGCGATGTAAAGGAGCTGGATCTGTCGGGTTACGATAAAGTCATAACCGATTTCGAGCCGGTTACAGCCTGGGCAGCCAAATTACGGGGCATCCCAACAATCGGGCTGGGCCATCAATATGCGTTTGGTCAGGATATACCGAAAGCCGGAGCCAATTTTATAGGTACGCAGGTACTCAAATATTTCGCCCCGGCCACTATAGGTCTTGGCATACACTGGAACCATTTCCATATGCCCATCCTGCCTCCGCTGATTGAAACCGATGCGGAAATGCTGCCGATACAGGAAGGTAAAATTATCGTCTATCTGCCGTTCGAAGACGTCAATATCGTCATCAACCTGTTGAAGCCATTTAAGAAATATCAGTTTTATATCTACAGCCCGATGGCGCCGCACGATGGACATGAGCATCATGACCACCTGCATGTGCGCCAGCTATCCAGAGCCGGGTTTCAACATGATTTTGCCAACGCCGCCGGCGTGATCTCGAATGCGGGCTTTGAACTGGCCAGCGAATCGTTGCATATGGGCAAAAAGATACTCGCAAAACCCTTGCACGGGCAAATGGAGCAGCAATCCAATGCGCTGGCGCTGGAAGTCTTGCAATTGGGCGAAGTCATGCAAAATCTGGACGCCAAGGTGATCGAAACCTGGCTTGAAAACAGCCAGCCGGTGCGCGTCAGATTTCCTGATGTTGCTTCGGCAGTGGTAAATTGGTTGCTCAAGGACGATGGCTCGCAGGCCGACAACGGCTGGATTGATCAACTCTGGCAACAAACGGTCAAGGAGCGCCTCTAGTCCGGCAGTCAATAATAGCCAAGCTGCAGCAATCGACTACTTGCTGACTGCTCGGCAAACGGACTCCCATAATAAACAACGAAATTTATTTTCAGTACGCGTACTAACGCATACGCTGTGTGTTCACCACTTTATTACAGAACAATATTTTATGGCCGGTCAAAATCTGAAGGGCATCCCCCGTCTCGTTGCTGCATTTTTTAATTCAATAGAAGGCTACAAGGCCACATGGCAGAATGAAGAAGCATTCCGCCTTGAGATTTACCTGTTGGCTATCACCACGCCGTTGGGCCTGTGGCTGGGACATGGCGCAGTCGAAAAATTATTGCTGGTAGGCAGCGTCATACTGGTTGCTATCGTCGAACTGCTTAACACCGGCATCGAAGTCGTAGTCGACCGTATCAGCTTCGAGCATCATGAATTATCCGGGCGCGCAAAAGATATCGGTTCAGCAGCAGTTACGACCGCCTTGTTGCTCGCGGCTATGAACTGGATTCTGATATTGCTCGCTCATTACGGCATAGGCGCCTGATTGCGCGCCGCGGCAGTAGCTAACCCATGCTGGATAAAGACCTCATACTGCTATCGCGTCTGACCTGTCCGCATTGCGGATACTCGGAAGTGGCAACGATGCCCCGACCGATGCCTGTATATGCTTTTATGAATGTAAAGGCTGCGGCGTACTTTTGAAACCGCAGCCCGGAGATTGTTGCGTATTCTGTTCGTATGGTAGCGTCAAGTGTCCTCCACTACAGCAAGCGCACGCTTGCTGTACGAACGTCCACCCTTAAAAAGATGCACAATAAGCGCTTCCCTAGCCGGAAATCAGCAGCCTTTCCGCCTCCCGATATTTTTCTGCAGTTCTTAATAAAATTTCCTGCGGCAAATGCGGACCCGGCGGCTGCTTGTTCCAGTCCAGGGTTTCCAGGTAGTCGCGAACGAACTGTTTATCGAAACTGGGCGGACTGACTCCCGGTTGATACAGGGCAGAAGGCCAGAAACGGGAAGAGTCGGGCGTCAACGCCTCATCAATCAGCACCAGCTGTCCGTACTCATCAAGTCCAAATTCGAATTTGGTATCAGCGATAATGATGCCGCGTTGCAGTGCATACTCGGCCGCTTCGCTGTAAAGCTGCAGGCTGATATCGCGCATTTGCTCCGCCAGATTCTGCCCCAGCAACGCGATGGTGCCGGCAAAATCGATGTTCTCGTCATGCGCGCCCAAAGCCGCCTTGGTAGAGGGAGTAAACACGGGGCCAGGCAATTTGCCAGCCTGACACAGACCTGCCGGCAGATCTATTCCGCAAACTGCCCCGCTACGCTGGTAATCTTTCCAGCCGGAACCGATCAAATAACCACGCACCACTGCTTCGACCGGCAATGCCCGCAATTTGCGTACAACCACGGCACGCCCCTGCAGGCTGGCCGCTTCGACGGGGCTGGGAACTACCTGCTCCACATCCAGCCCGGAAAGATGATTCGGAACAATATGCTGTAACCGGTGAAACCAGAAGTTTGAAAGCGCCGTCAATACCTTTCCTTTACCCGGAACCGGATCGGGAAGAACGACATCGAATGCCGACAGCCGATCCGTGGCGACAATTACGATGTAGCGGTCATCCACATCATAAATATCGCGCACTTTCCCGCGCGCGCGCAACGTCAATGAACTCAACTGCGTTTCATAAAGTACTTCTGGTGCACCCATATCCTCTCCATAATTAAAATCGTAACTGTTCGGCTATCGGTTTTGCGACTGCGTGTAAATTTGACAAAACACGCCGTGTAAGCATGTAGGGAGTGGCCCCGCCTTTTGGCTCCAAAACCCAATAAATGCGCTCGCCGATCTTATCCGCAGTCCCTTTTGCAGGGTCACACTCGGTTGCGCTCAATAGTAATAAACTATTCTTGACATGAATATATTTGATATGAAAAATTAATATGCCGAATGCATTAATATCAATCGCGTTATCATCAGCCAAGTACGGGAAATTATCAAGTATGCTGGAAGCAGCAGACGAAAGCGCGCTTACGAAATATAGCGGGGGATATGCGATTCGCGACTGGCGCAGAAGTGCAAACCGTCGCCGGCATCGTGTGCCAATCCGGACAAACCGCATCCATGCGGGGACGAAAAAGTTTGCACATGCCTATTGACAACAGTGCGACTGTTATTTATAGTAACCAACTTAGCAGCATGCGGGAATAGCTCAGTTGGTAGAGCACAACCTTGCCAAGGTTGGGGTCGCGAGTTCGAGTCTCGTTTCCCGCTCCATGATTTTCAAGAGCGCTGTGTCGTATTATCGCAATAACAAACATCGGCTGAGTGGCAGAATGGTCATGCAGCGGCCTGCAAAGCCGTGGACGCCGGTTCGATTCCGACCTCAGCCTCCAAATTACTGTTTAACCCCGTCTCATACAGTATCAGAACCCCGCAGCCCGTAAGGCTTGGCGGGTTTTTTATTGTCTCATGCCGTCGCACCCCGTATCATGCAATACCGTCACTTATGGCGGTATGTATGACGGTATCGCCATAAAAATCGAAACCGATACCGTCATGCAGGGGGAACGCGCATGTTAAGCGATATTCAGGCACGCAAAGCCAAGCCACAAGAGAAGCCCTACAAGCTGGCCGATGAGCGCGGGCTTTATCTGCTGGTCAATCCGAACGGTGGCAAGCTATGGCGCGTTGATTACCGTTTTGCCGGCAAGCGCAAGACCTTGGCTCTGGGCGTTTACCCTGACGTTTCCCTGTCCGACGCACGCGCCAAGCGTGACGAAGCGCGGCAACTGCTGGCGCAAGGCGTAGACCCATGCGAGCAACGAAAGGCCGTAAAGTCGGCCAGCGCTGAACGGGCGGCAAACAGCTTTGAAGTGATAGCCCGTGAATGGCTGGCAACGAAAACGGCAAAGTCATTACCGGCTACCGTGCTGCGCACCACCCAGCGGCTTGAAAACGATCTGTTCCCCTATATCGGCAATAGGCCGATTGCCGAAATTGAAGCGCCGGAACTGCTGGAAGCGCTTAACAAGACCGTCGAACGCGGCGTGCTGCATACGGCAAAGCGTGTGCTTGCTGATGCCGCATGCGTGTTTCGCTTCGCTATCCTCACGCGCCGGGCAAAGCATAACCCGGCTGCTGACCTTGTGGGCGCGCTTCCCAGTGATAAGGTTAAGCACCATTCAACTATCGTTGAGCCAAAGGAAGTGGGCGAGCTGTTGCGGGCTGTAGACGGTTACACCGGCCTTCCTGCTGTCCGTTCCGCCCTGAAGCTTGCGCCGCTGGTATTTCTCAGGCCGGGAGAGTTGGCCGGGGCTGAATGGGGTGAATTCGATCTTGACGCCGGAGAGTGGCGCATACCCGGCGAACGCATGAAGATGGACGGGCGGCACATCGTCCCCTTGTCCGCTCAGGCCGTGGCAATTCTGCGCGATCTGCACCCGCTGACCGGCCACCAGCGCTATGTATTCCCCCATGCCCGCAACAAGGGCCAGCACATGAGCCGGGAGACCGTGCGCGCGGCGCTGGTGCGTATGGGTTACGGGCCGAGCAGTGAAACGCCGATGACGGCGCACGGCTTCAGGGGTATGGCGTCCACCCTGCTGCATGAGCAGGGCTGGCCGTCCGACATGATAGAGCGCCAGCTTGCACACTCCGAAAAAAACAAGGTAAAGGCCGCATACAACCACGCCGAACACTTACTAGAGCGCCGCCGCATGATGCAGGCATGGGCCGATTATCTGGACGGATTGAAGGCGGGCGCTGTTGTGATTCCTTTTCTCCAGAAAACCGGATGACGCCCAACCTATAGGCGTTGGGATAAAAGCCGGGATCAGTTTACAACTGCTCTTTAAAGAGCCCGGGAGGGTTTCATGGCAATGATATTCAGCGATTGGCGCCCACGGATAGCCCTGCGGATGGCCGCAGGAAATGATGAAATCAAGCGCTGGCTGAATCAAGCGACCTTCGCCAAGGCATCAACCGGGCATTGGATGGCCTGGAAGGGTGACGATCCCAGCCGCATAGCGGTGCTGCCGCCAGATCACCCCGAAGGCTCGGAATGTTTTTGGCTTGATAGCTGGGATAAAGACGATACCATCGAAACGGTTATCGAATACGTTGAATCCGGGCGCTTTGATACGGATGACGGTGTAGTGCTGAGTCTGCAAATCCTGAATCCAAAAACAGGGGAGTGGGAATAATGCATGCCTGAACGCATCTTTTGACTGTTCGTCTATACACCACACCGTAACTGTTGTAGATTTTCCATCGCGCCTAGTCCGGCCAGACGAAAACGGGATTCCTTCACCCGCTGGCGCATTCCAGTCTTGAAGGTGCTTCCTGAAGGGAAAGCGATGCACGATATTTTAAGGCAAACCATTTATTCACTGAATGATCGGAAAGAAAAACTCGAACGCCTCAGTTCGAAGGCCGCAGGACTCAATGACGACCCATCGTTTCTCGCAATAGAATCGCGGGAATATCTTCCAACGAAAAAACTTACCGTACAACAGGCCGTAGCCTTATCCGTAGGGATTAATCCCAAGCATGAGTTCAGCGCCCTTACATACGATGAACGCGATGTTATCCAATACGCTACTGGCGACGCTCAAGCGCGTTTAATAGAGTTTTTCGAGCGTTGCCAGCTGATTCGGGATCACCTGCACGAGCGATCTATCCCGGTACTGGAAGTTTCTCAGAATTATCTGTTCCACAAGGTCATGCTTGATGATGTTTCTTCGTGGGTTGAAACGATTGTCGAACAGAAACCAGAAGTTGGTATAGCAAAATCAGCAGAAAAGAGCCCTAGTAAAATGTCCGCAGCTGAGTTAAGCCAGGCCTACGGAATTACAGTTTATATAGCTGAAAACATCCTGTTTATTCTGAATGAAGCAGAAAACCTAAACATTGATCTGAAAACATCTTTCACAAGAGGCATACGCGCCAAATTAAAGGATAAGGTAGTAAATCTTAGTGACGATGCGTTCAATCGTGCCTGGAAAGCCGGGCAAAGTTCGGGGCTGATCGCTAAACCACGCTAAATCCGCACTAAAATCGCACCAAATCCGCACCAAATCCGCCCTTATTTATCATGTAGTTAGTCTCATAATCTTGCCATGTTCAATGACGTCTCAGGAGACGCAAGCATGGCAATGCCCGCACTAACCAACTCAGCCGAATTGCCCGAACCTGGATTTATTAGGTTGGCGGCACTCGTTAATGTCGTCCCAATCTCCAAGGCTTCAATTTGGCGGTTATCAAAAATAGGCCGTTTTCCGGCGCCGGTTAAGCTGTCAGCCAACTGTACCGCTTGGAGAAACTCTGATATCAATAATTGGATTCGCGAGCGTCAATAATGTCCGTGCAAAAAAAGTACGGATTGCACCCGCTTTGCGCAATCTTCCCACCGATGACGGGGCATGAGTTCGAGAAACTCAAGATTGACATAGGCGCGAACGGCCAAATCCAGCCGATTGTCCTCTACGAAAACAAAATTCTCGACGGCGGCAATCGTTACCGTGTTTTGACAGAGCTGGGTATTGAGCCCTCTTTCGTCGAGTACATTGGTAACAGTCCAGTTAAATATGTTTTGTCCTGCAACTTGCATCGTCGGCACCTTACGCCGGGACAGGCGGCGACTATAGTTGCTGCCGCGCAAGACTGGAGGCGCGCACATCCAGCGCATCGTGTCTCAAAAGAAGGGTGCAACGTTGCACCCTTCTTGGAAGCCGATAATTTTGATTGCAACGACGACGCTAAGACCGATAAAAGTGCAACTTTGCAATTTGAATCTGTAGCAGATCGAGCGGCGGACTCTGGCGCAAGTCTTCGCACTCAAAAAATGGCCGATAAACTGGTTAAAAACGCGCCGCCCGAACTGGTCGAGCAGGTTACGACCGGGGAAAAATCGCTTAATCAGGCGCTTAAAGAAATCCACGTTCTGTCAGTAAATTCAAAGCAAAAGTCACAACCGCCTGTCATTGCAGGCCAGCCTGCAGTAGATCAACAGAACTCAGAAGTCGAAAGCTTGCGCGATCAGTTATCAGAATTGGCGTATAGCCTCGAAGAGACCCTCAAAGAAAACGACATCCTGCTAAAAATCATCCATGCCGACGACCAGCTTGCAGCGGCACACGCTGAGGTCAAAAGACTTAACGCGATGAACCTGACGCTGGAGTCTCGCGTGTTTGGGTTGATGGAGGAGAAAAATGAGGCGATACGCCTTGTTAAATATTACAAGCGCGAAATGGAGAAAGGCCATGCAAGCTGAAATATTTGACGATACTCCATATTACGCGTCAGAAAAGTTCCCAGATCCACGCCCGTTTCAAGTCACCGCCCATGAAAAACTGAGGGAAGGCGCGCGCGCTGGGCATCGAGCGCAAGTGACTATGGCGCCCACGGGTGGAGGGAAAACCTACTTGGGGCTGCGTATCGCTTACGAAGCCTTAAAAAAAGGCGCATCTGCAATTTTTGTCTGTGATCGCATCACGCTTATCAATCAAACATCAGCCGTTGCCGACCGCTATGGTTTGAGTGCGCACGGCGTTATTCAAGCGAACCATTGGCGTGTGAATCCGCGCATGCCTTTCCAGATCGCCAGTGTTCAGACGTTGGCACGTCATAACTGGCCGAAATCCGATGTTGTCATTATCGACGAATGTCACTGCCAATACGCCGCTTGGGTTGAGCATGTCAAGCAGACGGATGCCATGGTTATAGGCCTGTCCGCTACACCGTTCAGCAAAGGCCTGGGCAAAATTTTTACCAATCTGGTTAATGCCGCAACGATGCATGAGCTAACGGAATCGGGCGTACTTGTGCCGATGCGGGTGCTGTCATGCAAGCAAGCGGATATGACGGGGGCTGAAACTTCTGGCGGAGAGTGGACTGACCGTGCCGTCGAAGAACGGGGCATGGAAATCATCGGCGATGTGGTCAAGGAATGGCAAGAACATGCCCAAAACCGCAAAACCATTATTTTTGGAGCCACGATCAAGCACTGCAAAGAATTATGCCGCAATTTCATTGATGCTGGAGTTATGGCTGCGGTTTTTACCGAAAAGACGCCCGATGCCGAACGCAAGCAGCTACTTGAAGAATTCTATAAGCCCGACTCATTTATTCGTGTATTGATTTCGGTCGAGGCGTTATCAAAAGGATTTGATGTGCCGGATATTGAATGCGTTGTTGATTGCCGGCCACTGCGAAAGTCTCTATCCACCGCAATTCAAATGTGGGGGCGCGGTTTAAGGTCATCCTCTGAAACCGGTAAAACTAAATGCCTGTTGTTGGATCACTCTGGAAACATAATCCGCTTCGCGCAGGACTTCGAGAATATTTTTTTCAATGGCCTGAGCGAGCTTGACGCAGGCGAAAAGCTGGATAAAACAATCCGGCGCGAAGATGAAATCGAGGGCAAGGAAAAATGCTGTCCGTCGTGCGGTCACCGGCCTTTTGCCTCGCGCTGTATTTCATGCGGATTTGAGAAAAAACAATCGGCGCTGATCGAACACGTTCCAGGGAAAATGCAGGAAATCATGATCGGCAAAAGGAAAGCCGCCGATGATTCTCGTCACCTGTGGGAGCAGGTATGCACATATACCCGCTCGCATGGCAATCCAAGTACAGCGGCTGGACGCGCATGGCATATCTTCAAGGAAATTGCCGGTTTCCCTGTTCCAGCAGGCATGCCTCCGTTTGAAGCTACCCCAGGAGCGGCAATAAGCGCTGTTGTTGCCAACAAAATTAAACAAAAGCAGATCGCATACGCAAAATCCCATTACAACAGGAATGTGGCATGAGTGAGTTTCTTCAGTTCGCCATAGCTCACGGTTTGGAAATATCCCGTTTGAACTGTTCGGATTCGATACAGCGCTGCGCAACCACAACAAAGCCACGTTCGCGCAACGGCGCTTACTTTTTCGACGGCGCGCGCGGCTGGTGCTGCAATTGGGAAACAGGGCAGGGAGTCCAGTGGTGGAACGATCCCAACGCAAAACCGTGGACGGAACTGGAAAAATGCGAATGGAAGTTGCGTAGCCAGCGCGCCGCAGCGGAACGTCAACGCCAGCAGGAACGAGCGGCACAACGGGCCGGCGCGCTGGTGCGAGCGGCCAAACTCGATACGCATGGTTATCTTGTCTACAAAGGCTTTCCGGAACTTCGCGGGTTGGTGACGGAAGATTATTCGTTGCTGGTGCCGATGCGCGATTGTGAGGATTACCGCCTGCTGGGTGTCCAGTCAATTCGGCTTATAGATAACGAATGGCAAAAGAAAATGCTGCCCGGCCAGCGGGCAAAGGGTGGGGTGTTTGTTATTGGCAATAGACACGCTTCAGAGACGATTTTGGTTGAAGGCTACTCAACTGGATTAAGCGTTAAAGCAGCGCTCGACAGACTCAATCTTTGCGCAAGCGTAACGGTTTCGTTCAGCGCAGCAAATCTTGCATATGTGGCCGCGATGATTCCAGGTAAAAAAATGATTTATGCCGATCACGACAAGAGCGGCACCGGCGAGCACGCAGCCATTGAAACCGGGCATCCATATGTCATCAGTCAATCGCTTGGAAACGATGCGAACGACGATCACCAACAATACGGGCTGATGTATCTATGCAAACAGATCATGTTGCTCAGAAGCCTGTAAAGCGATACCCGAAATGCAGGCGGCTTACGCGTGAGATAGCGCAGGCGCACGACCTTACGGCGCGCGATGTAGCGCTGTTATTGGACGAATCGGACTGCGAGGCCATTGAGAGCGATACCGACCCTTTACGGGTTCGAGCATGGAGATTTGCGGCAAAGGATTTGCCGAAGCAGTAAAGATTCAAACGTACTCCGGACGATACTAAGGGCCTATTGGGGCTGCGCGGAAGAAAACCATATCCGGCTGGGTGCAACTCCCTTATGACCGGACGGCGGGCCTGAACTCGAAAGCCGGGGGTAGACGCAAAAGCGGCTACAGATCGAGTACCACGTAGGTGGGGTGAAATCCTCTCTTTCTCCATACAGGGTGTTATGGGGGTAGGGGGGCCTTTTGGTGAAATATAAAGAAGCAATAACCCTGTCGTTACAGCAATTTGCGCCGGAAAACGCAAATTTCGCCACTCTCCTGATCAATTTCGTCGTCACCCTCGATAAATATGCTCAAAACCATGTTTCCGCCAACTGAATCAAACTTGACATGATTCGAAGAAGCGCATAAATTCCGAACGCCCAGATGCCCGGAATAGTTATCCGGGGAACGTTTGGGTTCCATGGCTGCGTTTTCGATGTAAAGAAGCGCGTCGGCGCTATTGACGAGCGGATTTATTGGGCCTACAGTTTTATCGTCGTCCGCACCCACCGGGCAGCCTCTCTTGCAAGAGTCCGGGTGAGTAGCTTGATCCAGCGATGGTTCAATGTCATCGGAGGCCAATAGCAAGGCTCCCGCTTCTGTACAGCATGGCGTAGGATAGAAGTGCGTAGGCTGGAATGCGCCCGAAACCGCATCCAGCGCGCCCTTGCCGCCCCAATCTTCTTACACTGTAAGCGCCCAGGCATTCCCACCGGTTCTCTTGATGGCTAGACTGCTTATTTGGGACGATATAACCGATGATGCCGGAGCGGTTAACGCTACCGGCATCTACGCGCCTGATTCCTCTGGTATTCGGAATCAAGGGGGAGCGGAAGCCAAAGAAGGCTTGGATTTAAGTGTAGGCCAAGCGTCAAATATCGACAACTCAAATTTCGTCCCGCAAGCCAGCGGCATCAAAACCTGAGAAAAGATCAACGCTCAGGTGTCGGTCATTACCGATCGGATTCGCTAACGTCCTTCCCGTACTGTTCCAGGCGCTCAACAGATATCTTGGCGCTGGTGCGACCGATAGCAGCGGCCTGCTGGCGCGCAACCATCGGCGTTATGACAGCGCGCGGCGAGATCCCTAAGCGCACCATCGAACCCGAAAAGCTGGTCCGCTGCCGCGACTGCAGGCACGGACAAGCCACCAGCCACGCGATGATTTACCAGTGCGGCGCTGAGCGCATGGCGCCCGCTCCAGCCGGCTGGTGGGGCGTGAACAGCCATGTATGCGAACAGTTCAAGGGGAAGTCATGAGTAACGGTATTTTCGAGCCACACGGCTACACAGAAGACGGCGAGCCAGTCTTTCAGCTTGAGCAAATAGCGGCGGTTTTCGGACTGACGCCGGAATAGGCTCAGGCCAGCATCAGGGCGTTTATGCTGAGCCGGAAGGCGCAAGGGTTGCCGTTCGAGGCGGTTATCCTGGTAAGGTTCACAGGCGGCAGTAAGGGCGACCTACGGCACGAGGACGGACACTGCCGGAGTGGATGCGGGGGCTGCACAGCAGGCGTATTGGAAGGCCACTACGCCGAGCGCCTGAATCCACCGATTGTAGTCGGTGGTCATTCAGTTCCTGTTTCACCCATAAACTGGAATAGTTATTTTTATAGGTAATTAAGCTCCTATCCTACTAAACTTGCGAGTTCCCGCATGTCTGGCAACAACAAGATCATGAATAGTGTCTTGCAAATTTTGCTGCTCCAATCGTTTCTTGATTGATTCAGCAATCCTAAACAAGACAGAAGGGCGCGCACCCTTAAAAGATATGGATAAAACAAAATCATTCAAGCCTAACTCATACGCCAGAACCCCAAAAAGCTCGTCTGCATATGACTCGGATATTGTCTCGACACTCGATAAATCAAACACTACTTTTTTATCGCACGCCAAATTTGATGTGATCTGCTGCCGCAAGTGTCCCGCTGACCGACGGGACGCTAAATCGGTCCCTATAGGACTAAGTATTATTTCCTCCATAACCACCCCCCAATAATCCAATCAGTTCACTGGTAATATTATCTATTCTTTTTTTACCAGTATTATTAACAATCAAAGAACTATCAAATCTACACGCAACACTTACACCCTTCCACGAGAAGTTCAAACTTTTCGTATAACTCTGTTGCGGCTCTATAACGTACATTGCTTCACCGGTAGCCAGCCATAAAGTGCCGCTATATGTCGCAACAAGATCAGTGAGCTTTGCAAGCCCGAGCCCTTGGTGATGATTATCAGACTCTTTGACCCTCGCAATACCTAGCATAGGGTTCCCCATCATATCGGAAGGCAGCCTCTGATCCCAGCCATCATCAGATGTTTGGCTAACTAACTTTGATGAGTTTCCTCTTTTAATGCACCAATCAATTGCCTCAGCATCTGATCGAATTGAAAGTCCAACACGACGTAATTCTCTCAGAAAACCAATGCCACGATCTGCGAGTGCAAATTCAAACAAAAAAGCATCTTCGGAATATGGTTTTTTCCAACGCTGAGCCATCGAAAATCCCGTACTCTTTCCGTGCGACCACACATTGTCATGAAGATCACCAACGACCTCGCAAAGGCTATTTGAGAACTCATCGACACTCAGTCCGCTACACAAATTCCTAATGCATGCATTGATGGTTTGTGTGGCACCATCTGTAGATTCTGCATTTTCAAGGAGGACAAGTGGGCTGTAATTTACTCCTTCATTTCGTCTAGGATATGGATATGTATCAACACAATTAAGCGCAGAAGGTAACTTTATTGCCTCGCAATAGCCGCGCTGATCATCATTAATGAACTGGATGTCACTATAATTAGCACCTTTATCACGAGCATGAGCAGCGAACGAAACCCAAAAGCCCGGAGAGTAAAATTTACCCTCTAATCTACTGAAACCCTCAGCTCCCTCCTCTCTTGAGCGGAGGTCGTTATCAACATAGTCACTAAGCCCATATGCAGCCAATCCAGTTCTCCTACGCAATGGAGCCTAGTACAAAGGTGTTTTTCATCAAAAAACGCTGTTTAGATAATACCTGATTTTGCTTGCCGTCGTAACCCTGTCAACTTTCACAGGCTTGACAGCGCCCCAACCTTCAGCGCAAACTTTATCCGCAGTCTGGACGCATCCAGACCGGGCGTGACAACCCGTTTATGTATAGGCGCAACAGCGCCAACAGTGGGCGCTTTTTTTGTGCCTGCTGTATATCTCTATGGCGGCTGGTGCAGGGCACGCGCAAGCGTGGCCGGTTCCTATACGCCGGTATTGTCACCCCTGCATTAGCCGCCACCATTACCGCCGTGACAAGCGGTCTGGTGGCTCCGAAATCTGTATAGGAGCCATGCCATGAACACCCCCAACACGGGCGAAATCCGCCCAAAATCCGTTATTTCCTTTACCGAAGCCGACGAACTACGTGGACGCGTTTTGCTGCTGGTTCAGAATACTTCGTCTGTAATGACGCTGGCTTCCGATCTGGCGCACGACTACGCGAGAGACATGCGCTTGTCTGCGATCCATGCCGATCTAGCCGGTGCTTACGACCGCCTGACCCATGCGCGCGAACTGATAGTTTCCGTGTGGGGTAGTGCCGCTGAAGCCGCCGATCAGGGAGGGCGCAGCCATGGCTAAGCCAAACACCACCGAAGCAACCCCGTTCTTTTCCTGCAACGCAGACGGCGCAAAACTGTTTGCCGTTCAACCCGGCATACCTGTAGAGGATGCCATGAACCAGTTGGCGTGCTTGCTTGATACGGCGCTTAATACGGTGCGCTATTCCAACCCTACAGACCCCGAAGAGCAAGGCAAAGCCCATGCGCTGCAATGCCTGCTTGAAATGTCTACAGGCTTGCTGGAGTCTGTCATGGGGGTGCAGTCATGAGTCGCGATACCTTCGACAAACTCACTTCAAAGGACGGCATCGCCTTTGCCTATGGCGAACCGCTTCGATTCAACCAGTCCACCGGCATTGGTTCGCTTCTGGACATTGGCGCTTTGCTCAACACGCGGCGCTATGACCCGGCTACCGGAAAGGCTTACACAGCCACCGACCGCGAAGGCTTGGAACGTCTGGAGTATTGCGGCGCTGAGGCGGTATCAAGCATCTTGATGAGCTTATCTGCTGTCGGCAAAGCGGTAGGCTGGGCTTCTGATAATCTCGACTCTGCTGACGTGTCTACCATCGGCTGGCTGATAACCGGCCTGTCTGATGTGGCGCTACGAGTTGATGAAGGTCTTGGCGATGTGCGTCATGAGATTCAGCGCGACTTCGGCGGAGAGGTGGAATCATGAGCGCCCGCACACAAGACCCGATTACCACCATGGCCGCCGCCCTTGGCTGGCTGTCACCCGACTGCGACCGATCTACCTGGGTGCGTATCGGCATGTCCATCAAGGCCGCGCTCGGTGACGCGGGTTTCGATATTTGGGACAGCTGGAGCCAGGGCGCCGACAGTTACCGGCAGGACGACGCGCGCGCCGCGTGGCGCAGCTTCCGCACGGACGGCAAGGTTCAGGCCGGAACGCTGTTTCACATGGCACTGCAGGCGGGCTGGGAGCCAAACGGCGAAGCCGTGCCGACATTACCGCCGCCAACACCCAAAACAGACCCGGAAGCCGAACGCCGCGCGCTACTGGAACGACAACGCCATGCGGCACAGAAAGCGTTCACTCTCTGGCGACAGGCACCGGCAGTCAAGCAACACCCGTACCTGACCGCCAAGCTTATCAAACCGCACGGCGTGCGGCTGTTTCGTGGCGCGTTGCTGGTGCCGCTGTACGATGGGCCGGGGCGGCTGATCAACCTGCAATTCATCAAGGAAGACGGCAAGAAGCGCTATTTAGCCGGCGGACGCAAGTCCGGCTGCTACTGGTGGATTGGTGAAACCGTGACAGACACCTTGTGCATGGCTGAAGGCTACGCCACCGCCGCCAGCATCCACGAGGCTACCGGTCTGCGCTGCTACATCGCCTTTGACGCCGGAAACCTGATCCATGTCGGCGAGGCGATCCGCGCGCAGTTTCCCGGCGCCCGCCTCGTACTCTGTGCCGATCACGACGCCGACGGCATCAAATACGCCACGCGCACCGCCGCCAGAATCGGCGCGGCCATTGCCCTGCCGGATTTACCCGGTCACGACTTCAACGATATGGCGAGGGCTGACCATGGGCGCGCATGACGGTGAATATTTCAGGAGCGCCGAACATCCCGCATCGACGGATACGCCCGACGCGCCGCTTTCCGCCAATAACGGCGAAATCGATGCGGACGGCTTGCCGGAAAACGACATAAGCCGCGCCATACGCAAGGCCAAGCCGCCGAAAAAGCCGAAACCCAAGGCCGAAAAGCACGCCCTGTACATCGAGGAAAACGGCGTGATCTGCAAGATCGGCGAGAAAAGCTCGTTTCCGCTATGCAACTTCTCGGCGCGCATCATCGAAGAAGTGATCCACGACAACGGCGAAGAAAAAACGCTGATCAGCGCGATAGAGGGTAGGCTATCCAACGGCCAAACATTACCGCGTATCGAAGTCGGCGCCGGCAGTTTCGCCGGCATGGCCTGGGTAAACTCGCAATGGGGCACCAAGGCCAGCATCAAGGCCGGTAATGCGTCCAAGGATCACTTGCGCGCCGCCATACAAGCGCTGTCCGGCGACTATCCACGGCGCACGGTCTACGGCCACACCGGCTGGCGAGAAATCAACGGCCAATGGTGCTACCTGCATACCGGCGGCGCGATCTGCGCAGACGGTAACCGCACGGACGTTGAAGTCAATCCCGGCGCCGGCAACATGCAGCACTACCGGCTACCCGATCCGCCGCAGGGGGAAGACCTGAAAGCGGCGGTCAGGGCCAGCCTATCGCTATTCAGCATCGCACCGCGCAAGCCGGAAATCGGCGCGCTGCTGCTGGCGTGCATCTACCGCGCGCCAACGGCCACCGCCGCGCTGATCGACCATAGCGCCCTGCTGTTCGGCTATACCGGCGCCAAAAAGAGCGAGGCCGCCGCCATGGCGCTGGCGCATTTCGGTCAGGGCTTCGACTCAAGACACTTTCCAGCCGGCTGGGTGGATTCAGCCGGGGCACTCGAAGTCAAAGCCCACGCCGCCAAGGATGCGCTTTTCGTGGTTGACGACTTCAACCCGGTAGGCGGCAAGGGCGACATCGATAAAATACACGCCCTGGCCGACAGAATCATCCGGGGCGCGGGCAATCAGTCCGGACGCGGCAGACTGCAATCCGACATCAAACAGCGCGCCGCGTATCACCCGCGCGGGCTGGTGCTGATGACCGGCGAAGACATCCCGCGCGGTCAATCCTGCCGCGCACGCATCACCATCGCCAGCATCAGCCGCGACGTGACCGATAACCGGAAAGGCGACATCGAAAGCACCTGCCTGACCGCGCTACAGAACCACGCGCGGGCCGGAACCTTCGCCGCCGCCATGTCCGGTTATCTGCAATGGCTGGCGCCGCAAATAAACGCCCTCAAGCAATCCTTGCCGGCGACCATCCGCGAATATCGAGATAAGGCCATACACGCCGGCATGAAAGGCCACACCCGCACGCCGTCCGACTTCGCCAGCCTGAAAGCCGGTCTGGCGCTGTTGACGGACTTTGCCCGGCACAGCGGGACAATCACCCAAGAAGAAGCCGGGCAATTCCTGAGCGAAGCCGTCGACGCGTTACGCCGCTTGATGGAAGAACAGGACGAACATCAAGCCAGCCAGGACGAAGTGACCCGCTTCCTATCGCTGCTGTCTTCGGCGCTGGCTTCCGGGCGGTGTCATGTCATCGATCTGGAAGGCGGCCTGCAAGGCGTACCGCGCGGCAACATGTCATGCGTGCGCCTGTTTGGATGGACTCAGGACGCGCTTGGTAATTACGAGCCACAAGGGCCGGGCATTGGCTGGATGGAACAGAAGGAAGACACTCTATACCTGGACGGAGACGCTTCGCACGCCGTGGTGGTCAAGTACGCCAGCGATCAAGGCGGCATTTTCGCGCTGGGGCAAAACACGCTGTTTATCCGCTGCTATGAGCGCGGATTATTGACCAGAACCGAAAAAGAGAGAAACGGGAAGATACGCTACAACGTGCAAAAGCGCGCCACCGGCAGCAAAAAGCGCCGCTATGCCTTGCGCTTGTCCGCGCTGATCGACCAAGCCGATTAATAAGCGTCTTATCAGGCACACGAAGCCGCTGAAACCCTTGCCGGACGCGACTTTGCGCGAAATTTAGCAAAAGTCAAAGGTGGGGGATGTATGAATTTAGTGGGGATGTGGGGACATTTATCATAAATAGCTATTCTATAAAGGTTTTAGTGTCCCCACTTTGAAAAAACGAGTGGGGACAAATCCCCACTTGGTGGGGACATCGAAGAAAAAACCAGCGCGGCTTTTTCTGATGTTCATCGGCTGATGGACAGCCAAAAGCCAGTGGGGACAAATCCCCACTTATTTTTGCGTGGTGGGGACACACGAAACCCAGCAACGATGCGGCTTACAGAGGAAATTTAGGCCCATGTCCCCACTTCCCCCCAAATTACCTATACCCCTGATACCTTTTTTTCTGTATTTTCGCTGTAAGCCATGCCAGCCGTGGGATGCAGCCAGTTTTAAGGCGTAAAAAACACGCCTGTTTTTGGCTCCAAAAAAATAGTAGTGGGGACATTTGCCTTGTTACCCCATATCTGATCACTGCTGTCATATTGTTGTTATGCAATACATTGCTTACAATGCAATATATGAAGGCAGTCAACATAATCAGACTTAAAGAAGTGCGCGCCGATGGCCTGATAATTGAGCAGGCCGTTTGGCAACTCTCTGAGCCGGTTCCGGGCAGTGGGCATCTTTTCAAGTACCGGTTGTATTGCGGACGGGGTAATGAATGCTTGGTGCGTTACGATAACGAGCGCGGCAAGGGCGATCACCGCCACATGGATGGGCGGGAAGAAGTCTATATTTTTACCGGTCTGGCGGCGTTGCTTGAAGATTTTTGGAACGATATTGAGAGGCTGACATGAAAGCAATCATTGAAGTAAGCCGACCCGGCGATTACCGGGCGCGCGCATTGGAAATAGCGAAGCGCGCCGATGCGGGCGCGCCTGCGACGGAATCCGACTACCACTTGGGGTTCGAAGATGCAGGACAGCTTTTCTCGGAATTTACCGCAGAACGTTGCCGTATGCTTGATGTACTGGCGGCTACCGGTGCGCAGTCGATTTATGCTCTGGCTAAACGACTGAGGCGCAACTACAGCAACGTGCATCGTGATGTGCAGGCCATGATCGAACGCGAAATAATTGCAAAAGATGACGACAGCCGGGTGTATGTGCCTTGGGACAGCGTGGATATTCGCGTTACCTTGGGTAGTTCAAGGGCGGCATAAGCTGGTTCAGCCGTATGGTGGGGCTTCCTTGTCAATGCCGATTTAAAATTGATACAGTTTTTGAAGAAATGCCGATTTAAATCTGATACACCTCCCCTAATTCATTATCGCGCTGGCACTATCGTTGTCGGCTCACCTTTAGCCTTGACCATACCGGCTGCCCGTTGATGTTTTAACCGGTAACTGTCGCCGGCAATCGGCACGATATGGGCGTGATGAAGCAAGCGATCCAGCAGAGCGGCAGTCAGCGTTGCGTCCTGAGCAAAGGTCGCGTCCCACTGTCCGAACGGCAAGTTGCTGGTTACAATCAGGCTGCTTTTTTCATAGCGCGCCGCGATGACCTGAAAGAACAGGTTGGCCTGTTCCCGATTCATCGGCAGGTAGCCGATTTCGTCAATAATCAACAGGCGGTAAGCGTTGATCGCCCGATGCATGACGGCCTTCAACTGATTCTGGGTATGCGCAGCCACCAGCGTCAGCAATAAATCGGCTGCCGTGGTAAAGCGGGTCTTAACGCCAGCCTGCGCCGCTTTGTATCCCAAGGCAATCGCCAAATGGGTTTTACCGACACCGGACGGGCCGATAAGCACGACATTCTCGTTACGCTCGACAAAACCCAGCCCTGCCAGTTCGTCAATCTGGCTGCGTTTGACTCCGGGGGCAAAGGCATAGTCGAACGCCTCCAGAGTTTTGATCGCCGGGAAACCGGCAAGGCGTGTAAATAGACTCTGTTTTCTTACCGTTCGCCCCGCTGCTTCCATTTTGAGCATGTCTTCCAGAAAGTCGCTATATGCGCTTTCCTGTTGCGCGGCCTGCTGAGCGGCAGCCGGGTAACCCTGCGCTATGAACGGCAGATTCAGCGATTCACACAGGGTTTGTATTCTTTCGTGTTGCAGGTTCATGCCGCCACCTCCCTTTCACTCTGGATAGCCTCCAGAAGCCCGTCATAGACCGCGAGCGGGTGTTGTAATGGCGTTTCCTGCGCTATCCGTTCGATAACAACGACCGGACGATCTGCCGCCGTTACCACCGCCTCAGATTGCGGGCGCGCCGCGCGGATATCTCCGCGCCAGGGAGCGGGCAGTTCTTGCAGGCGTTCCTCTCCCAGGCGCTCCGAGGGACGCACTTGCGTGGTGCCATGTATGCGTTCATTGGCTACGTCTTTTAGCCAGCGTCGCACTTCAGCATTGGCAGTGACCACGTCCAGCGTCAGCCCGGACTGCTTGAGCTGTGCCACCAGCGGAACATAAAAAGAGCGGCGCAGATAGCCGTTGAAACGCTCGACTTTACCCTTGGTCCTGGCGCGATAAGGGCGACACAGTTTTATAACGAAACCGCAATGCCGCGCATAATCGAGAAATCCAGCGTGGAAACGATGCTCACCTTCACCCGATGCGTCGCGCTCCAACACCACCGTCTTCATGTTGTCGTAAAGAGCCCGTTGCGGAATACCGCCAAAAGAGTCGAACGCATGGTTATGGCACGCGATCAGCGTCTCCACTTTCATGTCCGTGACGAACTCGACAAAGCTGGCTCGGCTGTAGCCCAGCGTTGCGCAGAAGGCGTAGAGCGGGTTACTGCCTTTACGAAATTCGACCCAATCGACCTGCATCTGCTCGCCCGGCACCGTCTCAAAGCGCACCACCGGCTCTGCCGCGCATGTGGGCTTGAGGCTATGCAGGTAGGCACGTAGCTGACTTTGTCCGCCGCTATAACCCAATGCGGCTATCTCTCGATACAACACCGTCGCCGGTATCCAGGCCGGTTGCGCCGCAGCCTGCCGTTCCTGTAAATACGCTTCAAATGGCGAAAGCTTGGTAGGGCGCTGCTTTTTGCGTTCGTATCGGGGCAGGCTATCGCTTGCAAGATGACGGCGTACCGTGTTGACCGCGCATCCGGTCTCTTCGGCAATCTTGCGTAAACTCAAGCCGTGTTTTCTCAATAATTCAATTTCCACATACACCTCGTCAGTGATCACGGCTGCGTTCCAAATGCAGCCGATCTTCTCAATTCGGTGTATCAGTTTTCAATCGGCACGCTGTATCAATTTACATCCGGCAGTGACATTCCTCATATCGGAGGTATGTGCCCACCAGCCCAATGTGTCGGGCTATGGACATTATCGAAACAGTAAAAGCTACAATTGAAGCATGCGTGCGCTACGGCATGCTGGCTGATAAGGGAGCCCGTATTACTTACGATGAGCCTTACAAAAAGTCGTTTGGTTAATTAAGCCTATCAGTACGTAGAAAAATATGAGCGGTCGTGGCACAGCAGGTGGGGTAGTATTTCAAGCACGGGTAGGAGCGTATGTCGCAGCGTTGATGCTCGCAGAACGACCGCTTTTGTCGCTTGCCCAAGATTTGCCTGGTGCACCCACTCGGATTCTTTTTGAAACCACAGCTCCAGTGGATGACGTTCTCGTCGAAACCGACATTGGGGAAATCTATGTGCAGGCCAAAAATACCATCTCGCTTTCTGACAAATCTGATAGCGAATTGGCCTCCGTAGCCCAACAGTTCGTCCGGCAATACCGTGAAAAAGCGGGTTCACAATCAACCAAACGGTTCTTCCATTCTGCTCAAGATCGGCTAGTATTGGCGGTAGGGGAGAACACACTGGGACCGATCCGCGATCATTTACGTGAGGCGCTAGAAAGAAATGCGACAAACGCGGCAACAGCACTACCACAACGCCTAGATAAAGCATTAAAAGTATTTTCCAATCAGATTAGCTCGGCCTGGACTGAAGAAACCAAAAACTCGATTTCATCTCAAGACTTGACTGCCATACTGCGCCTCTGCCGTGTAGTTAATCTTGGGACTGGAGACGAAAGGCGTGTCGTGGAAATTCTCTCGCACGTAGTTGCTGTTCTGGGGGATGAAACCGCTCTTTGGAATGTGCTGAAGGATTGGGCTGTAGACGCGAGCTCTAAGGGAACTGGCGCAAACGTACGCAGCTTAAGGGAATACGTTGTGCTTAAAGGCGGTGTGCGATTAGCGGTTGCCCCCAGCTTTCGTGCAGATATAGAGAAGCTAAAATCCTATTCCGCGACCGAGTTTCAACGAGTCGGGCGCTTTCGGACATTGCGCACCCCAGAAGGCGACATATCGATCAACCGTCTCGTGACCGATGCGGTGTTAGCAGCTGCGGCTAAAGGTTCATTCCTAATTACCGGCGAACCAGGTTCAGGAAAATCCGCCGTTTTACACTCCGCCGCCGAAGCATTGGCAGCACACGCCCCGGTTGTCTTTCTGTCTGTCGATACAACGGCTACTTCTCTGGATGTGCTCCGGCGCGAAATCGGCTTGGAACATCGGATCAATGAACTCCTTTGTGCCTTTGACGGTAACCGCCCGGCCTTTCTCTTCCTCGATGCACTTGATGCTGTCCGAGGTGGCCTTGCCGATGCTGTTTACCGCAAGCTGATCGAAGAGGTTTCCGAGCTGGATGGGTGGCATGTGATCGCATCGGTCCGCAGTTTCGACTTACGCATGGGGCGCGAATTACGAAATTTACTGAGCGGCCCGCCTCCTGAACAGCAATTTGCCGAAAAAACTTTCGGGACAGTGAGGCATATTCATGTCCCAATTCTTTCTGATACTGAGATCGAGCAACTCGGCGTAAAAGCACCCTCGGTGGCACTTTCATTGAGTAATGGCGACGCAAAATTGAGGGAGTTGGTACGTAACCCATTCAACCTAGGCCTTCTTTCCGGTTTGTTGACCAACGGCGTACAAGTATCTGAATTAGCGTCTATTACCACGCGAGGACAACTGCTTGAGCGTTATTGGACAGTGCGCATGGACGACATGGGACTTGGAGCCGAAATTGCTCTCTCTAAAATTGCAAGTGCGATGTTAGACCAGCGAGCGACCACCCTGGACATTACCTTGTTGGATTCCGCCACTGCTGACATCGCTGAAGAAGAGTTGATAGGGCGTGGTCTCCTAGTTAAGGAAAGCACCTGCCGTCTCGCCTTCCGTCATCATGTTTTGTATGACTTTGCAATTGCGCGGTTCGCATTATTGCGTGACGAACAATCCGCGCTTGATCGCTGCTCTCGGGCCAGCGGTGCCGGATTGCTTCTCGCGCCATCGCTCGGCTACTGGCTAGACGAGCAATTCCGAAATACAGCCCCAATGAACTTTTGGCGGCTGGTTATTTCCCTGACGGCGACGAACCAAGTTGATCCCATTATCCGCGTGGAAAGTGCCCGTCTAGCCGCTGAAATGGTTACTCAGCCAAAAGACCTTGACTGCCTTGCCGAAGCGGTGCTAGCGGACCCTAATGGCTTAGCGGTGCAGTCCGCTATTCATTTGGCAGGCGCCATCCTGACTTGATTATCTTCTGGTCGCAGTATAGCGACGATTCCTTGGGTTAACTTCGTCGCTCACTTACGTCCATTACCCCGTCGGTTGCTATTCGTAACCCAATCTCTGTTGAAGGTACTGCTTGAACCCTCACCCGCACTCGAAACTCTCGATGCGCTTGGTATTGCGGCGCGAGAGTTGATGGATGCGTTATTGACCGACGAAAGCTTGGCGTCTGCTCTTGCACCCCAGGCGATTGCATTTGTAACACGCACATATTTAACTGACCCAGAGGGGTCACGCCAGCGGCTTGCCAGTCTTTTTGAGCCGGGCCGATTTTCTCGTATCGGGCATGTAGAGGTTCCTTGGCTCGCACGTGAAATTCGAGTGGTAACGGCAGCAGACCCTGTTTTTGCCATAGAGATTTATAGCCGTGTCTTTTCCTCCGCCGACTTTGATCACACCCAAGAAACTTCGATGGGAGATAGTTGGATATTGTCGATGAGGTCTAATGCTTGGCAGGATTTCAATATGGCCCGATACCATCTCGCCGAAGCTTATAGAGGAATATTGGAATCCGACCCGGCAGCCGGCGGCCAAATTCTGGCTGTGACTCTTGAAGGCGAGAAAACCCACCAGCACCGCTACGATGACGATAAACAACCCCAATGCTTTACGGTCGTCGGTCATGGTTATTCGGTTATAGAAGATTGGAGTCATATTTGGGCCTGGAACATGGAGGAAGAAAACACCCGCGATGACTATGCAAAGATAGTAAGAGCATTTCTTGGTTGGATACCCACCGCACCTCGTGCACAGCAAGATTCGGCTGTCGAAGCTCTCCTTCATCGAAGTTCTCTTGCGTTGGCTTGGCGTTGTACATTTATCGCCGGAGCTAGCCAACCAGTGTCGCTGGGTTTAAAACTATGGCCGTTCGTCACTCGACCTGAGTTCCTTTTTTTAATGGATACCCGCCAGAGTTCTATCTCGCTAATCGCGGCGATTTACCAAAACCAGCCCATTCAGGAGCGGGAAACATATGAAACAGAGGCTGAAAAACTTGATTTCTCGAGCTTCAAACGTCCTGAAGACGCGAAATCAGAAGTCCTGAGCTGCCTTTATGCTGCGATTGGGAAGGAAAATCTTGTCACTAATGTCGCCCGCGAGCGACTTAATGCGGTATTAGAACAAGGGCTTTCGCTCGAAAACAAACGACCATTCGAGGTTACCACTTCGTGGGGGGTATGCGAGCCGCATGATTGGATTTGTGGCAATACTTCTAATTCTCCAAATTCTGGCATATTGGCCCTCAATGACCAGGTTGACGAGATTTTATCTTCATTCAAGACCTCGCCTACACCCGATGGCTTGGCAAAGTTGGCGACGGGTATTCAGGAACTCGACCGTCTCGTCGAATCCCTGCGATCAGAGCAGCTTCTTGCCGATGTTGACTGCACAGCCTCGGACACCCTAGCCAAAGGCGCAATGGCTGTGTTGAATACCGAACTATGCACTGAAGCTTACCAGGATGATTTCATCAAATTACTCCTTCGTTTATCTGAGCATCCGCTTCCCGAGGCGAGGCCCGATACCGAAGCGAATTTTGCCAAATCGCCGAGTTGGGGGTGTCCATGCCCTCGCATCCATGCGGCTGAAGCAATCGCCTCGATTATGGCTTTGCCGGGAGTTTGGTCGAAGGTTTCAGATGCCGTCGAACGATTGACGTTGCACGACGAGCACCCAGCGGTTCGCATGAAGATCATTACCGAACTTAGCGGCCTGTGGAAAGAACAGAGAAACGAAATGTGGCGTTTTGTCGACGCTGTGTCACGCCAAGAGAAGAATTCTGGAGTTATCCAGTACTTCTTACATGTCCTATGGTTGCTCCGTAGTGTTGAATCGATTCGGGTCGAAACCTTATATCTCCATATTCTTGACCGCATAACCTTTCATCCGAAGAGTGAAAATGGTGTCGTGGACCTACTTGTCTATTTTGCCATTGTCAAAAACGATTCTATGTCGCGTACGCGTCTGCATGATTGGGTATCGAAATTCGAAGAGAACGGAGAGAGGTTGCAAGCGGCACTTCATCGCTTTCGCGATTTAGTTGTTCTTGGCTATGAAGACATAAAAAATGGCGATGTGGAAATCGGTGAACGTGCGCGGGCGCTCGTCGTATCAACGATCGATAAACTCGAACCAACTCTTCGCGCTTGGTCGAGTCGAGGAAATATTCCTACGCATGAAGAGCAGATAGCTTGCAATCTACTTGGAACAATCACTGACCTATTCTTTTATGGAACCGGAGCAGGAAAGGAAGGGGAAGTTATCAAAACACATGCCGGGCAAGCCGCATTTCTGCGAGATAACTCTGATGCAATTAGAAGAATTACTCAACTTGGAACGCCTTATTCCGTTCATCACATGCTGGAATTGCTTGGGGCAATGGTGCCTGCCGATCCTGCACTGTGTTTCGACCTGATAAGTGATGCTCTCCTTCGCCCGGCCGGCATTGCCCGGTACGAATACGAAACGCTTGGTGCTGACCTTTTTGTTAAATTAGTTGGTCAGTATTTAGCTGATTATCGCGGACTTTTCAGTGATGATAGCCGTAGGCGCCGATTGGTTGATTGTATAGAGGTATTTGTAGAGGCAGGTTGGTCCGAAGCCCGGCGCCTATTTCAAAGTCTTCCAGAACTACTTTCTTAAAAGTAAACGAGTAAACAATCATGACCAGTTCTTAGAGAAGCTGCCCTCCACTGTTTCATGTATTCAGATATCATTGCTTGTCCAAGCAGTTAAATCATTGGTAAGAAGTTGCATGTTTTTCGGAACGATCAAATGAAGTCATTCAAGTACGATAAAACCCGCTTGCTGGTATGGCCGGAATGGGGATCCAGCGGGATATGGCATCCATCAGCGGTAGAAGGTGAGACCCATGTTCAAATGGTCGATCATGACGCGCTTGCTCTGTCGCCCGATCTGACAAAACGGTTCGAGCGGTGGATAGCTTGGTATGACGATTACTTACCCGAATCTCCCGACAAATTCCCTTGGGATGCGTTCGGTAACGAAGGCGCAGAACTGGCGCGTCTATTGGCCGAATTTGTAGGCGACAGCTACCATGTTGAATGCTTCAAAAGTGATTGATCAGCGCTAAAAATTAATCCTTGATCAAATCCGGAAAACGGCACGCCCGACGCCCGTTATCCATTCCAAACTGAAACGAATCAAACGATTCGGGTTTCAGTTTATGACGATTGAACAGATTACAACCCGTCGCGCGGCGGAGCTGCTGCAGACGACATCCCACGCCATGCGCATCCGGCTTTTCAGGTCGGGTTCCTATTACGGTATCCTTCCCGAAAAACTCCCGAACGGCAGACTGATGTGGCCGGGAAATATCCGTGAGCGGCTCATCGAAGCCAGAAAGGAAGCCGCCCGCGCCTACGAAACTGCCTTGATGCAAGGTAACTAAGCATGGCCGGCAGGATAAAAGCAGCACCGCCCGCACTTACCCTGGAAGAACGCCGCCACGAGAAGTTTCAGCTCGTCAAAACCATCGGCGAGCGCATGAAGGCCGCGCGCGAGCTGTGCAACATCAGTCAGCTCGAAGCCGCTCGCCTACTGGGTTACGCCAACAGCTCGAAGCTGGCCAAGATCGAAGCGGCGAGCGATACCAATAGTGTGCCGTTAACGACCGTCATCGCGGCGGCAAAGCTCTACGACGTTTCCACTGATTACCTTTTCGGCATGACCGACGACTGGGAGCCTGCCGGCGATCCGCTGGCGCGCGATGCCACCGCCATACACCGCTGGATGCTGTCGCGCCGCGTGGAGGAGTCAGCCAAGGAACTGGCGCTACTCAACAGCCTGGGCAAGCGCCTTACCGTCGTGGAAAAGGCCTTGGTCGAACTGAACAACGCCGTTGCTGGTGGCGTGGAGGCCTTCCTCACGTTTTGGAGCATGAACGCCGACACCTTTGACGATCTGCCCGCCGGCGCCAAGCTATTGCGCAGTCATGAACAAGCGGAAACGGCGCTGAACCAGGTTAAGCCCTTGCTTAACCGGTTTCGGGCTGATTTTAAGGTACGGGCTTTTACCCTGAAAGAATAAGCCATGGCGGCAAAACCAAAACTAACCCCTGAACAATGGGCGGCTGTGCGGAAGCGCTGGGAAGACGACTCTCGGGACGGATACGCTTGGCTGGTGGATGAGCTGGCCTTACCCGTTTCCGGGCCAGCCGTGCGCAAGGTATCGCTACGCGATGGATGGAAAAAAAGCGGTACTGGCGCATCAGAAAAACCAGCCCCAACACCCAAGGTTTCCAAGGTTTCTGAAAACCTTGCGAAGGTTTCCGAAACCATCAGAGAAACCATGCCGGAAACCATGCACGAAGAAACCCTACAGAACGCGCGGCAGGAAGTGGGTAGACCCACCCTATACCGTAAAGAGTATGCGGAACAAGCCTATAAGCTTTGCCTGCTGGGAATGACCGATGCGGATATGGCCGTGTTCTTCGAGGTTTCCGAATCGACGATCAACCTATGGAAGATCGAGTACCCCGAATTTTCGGAGTCCATAACGCAGGGTAAGGGCGTGGCCGATGCAGCCGTTGCGGAAGCGCTCTACAAATCGGCAACCGGCGCTCATTTTATCAAGGAAGACCGCGCCGTAAGCGATGGCTGCGGCGGCACCAAGATCGTCACCATGGAGAAGCAACTGCCACCCGAATCGCGCGCGCAATCCTTCTGGCTAAAGAATCGGCAGCCCCAGCAGTGGCGCGACAAGGTCGAGGTCAATGCGTCCGCAAAACTGGACCAGGAAACCCTGGCGATGATCGAAACGCAGTTCGTCGCCCGAATGGCCGCCGCCCATGAACGGCAGCGCGCGGTACTGATCGAGCGCGGGTTACTGATCGACCACGACGACAACGAATAGCCATTTCACCATCATTTTCATCAACAAAAGAGGAAGTAACATGTCTTTAAAAGCAAACCTTCATACTCAAACCCTTGACACAGTACGCCACGCTTTAAGCCGCGTCAGTATCGAGCAGCAGACGCGCATCGTTGACAAACTGGCGCTTGATCTGCGCGCCATGGCCGCCGGTCTGACATCGGCAACCGACCCGGTTGAAGCCCTGTTTTCCACGAGAAAGCAGATTGATGAACTACGCACTGGTCTGGCTCGTGATTTTGAAGCAATACGAAAAAACAAGGTTGACGCCGCCGCCGATGTCATGAAGCGTGTATTTATGACCAGGAGTCGCATCGAGGAGGAAATTTTTCTGTGCCGGCAAACTATGCGAGCGCTTACCGAAAACACGCGCGCCATTGAACTGAGGCAGAGAGGAGGGTTAACCGAAGCGGAAATAGCGCGTATAGCGCCAGATCCGGAACCGGGTATGGAATATTTCGCGGCGGAAGCGAAGCTACAGGCGCTTACAGATGAACTGGATGCTATCGGCAAGTTCTTTACGAATTACGATTTATCGTTGCTGATAGGAACCCGGCTGGAGCAATACGCGCCGAAGATTGCGGCTTAATCGTTTGCGAACTCTCGGAAAGCAGCGCCAGTCCTCACATTTCGCAGACTTTGCAGATTTCGCGCTGCTGTTTTAATTTTGCCGAATGGAAGCGCTACCCTATCACCAACAGTAACAGCCCGCACTCTTGCGGGCTTATTGTTTCCATGCCGGAAAGTAACGCCTTATTGTACACTGGCGACAGTGCATAATAATATTAATGTACATTGGCGAGAGTGAACAATAATGGCGATACAGCGAAACACCAAACAACGCGCGGCAGTGTTGCAGGCAATTGAGGAAGGACATCCAGATTGCGGGCATCCGCCCTACGATATTGGCGCAATCGCCTATATGCTGGGAACTGAAGACAGCATAGGCGCTGCCGGCGCTCTTGAATATTACCAACTGAGTAAGCCGATACCCTTGCGCTCACTGCATCGCATCCTGAACGACCTGCACCGGGAAGGACTCATTACCTTTGAAATGAAGATGGTCGACGCCAGCAGCGCCGGACGGCTTCCGCGCAGGCAACGGCACTGGCAGATAGCAGGCCGGGAAGTTTACAACGGGCTTTTTAATGAGCTTGCCGGATTGATGCGGCGGGCGCGTGTTGTGCACGGTTGCACAAACAGCTTTTTCGGCAAGACCTGGGATGAACCGGCCAAGCCGGAAGCGGAACGCCGGGTATTGACCGATGCCCTGAAGTCGTTCCTGCAGCGGACGCACCCTGATAAGGTTGATGGATGCGCCGATCTGTTCTCGTCGGCCAAGACGGCGCTGGATTATGTTCGCACAAGAAAGAAGGTTGAGGGAGTTGTTCTGGAGTTACCGGCAAGGGCTGGATAAACGCCGAAACTACTGGATGGTTGAAGGGGATGCGCTAGATGCGGCTAATGAAGCAATCCAGCCTACAAGTAACCGGCCTACACTTAGCCGCCCGGTTATTGTTGCCCCTTCGTTGGCCTCCGATGACATTGAACCATCGCTGGATCAAGCTACTCACCCGGACTCTTGCAAGAGAGGCTGCCCGGTGGGTGCGGACGACGATAAAACTTTAGACTCAGCCCCCTGCCATGTCAATTACCAGGATTATCACAGGACGGCGTCTCATCACGTATCACCCCGTATCACCTAAGCGCCGTCAATATGACGGTATTTTTGACGGTATCGGCAAAAACAAAGGGCGATAAACCCAGTGGTGACGCGGCTTGTAGCGGTCAATTCGAAGACGACCTCATCTCAGAACCCCGCAGCCCGTAAGGCTTGGCGGGTTTTTTTATCGTCTATGCCGTAGCACCCCGTATCATGCAATACCATCGATCTTGCTGGTATATCTGATGGTACATGGCTGCACAAACAGCTTTTTCGGTAGCGAGTGGAAAGAACTGGCCAAGTCGGAAGCGGAACGCCAGTTATTGACCGATGCCCTGAAATCGTTCCTGCAGCGGACGCACCCTGATAAGGTTGATGGAATGGATGCGCCGATCTGTTCTCGTCGGCCAAGACGGCGCTGGGTTATGTCCGCACAAGAAAGAAGGTTGAGGGAGTTGTTCTGGAGCTACCGGTAAGGGCTGGATAACTGGCATATCGCGGGATGGTGTCTCATCGAGTAGCACGCTGTATCACCTAAGCGCGGTCAAAATGATGGTATTATTGATAATATCGTCAAAAATATTAAACAATAAAGCCAGTAAATGCGAGGCTTGCAGCGGTTAATTCGACGACGACCTCAATATAGGGCCCAGAATCTGATTGGCGAGCCGTTCTACACCTGATCTACGAAGTCTGCCAGTCATATTGATCACTTTGTACGAAAGTGCTGCCTCAAGCCGCGACCTGAATCGATGATCTATTTTCAAAATCCTATCAGGCAACAGTGCTATAATCTGTTCACTATAAATTTATTATGAAAATAAGGCATGAGCAAAATAACCATTGAGCATAATCCTAGCGAAGAGCGTTTAAAGGAACTCGGCGTATCCAGCTGGGAGATTTGGGAAAAAGAAATATCCAAATTTCCGATCGACTTTGATGAAACGGAGACAGCATATGTGCTGGAAGGTGAGATTATTGTTACACCTGCCGAGGGTGAACCTGTGCGTATCGTCCCGGGCGACCTGGTCTCTTTTCATGCCGGATTGGATAGCCAATGGGAAGTGGTTAAGCCATTGAAAAAGCACTATAGCTACGATTATCCGGACGGGGTGTGACTGACGGCCTGACTATACCATTATTTCAGGATGGTAAGTCAGGCAGTGTCATCATCACGAACATTGCTTCGTTGATTGACGTCTCAGCGAAGCGGCGATCGCTTCAAGGCTTCTGCCAACTCGAATCTTTCTGAAGATAACAGCGTCTAGGAGTTGAAAAGGCAGCAATTCCGTACTGCCGAATACTTGGGGTGCCTAATCTTTGACTTCCTTGGAAACGCGCACAACAAAAGCCATCATTGCTGATTAACAGCACAGCCGCTTTTTTACCTTTCGATATTATGTTGAGTTTCATTTCTGCTTGAAATCACATACGTTTTTTCAACGCGCGCCGTTTACAGCGTAATACAAAGCGCCGCAGACCGCTATCATTCGCCTTGAAGGGTAATAATTAAATTACGGCTTCCGCCATGATTTCTGTGTTCACAGAGATAGATACCCTGCCAAGTCCCTAGGTTCAGCCGGCCATTCGTGACTGGAATGATCAGACTACAGCCTAGTATGCTGCTCTTCAGATGGCTAGGCATGTCGTCAGAGCCTTCATCTACATGCTTATAGTAAGACTGATTTTCTGGTACCACTCGGCTAAAAAAACTCTCAAAATCTTCACGAACAGTTGGATCCGCATTCTCGTTGATTGAAAGCGAGGCAGAGGTGTGTTTTATAAACACATTCAACATTCCCGCCGACACCTGCTTCAGCTGCGGTAGTTCACGGAGAACTTCATCAGTGATCAGGTGGAATCCACGAGTTCGCGCTTTAAGTCTGATTTCTTTTTGCAACCACATAGCAATTTCTATTTAAAACTTCGGAGCTGAAAAAGTGGTGCGGTACCGGACTACATCCTGCCGAACCCTGCGGGCCCGCTCAAAACCAACCTCACCAGATCAGTCTGGCTTCGGGTATTGGTTTTTCGGAATGCCTGTTTTAATTGCGTTCGAACCGTATGGATGCTTCGGTGATGCTCGCTGGCGATCAAATCCAGCGTAGCTCCCATTGCCAGACTCGTGGCAACCTGCGCCTCACCAAGCGATAAGCCATACAGACTAGTCAATAGCTCGGCTGATAGTTTGGTATTACTGCCTACATCAAAGATAAACAGTACCGCGCAAGGCATTTGGTCAAGCGAAAGAGACTGGCTTGGCAATGGCGAAATTTGCAGATACAAAGGGTAAACAGAGCCTGGACGAGTCAGTTTCATTGTACTGCCTGCACACAACCCCTTCCCGAGACAGGCGTCAATAGAATCCATGATCAGCTTCTGCAAAGCTTTCGTCTCTAGTGCAACCGAGCTGCAAAAACGGCCGTTGGCATCAAGACTGAAACCGTCGTTCCTTTCGATAATCATTTCGGCCGCCAGGTTGCAGAACAAGGCTCTGGCGTGCTGATTCAGCAGGATGAGACCCATAGGAAGCGCGTTCAAGCTCTCCAGACTGCAATTACGTAGCGCTTCCGCCTCCGCCCGCTTTATATACAGATTACAGGCTCTTTGCAAATGGGGCATCAACTGACGAAAGCTTTCCACATCGGAAGTTGTGAAAGGCCCTTGCTGTTTGGTGCGCGTTACCCCCAATCGGACACTAATATCATTCTGTCGCAACACCACGCCACCCAGCCCATAAGCCAAGCCTTGCGGCTTCAACCAATCGTTATAGAACGCTGTTTTTTGAAGATCGGTGTCGGAAATAGTCTGACTTGTGGTGAATACAACGCCTCCAGGGATATTTTTGGAGGTTTCAAGCCAGACATTGAGCCCATTATCATTGAAATAAGGAGCGGTGGCTGCGTATTGCAAATCAAAACGGGTATGCCGTACGAAGGAAAGCGCGCTATGCCCAAACAGGGAGCGACAACTCGATAAATCGTGCAAGTATAATACACAGCCCTCGCCGTGAAACAAGTCTGCAAACTGTTCCTGAAAGTCCGTCCAGCAAGCAGGCGTTTCCGTGGCATCATAGATTTTTCCGATAAGCTGCAATAGATCTGATTCTTTCATACAAGCTGTGTTTCCTCCTCCAGGGTTACCCTTCCTGGGCAAGAACGGATTAATTCAAAATCGCTGTGCTGTGTTCAGGTAAAGCCAATGTGTTACAGTTGAGGTTCAAGACAAAAACTGCACAATCAGCGTTTGAATAAAGTCGAAATCAACGATAAAACCATAGCTCAAGCGTTCGTATATTATCAGCTTTTAGTAAAGCGCATGTCATGGATGGAGGCCGCCACCAGTGTCTCTGGCATGGTTCAGCCAAGCGGCTGAAATCACGCACGCGCCGCGTCATGCCATAAATCCGGATTTTTGGTATGGCCGCGCCCAGAGATTTAAATAAAAATGGACAACATAGTTCTTGGATATAGAGCCATCGAATTGTCATCCGCACTCCATGCGCCAGAGGATGTTGATACGTTGGGACAAAAAGGCATCAAGTTCCTGACTCGCCGCAAGAAAAGCCTGTCGCTGCAGTGGTGATTGATCGGCCGTACATAGGCGGAGCCGAGAGCGGGGTGCGGAACGTCAGGCGTACTCATTCATGGTTTCTACTCTGCCGAAGAATATTCAACATAGGAATGTAAGGTTGTGGATAATAGTGAACGCAGCCCTGATCGAACCGGTCCGGTGACCGCCGCGGGCCGGAAGATCAACAATATCTCAAGCAAGCCGGATTCGCGGTTAGAATAATATTCATACGAAACCTGGGGCAGTAATATATATGTTAAAGGAATTAAAGTGCGCAACGGACGTATCTCGACAAGAAAGCATCGCATGAGGCTGATGCCGGAAGCCTCCACTCAAGTAGAAAATTGTCGTTCTGAACAATGAAGGCCGCTATGCCCATGATGTTGAACTTGAATAATCTGACGTTGACCCGGCGTTTGGCCATACTTTCGCTGGTTCCGATGCTTGCCTATTTATATCTGGCCGCATTCGAGATTGCCGCGCATTATCGAAGTTATCGCAGCATGCATGACATGGAGCATCTGGTGGTCCTTTCCGTGGATGCGAGTACGTTGCTGCGCGAACTGCAACAGGAACGCGGCATGACCAGGGCATATATTTCATCGAAAGGAGCACGATTCGCCAAAGAGTTGCTGCAGCAACGCGAACTCACCGATAAGGCTACGCTAAAACTGAAAAATTTCAGCGCACAATATCGTAACGCCGAGTTTTTATCGCCCTATCTGGGTGCTATAGATCAATCACTGACCAGTTTGGCCCAACTGGACGAGATGCGCCGGCGTGCCGATATATTCACCCTGCCTATGGAGGAGCTTAAGCATTACACCGTTACCATGGAGATACTGATAGACCTCATTGCCACAGTCGGCAAGCTTAACCAGCATGAAGAACTCAATCGCCTGTTTATCGCTCATTTGACTCTGGTGCAGGGTATTACAGCGGCAGGACTGGAGCGGGCGGCACTTAATTCGCTGTTTTATGCAAACAAATTCGATGCTGAACTCTATCAGAACTTTTTGCTGGCCTTGGGCGCGCAGGAAAGCTATTTGAGGCTGTACAAGCTGTATGCTCCCGAAGCACAAGCCGCAGCTTATCAGGCCGCTTTCGATAGCGAATATGCGCACAGGGTCGAAGCCATACGCAAGGTCGTCCGCGATAAAGCGCATGCGGGCGATTACGGCGTCAATTCCGCCGAATGGTTCGACGTCGTTACAAGAAAAGTCGATGCGATGATGGCGGTGGAGGATCAGCTGACACAAAATATTCTGAATACCGCCAGACAGCTGGCGTCGAGTTCCAGCCGCAGTTTGCTCACGGTTTCCACACTGGTGTTGCTGGTTGCTTCCATTGCAACCTTTCTCGTCATCAAAATTACCCACAGCATTACTCAGCCGTTGCAGCGGGTTGTAAAAGCCGCAGGACGCATGGCGGCCGGAGATCTGGATTTTGTGCTGGATGTTAACGGCAAGGATGAAACCGCTGAAGCGCTTCAAGCCATTGCCAGCATTCAGGCCACGCTCAAAACGCTGACCAGCGATGCGGTAGGATTATCCCGTACAGCGGTGGAAGGCCGACTCACTGTCCGCGCGGATGCGGACAAACACCAGGGCGATTATCGCAAAATCGTGCAGGGAATCAACGATACCCTGGATGCGGTCATCGGTCCCTTAAACACGGCTGCGGACTACATCAATCGCATCGCGCACGGGGACATTCCTCCCAGAATAACCGAAAATTACAAGGGAGACTTTAATGCGCTCAAGGAAAATATCAACAGAGCCATCGACAACATCAACGCGCTGGTAGCCGATGCCGCATTACTGGCGCAAGCGGCAGTCGACGGCAAGCTTTCCGCTCGCGTCGATGCGGGCAGGCATCAGGGCGATTATCGAAAAATCGTCCAGGGAGTAAACGACACTTTGAGCGCGCTCGTCGAACCGATAGAACAGGTAGTCAGAGTGCTGGCGGCGCTGGCGAACGCCGACCTTTCCGACAAGATCACCCAAAACTACCGCGGCGCTTTCGCCAAATTACGCGACGACGTCAATACCACCGTCGACAATCTGGCGCACAATGTCATCAGCATCAAACAGGTTACCGCCAATATCCATACTGCCGCAAAGGAAATCGCGTTGGGTAACTCCGACTTGTCACAACGCACGGAACAACAGGCCGCGAGCCTGCAGGAAACGGCCGCCAGCATGGAGCAGTTGTCCACCACGGTCAGACAAAACGCCGAACATGCACGCGATGCCAATCAGCTGGCGCAGACCGCGTCCGATGTTGCCCAGAAAGGCGGTGAAGTGGTGCAGCAAGTGGTGGGTACGATGCGCGACATTAATGAAAGCTCGCGTAAGATCGTCGATATCATCAGCGTTATCGACGGTATCGCTTTCCAGACCAATATTCTTGCACTGAATGCGGCAGTGGAGGCGGCGCGAGCCGGAGAGCAGGGACGCGGATTCGCAGTGGTTGCCAGCGAAGTGCGCAGTCTCGCGCAACGTTCGGCCAATGCAGCCAAGGAAATTAAAACGCTGATCGGCGATTCGGTTGAAAGAGTAGAGGCCGGCTCAATGCTGGTGAGCGAAGCAGGGCGCACCATGGAAAACGTGGTCGCGTCAGTACGTAATGTCACCGGGATCATAGGCAATATTGCGGCAGCATCACAGGAACAAAGCAACGGCATCGAACAAGTGAATAGCGCGATTTCGCATATGGATCAGACAACCCAGCAGAATGCCGCGCTGGTAGAACAGGCCGCCGCAGCCGCCAGCATGATGGACGATCAGGCGGAACAGCTGGAACAGCTGATGGCGCGCTTTCGCTTTGCAGCCGGCGTCGATGGCATGGGCGCCCTATCACCAAGCAGCGAATGGGCGTAAATATGAGTCGATATTTGTCTTGCGCTTATATGCATCCATGAAAACATCAGCGCCGCTGGAAAGTATAGATATAGCGTACTCAGTCTGCGCGATGTTTACGATAAAGTTAATGATGACGCCAATATTGATTATGTCAACTGAACCTTAGGAGCGGATTTGCATTTCCCCACATCCCCTCATGAGTCCATGACGGTATGAGAAACCCGGTAAATCGTTCAAGAAAATAACCATAACAGTCGTTTCTCATGCATAACGATTACTTTCTATACGATACCGAACGCCTGTATTCGATCGCTTCCGGCGAACAGGTCAAGGAAGGCTTGGCGTATTTCAATGAAAACCGGGTCATCGCGCTTGAGAAGGAAAACAACCGGCTGATTGCGCAGGTCGAGGATGCCGATGACGAGGTATGCTGGGTCGAGTTATCCGCCGGCAGCGACGGCGCATTGAGCTTCGGCTGCGATTGCAACCGGGAGCAGCGCGTTTGCCGGCACGCGATAGCCGCTTTATACCGCTATGCCGATCAATACGGGCAGGATGACGCCGCGCTGGGCAGCGCCGTGGACGAAGCGATACAGGAGCGTATCAAAAAAGGCCGCAACGAAGTCCGGGTCAAGCTGCTGAGCGGCAATCTCGGTTTCGGCGTCTGGCAGGCGGCTTCGCTGGTTTCCGCTACCTACACCCAACGCGGGTATCAGGTGCAGATTCGTTCGCTGGATCAGCGCATGAATTATTGCACCTGCCCCGATCTGGCCAGCAACCGGCTCGGCACCTGCAAGCACATCGAAGCGGTGCTGCATTTTGCGAAAACGAAACCCGAGTATCAGCGCCTGAAAGATCAGGGCTGCCCGTTGTCCTTTGTCTATCTGGCCTGGGAATCCGCGACCCGTCCGGTGATACGTCTACAGCGCGCGGCTCAGGTCGAAGACGATTTATCGCGTTTGTTTGCCGAGTTTTTCGACGCTCAGGGCGTATTCAGCGGACGCTTGCCGGAAGATTTTTTCCGCTTTTCGCAGCTTGTGCAGGGACGCGACGATTTCTTATTGGGCGACGATGCCGTACAGCATGTGCAGCAATGCGCGGAAGATGCGGCGCAAGCCGTGCGCGGCCAGCAGATCAGCCGGACGATACTGCAAGGCAACGGCGTATTGCCGGGCATCAAGGTACGGCTGTTTCCGTATCAGTCCGAAGGCGTCGCGTTTCTGGCCTCGCGCGGACGGGCGCTGCTGGCCGACGACATGGGGCTGGGCAAAACCCTGCAAGCCATCAGCGCCGCCTGCTGGCTGGCCGATAATGCCGGCGTCAATCGGGTGCTGGTGGTGTGTCCGGCCTCTTTAAAACATCAGTGGGCGCGGGAAATCGCCAAATTTACCGGCAAAACCGTACAGATAGTTCAAGGGCCGGTGGAGAACCGCACGGTGCAATATCGCGCCGACGCGCTGTTTTTCATCGTCAATTACGAACTGGTGCTGCGCGACCTGATCGTGATCGGCGAAACCCTGAAACCCGATCTGCTGATACTCGACGAAGCGCAGCGCATCAAAAACTGGCGCACCAAACTGGCTTCCACGGTCAAGCTGATACCTTCCCGCTATGTGTTCGTGCTGACCGGTACGCCGCTGGAAAACCGGTTGGAAGACTTGTACAGCCTGCTGCAACTGGTGGATGTGCGCGTACTCGGCCCGCTGTGGCGCTGCCTGCTGGACTTCCACGTCACCGACGAGCGCGGCAAAGTCGTCGGCTACCGCAACCTGTCGGAACTGCGCCGGCGCATCGCCCCGGTGATGTTGCGGCGCAACCGCAGTCTGGTCAGCGATCAACTGCCGGATCGTACCGAAGTGGTGCTGGACATACCGATGAACCCCAAACAACAGGAGTTGCATGATTCGGCATTGACCGCCGCCGGTCGTCTGGCGACCATCGCCCAAAAGCGGCCGTTGACGCCCAGCGAGCAGAACCGGCTGATGGCCGCGTTGCAGCAGGCGCGCATGGCCTGCAACGCCGCCGGGCTGGTCGACAAGCAAACTCAAGGCTCGCCCAAGCTGGACGAGCTGGCCAGGCTGCTGGAAGAACTGTGTCTGCAAAGCAACCGCAAGGCGGTGGTGTTTTCGCAATGGGCGCTGATGACGGAAATGGTCGAATCGCTGGTGCGCGGCATGGGGCTGGGTTGCGTGCGCCTGCACGGCGGCGTTCCCAGCCACAAGCGCGGCGAATTGATGGAAAAGTTCCAGCAGGACGACGCGCTGCAGGTGTTCATTTCCACCGACGCCGGCGGCACCGGCTTGAACCTGCAATCGGCCTCTGTGCTGATCAATCTGGATATGCCGTGGAATCCGGCGGTGCTGGATCAGCGCATCGCGCGCATACACCGTCTGGGGCAAAAGCAGAAAGTACAGATTTTCCTGCTGCTGGCGGAAGACTCCTACGAGCAGCATGTCGCCAGACTGGTGAAAGGCAAACGCGATTTGTTCGACAATGTCGTCGACCCGGACGCCTCGGAAGACGTGGTCGGCGTCTCCAAAAAAATGCTGGAAACCCTGATAAACGATCTGGCGCTCGGATCTCCGAAAGAAATCTGGGATGCTGCCGACGCCGGTTCGAGCCCTGCGCCGGCAACGGAGATTGCGGAATCTGCCGGTAAGCAGACGGCGGCTGACGAGAGCGAAGAGGATGCGCGTGTCAGAAGACTGATCGAAAAAATCCAGACGGCATTCGGAGACCGTATCGAACGCATCATGGCCAAGGGCGGAGGCCTGCTGGTGGTCGTCCGGCAATGGCAGGATGCCGACGAACAGAGCGCGCAGGAACTGTCGGAAGCGGATATGCCGGTCGCGGTGATGGACGCCCGCAGCCTGCGCAGCCTGTTGCGCCTGGGCAGCGCTTCGCCGTTGGCCGAAACCCGAACCCTGTTCGAAACCGGAACGACGGAAACAGCCCCGGAAAATCCGCTGCTGACGGTTTCCGCGCAAAAACTCCGTTCGGCGCAGGTATTGATGGAACAGCAATGCAGCGCCGGGGTAATGGATTTATTGGCTTCGGCCTTGCTGCTCAAAGTGGCGGCAATGAACGGGCAGGCGCAACCGCCCGTCCCCGCAAACGCCGCCGTCTGGCTCTACGGCGAAATTCTTCCTCGGCAGTTGCTGACGCCGGAACAGGCGGCGCTGGTAATGCAGGTGGTTTCGCTAAGCCAGAGCCCTAACCTCCCCGAAACGCTGATAGCGCAGGCGTGGGGTGATGTGAGCAGGTTGTTTGCGCTGTTGAGCTGAGAGCCGGGGGACAACGGGCCTGTGGGGGTTATTTCCGTCCGAATTTCGAAAGGTAATCGCGCCGATCCGCTATAACGCTTGCCGTCCTCCCATGACCAGTCGATAATTCGTCTTACTTTTTGTCTTACCTTGAGGGGCTTGCCATGTCCATCGCAATCATCACCCTTTCCAGTAAGGGGCAGGTCGTCATCCCCAAAGAAATTCGCGACGAACTACATTGGAAAGCAGGAACCGAGCTAACGCTGATTTCCAGTCCATCCGGCGTTACCCTCAAGACCACGCCCCAAAAAACGGGCCGTAATCTGGCTGATTTGATCGGTATGCTCAAACACGACGGCCCGCCGGTTTCGACTGAAGAGTTGTGCAAACCCGTGGAGCTTACCGACGAGGAATGCCGGGAATATAGAAATGATCGCTTTTGACACCAATCTGCTGGTGCGGGCTCTGGTCACCGACAATCCCGATCAAGTCGCCGTGGTTCGCGAATTGATTGCCCGTGACGCTATTTTCATCTCGCGCACCGTACTGCTGGAATCCGAATGGGTATTGCGGAGTCGCTACAGGAAAACCCGTAGACAACTCTATGAATTTTTCGCTACGTTGCTGGAAATCGGCAACACGGTCGTTGAGGATGCCGAAGCATTCAGCCATGCACTGGAGTGGTACGCACAGGGCGCTGATTTTGCCGATGCTTTGCATCTGGCCGCTTGCGGAAGCGCCGTCATGCACACCTTTGATCGGGCTTTTTGCAAAGCCGCGCGGGACGCCGGTATCGCGCCGGAGGTGCGGGTTTGGGAAGTTTGAAGCCCTGTCTGATTCATTTTTTGTTGGCGGCAGTGAATGACATGACTGCGGAATGAATAAATTTAGATTATTGGAGTAAATACATCTATTACTGTTCAAGCCACCATTTGCCGCAAACTTTGCTGCATGGCGGCTTTAAATGCCGGATCGTTGGCAAGCAGCTTATATAGCTCCAATTCATTGCGTCGATTCTTGAGTATCACGTCTTCGAATATCTTTTCGAACGCCAGGATTCGGGTATGGGCATCGGGATTGTTTTGATATTTTTCCTGGAAATCAGGATGCGCTTTAATACCGTCGGCGATGTTGATGAACTTGATGCGTTGCTCTTCGGGCGTTGCGCCCCAGCCTTGAAACCAGCGTTCGTTAAAACTGCGGATGATTTCATCCAGCGGATCGTATTCCCCGTCACCGCCATGCGTTCCGCGCGGATTCGGGTTGGCGGGCTCCAGTTCGGATTCACTGGCATCCAAGCCAATGCGGTGATTGAGTTTGACGCGCTCCAAACCGTATGACGACAAATCCACGGACTCCAGCAACGCGTCGAATTGACTCGAAACCGGATCTGCGACGATCAGCTTGGGAATCAAGAATTTCAGGAACCAGAACAGTTTTTCCCATCCGACAATTTCAAACGGCATGATGGCGGCCATTTGTCCGTAGATTTTGACGAACTGTTTGGCTTTGATCTTGAAGTCGGCTTTAGCCGGTTCATCCAGCGCCAACTCCTGATTGAAGCGGTCCGCCGCCGTATCGATCAGCGGGCTCAATTGCTGGGCATCGGCATTACTGAAGTACAGTGCGACAAACTGCTCGACCTCGAACCACTCATACACTGCCGCCTCGTCCAGCGCGTCTTTTAATTCATGCAAGACATTGACATCCGTGGCTTCCGACAAGCGCGTGGCGGTGTAAAACGGATCGAAGGCGTTTTTGATGTCGTCCACCGAATTAAAGAAATCCAGGATGAACAAATCTTCGGTTTTCTTGCCCCACCTGGGCGCTGCCCGGTTCAAGCGCGACAAGGCTTGCACCGCCAGCACGCCTTGCAGTTTTTTATCGACGTACATCGCGCACAGTTTGGGCTGATCGAATCCGGTCAAGTATTTATTGGCCACGATCAGCAAGCGGTACTCGTCTTTATCGAAATAATCGCGGGTTTCGTTTTCGGCAAAGCCATTGATCTGCGCTTCGCTGTACTCGATGCCGTCCACTTCTTTGGTGCCGGAAAAGGCAATGGCGACCTTGAACGGATTGCCTTTATCCTTCAATAATTGGCTAATCGCCCGGTAATAACGGATGGCCGCCTCGATATTCTGGGTAATCACCATGCCCTTGGCCTTGCCTTTCAGTTTTTTGCTGTTGACCACCTGCGGAATGAAATGATCCAGCATGATTTCCGCTTTTACGGCAATGGTCTGCTGGTGGCGCTCGACATAGGCGCGCAGTTTTTTCTGCGCCTTGGCGCTGTCGAACAGCGGATTACCGCCGATGGATTTCTGGATCTCGTAATAGCTTTTATAAGTGGTGTAATTGGCCAGCACGTCCAGGATAAAGCCTTCCTCGATCGCCTGTTTCATGGAGTACAAATGAAACGGCTCGAAACTGCCATCGGCTTGTTTAACGCCGAACTTTTCCAGGGTGGTGTTTTTCGGCGTCGCGGTAAAGGCTAAATACGAGGCGTTACCGCGCATTTTTCGGGATTGCATGGCTTGCAGGATTTTATCCTGCGCATCCAGCTCTTCCTCGGCCTGCCCGCTTTTGCCCATCGCCCGGTTCATGTTGTCGTGCGCCGAACCGCTTTGCGAGCTGTGCGCCTCGTCGATGATCACTGCAAAGCGTTTATCGCTCAGATCGGCGATGCCGTCGATGATAAAGGGGAATTTCTGGATGGTGGTGATGATGATTTTCTTGCCCTGTTCCAGGGCGCTTTTCAGCTCGGAAGACTTGAACGCCGGGGCGACGATGTTTTTGACTTCGGAAAAATCCTTGATGTTCTCGCGCAGTTGCTTATCCAGCAGGCGGCGGTCGGTGACCACAATCACCGAATCGAACAGCGGCTTTTCCTGATCCGGCGGATACACTTCAATCAATTGATACGCCGCCCAGGTGATGGAATTGGATTTACCCGACCCCGCCGAATGTTGAATCAGATAGGTTTGCCCGACGCCATTTTGACCGGCATGCGCCACCAGTTCGCGCACCACATCCAGTTGGTGGTAACGCGGGAAAAACAAGGTGCGCTTGTCCAGCGGCTCCTTACTGCTGCCGTCCAATCGTACGAAATGCTGAATGATATTGGCGACGCTGTCCCTGCTGAACATGGCCTGCCATAAATACGCGCTTTTGTGGCCGTCGGGGTTGGGCGGATTGCCGGCGCCGTGGTTATGGCCTTTATTGAACGGCAAAAAGAAGGTGTGCGGCCCTGCCAGTTTGGTGGTCATGTAGATTTCATCGGTATCCACCGCCATGTGCACCAGACAGCGGCCGAATTGCAGCAAAGGCTGGTTGATGTCGCGATCTTCGCGATATTGTTTCTGGCCGTGGTAGCGCGCGGTTTGGCCGGTCCAGGGATTTTTCAGCTCCAGCGTGGCAAACGGCAGCCCGTTGATGAACAGCACCAGATCGATTTCTTCCAGGGTATTGCTCAAGGAATAGCGTACCTGGCGGGTGCTGCTGAAGATGTTGCCGGCGAAGTTTTGCTTCACTTTGTCGGAACTGCTGGCCAGCGGCGCCGGATACATCAGGTGCAAGACGGCATCGTCGACGCTCAAACCCTTTTTCAGCAAATGCAGCAGGCCGTATTTTTTGATCAGCTTATCGAAGCGTTCCAGCACTTTAAGCTGCCAATCGCCGCCGTGCTTTTGCAGCTTTTCCAGTTCTTCATGCTGGGTGCGCTCCAGAAACGCCCAAAAGCGTTTGCTGTCGATGGCGTAACGGGCGTTGAAATCCTGCGGCAAGCCGAGCTGGTAGCCGTGGTTGGGGCTGAAAGGCAGATCGCCCACTTCGGCAACACGCTTTTGCGCTTCCAGACAGGTGCCGGTCAGCTGTTTTTCGATGGCGATTTCCAGTTCTTTCTCGGTGGTTTTGCTGACCATGATGGCGCTCACTTGCTGAATAGACGAGGCTTTGCAGAGTCCGGACGCTCTACAAACAAGTTTGTGGAGTCTATTTTCAAATACAGGCTCCACAAACCGGTTTGTAGCCGATAGGGACTCCTTAAACGATTCATAAAACTTCCATCGTGGTCACGCAGAGCGTGAAATCCATAAAAACTGGTCATCATCAAATGAAGCGCTCTTTGTATAATTTTGATTTGTATAGCAAATAAAAAAGTTACTTAATTCCTACGATTGCACAATCAAATGACCGTCAAATGAAAACAGGTCATGCCCAAAATGGTACATAGCGGTAAGCCTTACGGTTCGCGTTTGGATCGTACAAGCGAATAAGCCCGGATTCAACCGTTTGCTTGATTACTCGGCTGGCAATGGCGCTATTCCCCTCCTCAATATTGAGCCGCTCGCGCAAAGAAGTATTGTTCATGGGCTCCCGGTTGACATATTTCAAACAGCAATGCTGATAACAGGCGCGAACGCGGTCTTCGTAAGCAGACTGCTTGCCGATCAAAGCCGCGGCATTCGCTAACGCGGAAATATATTCACAGGTTCCTTCCGGGGCGTTATTGTGCTTGAACTCCACCCATTCGGTTTCGGCGGGTAACTTCACCAACTCCTTGAGTAAGGACAATAAATACTCATGGCTACGTTCCAAGGTCATTAACCAACATCCTTGCATTCGCGAAGTTCAGTCACTTTGAGCTTGCCGGTCACGGCGCTGTTGATCAGCGTGGCCTTGTATTCCTTGAGTTTGTCGATTTGTTGTTGCTGGATGGCAATGGCTAGCTCGATTTTGGCGGATTGGGTTTCGATGTGGGCGACTATTTCATCTTGTTCGTCTTTTGATGGGAAGCCTAATTCCATATTAAAAAACATATGCGAATAGAATCTCAGGCGAGATGAATGCAAGCCTGTAGAAACCTTATTGTAATGTTCAATATATCCAGTCGTTTTCAATAAAAATTCAAGATAATTTTGATTAAACATATTTTTCATCTGCCGGAATACGCCGTACGATGAACTTACAATTCCGGTTCTATCCGAAACACCTAACGCGCCCATCCACGCCCACATAATGTTGAAAACAAGGTCGCCTTTTTGGCAGGTTTTTGAGCCGGTGTAGTCCTCCGCCATAAACATGGTGACATTCTTTTCAGATCGAGGCGTAACGCCTGTCATGTGCGATACCGAAAGCAACTCCTCTTCACCAGAAACTGAACGCTCATCTATCTCTTTGAATAAATACTTAGCTCGCTTAATTTCCCAATGCTCCGGAATCTCACCGATCCACTCAACGCCGGAATCGCGCATTGGCACATTGGGATCAAAACCACGAGTGATGGCGTTTTGAATCAGGATTTGTTTGCGCTCTTTCAGCAAGGCGATTTGTTGTTCCTTGATCGCCACCGCTTGGTCGATCTGCGCGGTTTTGCGGTTCAGAAAGGCGGCGATGGCGGTTTGTTCAGGGAGAGAGGGTATTAAAAAAGGAATTTCTTTCATCCTTGATTTGGATAAATCCCATTGCCCAATTCTCACACCATCAGATGCGCTTCCAAAAAAAGAAGTATATAGCTTGCTGCGAATTGCTAAATGAAAGAATTTAGGGGCAATTGGTTTGGCAAAAGCGAAGATAAAATAGGCAGGGCTAACGATTCCCGTAAAGTCTGATACCCCATAAGAACCTTGCCAAGCCTTCATTTTATTTATTCCAAACTGCCCATGTTCAAGCACTTTATAATTGCTTAAATCATCTGGAACGAAATTGTGATTTTCGTCTTCATCATCTAGGTTTCGAGTTATAACTCCTTTTTCCCGCGTAATTGAAAGCAAGGGTAAATCTGATCTGTTTTTAACAGATACTGGTTTAAGGCAAGTGCCTAATTTGCTCAATTCCCAATGCGCCGGAATCTCCCCCAACCATTCCACCCCGGAATCCTTATAAACCTCGTAAGTCGGCAGTTCCGCCAGTTGCTCAATCATCGTTTGCCTCGTTCGTTTTATTCAGCACGCGCCTGTAGTTGAATGCGCTCTGGTTTTCTATCGCCAATCAAACGCAATGTGCGGCTCGCTGCATCGCGAATTAAGAAGCTGTCGTCACCCGCCATCCGCAGATTAAATCTCACCGGCCAATTCCAGAACGGTGGCGATTAAATCAGGGCTCAGGTAAATATCCGATTGCTCGATTTTTCTGAGCAATGGCGCAACTTCCGGCACAAAACCTTTGGATTTGGCGGCGAGCAAGATGCCGAGCGAGCCGATGGTGTCGATTTGGTTGATCTTTGCCACTTTGCGGCCCCGCCGGTCATCGATCAATAATTTGTCGGCCGACAGTTGCTTGTAAAGCACCATCGCCTCGGTTTCGCCAGCGTCGGCAAAGGCATCCAGGAATACATAATTGCGCAAATCGACTTGATGCACCTTGCCCTGTAGAAATTGTTTGAGGACTTGCGCTTGTGGCTTATCGGGCTCCGTTGCTTCCCGATACACGGTCTCCGGCACCGCCACGCCGGCAAATAATTGCTCTAACAAATGCAGGCTATCGCAGACCGACAATGCCGCCAGTGCGGAACAATCCGCGACCAAAATCATAACGATTGCATTCCGGCAAGTTCATCCAGCAATTCCTGCCGGCCGATGTCGATGACCGGCACTTGATTTTGCTTACAGGCCGCCATGAAATCGTATATATCCAGATGGGCCAGTTCCGCCGCCTTGGTGATGGTGACCTTGGCGTTTTGAAATAGCCATAATGAATAACTCAAACGCATGTCTTTCTCGATCTCGGCAACGGATTGAAAGTTGACGAAATCATTGGGGAGGTCGATGGCGATTTGCATGGTTTTTTCCTTTAGTGGGCTAACCAGTTGCCTGCATTTTCGATGCGGGTTGGCTCATTGTAAAGCGGCCGGATTGATTCGAGAGCGCTGTCTCCCAAATTACAGTAACCCATATTCAATCGTTCGTAACTATTCGGCATGCGTTTTTAAGTCGAGACCGATGTAGTCGGAAGTGAGGCAAGCCAGTCGAGACACGCGGAAGCGTGTCGGGAAATTAACCACGCGGAAGCGTGTCGGTAAATCAACCACGCTGCAAGTCTACCCCTGGAAGCTTTCTGCGCCCATCCCTGGGCGCAGCAGGCCTCGCCTGAATCACCTCGCTTCCTCTTTGGCGGGTACGCTGTATAGTTACAATCGTTCTAAGAAAGCGCTGATTAAGTCCTTCGACAAGCTCAGGACGAACGGCAAGTAATTGTTTTCGTTCGTGGTGAGCTTGTCGAACCATGAACGAAAACGCTTTATTCAGCGTTTCCCTAAGTACCCATCGTTCAGCATAATCGTCGCCTATAACAGGTTTACGTCTATGCCCAGAATATCCGCAATCAAACCTTCGGCCTGTTTTTCCAACGCAATGATGTCTTTAGCCACCTCATTCATGCTGCGCAGCGGCTTATGCCGATAGAAGTATTTGTTGAAGCTGATTTCGTAACCGATTTTGACTGAATCCAGGTTAATCCAGGCTTCTGCGACATGCGGTTTCACTTCGGCCTGGAAATAGCGGTGAATCGGGTCGTCCAACGGCACCGATTCGCTGTCGCGCAGGTCGGCGTTGGATTCGTACGTGAGGTATTCGCCTTTTTTATCGGCCGGGTAATAGCCGAAATCCGGTAGTTCATCCTTGCTGCAATCCAGGCGATGCAGCAAGACATCAAGCTTGTCGCCGTTGAGTTTGAGCGACTGCGCGATGACTTTTTCGGCGGTTTCGTCGTAGCAACTGACGGCATTGAGGATGGCGTTTTTATCGCTGGCGGTCAGCTTGATCGCTTGCGCCTTGAGTATGGCATCGACGGAGGCCTTGAACTGGTTGAAATCGCCGGACTCGTCGCCGCCAATCGCCGCCATCAGGGCTTGGGCGGTCTGCATCAGGTTTTGTTGTTTCAACCAGGTATCCAGGCTGAGCAACTTGCTGCGATTTTTGGCGTTGAGGCCCAGCTCGTTGTCTTCGCACCAGGCCAGGATGTTTTTTTCGTGTTGCTCCAGGCAGCCGGGTCGATAGACGGCATCGCCCCATTGTTGGTAAATCCACTGCATCGGCTGATTCAGCGCTTTGTCGAAACGTAAGGTTTCAATGCGCGTCTGGCTGAATTGGGCCTTGCGGCGGTCCGGGCGTTCAATCGCGACTTTGTAATAGCCGAAATCGCTGTTGTCGAAAATCTGGGCGGCAATACCCGCATCATCGGTCTGGCGTTCCCGGGTTGCCAATGCCAGGTAGGTATCGACGATTTCCCGGATATGTTCGGGGGCGAATTCGCAGTTTTTGTTGCCGAGATTTTTGCGCAGCTTGCGGTAGAGCCGGCTGGCGTCGATTAACTGCACTTTGCCTTTGCGTTCCGGCGCTTTGCGGTTGGACAGCAACCAGATGTAGGTGGTGATGCCGGTGTTGTAAAACAGGTTGTTGGGTAGCTGGATAATGGCTTCCAGCAAGTCGTTTTCGATGAGGTGACGGCGGATATTGCTTTCGCCGCTGCCGGCATCGCCGGTGAACAGGCTGGAGCCGTTATGCACGGAAGCGATGCGCGAGCCGTGCGGGCTGTTATCCAGCGGCTTCATTTTACTGACCATTTCCATCAGAAACAGCAACTGGCCGTCGCTGGAGCGCGGCGTGGCGTCCAGCGTTTCCTCATTGCCCCAGTAGTCGTTAAGCGTGACCCGAAACCGGGCATCGATCACATCGCCGCCGTCCTTGATGTATTTCTGTTCGCTGGCCCAGCTTTTGCCATAAGGCGGATTGGATAGCATGAAATCAAAGCGGGTGCCGGCGAATTCATCCGTGGACAGCGTGGAACCGGCGCGGATGTTGGCCGGATTGTTGCCCTTGATCATCATGTCGGATTTGCAGATGGCGTAGGTTTCGTCGTTGATTTCCTTGCCGTACAAATAGACGTCGCCGGTCGCGCGTATCGCGCCTTCCTCGTCCTTGATGAAGTTTTGCGACTCGGTGAGCATGCCGCCGGAACCGCAGGCCGGGTCGTAGATGGTCATGACCGGCGGCAGTTGCTCTTTTACCGGATCGAAGATCAAGTGCGTCATCAGTTCGATCACTTCGCGGGGCGTGAAGTGCTCGCCGGCCTCTTCGTTGTTTTCTTCGTTGAATTTCCGGATCAGCTCTTCGAACACATAACCCATGCCCAGATTGGTCAGGGCCGGCAGGCGATTGCCGTCGGGGTCTTCCTTATCGTATGGCGTGAGGTTGATGTACGGCGAGGTAAATTTTTCCAGCACGCCGAGCAAAACATCCTTGCCCGCCATATGGCGCACCTGGGTTTTGAGATTGAATTTGTCGATGATTTCCTTGACGTTGGCGCTGTAGCCGTTCAAATAGTCTTCGACATTCGCCAACAGGATTTGCTGATTGTTGGTGGCGGTTTTCAGCAATTGCGTGAGCGTCCATTTACTGGTGTTGTAAAACACATAGCCGGAGGCATCTTTCAGACCGTTATCGTCCGGTTCGGTCAGGCCCATGTCGTTTTTCTGAAAAGCCAGCTCTTCCAGGACCTTGTCTTTGCTGGGCTCTAACAGCGCATCCAGGCGGCGCAACACCACCATCGGCAGAATCACATCGCGGTATTTGCCGCGAACGTAGACGTCGCGCAAGCAATCGTCGGCGATCGACCAGATAAAGGAAACGAGTTTATTGTGTGCGGCGTGGTTCATGCGCGGGCTTTACTTGTCCGATTCGTAAATAGTAGTCCCTATTCGATAGCGTTTGGGCTTTCAAACTTCGGGAAATTCATAGCCAGGGGCAAACTGGGCACTGGAGACGCCGTAGAGCGCCAGGTGATTTCTTAACCATAAGCGATATTCTTTGCCTTGCAGGCTGTGTCCGGACGAACAATCGACGATCCACTGCCGCAATACATAGCCGGCAACGGCTGCACGCAGCTTTAAATGCAATAGGCCGCCGGTCATCCCGTAATCGTTTTCGATGATCCCGGGATGCTCCTGATTGGGATGCGGCACCAGATCCAACTCTACTATCCTGTTCCATTGGATGTCGGCAGCGGGCAGTTCGTGAGGCAAAACCTGTCCCGTTTCGGCAAGCCGGCTTCTGGAAATCCGAGTAATCACAAAGTCCAGAAAATCGGGTCTTTTACGATCATAGGCGCGAACGTGCCATCGCAAGCCGTCATTGACCAAAGCGAACGGCGCGATTTCGCGTGTCGAAAATCCGCTGCCATGCGAGGCGTAGTCGATGCTGACGATCTTTCGTTGGCGAATCGTTCGAGCAATCGGCGCGAGGATTTCCATCGAAGGCCGGTTAAGCACTTTCGGGAATTCGCATGTCAGCAACGGCTCGCCACTACCGCCGATGCCGTCCCCGAATCCGCGCGATAGCGCCGTTAAGCGGCGCATTCTTAAGATTTTAAAGCATAAATCAACTTTTTGAATAATTTACATAATTTTTTTGATTATATATTATTTCCATGTAGATCACCTTGTAACCTATGGGAAGTGATATGGCTACAAATCCGCCCGCAGGCGACGGTCATCGCAACGGCGCCGTGCGTGAAACATGGCGTTAAACGGAAAAACATGGCGGCATATGGCGGAGCTTTCGGCTTCCTAAAACACTGAATTAAAACAAAATCAGCATAAAAACAAGTAGTTAAAAGCTCGTACTCCGATAATGCGCCAATACCTGACGCTCAAGGCCGAACAGCCCGGCCACCTGCTGTTTTTACCGCATGGAGCACCATATTTGGCTGGAGTAGCGCCCTCACTAATATTAATGTTTATTTACCTTTCAGGTAAATAAACATAGAATAACGAGACTCTTTTGGAGATAAAATTCAAGGACAAAAGGATACGGGCGTTATGTGAAACGCGAGCCGTTGCCGAGAAAAAGCTCGGGGCTGATTGCGCACGCAAACTCAGAGCGCGTCTGGATGATTTGGAGGCGGCAAACAGGGTAAGCGAATTAACGGCCGGCAATCCCCATCCCCTGAAAGGGGGGATCGGTCTGGGCAATTCGCTCTTGATTTGACGCGGGGGTGGCGGCTCGTATTTGCTCCCGACCATAATCCCCTGCCTGTACGCGACGATCGGTCCATAGACTGGTCGCAAGTCACCATAATCTGTATCGAATTCATAGGAGACTACCATGACTGAACTGAGCGCGCCTTATGCGCCGGACTGGGTTTCTCCCCCTGGCGAAACCATCCTCGACATTATCGAAGAACGGGACTGGACTCAAGCCGAATTGGCCCAGCGATTGGGCTACACCACCAAGCACGTTAACCAGCTCATCAAAGGCAAGGTTCCACTCACCGACGATGCAGCCATCAGGCTGGAACGCGTAGTGGGCAGCACCGTTGGCTTCTGGCTGACGCGCGAAGCGAAGTATCGCGAGCGGTGCGCGCGCCTGGATGCCACGGAGAAATTCACCGTCTGGGTTGACTGGCTGGAGCAACTGCCTGTAAAGGAATTGATGAGCGCCGGCGCCATAGCAAAATGCCGCATAGACGCGAAATCAAAACCCGGCATAGTGGAATCGTGCCTGCGCTTTTTTGGCGTCGCCTCCCCCGACGAGTGGCGCAAGCACTATGGTCAGATGCAGGCCGCTTTTCGGCGCAGCAGAGCGGAGCAGAGCGATATCGGCGCCATTTCCGCCTGGTTGCGCATGGGGGAGCAGAATGCCGAGAAACAGGACGGGCCGAAATATGAGCGCGCGCGCTTCGAGGCGGCGCTGGACGAGATGCGAACATTGACCACCCTGCCCCCCGGCGAATTCCTGCCGCGTTTGCGAACATTGTTTCATAGGGCCGGGGTCGCGTTTGTGCTGGTTCCCGGCATACCCAAAGCGCATGTGAGCGGCGTGGCGCGCTGGCTTAATGCGCATCGTCCACTGATCCAGCTCTCGCTCTACGGCAAAACCAACGACAAGTTCTGGTTTACCCTGTTTCATGAAGCGGCACACATACTGCTGCATGCCAAAGAGAAAAAATCGGTTTATCTGGATGACCCGAATCAATCCGGGACGGATTGCATTGAAGAACGTCAAGCCAATGACTGGGCCGGAGATTTCCTGATTCCCGAGCGTTTCGCTTCCGAACTGGCGGATCTGCGCACCCAGTCCGCAGTATGCGATTTCGCCGCAAAAATCGGCATCCATCCAGGAATCGTGGTCGGACGACTCCAGCATGACGGCTTGATTGAGCCTTCGTGGATGAATGATTTGCGGGTGAGTTTCAGGTTTCAAGCGGACGAGTAGCATGTCCGGGAAAAGCCTGAATTTGGCCGGAAAGTGCGGCGTTTCGACCGGATGGCAACCCATATCAATGTGCGTATTTAAGGCCGGGGAGAAAGTGAATTATTGCTGGCAATTTCACCCTGCTGATTCAAAAGCCAAGTTCAACACTATGGTAAAGTATGGTAGTGAAAAAAATATAGCTAAACCTCAAAAAACCCAGTAACCAGGCAGGAAAGGATGGCTTCCGGAGCACTACTAAGACAACTCATCAAGTCAGGTTCTGAGGGCGATTCAGACTCTTTCCGTCGTGTTTCTGAAAAAGTTATTCAGGAAGAACGCGACAAGCAACACCATCTGTTAGCCAATGATCTTGAAAAAATCCTCTACGGTCGGCGCAGTGCTTCTGAGCAAGCAAAGCGCTTTGAATTTTCCAAATTGCCGGAAGATAAAGAGCGTGGCTTAGCCCTTCTCCAGATAAAAGAACCGTTACGCAGAATTGACGACGTCGTTTTGTCGGATGAAAATCGTTCGCTGCTGGATGAAATTCTTGAAGAGCATCATCGTGTTGAAATACTCAGTTCGCATGGTTTATTTCCGGCCGATCGCTTACTGTTCTGCGGCCCGCCCGGATGCGGCAAAACACTATCGGCGGAAATGGTTGCCGCTGAACTGGGCTTGCCCTTGGCGATTGTACGAATTGATAGCGTTGTGTCCTCTTATTTGGGAGAAACGGCGGCAAATCTGCGTAAAGTATTCGATTTTATTGCATCTGTCCCTATGGTGGTCTTATTCGATGAGTTTGACGCTCTGGCCAAAGATCGCGCCGATAGTGCCGAACATGGCGAATTAAAACGAGTGGTTAATGCTTTTCTACAAATGCTTGATGCCTATGACGGTAAAAGCCTATTAGTTGCGGCCACCAATCACGAAGGCATTCTGGACTCGGCTATTTGGCGACGCTTTGATGAAGTGCTGGTGTTCGAAGCCCCTAATTCTGAACAGCTCAAACGCTTACTTACCATCAAGCTTAAAGGGGTACGCCGTGAGTTTGAAGTTGATGACAGCAAAATAACATGTCTTTTCAAAGGAATGTCGCATGCGGATGTCGAAAGAGTTCTACGCCGAGCCATTAAGGAAATGGTTTTATCCGGTAAAGAGTTTTTGACGGAACGCCATATTAAGTCAGCCATGCGGCGGGAAGAAGCAAGAAGGAATCGGGTTTCCAAACAGGAACAGATTGCATGACATCAAGTTACCCACATTTGCCGCTGCAACGTGAGGAACCGATCACAGAGAAAAGGCCCCGTGGAGTTCCAATACCCCAACCACCAGCAGACCCGGCAGCGCACGCTAGAAATCTAGGTTTACAGCTACAAAAAACCATCCAGCAAACCGGGCAAGATATAGGCGGTTTTGATGACCGTCGGCTGTTTCGTTTCACTGTGGACAAAGGTTTCAACCCGGATCAACTGAAAAATATTTCTACGGAAATCGAATTCATCAGCCAAGAGAACGATGAGGTTGTGGTCGTTTTCGTTAGCCAATCGGCTTTGCAATCGTTTGAAGCCAGATTGGCTTCGATTGCTCAAGGTGATGCCGTCAAATATAAGGAAATCTATTATGCCTTACAAGGCATGTCAGCTTGGACACCGGACGATAGAGCCAGCTGGTCGTTAAAGCAGGAAGGTTTTCCTCAAACAGAAACTTTTTATCTTGACCTTGAACTTTGGCCGATTGAGGATAACGCTAGGGAACGCCATCTGCTTTGGAGCAAATTTGAATCATGGCTGAAAGAAAACGGCATGGAGTCTTTTGATAGCGTTAAACAGCCTGGGCTAACGCTCTATCGAGTTCGCTGCGATCGCCTGCAAGCTGAAGAAAAACTTCTGCATCATCGCGATATACGTATTGTTGATTTACCTCCGCGATTTGGTCTGGATAGAAGACATCTCGTCCTGGATATTCAGGAACTCCCGATTCCTCCTTCACCGTTACCCAATGCTCCCGGTGTTGTGGTTCTGGATAGCGGGCTTGCAACCGGCCATCCTTTGTTAGGGCCGGCGGTGGGCGATGCGCAGAGTTTTTTACCCGGTCATATGGCGGCAGACGAGAGTGGGCACGGTACGCATGTCGCCGGGATTGCGCTGTATGGCGATTTGGAAAAATCAATTGCGGCGGGTACGTTTATACCCGAATTGCGCCTTTTTAGTGGCCGTATCCTGGATAAGGACAACGAAAACAACGGTCTGATCGAAAACCATATTGATGCTGCCGTTCGCTACTTTGTCGATCACTATAATTGCCGCATTTTCAACCTTTCTTTCGGCGACAGCCGCAAACCCTACCTGGGCGGACATGTACGCGGTCTGGCATATACCCTGGACAGGTTATCGCGTGAACTGGGTGTTTTATTTGTCGTTTCTGCCGGTAATGTATCGCTTGGTCAAATTGATGGTTTGGCCTGGAAACAAGGCTATCCACAGTATTTAACTCATGACGATTGGTCGATTATTGACCCGGCCACGGCGCTTAATGCGCTGACTGTCGGCAGCTTGGCGCGTTGGGAATCCAGTTTAAATACGCAACGTTTCCCCAATGATCCTGCAGAATTACCCATAGCCAAAACCGAACAGCCTTCGCCTTTTACCCGTCATGGCCCAACGGTAGGCGGCGCAATAAAACCTGAACTGGTCGCTTTCGGCGGTAATTGGGTTTTGAATGCACGGAACCGTGTAAATCATATTCACGATCAAGGTCTTGGTGAACTTTCGACCAATCTTGATTTCGCCCAAGGCAATTTGTTGGGGCTTAAATGTGGCACCAGTTTTGCTGCACCCCATATCAGCCATTTAGCCGCCAAAATACTATCCGAACATCCGAAAGCCAGCGCTAATTTGCTACGCGCTTTATTGGTGACCCATGCTGCTATACCAAAATCAGCGCTTGAAATTATTGATGATGAGAAGTCGTTAAGAAAAGTATTGGGGTACGGTCATATCGACGCGCGAGCGTTGCTTAAATCCCTGGAAAACGAAGTTACCCTGGTTACCGACGGTCAAATAGAGAACAAGCGCCACCACTTTTACGAATTGTTGGTGCCAGACGATTTTGTTTCATCCGGCAAAAGAGTCCGCGAAATATCGGTGAGTCTGGCTCATACTCCGCCGGTCCGATCGACACGCGTCACTTATAAGGCTACGCGCCTGGATTACCGTTTAGTTGCTGCTCCCGATCTTGAGCACGCAGTCAACATGTTCAACAAGGCGACCAGCAAGGAAAATTTCGAAAATATTCCGGAATTAACCGGAGCAAGCGTTGGCAGAAGTCTCAGAAGCAAAGGCACAGCACAGTCTGCAACGTGGCAATTCAAGCAGTTCAACAGTATCTCAAAATTAAAAACCGGCAGGTTGTTTGTCGTTGTCACCAGAAATGATCATCCCTGGGGCGAGGCGGATACCAAAACATTGGAGGAATATTCTCTGGTGGTCTGTTTGCGCGACCGCGAAAATCAGCAGGCCAAACTATACAGTCAAATTCAGAGCCGTTTGCAACAGCGTCAACGCGCTAGAGTACGGGGATAGCTGTATCAAAGGAATCGAAAATGCTTACAGCGTATTTCCGGTGACAGTGGATACCGAGCTTTAAAACATTAAGACCCATATGACCAAACAAGAACAAGGCGATCTCTCCCGCCATACCCCGATGATGCGCCAATACCTGGCGCTCAAGGCCGAACAGCCCGACCGCCTGCTGTTTTACCGCATGGGCGATTTTTACGAGCTGTTTTTCGAGGATGCGCGCAAGGCGTCGCAACTGCTCGATCTGACCCTGACCAGCCGCGGCGAATCGGGCGGACTGGCGATACCGATGGCCGGATTGCCGCACCATGCGGTCGAAGGTTATCTCGCGCGATTGATACGCATGGGCGAATCGGTGGCGATCTGCGAGCAGATCGGCGATCCGGCCACCAGCAAAGGGCCGGTGGAACGTAAAGTGGTGCGCATCGTTACCCCCGGCACAGTGACCGACGAAGCTTTGCTGGAAGACCGGCGAGATAATTTGCTGGCGGCGCTGATCGCGTTCGACGGACGCTTCGGGCTGGCCTATCTCGATCTGACCAGCGGGCGCTTTACCTTGCAGGAACCGGAAACGCCGGAACGTTTGTTCGGCGAGCTGGAGCGCATCAACCCGGTGGAATTGCTGATCGACGAGGAATGGAAACTGCCGCCGGCGCTGAGTACGCGCAAGGGGCTGGTGCGGCGTCCGCCCTGGCATTTCGATGCGGCCAGCGCGCGTCAACTGCTGCTGCGCCAGTTCGGCACGCGCGATTTGGCCGGTTTCGGCTGCGAACACGCGGAAGCCGCCATCGCCGCCGCGGGCTGCCTGCTGCAATACGTGCAGGATACGCAACGCAGCGCGCTGCCGCATCTGCAGCACCTGCGCTTCGACACTGGCGCGGACAACATCCTGCTCGACGCCGCCAGCCGCCGCAATCTGGAGCTGGATTATCACCCTTCCGGGCGCAGCGATTTCACGCTGCTCGGCGTACTCGACCGCAGCTCGACGGCGATGGGCAGTCGCACGCTGCGCCGCTGGCTGCACAGTCCGCTGCGCGATCAGCAACGCCTGAAAAACCGTTATCTGGCGATAGACCAGCTGCTGGGCAGCGACAACGTGCATAGCGTGCGCGAACGGCTCAACCGTATCGGCGATGTCGAACGCATCGCCACGCGCATCGCGCTGAAATCGGCGCGTCCGCGCGATCTGACCACCTTGAAAACCTCACTGGCGGTATTGCCGGAACTGCGCGGGCAGTTGCAAGGCTTGGACAGCCCGCTGCTGCTCGAACTCAGCGAACGCATCGGCGAATTCCCAGATCTGGTGGCCTTGCTCGAAAGCGCACTGGTCGAGAACCCGCCGATGCTGATCCGCGACGGCGGCGTGATCCGGGAAGGCTATCACGCCGAACTCGACGAACTGCGCAACCTGAGCCAGAACGCAGACCAATATCTGCTGGACATGGAGCAGCGCGAGCGCGAGCGCACCGGCATCAACGGACTGAAGGTCAGCTACAACCGCGTGCACGGTTTCTATCTGGAAATCTCGCGGCTGCACGCCGACAAAATTCCCGCCGACTATATCCGCAAGCAGACGCTGAAAGGCGCGGAGCGCTACATCACGCCCGAACTGAAAGAATTCGAAGACAAGGTGCTGAGCGCGCGCGAAAAGGCGCTGGGTTTCGAGAAAGCGCTGTACGACGCGCTGCTCGACCGGCTCGGGCAGGACATCGGCCTGCTGCAGACTTCCGCGTCCGGCATCGCCGAACTGGATGTGCTGAGCAACTTCGCCGAACGCGCCGAAGCGCTGCGCCTGAACGCGCCGTCGCTGGTGGACGCTCCCGGTTTGCGCATCGTCGGCGGCAGGCATCCGGTGGTGGAACAGCTCACCGAAAACCCGTTCGTACCCAACGACCTGACTTTTTCACCCGACTGCCGCATGCTGATCATCACCGGTCCGAACATGGGCGGTAAGTCGACCTATATGCGTCAATCGGCATTGATCGTGCTGATGGCGCATATCGGCTGCTATGTACCCGCCGAGTCGGCGGAAATCGGCCCGATCGACCGCATTTTCACCCGCATCGGCGCATCCGACGACCTCGCCAGCGGACGCTCGACCTTCATGGTGGAAATGACCGAAACCGCCAACATCCTGCACAACGCCACCCCCAACAGCCTGGTGCTGATGGACGAAGTCGGACGCGGCACCAGCACCTTCGACGGCCTGTCGCTGGCCTGGGCCTGCGCCGAATATCTGGCGCGGCAGATCAAGGCCTACACGCTGTTCGCGACACATTATTTCGAACTGACCACGCTCGCCGAGGAACATGCCGACATCCGCAACGTCCACCTCGACGCGGTGGAGCATGGCGATAAAATCGTCTTTCTGCACGCGGTCAAGGACGGCCCGGCCAATCAAAGCTACGGCCTGCAGGTCGCCGCGCTCGCCGGCGTGCCGAAAGCCGTCATCACATGCGCGCGCAACAAGCTGGTCACACTGGAAAAACAGGCCCACGCCGTAGCGAATCATCAGCCGGTCGCCGCAGGACAAGCCTATCAGTTCGACCTGTTTGCCGAAGCGGAGCCGCATCCGGCGGTAACGCGGCTGGAAGATATACACCCTGATGAGCTGAGTCCCAAGCAGGCGCTGGAGTTGTTGTATGAGTTGAAGGGGCTGTTATAAAACTCGTAACCATTCAGCGAGTGCTTTAGAGTCAGGGTAGCACTGTGACTCAGGTAGCCTCGTAAGTTTATAGGCTTTCTTGTACAATTCTCAAAGATTTCTGTTTTGCTACAACTAGGCTTTTCATACACAGGCATTGGACCTGATTGAGGATATAGTCTCCGTTCGTGTAATCACAGACGTATGAACATATCAAGAGAGGCATGGAGAAGCTCATGGCGCAGGCTGATCTTTTAGTAACATTGCTTAAAAGCGCAACCAACAACGATCAACAAACTTTCCGCAAAGCGGCGGAAGATCTTATACAAGAAGAAAAATCAAAAGGCCACCGCATTTTGGCTGACCGCCTGATTAAATCATTACAACCCGATGCATTTCAAGTTAGTCGCTCGAGTTTTTTTAAAGCCGAATCAAGTAATGGACCGCTGAAAGATTTGGTATATGAGACGGTTCCTGAACGCACTTTAAATAGTCTTGTTCTTTCAGAGAAAGTTGCCTTTCAAATTAGAGAGTTGGTGGAGGAGCAGCATCGCGCTGAATTGCTGCATGCTCACAATTTATCGCCTCGAAACCGTATTCTGCTCTCGGGACCGCCCGGTAACGGTAAAACCACTTTAGCTGAAGCTTTGGCATGCGAGCTGATGTACCCGCTCATTATCATTCGCTATGAAACATTGGTGGGGAGTTACCTGGGCGAGACATCCAACCGGCTTAAGCAGGTCTTGGATTACGCTCGCACACAACGCTGCGTACTTTTCTTCGACGAATTCGAAACCCTTGGCAAGGAAAGAGGAGACACTCACGAAACAGGAGAAATCAAGCGGGTTGTCAGCTCATTGCTGCTCCAAATGGATGGATTGCCGGATTATGTCGTTGTTGTAGCGGCCAGCAACCATCCAGAGCTGCTTGACCGGGCCGTATGGCGCAGATTTCAATTGCGTATCGAGCTTCCGCTCCCGACTCGGGAGCAGTTGGCTCATTTTATTGCGGCCATCGGCCAACGCACCCAGACCAATTTCGGTTATACGCCGGAAACTATGGCAAAACATTTGCTCGGATCGAATTTTTCGGACGTAGAAGAGTTTTGTCTCGACGTGGTACGCCGCGCAGTACTCGATAGAAAAACAGATAGCGCGAAACAAATTACCAAGCTGAAGTTAGAACAATGGAAAAGCCGTTTGGCTCCAGCAAGAGATACTGAAATAACTCGCACGGATGGAGAGTAAGAAATGGCAGACCAGCTTGATAGCATCATGCTTGTGAGGAAAACGATGATTAAATCAAAATCCACTGGTAGCGGAAGTATAAAATCAATGGGTTGCCGTGCACTTTTGTGACAAAAACGATTTTATCGATGTTTTCTTAGGCGGTTAATTATACTATTTTCTACTAAAATAGAATGATTGCTTGTTCAAATAAAATGCAGATTGGAGATGGAATGAGTCTTATCGATCAAATAAACAATAAGCGTAGAGAGATAAAAACAGATGGGTATCCAATCTCTATTGGGGAATGGATAAGTATGTATGAGAACAATGAGCTTGATATCCATCCTGAGTTTCAGCGATTCTATCGTTGGAGTCACTCTCAGAAAACAAGTTTGATTGAATCTATATTACTTGGTATCCCGCTTCCACCGATCTTCGTAAGCCAGAGAAATGACGGCGTGTGGGATGTAGTAGATGGACTGCAACGTTTGTCTACAATATTTCAGTTTGTCGGAATACTAAAAGACGAAAGTGGAAACAAAGTAGAGCCGCTTATACTTGAAAAAACAAAATACCTACCGGATCTCCAGGATGTTCAATGGGAGAACAAAAGCTCTCCAAGTCATTCTTTAACGAAGGATATGCAACTGCTAGTTAAACGATCAAAAATATCCGCAAGCATAGTTTTAAGAGAAAGCGATGAATCTGCCAAATACGATCTCTTCCAAAGATTAAATACTGGAGGGTCTCAACTCAGTCCGCAAGAAGTAAGAAACTGTCTTTTGGTGATGTTAAATAAGCCACTATTTGAGTGGCTAAAGGATTTATCTCATAACGAAGCGTTCACTTCTACAACGACATTAAGTGACCGTCCGATTGAGGAATCCTATGACCTTGAGCTTGCACTTCGTTTTCTATTGTTGGCGTTAATTCCTGAAAGTCACATCAAGTCGGTTGGCGACGTTGGAGCTTTCTTGACTGACAAAATGACAGAGGTCGCACAGAATAAACAGTACGATAAAAATTCAATAAAAAATTTGTTTGAGCAAACATTTAAGGTGCTGGATGAGGTACTTTGTGATGATGCTTTCAAGCGATTTAACAACAATAAAAACAGACATGAAGGTGGCTTCTTAGTATCTTTATATGAAGTCATTGCTTTGGGTGTTGCTTTTAATATTGACAATAACACTCTTTGCGATAAATCAGATATTCTCAGCAGAGCGCGCTCGGTTTGGGGTGATACAAACTTTACGAACTGGTCAGGTGCCGGAGTTACAGCTACGAGACGTCTTCCGAAACTAATTCCATATGGCCGCAAACTATTCAATATCAACACAGAAACAAAAGATCAAGCCAATAACAAAAAATCGGCTACGAGCAAAACTAAAAAGAACCAGATATCTTGATATATCGGGTTTCTGGAGAAAAATCAATTTAACTAGTACGCGCATGAATAATAAATTTTAAAAGGTTAAAATGATTCGTACCTCTATTGATCTATCGGATAAAATATCAGAGGACCTTATATGGAGACGTAAGGAGCTAACGGACTTAAGGGCGTTAGTACAAACTTATCAGGGAGAGCTTCGCTCTCGGGTGATAATTCGCTGCGCAATCGCACTACTATATGCCCATTGGGAAGGATTCGTGAAAAAATCCTCTTCTTATTATCTTGAGTATGTGGCATCGCATCGTTTGCCTCACAGTAAGCTTGCAGCGAACTTTGTTGGGCTCATTTTAAAATCTAAATTTAATGCACTAGGCGCTAGTGAAAGAATATCAGGGGGTAACGAGCTTGCGGATTTCTTTTGTACTAAATTGGACAGCCAGTCCAATGTACCGTACAAAGGTGTAGTTGAAACTAAATCAAATTTAACGTCGACTGTACTTGTAGATATTTTAAACGCGCTTGGTCTTGATGTATCGAAATTCGAAAGACGATTAAAATTTATCGACTCCAACCTTGTAAACCCACGTAACCATGTTGCACACGGAGAAGATATTGAAATGACAGTTGAAGAATATCTTCAACTACACGATGATGTTATCAACTTGATAGAAACATATCGAACTGAAATAGAAAACGCTTCAGTTCTGCGACGTTTTGCGAGAAGTTCTACATAATGTACAATTGCGATCATATGCTACAAAATAATTTTTATTTTCTGTGGCTAAATAGGTAATACAAGTCATGATCGTTTCTAATTCTCACTTTCACAGACGCATCAAAAGCATCAGCATAGAAGGTTTCCGCAGTCTTGCAAAAATAGAGCAATTGGAATTACCGCAATTAACCGTGTTAATCGGCTCCAACGGTGCAGGCAAATCGAATTTTATCCGTTTTTTCGAGATGCTGAGCTGGATGCTGCGTGGGCAAAAACTTCAGGAGTTTATTCTGCGGCAAGGAGGCGCGGATGATCAGTTATTCATGGGAGCGCGCCAAACGCCACGCATCAACGCTGAATTGCGTATTGAAACCGAAAAGGGATATAACGATTACCGTTTTGGACTTGCACACCTTACCGCTGGCGACAGTTTGATGTTTGTAGACGAGGCCTACCGCTACTCGGATCGGACAAAATCAGGATATGCCAACTGGTCGATACTGGATGGCGGCACCAAAGAATCGGGTATCGTGATGGCTGCGCAAAGTCCTAAAAATAATACAGCCAGAGTTATCGTCAGCCTGCTACGGCAATCGACAACCTACCAGTTCCACGATACCTCGGCTCACGCCTATATCAAGCAAGCGTGGGATGTCACGGACAACGCCTGGCTGCGTTCCGATGGCGCGAATCTGGCCCCGGTGCTGTTACGTTTGCAGGAAACCGATCTGGTGCGCTACAAGCTGATCGTGCGCCAGATTCAGCGCGTGTTGCCTACGTTTAACGATTTTTTACTGCAACCTTCTGTCGGAAAAGTCGAATTACGCTGGCAAGGGAAGTACAGCGACAAGAGCTTTGGCGCACACCTCACTTCGGACGGTTCCCTGCGTCTGTTTTGCCTACTCACCTTATTGAATCTGCCGTCCGATATGTTGCCGGACATCCTGTTTTTCGACGAACCGGAACTGGGCCTGCACCCTCACGCCATATCGCTGATTGCCGAAATGCTGAAGAAAATCGCGCATACCCGGCAGGTATTTATTGCCACCCAATCGCCCTACATGGTGGACTGTTTCAGTCTGGAAAACATCATCATTGCCGACCTCAAGGATGGCGCTACCAGTTTACGCAATCTGCCCAAAGAACAGTACCAGCAATGGCTGGACGACGATTACCGGGTCTCCGATCTATGGCTCAAGAACGTGGTTGGCAGCGTGGAATGAAGCAAAAACGTTTATGCGTAATCTGCGAAGGCCATACCGAAGCCGAATTCGTCGCAGTGCCTGGAACCTCATTTACGCAGCTTCGGTCTGCATGTTTTTCCTTCGTTACTGAAAACGCGAACCGGCAGCCAGGGAGGCGGCAATGTGACGGTAGAGCGTTTGGCAATCCATATTTCCCACGAATACCCCTGTTCGGATTACATCACCACGCTGGTCGATTATTACGGATTCAAAAAAGCGGGCGATAGGAGTAAACAGCAACTCGAAGCCGATATCACCGCTGAAATACAGAAACATATTGATGATTTTAATGAGCGCCGTATTATCCCTTATGTGCAAATGCATGAGTTCGAAGCGCTGCTGTTCAGCGATATAGAACAGTTCCAGTTCGTTCTGGACGGATGGAATGCAAAAACACGCCAGGCTTTACTGTCCATCAAAGCGGATTTCCCGACGCCGGAACACATCAACAACAGCCGGTTGACCGCGCCCTCGAAACGGATAGAACGGGTTTTCAGCAACGGCGAATACAGCAAACGCGAACATGGCCCCATCATTGCCAGCGAAATCGGTTTGAGCAAAATCCGGGATGAATGCCCTCAATTCAGCGCATGGATTGACACGCTGGAAAAGCTGACCGGATGAACAACCTCATACTTCTACTCCTCTGCTTCATCGCCGGCATACTGCTGCGTCTTACCCGGCGCATGCCTGACAATGACCCCGTCACGCTGAACAGCTTCATCATCCATGTTTCATTGCCGGCGCTGACGCTGCTATACCTACACGACCTGAAGCTTACCGAAGACGTGGCGCTGATGGCCGCCATGGCCTGGGTGGTATTCGGGCTGGCGGTGGGGTTTTTCTGGCTGATCGGGCGCTGGCTGGCGTTGCCGCGCGCGACCCTGGGCGCGCTGATGCTCACCGCCGGGTTGGGCAACACCGCTTTTTTCGGGTTGCCGATGGTTGGAGGCTTTCTACGGCAAGGAAGGACTCGCATCGGCCATGCTGGTCGATCAACTCGGTTCTTTTTTTGCGTTATCCATTCCGGGCATTGCGGTAGCGAGCATTTATTCATCCGGCTCGCCCGGCGTCTCGCTTATTCTGGGCCGTATCGTACGTTTCCCGCCGTTCATCGCATTGGTACTGGCGCTTGCGTTGATACCGGTGGAGTATGCGCCCTGGTTTAGCGCGATGCTGAAACGCCTGGGCGATACCCTGGCTCCGCTGGCGCTGTTGTCGGTGGGATTGCAACTGCGGCTCGGCCATGTTGCAAAACATCGCCGTAATCTCGCCATCGGACTGGGCTTCAAACTGCTGCTCGCGCCGCTGGCGATCTACCTGCTGTATGTGCCGTTATTGGGCCGCGCACGGATTGCCGATCCGGGTCACGCTGTTCGAAGCGGCGATGCCGCCGATGATCAGCGCGGCCATCCTTGCCGCCGAACACGGGCTGGATGCGCCGTTGGCACGCAGCATGCTGGCCATCGGTCTGGCGCTGTCGTTTTTTACGCTGGCCGCGTGGAGTGGGGGGTGTTGTACCTGCAGGTATAACTTGACTGTAAACGGGGCGATTAGCCGCGCACGTATCTCTTCACTCCGGCATTGAATATTCCAACCGCTATAACAGCATAGGCAATAGTAGCTCCGATCAGCATCAAAAATTGGAGCCCATCGAAACGATGCAGCAGGGAAACCGGCAACAGGCCGATGAAACCCGCCGGGAGGACGGAGAACATCACCAGCTTGGTGCTCATGGATTGGGCGTGCTGTGGAATGGATGAAAATATGATCAGCATTTCGAATAACTGGTCGGAAAAGCGTCCGCTGTGCTGCAGCCAAAAAGCCAGGGAATAAAACGCCACCAGGGCGGAAAGAAAAATCACGGCGGACAAAAGAGTCAAGCCGAGAATGGCTGGCAACTGCGACAACGGCGCGTCGGCAAAAGCAAACCAGAAAACCGGGCCGCTGATCATGTCGCCAACAGAAGCGGCATTGGAGCGGCTTAACAGCAGAGCAGGCAGCGGATGGCGAGGCTGAGTCAAAAAGCCGTCCATGCTCCCGTCCTGAACCTTGAGCGCAATCGCGCACACGCCGTCGGCGGCGAACATAATCAGGCCTATGGCTGCGGCGACGATGCCGCACATCAAGGCGACATCGCCCAGTCGCCAGCCCTTGACCTGACTGATTGAATCGAAGAAGACGACCCAAACCATGAAAAACATCAGGTTCTGGGCGAACATAAAACCGCTCAGCAGCAGCGTACGCCGGATGTCGGCATGATGGGCGCGAAAATTTGCACGTAGCAGGGCGGCAATATAGTCAAACCGGCTGAAAAAAAACTTCATCATTACCCGCCCGCCTGAATGCGGCGCAGCATGGCGCGGTTCGTTGCAGCCACCAGCGCGACGCAGACAATTACCCAGAATATTTGATGAAAAAAACCGGCCATATGCGTTGCCCCATCGTTACTGACTATCCATGCGCCGAGTACGGCGAGCATGGACGGAAACGGCGTCAGCCAGACGAGTCGACTCATCAGTCCGGGATAAAGCGCGAGCGGCCACAGCAAGGCGCCCAACAAAAACAGGCACTTCTGCCATATCCAGAAGGCGGGCTCGGCCTGCGTCAGCCACAGGCAGGATGCGCCGAGCATAAAGGTGCAGGCAACCATGATAAAACCGGCCATCGGCAGGCTGGCGACAATGCCGGCAACAGAGTCGAAGCCTGGCCCGGTTTGTCCGGCTGTGCAATAGCTCAAGACGTAGCACGGCAGCGCCAGGACGATAAAACGTCCGGTATATTGCCCGCTCCATTCGCCCAGTTTCACAACCCAGACAGGGCAAGGACGCAGCAGCGCGAGATGGATTTGATCGCTTTGAATTTCCTGTTGCAGTTCTCTGAAATAGGCGAAGGAGCCGCAGAACAGCACAAACTCGGTGGTGCCCAGGTACCAGACCAGCTGCGAAAAACTAAGCCGGTACTCGGCCAGGTTATCGGCGGGTATCCAGCGAAACACGCCTGCATAGGCGATAACCAACGTAGCGTACATCAGGAATCCGCCCAGCAAACCCAGACGTTCGTCCAGTACCTGCTTGAAGCCCAGGCGCGCCGAGGCAGTGAACACGCTCAACCGGTGACGCAATTTCATGCGCTGCTCCGCTGCCGAGCATAAATGGCTTTGATCACTTCCTCAAGCGGCATGTTCTCGATGGAAATATCCTGCAATTTGAAGGACGACAAACATTCGGACACGACCTGTTCGAGCGCGACCATGCTCACATCGACATTGAGGACGAGGCGATGCGGAGCTTGCTCGATCACGCCGACTCCGGCGCGCTGGAAAACCGGGCGCTCCTCTTCCGTCGCAAGGATCAGCGTTTTAAAGCGCGTATAGTCGCGCCTCAGTTCGGCAAGACCGGAATCCAGCAGCTTGCTGCCGTGATCGATCAGAATGACGCGTTCACAGATGCGTTCGATGTCGTCGGTATCGTGGCTGGTCAGAAGTATCGTCGTTTCGAATTCCCGCGCCAACGCATTCAGGTGATCGCGCAACAAGGCCTTGGCCGTGACATCCAGCCCGATGGTCGGCTCGTCCAGAAACAACACCGAGGGTTGATGCAACAGCGCGGCCGCCAGGTCGCAGCGCATGCGCTGTCCCAGCGACAAAGTGCGCGCCGGTTGCGTCAGCAACCCGGCCAGTCCGAACACGCCGACCAGTTTGTCGCGCTGGCTTTTATAAGCGCCCGGCGTCAAATCATAGATTTTTGCCAGCAAATCGAAACTGTCCCGCACCGGCAGCGCCTGCCACAAATGCGACCTTTGCCCGAACACCAGTCCGATGCGGCTTGCCAGCGCGCGGGTTTGCTCCCACGGCACATAACCGCAAACCTGTGCGGCGCCGGCGCTCGGCTGCAACAGACCGCACAGCATTTTAAGCGTGGTGGATTTACCTGCTCCATTGGGGCCGATGAAAGCGACCTTGGCGCCGTTTTCAATGGAGAAAGACAGATCGCTGACGGCGGTGAAATGGTCGTATCCCTTTTTTTTGAACCAACGTGTCCATCCCTGGCCGTTTTTCCCGGCGCGAACCTTAAAATGCCGCGTTAAATGCTCGACTGAAATGGCTGGGGCGATCATGAAGGTTAACAAAAAATATTGGTCTGAACGTGGAAATTCCGATAGTTCTTGGACTTAATTACTTTTGGCGGCGCTGTCGAGCTATGGCTTCCCGGCCCGGGCGGCAGTACAATCGCACAGAAATGGAAACGCGCCCGCATGGGCGGTTCCGCTTCAATAGCCGCCGCAGTCACAAAGGATACAGGCAAATCCGACACTGAACAAACTTGCCGGGACAGCTGAATATCCAGGCAGAAACCGGGCGGGGATATCGATTCCCCGCATTACTTTTTTACATCGATTCTTTAAGGATAAACCCATGCCCAAATTCATCATAGAACGCGAAATACCGAATGCCGGTGAACTGTCGACACAGGAATTGCAAGCCATATCGCAGAAATCCTGCTCCGTACTCAAAAATCTTGGGCCGGCGATTCAATGGGTGGAAAGCTACGTGACCGATGATAAGGTCTATTGCGTGTATATCGCGCCCAGCGAGTCGCTGATACGTGAGCATGCGGAACAAGGCGGATTCCCGGCCAACAGCATACGCGCAGTTCGCACGCGCATTGATCCGACCTCGGCCGAATAATCGAGCGAAACGCTCTACATACAGGAGCGGTCATGTATAGGAAGTTGATATCATTCGCGCTTTTTCTCATGCTGTTTTGCAGCGCAAGCCTGGCGGAAACAGCCCCGTGGTATAAATGGCGCAGCAAACTGGACGGCAATGTGGTCTGTTCGCAAACCTCGCCCGGTGACGGCTGGGAAAAAATCAGCGGGCCGTATAAAACGGTCCGTTGCGATATACCTGGCCGGCCGGGACTGCGCAGCGGCCTTTGACCGTTTTTTTCGAAAATGCACTCTTTCTTTCAGGCACTATGTCCGTAGGCGCCCATTTTTCCTTGCGGCCGGGAACCATCTTAATCGTTAACCTGGAGTTTATGAAATGAAAAAATCAACGGTTTCCATACTCGCTTTTTTTTGCTCTTTCGGTATCGAAGCGCAGGCGTTCCCGATGCTCGACAATGTGCGCGGCGCGCGTTACTGCGAAATACTGGTAGTCCAAGGCCCGCTTACCAGGCTGACGGCTACCGTCTATAACACGCTGGGCGTGAACGATTGCCCCGAAGCGCAATGGAAGTCGTTTGACCCTGCAAAGCTGGAAAAGGACCTGGCTGCAAAATCCATCATTATGAACGGCCCCCGCTATTTCCTGATGGACAAAATAGGACAGAGCAATGCTGCGCCCCCGACCGTCACTATCGGCGGATTGGGTTTCAAGGAGCGGGCGAAGGTTGAAATATCGATCGGCAACCTGCTAAGGGGCAAGACAAAACCCTATGAGGAAAACGCCATAAAGCGGTCTACGCAATACATCTTCAAGCAGGGCAGCGTAATCTATCAACTGTTCAGCCCGTCGCATACTTATGTCATGCAGAGCTATTCTCAGACTCTGGACCCGGCGCTAACCGAATCCGAACTTGGCCGGCTGGATTCTCGTTTGAAACTTCCTGCCGGATGGCAGTTCAAAACCGTCACGCTGGACCACGATCTGATTTTGAAAACCGTCGATACGAATGAGGCGCATGTCATTCAAGATGATTTGCAGAATACTTATCAACGGGTTGATTAATAGGCATGGTGGAGCGGATAAACATCTTTGCGAAAGCTAAGGCGTGTCAGCCTAAAGCCTGTACAAACTCAGCACATTTAAATATTCAATGTGTTATAACTTTTTCCATTTATTTTTTATCTGCCCAGCTGCCGGATGCGCTTTTTTTCGTTAATTTCAACTTTGATCGATCTTTTGAACCTTGCGGCTGTTCCGGCACTCGAAGCGTCATCACCCTTCAAAATAACTGTGATGGAACTTTGTTTTCATAGATAATGGCAATATAGAAAATTGCATGTAATTTGATATTTAGGATTGGAATTAGAAACCAATGTGGCTAGCCAATATCAACCTTATTCCACCGTAACCGATTTCGCCAGATTTCTCGGCTGATCGACATCGGTGCCCTTAATCAACGCGATATGGTAGGCAAGCAACTGCAAGGGTATGATGTAGATGATCGGCGCGACGATCTCTTCCGTTTCCGCCACCCGCAGGATATTCACATTGGCGACATTGTCCATGGTGGCGTCGACATCGGCAAATACGTAAAGTCGACCGCCGCGGGCCTGCACTTCCTGCAGGTTGGATTTAAGTTTTTCCAGCAGTTCATTGTTGGGGGCCACCGCAATGACCGGCATTTCGCTGTCTATCAGCGCCAGCGGTCCGTGCTTCAATTCGCCGGCCGGGTACGCTTCCGCATGAATATAGGAGATTTCCTTCAGTTTGAGCGCGCCTTCCATGGCAACCGGGTATTGCGCGCCGCGTCCCAGATAGAGCGCGTGATGCTTGTCGCCGAATTGTTCGGCCCATTCCTCTATCCTGTTTTCCAGCTTCAGCACCATCCGTATCTGTTCGGGCAGATCCTCGAGCTCCCGCACTATGCGCGTTTCCTCTTCCGGCGGCAATCCGTTGCGGCGCGCCAGCGCCACCACCAGCATCAACAGCGCGACAAGCTGGGTGGTGAACGCCTTGGTCGACGCCACGCCGATTTCAATTCCGGCGCGCGTCATGAAGGCCGAATCGGACTCCCTGACTATGGAGCTCTCCGGCACATTGCATATGGCCAGCATATGCGCGTAGCCTAGATGTCCCGCTTCTTTCAGCGCGGCCAAGGTATCGGCGGTTTCGCCCGATTGCGACAGGGTCACAAACAGCGTGCCGGGTTGCACAATCTGTTTACGGTAGCGAAATTCGCTTGCGACCTCCACGCTGCAAGGTAAGCCGGCGATTTGTTCCATCCAGTAACGCCCTATCATGCCGGCATGATAGCTGGTTCCGCAGGCGACGATCTGCACTGCGCGTATGCTGTCGAAAATCTGCGCCGCCGCGCTTCCGAACGCACTATCCAGCACTTTGCCGTCCTGAATGCGCCCATCCAGGGTTTTTTCTACCGCTTCGGGCTGTTCGTGGATTTCTTTTTGCATGTAGTGGCGGTATTCGCCGCGCTCTACCACATCCAGCGCCATTTTGCTATCGTGGTGGCTACGCGTTACCGGATGCCCTTCGGCATCGTAAATATCGACGGCTTCCGCTGTAATCTGCGCGAGATCGCCGTCTTCCAAATAGATAAAACGCTGGGTTTCGCTAATCAATGCGAAGATATCGGATGCAATGAAGTTTTCATTATTTCCGAGACCAACCACCAGCGGGCTGCCATGCCGAACGCCTATCATTACGCCGGGATGATCCGTGCAAATTACGCCTATCGCGTAAGCGCCCTGCAAACGCGCCACGGTAGCGCGTACCGATTCCCGCAGGTCATTGCCGCGCGCCAGCTCGCGGTGTATCAGATGGGCGATGACCTCGCTATCGGTTTCGGATCCGAAAACATAGCCTTGCTCCTGCAGCTCGATACGCAGGCTGTCGTGATTTTCTATGATGCCGTTGTGTACAACCGCGACACGCCGGTTGGAAATATGAGGATGTGCGTTTCTTTCAGAAGGCACGCCATGCGTCGCCCAGCGCGTATGGACTATGCCGATTTTGCCGTGGACGGGATTCGCTTCCAGCAGCTTTTCAAGTTCGCGAATTTTGCCGATTTGACGGACACCTTTTATCGTTCCAGTTTCATCTATCACCGCAATCCCGGACGAATCATAACCACGGTACTCTAATCTTTTTAAACCTTCAAGCAGGCTGGACACTACATTTCTATGCGCCGCCGCGCCTACAATTCCACACATATTCAGTTCCTCTTTTTTTCAGGCCGCTTCCATCCGTCAAGGCTGACCTGTTTAACCCGGCTTATCGTCAACGCATTCTGCGGCGCATCTCTGGTTATCGTTGAGCCCGCGCCTATCGTTGCATTTTTCCCGACTGTCACCGGCGCTACCAGTTGCGTGTCCGAACCTATGAATGCGCCGTCTTCTATCACGGTTTGATGTTTATTTGCGCCATCGTAGTTGCAGGTAATGGTTCCTGCGCCTATATTGACGTTTGCGCCGACTACGGCATCGCCGACATAACTGAGATGATTGATCTTGCTGCCTTGAGCAACGGAAGTTTTCTTGATTTCAACGAAGTTGCCGATATGCACCTTTTCATCCAATACCGTTTCCGGTCTTAAACGCGCATAAGGCCCGACCCGGCAGCCTGCGCCGATCTGCGACGACTCGATAATGCTGTGCGCCTGCACCACAACATCATCGCCCAGTTCGCTGTCGGAGATAATCACATTGGCGCCGATTTTAACGTTATTCCCTATGCTGACACGCCCTTCCAGTATGACGTTGACATCGATTTCCACATCCCGGCCAACGGATATTTCGCCACGCACGTCGAAGCGTGACGGATCGCGTAAGGTTACACCGTTACGCATCAGCTTCCCGGCTATTTTAAGCTGAAAACTTCTTTCCAGATGCGCCAACTGTTCGCGATTGTTTATACCCATGACTTCAGCCGCATCAGCGGGTTCCATCGTCGCCACGGTGACGCCGTCCTGCACCGCCAAACCTATGATGTCGGTCAAATAGAATTCGCCCTGGGCATTGTTGTCGGTAATACGACCCAGCCAGCTTTTAAGATTGACGCCGCGTACCGCCATAATACCGGTGTTAACTTCAGTTATGCCTTTCTGAATATCATCGGCGTCTTTTTCTTCGACTATGCAGATCACTTCTCCCCGCAGGTCTCTTACTATACGCCCATAGCCATAGGGTTGCGCCAGTTTCACAGTCAATAGCGCAAGCGGCGATGCCTCGGTCAAAGCCAGCAATTTCGTGACCGTTTTCGCTTCGAGCAAGGGTACATCGCCATAGAGTATCAATACAGCACTATCGTCCATTATCCAATCCACCGCCTGCAATACGGCATGCCCGGTTCCGCGCTGCTCCTTTTGCAGCGTCCAGTCCGCTTCGAATGCTCTCGAAGCCTCCAGTATTCGCTCTCCACCGTGTCCGTAGACGATATTGATCAGTCCTCGACCTTGTCCTTGTTGACAGGCAAGATCGTAAACATGGCGCAGCATCGTTTTTCCGCCTATACGATGCAGCACCTTGGGTATATCAGAGCACATGCGCGTTCCCTGGCCTGCGGCAAGAATGATCGATTGTATTGTCATTATAAAATCCCTAACCAGGCGTTAAAAACAAAAAGGCCCGATCAAACAGATTTTCTCTGTTCAATCAGGCCTTTTCGGTTGTGAGTCTATCAGTTTTTTTTTCGGTACGAGTCCAATGTACGCAACTCGGCCATTGCCTCCGCCAACATGGAAATGGCTTTGGCATATTCGAGCTTGGAGTCTTTATCCTTCAAAGCTTCTTCCGCTTTTCTTTTCGCTTCCTGCGCGGATGCCTCGTCTATATCCTTGGCGCGTATCGCGCGATCCGCCAATATGGATACCAGATCAGGCTGAACCTCGATGATGCCGCCGGCGACAAAGAAAAAGAAACGCTCGCTCTCCGAAATCTTGACCTGGACTTCTCCCGCCTTCAAGCGGGTAAGCAATGGCGCGTGACGTGCGGCAATACCAACCTCGCCTTCCTCGGCGGGCGCTATGACCATCTCCGCAAGACCCGAGAAAACCGACTCCTCGGCGCTTACGATGTCTACATGTATGTGCATGGTCATGCTGATTTACTCCGCATCAAGCTGCAAGTTTCTTGGCTTTTTCCAAAGCCTCGTCGATGCTGCCAACCATATAGAAAGCCTGTTCCGGGATATCGTCGTATTCACCGGCGATGATGCCTTTGAATCCCGCAATAGTGTCTTTCAATGATACGTATTTACCCGGAGACCCGGTAAATACTTCCGCAACGAAGAACGGCTGCGACAGGAAGCGCTGAACCTTTCTGGCGCGCGAAACAACCAGTTTGTCTTCTTCCGAAAGCTCGTCCATGCCCAGAATCGCAATAATATCGCGCAATTCCTTATAGCGCTGCAAGGTACCCTGTACGCTGCGGGTGACGTTGTAATGCTCCTGGCCGATGACCAGCGGGTCGAGCTGACGGCTGGTGGAATCCAGCGGGTCAACCGCAGGATAGATGCCGAGTTCCGCAATCTGTCTGGACAATACCACCGTCGCGTCCAAGTGAGCGAATGTGGTGGCGGGCGACGGGTCGGTCAGGTCGTCCGCGGGTACGTATACTGCCTGAATCGAGGTAATGGAACCGGTCTTGGTAGAGGTAATGCGTTCCTGCAGCACGCCCATTTCTTCCGCCAGCGTAGGCTGGTAGCCTACCGCGGACGGCATTCGTCCCAGCAGCGCCGATACTTCGGTTCCCGCCAGGGTGTAGCGATAGATATTGTCGATGAACAGCAGTACGTCGCGTCCTTCTTCGCGGAAGAATTCGGCCATGGTCAGCCCGGTCAATGCGACGCGCAGACGGTTGCCCGGCGGTTCGTTCATCTGACCGTAAACCAGCGATACTTTATCCAATACGTTGGACTCGCTCATTTCATGATAGAAATCGTTGCCTTCGCGGGTACGCTCGCCGACGCCGGCAAATACCGAGTAACCGCTGTGCTCGATAGCGATGTTGCGAATCAGCTCCATCATGTTGACGGTCTTGCCGACGCCTGCGCCGCCGAACAGGCCGACCTTGCCGCCCTTGGCGAACGGACAGACCAGATCGATAACCTTGATGCCGGTTTCCAGCAGTTCGTTGGCGGCCGCCTGCTCTTCATAACTCGGCGCCTTGCGATGGATGCCCCAGCGTGCCTTTTCACCGATCGGACCTTTTTCGTCGATCGGATCGCCAAGCACGTTCATGATGCGTCCGAGCGTTTCCTTGCCTACCGGTACGGAAATGGCCGCACCGGTATTTTCAACGCTTAAACCGCGCTTTACGCCGTCCGTAGAACCCATTGCGATGGTTCTGACTACTCCGTCGCCTAGCTGCTGCTGCACTTCCAATACCAGGTTTGCGTCCGTTACGCGCAAGGCATCATAAACCTTGGGGAGCGAATCGCGCGGAAACTCCACGTCGACAACAGCGCCGATAATCTGAACGATTTTGCCAGAACTCATGTTTGGTCCTCTCAGAACTTCTATATTAATTATTTGAAACCATGCCCTCACCAGAGACGGGGGGACTGAACGTTCGGCTATACGGCAGCCGCACCACCAACTATTTCGGAAATTTCCTGCGTGATCGCAGCCTGTCGAGCCTTGTTGTATATCAACTGCAGTTCGTTTATCAGTTTACCCGCGTTATCGGACGCACTTTTCATCGCCACCATCCGCGCCGCCTGCTCACAGGCATTATTTTCCACCAGGCCCTGAAAAATCATGGACTCTATGTAGCGCACCAGCAAATCATCCAGAACTTCCTTGGCGTCCGGCTCGTACAGGTAGTCCCAGGGATGCTTTTTATCAGTCGAAATTTCGTCCGCGGCGACCGGAAGCAGTCTGTCCAGCCTGGGCTTTTGCGTCATGGTATTGACGAACTCATTCGACATGACATAGAGCTCGTCTATGGTCCCGTCGCGATAATGGTCCAGCATCACCTTGATAACGCCGTTGATGTCGCTCAAATGAGGACTATCGCCCAGTTTTGTGACCTGCGCGATCAGATTTGCGCCTACGCCGGCAAAAAACGATGCGCCCTTGGAACCGATTGCCGCAACCTGATATTCGACCTTTTCGTTGCCCCAAGCCTTGAATTTGCGCAAGGCCACACGAAACAAATTCGAATTCAGTCCGCCGCACAACCCGCGATCCGAAGAGACCACGATTACGCCTACCCGTTTGACCGGCCTAACTTCCATGAACGGATGCTTGTATTCAGGCTTCGCACGGCTCAGGTGCCGGATAATCTGGGCGATCTTTTTGGAATACGGGCGAGTTGCCAGCATCCTCGCCTGCGTTTTCCGCATTTTGGATGTCGCCACTTTTTCCATGGCACGCGTGATTTTCTGAGTATTTTTGATACTCGCAATTTTCACGCGGATTTCTTTACCTACGGCCATGATTAAACCCTTTTTTTACCAGGAGTGGGATGCCTTGAACTTCTTGATCGCCGCATGCAATTCGGCCTGAATTTCGTCGTTGTAATCGCCCTTCTCGTCAATTTTCTTCAGCAGAGCTGCCGCATCGGATTTGAAGTAACTTTGCAAAGCATCCTCAAAATCGCGAATTTTCGAAACTTCGACGTCGTCCAGGTACCCTTCGTTCGCGGCAAACAGCGAAACAGCCATTTGACCGACGCTCAACGGCGAATACTGGTTCTGTTTCATCAATTCGGTCACGCGCTGACCGCGTTCGATCTGCTTGCGGGTGCTTTCGTCGAGATCGGATGCGAACTGCGCAAACGCCGCCAGTTCGCGGTATTGCGCGAGATCGAGACGAATGCCGCCGCCCTGTTTTTTGATGACCTTGGTTTGTGCGGCGCCACCGACGCGCGACACCGACAAACCGGCATTCACTGCCGGACGTATGCCTGAATTGAACAGGCTGGTTTCGAGGAAGATCTGACCGTCGGTGATGGAAATCACGTTGGTCGGAACGAAAGCGGAAACGTCGCCGGCCTGGGTTTCGATGATGGGCAGCGCGGTCAGCGATCCGGTTTTACCCTTCACCCTGCCGCCGGTCAGCTTTTCAACTTCTTCGGCATTGATTCTGGATGCGCGTTCCAGCAAACGGGAATGCAGGTAGAAAACGTCGCCCGGATAAGCTTCACGGCCCGGCGGGCGGCGCAGCAGCAGCGAAACCTGGCGGTATGCCCAGGCCTGTTTGGTCAAATCATCGTAAATTATCAGCGCGTCTTCACCGTTGTCACGGAAATATTCGCCCATGGAGCAGCCGGAATAGGGCGCAACGAACTGCAGCGCCGCCGACTCGGAAGCCGATGCCACCACCACGATGGTATGCGCCATTGCGCCGTGTTCTTCCAGTTTACGCACCACGTTGGCTACGGAAGACTGTTTCTGACCGATCGCCACGTAAATGCACTTAACGCCGGTCCCTTTCTGGTTGATGATGGTATCGATTGCAATCGCGCTTTTACCGGTCTGGCGGTCGCCGATAATCAATTCGCGCTGGCCACGACCAACCGGTATCATCGAATCGATCGCCTTGAGGCCGGTCTGCAGCGGCTGGCTGACGGACTGGCGCGAAATTACGCCGGGAGCGATCTTTTCGATCGGCGACTGCATAGTGGCATTCAGGCTTCCCTTGCCGTCTATCGGATTGCCGAGCGCATCGACCACGCGGCCGAGCAGCTCCGGACCCACCGGAACTTCGAGGATGCGGCCTGTGCACTTGACGCTGTCGCCCTCGGCCAAATGATTATAGGAGCCCAGGATGACCGCGCCTACGGAATCTCTTTCCAGGTTGAGCGCCATGCCGAAGGTGTTGCCGGGAAACTCCAGCATTTCACCTTGCATGACGTCGCTCAGACCATGGATGCGGACGATGCCGTCGGTCAGGCTGACTACGGTTCCTTCGGTGCGTGACTCAATTCCCTGATCGAAGTTTTCGATCTTGCTTTTGATGAGCTCGCTGATTTCTGATGGGTTTAATTGCATGATTCTTTACTCGCTCTAGTTGTAGAGTCTTTGGGCCAATCGCTGAATTTGTCCGCGCACGCTTGCATCGATCACACGGTCTCCCGCCCGGATCAAAACGCCTCCGATTAACGATTCGTCTACCGAAACGTTCAATCTTGGATTTTTACCGAGTGTTTCCCGTAGCGCCGCTTCTATCTTGTTACGCTCATCGTCTTCCAGTTCGTATGCCGAAAAGACCTCCACCGCGATGTAACCTTCTTCCTCGGCTCGGTAAGCTTCGAACAACTCGCTTATATTCTTGATGAGTTCGAGACGCCGGTTGTCGATCAGCATGCGCACGAAGTTTTTGCTCTCTTCATCCAGATGCCCTTGGCAGAGATCCAGCAGCGCCTGCGTGAATTTCTGTTTGTCAGCTCTCGGGTTCTTGGCCGCGCGCAAAATACGCTCATCCTGAAAAACCTGCGTCAAAAACGAAAGCGAATCGGACCACGCTGACGTCTTTCCGCTCTCCCGCGCTCGATCATAAGCCGCAACCGCATAAGGTCTGGCCAGAGTGGCTAGCTCGCTCATTGCGCTTGACCCAGCTGTCTGCTCAGACCGTCGATGATATCTTTATGACGTTTTTTATCGACTTCCTGCTTGAGGATTTGTTCGGTAGCCGATACCACCAACCCGGCCAACTGCTTGCTCAGCTGAACCTTGGCCTGCTGGATTTCACGGTCGATTTCCGAATGCGCCGCTGCGATGATGCGCTCGCCTTCCTGCTTGGCGGTTCCTTTCCGTTCTTCGACCAGTTCGGTTGCACGCTTCTGAGCCGCGCTGACGATTTCGGCAGCCTGATCCTTGGCTTCCTTGAGAACACCCGTCGCTTTCTTCGCGGCGAGCTCCATCTCGTGCTGACCTTTTTCCGCCGCTGCAAGACCATCGGCGATTTTCTTTTTGCGCTCCTCAAGGGCCTTGATCAAAGGCGGCCACACATACTTCATGGTGAACCACACCAGAAGCGCAAAGGTAATCATCTGCCCGATTAGGGTGGCATTAATACTCACGTCGCTATCCTCATTGCTTTAACACTGGAGAACGTTAACCGTTCCGGACGATTAACCTTTGACAGCCGACAAAAACGGGTTTGCAAAAGTAAAGAACAATGCAAGACCGACGCCGATCATGGTTACTGCGTCGAGCAGGCCTGCGACGATAAACATTTTAACCTGCAGCATCGGAACCAGTTCCGGCTGACGCGCCGCGCCTTCGAGAAACTTGCCGCCCAAAAGACCGAAACCGATTGCGGTTCCCAGTGCGCCCAGTCCCAGAATGATGCCTACGGCCACTGCGGTCAAACCTTGTACTTCTGCTATTGCTTCCACTTTTACCTCCAAAGATTTTAGATATGTTGTTGGATTGGTTTAAAACTGTCGACTAGTGATCTTCATGCGCCAGACTCAGGTATACGATAGTCAGCACCATGAATATGAACGCCTGCAGGGTGATGATCAGTATATGGAACACCGCCCAGGGGAAACTGAGCGCAGGCTGTACCCACCAGGGCAGCAGCGCAATCAGGATAAAGATCAATTCGCCTGCGTACATGTTGCCGAAAAGTCGCAGTCCGAGTGAAATCGGCTTGGCCAGTTCTTCGACCAGTTTAAGCAGCAGGTTGAACGGCATCAGCCAGGGTCCGAACGGCTGCAGCAGCATTTCCTTGGCGAAACCGATAGGCCCCTTGACCTTGATGCTGTAGAAAATGATCAGACAGAATACCGAAATCGACATCGCGAAGGTGGCGTTAAGATCGGTGCTCGGCACTACGCGCAGATAAGGTATACCCAGCATGCCGGCGATATCCGGCATCAAATCGACCGGCAGCAGATCCATGGCGTTCATTAAGAATACCCAGCAGAATATGCTGAGCGCCAAGGGCGCAATCAGCGGACTCTTGCCATGAAAACTGTCCTTGACCTGGGTATCGACAAACTCGACGATCATTTCAGCAAAATTCTGCAAACCTCCGGGGATCCCGCTGGTGGCTTTTTCAGCTGCTGCTTTAAACACCAGTATGAAAACGACACCCAGGAATGCCGAAAAAAACAGCGTATCCAAATGTATCGTCCAAAACCCATCGCCCGCAGAAAGGGTAGTCAAATGATGGATTATATAGCCGGTTGCGCCGCTTTCTGAAGCATGTTGTTCGGTTGCCATCTCATCTCACTTTGGAATACTGTTACTTGCGTAACAAAAGTGCAAACCAGGTCATCATCAGCACCAGCACAAAACTGGTGAAAAAGGACCACAAAATCATTTCACTATATCTGAACGCGGCGGTAAATAGCAATACCGTCAATACCAGCTTGGCTATTTCTCCGCGGTAAAAAGCAGCTATCACCTGGCGCGCGTTTTTACGGGGGTCATTCCTGCCAAACAGCGCTGCAAAAAGCAGGTTCGGAACAAATGCAACCGCTCCGCCGAGCAGAGCAGAAAATGCTGCCCGATATCCCGCCGCCATCGCTGCAACCAGCGCAATTGTCAGCATCAACGTCAATTGCAGCTGCAAAATTCGTCGTATTTCCGGATACACCTTTTCGGTTATCGCCGCAGCCATCGTTCAGGTCTGTGGATCATATGAACCAGCGGGGCGCATCATAACAACCACACGCGCGAAGATCAACGCTCTCTCCCAGGCCCTGCAGTTCCCTCATTCGCTAAACCGGCCGACAACGCCTTCCAGCTGATCCAGGCTGTCGTAGCTGATAACAAGCTTTCCAACCCCTTTTTTATTGTGCCTTATTTCCACCTTAACGCCCAGTGTTTGTGACAGATTTTTTTCAAGACTTGCTACGTCCGGATCTTTTTTTTCCGGTTCAACAACTTGTTTGCCTTCCAGGGTATAACGAACCAGCGCCTCCGTTTCTCTCACGTTCAGACCGCGGACCACAACTTTCTGCGCCACATCGATTTGTTGCGCGTCCGGCAAGGCTAAAATTGCCCGCGCATGCCCCATCTCTATGTCATTATTACGAACCAGTGTTTTTACATCAGCGTGCAGATCGTTCAAGCGCAGCAGGTTGGTTACCGTCGTTCTGGACTTGGCTACCGAATCGGCGATCTGCTGATGGGTAAGGGAAAACTCCTGATGCAGCCTGCGTAAAGCCTCGGCTTCTTCCAGCGGGTTCAAATCCTCGCGCTGCAGATTTTCTATAAGCGCTATCGCCAGGGCGGCCTGATCCGAAACTTCACGGATGATGGCCGGTACTTCGTGCAGGCCTGCAAGCTGCGCCGCGCGCCAGCGGCGTTCGCCGGCGAGGATTTCATAACGGTTTGTCTCGACCCTTCTGACCAGTATCGGCTGCATGATCCCTTGTGCGCCTATCGAGTCCGCCAGCTCCTGCAACCGCGCCGGATCGAAATCCTTGCGCGGCTGATAGCGCCCCGACTTTAAATGCTCTATGGGCAATGACTTCAATTTATCTTTCTCGGTGACGACATCGACCGGCGCGCCGCCCAGCAGCGCATCCAGTCCCCGTCCCAACCCGCTCTTTTTAACACTCATTATGTAATCGCTGTTTCTAATGTCGCTGTTCAGTTTATCAGACTATACGGAAATGGCATCACGGCAGCGCTCACTGTTCAGGTTGTGCGGCAGGACGATATTTCATTGTGTCGGTATCCCCGGGATATTCGCTTCGCGAGTTGCGCGTTACAGGTTCGATTTATCGCCGGCGCTTTGCATCCGGCGCGCTCTTTTCGAAAACAGCGGCTCCCGCCATACTATCCGGAAATCCCCCCAAACTGCGGACATGGATGAAAATCGGAAAACTCGTTCTCTTGATGCTTACTTTAACATGCCGCCCGCTTTTCGCGGGTCAACCCCTCAGCGTAGTCGGCAATGAATGGCCGCCGTATGTCGACGAACATTTTCCCGCGGCGGCTTATCGATCGACCTGGTCAGGCGGGTACTCGATCAGGCCGGCTGTTACTCGCTTTTTATACTGGAGAACGATACTTCGCGTGCTGTCGCCGGCACGCGCTTCGGCGTTTACGATATCATAAGCAATGTCCGGCCCACCGACGACCTCGCGCGCGATGCGGACTTTACCGATGCCGTCCTTTCAAACGAACCATGCTTCATCAAACGTAAACCATCGGGCATAACGTATGCGCTTCTGCGCGATTTGAACGGTTAAAAAGCAGGCGTTTTCGACAATATGCCGTCTCCCCTCGAGTTTATAGCCGTCAAGGAGGTGATCAAGGTCCCGTTGGCCAATATGTTGCCGACCTTGAATGCGCTGGCGGTCGGCCTGAATCTGGTGCTGGGCGATAAACGCGATATTAATTTATTGGCCAAATTCATGCCTAACGAAGCAAAAGCGTTGGAATTTCTGCCGCAATGCTTTCTGAAAATCGACTTGTTCGCCGGAATCAGCAAAACCAACCCTGATCATGCGAAATTCGTGCAGGATTTTAACCTGGCTCTGGCCCGTATGAAGCGGGACGGTAGTTACCAGACGATCATGGATAAGCATATCTCCGACTACTGAGTATCCGGAGCGGCACGGGATCCGCACTTGCGGTTTTAACAAGCGATTATTTGTCTAGTCCCGTGATAGACTTTGAACCCTGACACTTTGCAATCCTGCCACCGGTTTTGATATCGCAGCATGGCTTTATTTGGGAGGTTCCAGATTTATGCTGATTTCCAGCCAATTAGGGAACCGCTGATTAATAGCCAAAACCTGGGTTGCTGCGCCGGTGCGCAATTTTTTTGAGCCTAAATTTTCTATTTTGGCGCATTTTTTATGCGTTCCCTCTTAAAACCACCGGTTTTACCGGCATTTTCCGCCTTTCGGGCGGATTGAGGGCGCAATAATCCCTCATATCGACCCCATCAGCCGCTTTTGGCTCCGGTACAAATTACAAAGCCCGAACAAAATCTGTAGTTGATGCGTGTTCTTTTCCAATCCCCGATACCGCGTCTTGCGATAATGAAACAGGTTCTTGATCACATGGAACGGATGCTCGACACGCGAACGAATCTGCGCCTTCTTTTTTTCGATCTCGCGCACCGTTTCTTTCCATCGGCCTTCGGGCATCGCTTTTAGCTTGCCGCGCTTCATGGCGATCAACCACTCCACCGTTTTCCCGGTATTCTCTTCGCGCTTTTCAACGCCGATGTAACCGGCATCGGCTATGACCACTTGTTCCCGACCATGAAGCAACTCGCTGGTCATCACCACATCACTGACATGCGCCGACGTACCGACAACCGTATGAACCAGTCCCGATTCAGCATCCACACCAATATGCGCCTTCATCCCGAAATACCACTGATTTCCTTTCTTGGTCTGGTGCATTTCCGGATCGCGCTCGCCACTTTTGTTTTTGGTCGAGGGCGGCGCTGCGATCAACGTGGCATCCACGATCGTTCCTTCGCGCATGAGTAATCCTTTCGCTTCAAGAAGCGCATTAATGCGGCCCAGCATCACCGGCGCCAGCTTATGCTCTTCCAGCAGGTGGCGGAAGTTCAATAGCGTGGTAGCATCGGGAACACGCTCATGCGTCAGGTCAATTCCGGCAAAGCGGCTTAATAGGGGCATATCATAAAGCGCATCTTCTGTTCCTTCGTCGGAAAAGCCGTACCATTGCTGGATGAAATACAATCGCAACATCCTTTCGATCCCGATAGGCGGACGACCTCGTCCGGAAGCGGGATACACCGGCTGAATGAGCTCGACCAGTTCAGACCAGGGAACTACCTGATCCATCGCGTTCAAAAAAGTCTCGCGCCGCGTGGTACGCGATTTTTGCTGGAGAAGAACGTCAAGGAGGGTGGTCTGTTTCATCATACGCCGGAAACCGTTTCAGTATAATATATTGATTATTATACCATGGTTAATTTATATCCATAATAAATATATGGAATTAGGTGGCGATTAAATCAGCGTTTCCTTAGCGGATTCGAACCGCAGGTTTTCTTTCAGTTGCGAGACGCTGGATTCCGGCGCCTCGCTGGAAGTAGTCAGTTTCGAAGGCGAAGAAGCGTTGTCGGAACTCTATCGCTTCGATCTGTTGCTGGCTTCGTCCGACAGCGGTATCGACGAATACAAACTGGTCGGACAAACAGCCCGTTTTCGTTTGAACGACGGTACTGAAGGCTGTGCGGAAAGCTGCTATAGCGGCGTGATCGAAAGCTTCGAACAACTGCACAGGATAACAGGCTGGACTTTCTACAGAGCGAAACTGGTTCCGAGATTGTGGTTTCTTGCGCGATATTTTCTGAACGAAGTCTATACCGAACACAGTCCGCTGGAACTATTCGACAAGGTGATCAGCGACGCCGGGTTGACCCATGACGACTACGCGTTACGGATCGTCAATCAGGACAAGTTCCCGAAAGGGCGATTCATCTTTCAATTCCAGGAGCACTACCTCGATTTTTTATCGCGCTGGTGCGAGCGGCTCGGTATCTACTGGTGGTTTGAGGAACGTCAGGAAGCGGAAATCGTGGTTCTGGGCAATGACCGCAATTCGCACGATACGCCTGTGCTGCAGATGTTTTATCGCGAAACGGATGGACTCGCGGCACCCAGCCGGATATACAGTTTCAATATGAAACTGCAGTCTCTGCCCAGGCAAGTGACCGTCATGGATCATTTTTACAAAAAGTCCTCGCTGGAAATCAAGGGAATTGCGCCGGTCGATAAAAACGGCATCGGCGAAATCGTCAGTTACGACCTCCACATCAACACCAACGAGGCCGCCCAGGCTTTGGCGCGCATACGCGCAGAGGGTTTGATATGCCGCAGCCGCGAATTCACCGGCGAATCGGCAGCTACCGGCATGCGTTGCGGCTACTGGCTCGAACTGCGCGGGCATTACCGCAACAGCTTCAATCAACGCTACCTGCTGACGCGGATTTGCCATCGCGGTTCGCAGGCAGCGCTGTTGCTGGAAGGTTTGGGCGTTCCCGCATCGGAAGCCGCAACGGTCCAGGATTTTTACCAGGCATCATTCAACGCGATACCGGCCGATGTGCAGTTCCGTCCGGAAATCGTCCACCCATGGCCGAAAATCGAAGGCAACCTCACCGCCTACATTGATGCTCAAGGCTCCGGCGAATATGCCGAACTGAACGAACACGGCGAATACAAAGTGCAACTTCCTTACGACGTCACCCAGAAAGAACCTGAAAAAGCTTCGGCCTGGATGCGCATGGCGCGCCCGTATGCGGGAGAAGGCTACGGCATGAATTTTCCACTGCATAAAGGCACCGAGGTGATGCTGTCGTTCCATAAGGGCAACCCGGACGAACCGGTGATCATTGGCGCGCTGCATAACTCGCTGCATCCGGACGTCGTCTGTGACGAAAACCAAACGCAGTCGGTGATCCGGACGGCGGGGCAAAACAGCATCGAATTTAACGACGAGGAAGGGAAGCAAGGCATATATCTGTATTCGCCGACCTGCAATACCCGGGTCAGCCTGGGTGCTCCGCCATCTTCGGCGAAAGCCGTGGGGGCGGACAGCAGCGATTCGAGTTCGGATAGCCAGAGCGGAGCATCGGTATCAACCGACGGGCATATCACCATTAATGCCAAGGATTATAGTATAAACATCAATGGGTTTTACGAGGCCCTTTACGCTGGTAATTATGCTACCCAGTATTTAGGCTTTAGCACGACTGGTTACTATGGCGCTACCCTTCAGAATTATATCGGCGCCAGCGCAACGAATTATATCGGCGCCACCTCAACGAATAGCATTGGCGCTACTTCGGAGATATACATAGGCGCTTATTTGAGTTGGTCAATGGGACTTTCATGGGAAAAAGAAACCATTAAATTTAAGGATTGCGACCTCGAACTGAACACTACGATAGCCAAAGTTGAAAAAATTCAGTCCGGCATCGAATCTATCGGCACGTCGGTGGGAGAGGTGGGGTGTATGGTTACTGCCGTGAGTGCTAGAGTCGATACTGTGGCGGCCGAGGTTAAGGAGGTGGATGCTCACATGACAAATGTAGCGGCCGGCGTGACAACTATTGATATCCAGGTTCAGGAAGTTGCGGCCAGCATAAAGTCCATTGATGCTCAGGTCCACGAGATAGACGCCAGTGTGCTAAATACGGTTACCGAGATTTGGGAAGTGGCGGCCAGAGTAGAAGATATTGATGCCAAGGTAAGCTCCGTTTCCGCTGCTATGCAAACGGGGACCTACATTTTTATGTAGGGGTACTAATCTGCTCGCATATAACATTGGCGTTCAACGTCCCGATCCGTCAAACCGTTCCCTCGCCGCGACTTGCATTCTGCTGCACAAAGTCATCTCAAATCTGTTTCGTGCCAGTTTTTACATGAAAAAACCAGGGTATTTATCCATAATTCGCTCTTGCCTGTCTATCTATATTATTGCATTTTTTGCATTAAACGCCTATGCCGAAACATCAACCTCCTTCACTACGCTGGTAGAGTGGAACGATGCCGTCGATAAAATAGAAAAAAATGCCGCAAAGCCTGATGTGAACAGCGATCAACTGGATGCGATGCAGACGCAGCTTGCCACGTTGCGAACCCAGCTCCAGGAAACGCTCAATTCAAGCATACTCGATAAACAGGCGCTCGATGTTGTTATCGGGGCCTTTGGTCCGGAGCCTGCTACGGATTCGCCCCCGGAAGCCGAGCCCATTAAAGCCAAGCGTAAACAGATTTCCGACGACCTGATAGAAACGAACAACAAAATCAAGGGTGCGGAACTGGTTATAGCGCATATCGATCATGTTTTAGTCGGCATCGTTGCAGCTAAAAGCGCCAGATTTGCCGAAAAAATTCGCGTTCGCAACGAAAACCCGTTGTCTTCTGAGCTTTGGAATAAGGCCGCAAACGAGTTTATAGCCGGCTGGCGTCTTTCTCGCACCGGCTTGCAGGCGTTTCTAAGCAACCTGCGGATAAGCCATTTACCTGTGCTCGGTTACATGGGCGTCGTAGGAGCGTTGTTACTGGTTGTTTACATGCTGCGGTTACGTAAGCGCTTGAAGGCGCAGGCTGAACTGCAACAGGAAAAGCCCACACAGGAACAAAGGCTGCGCTTCGCACTTTATATGGGACTGATTAACTCTCTCGTCCCATCCACCGTAATTGGAGTTGTTTACGCCGCCTTGTACCATTACGGAATCCCAGATAATGCACAGGATCTGGCTCTTGCCGTAATACTATCGTTAATAATGCTTTTTCTTGTCGCTGCTTTCTGCACCACAGTACTGCTGCCGTTCAATCCACACTGGCGGTTGATAGGCGCTACCGGCCACGGCAGCCGGTCTTTAGGTATCGTTATTATTGTGATTACTTCTGTTTTTGCATTGGACAACATTATTAACGAGTTGCAGATATATTTTGCCGCTTCGGAAGAGTTGACAGTCGCTCATAAATTTATTTCCAGTATCTGCATTACAGCGACTTTACTGATTTCCCTGAGACAGCCTTTCTGGCAAACGACATCGAATTCCGCTACCCGGCCTTCGATACTCAAACCGCAAACGTGGGGCACACTTAGAGCAATCCTGTCGATTCTGGTGCTTGCCATCCCGCTTTCGGCGCTGGCCGGTTACGTCACATTGTCGCGGTTGCTGGCGACGCAGATCGTGCTGACGCTCGGGCTATTCATAGGCGGCGCGCTGATAAAAAGCATCATTGCCGAAATAATCCGCCATCAATTCAGCCTAACGCGCGAAAACGGTGAAAACCTGCGTTTCTGGATTACCGCTTTCGCCAACCTATTGTTGGGATTAATTGCGGTTTTTATGCTGTTGCTGATCTGGGGCGCCAGAAAACACGAAATCAGTGCCTGGCTGCATCAAACTTTTTTTTCGATCAGGATCGGCAACCTGACGCTTTCGCCTTCGAATATCCTGTTTGCGATCCTGCTGTTTATCGGATTGAGCCTGACTACCCGTTTGTTGCAGCGCTCGCTGGATAAGCATATATTCCCGCATACGCTTCTGGACATCGGCTTGCGCAACTCGATTCGATCCAGCGTCGGCTATATCGGCTTTGTACTGGCGGCGGTACTCGCGGCGTCCACTATCGGCCTGAATCTTTCCAATCTGGCGATGATAGTCGGCGCATTGTCGGTTGGCATCGGCTTCGGACTACAAAATATTATCAACAACTTCGTATCCGGCATTATTTTACTGGTGGAACGCCCGATCAAGGTCGGCGACTGGATCGTGGTAGGCGAACACCAGGGGCACGTCGCTAAAATCAATGTTCGAGCGACCGAACTGACCACATTCGAGCGCGCGTCGGTATTTATTCCGAATTCCAGCCTGATTTCTTCGGCGGTGATGAACCGCACCCATGCTGATCGCGACGGACGGATCATCCTGCCAGTCGGCATAGCGTACGATGCAGACGCCTGCCTGGTTAAATCACTGCTGCTCGATATCGCGGACAAACACCCCGCCGTAAAATACACACCTGCTCCGAACGTCATATTCCGCGGGTTCGGCAACGATGCGCTTCAACTCGAACTGTTCGTTTATATCGTGGACGTCGATAAACTGCTCTCGGTCACCAGCGATCTTTGTTTCAGCATCAATCAATCGTTACGTGAAAACAGGATCTCCATCCCGTTTCCGCAACGCGATGTGCATTTGAATTTCGAAGACCGCCAGCTCGATGCAATATTGCATTCGGTTGACACGCTCTGCGAGCGTAATGAAAAAAGCGGCTGGCGGAAAGCGTCAATCATGGGAAGGAGAAATCGCCCGGTCAGAAGCAGGGATAGCGAGAACTGACAAACTCGGATTTGAAAATCAAGCGTTGCCATGATATCAACCATGTCCAACATACTCTTCCTCGTTCGGCAGCGTTTTTTTACGGCGCAGGGGCAAAAAGCCGGTCAATATCTGTGCCGCTCCCCACTCCTGTAAAAAAGCAATGGCACCGGCGGGGCCAGCTTGCCATCAGCCAGTTCTTCCCGCCTGATTCAGTCGGTATACGCTTGTTCTGTACGTATGCTGCAGTGCTTAATTCTAAGTTATTTCCAACCCGCTCCAGCAGCTTCTGCTCTGTCGGTGAGGGAGTCGTTGATGTTTCTTGCATTTTTTAGGTTGTGCTAAATTCTGCTAAACGCATGAAATACAGCGTACTTTACCCGAATTGAAAGACAATGGACCACACCATGACGTAATGTTTTGCGTCTTTCGGTTTGCTACTTCACGTTATGCCTTCAAAACAAACTCAAGTGAATACAAGTAGGAACTATCGACCAAGGCACGGAATATGTGACAAAATATGAATTTTTACTGAATATCTTGGACGCGATTATCTGTGAGGCTCCCTTCTCCTTGAGTAAAAAATACCCGTTACCAAATCAATGTAGCGTGACCGAATTAGTTAATGCTCGATCCATAGCGTTTATCCATTTATAACTCAAAGTGAACTTCGGACTGTTGGACTTCGCTCGGAGAGAACACTTTATTTCTGATGGTTCATATGATGGCGGGATAGACGGATGCTATATTTGCAATGAAAGCAAGGCATTCTGTTTCTTGCAATAAAAATTCAAAGCCAACACCAATGATTTCTAAAATAAGGAAATTGAACTAAAAGAAATTTTAGTCATGGATGTAGATAGAGTTTTGAACGGCGAGTAATGTGATGAGCAAGGAAATAAGTATAGCGATAAGATATTGCAACTACAGAGGGAAGTGTTTTCAACTGAAAATATAGGACGATATTCATACCAAGTAATAATTATTGCCAACTTATTCAATGTAAAACAGAGCGACCTGTTTAAACTTTCCGGCGGATTTACCACAAAGGTTTTTGACTGCGAAAAGTGCTATACGGATCTCGTGTTTCCTGTTGTTAGTGGGGATTTTTATCAAGCATCTGATCTAAATATAAATATTGATCTGAGTAACAAGAATGCTGGCAGTAAAATTAGCTATACAGTTCAAACAAGAAAAGGCGATTTTTAAATAACAGTCCTTTTTGTCCCAACCTTAGCGCTTGGGAAAATAATGTACAAGTATAAGAACTCTATTCTTAAGTACAACCCAAGGAGTTATTTGGGGCATGAAGGCGGAAAAGTTAACGGTGCAATCAAAGATACAATAATAACTAATGATGCCAGTGAATTCGCGTTATTTAATAATGGCATAGCCATGCTCTCAGATGAGACATATATCAATGAGCGCATTGGTCAGAAAAGAAAAGCTCAGTTAATCGTCAAAAACCCGCAGATCATTAATGGTGATCAAACATCCTATATGCTACAGTAGCACTTAAGCCTTCTGGTGTAAGTGCTTATCAATCAGTTATTGACGACAATATATCAATAATAATAAATAACTGGCGTGAGTTTATGAACTCATACCGAAATAAAGCACAGGAAATGAGAGTAAAGTTAGATAGAGAAACTGGCGAGAAAAAGCAAGTTGCATATACAAACCATAAAAAATGGTTCAATAGTGCCGAGTTTGCAGCAGACATCACTGAATTTTATAAGCCGCTACTCCCGAACCCCATTAGTATGAACGCAATCTATAATTGGCATAACAATGCCATAAACTCGGACCACAAAAAGCTTTGCTGCGCTATGCTTTTTGTGTCCGGTTATGGCTGGCGTTAGACTTGATGCCGTAAGAGACACTGGCGTATTATGCCCCACATGAAACCTGTGAACTGGAATGCTGAAAAGAACATCCGCCCTCATGGCAGAGCGAAGCGTGTCATTTGAAAAAGTGCTGTCCGCCTTGTCGCATGGAGGCCTCCTTGATGTACTCGACCATCCAAACACAGAGCAGTACCCGAACCAACGCATGTTCGTGGTGCGTATTCGTGGTTACATCTATTTGGAACCGTTTGTAGAGACCAACAGCGAGGTCTTTCTAAAAACGATTATTCCTAGTCGGAAAGCTACCCGCAAATATCTGGCAGAGGCCAATTGAAATGAATAATGAAAGCAAACTTGAGGAAGAAATTCTGGCTTCCTTCGAAAGAGGCGAATGGAGGTCTGTACTTAATCCCGAAAATGAAATTGCGCACTATGCATCAATAGCTTCTGCATCACTGGCTAAAGACAAGCGTGTTAATATCCGCATCTCTTCCCGCGACCTCGAAGATCTTCAGGCAAGAGCTGCCGAAGAAGGCTTGCCTTATCAGACTCTGATGGCTAGCGTGCTTCACAAATTTGTCACAGGGCGACTTGTAGAACCGTCGCCTCGTCTAACCTCACGAAACAACAAGTAACGCCCATAACAAGTGGCTTGTTAATGTACTGCTTGCTTGAGCGTTTACGCAAATATCCGGCACACGGGTTCGCTTGTGGCTTTTTCAGCTCGGCATTGGATTTAAAGGTTATTCCCTATCCCCAGTCTAGCGAATCATTCCAGCGGACTTGGCTGACGCTCGCCGCTGAATTCTACTTTAGAAACTTGAGGTTGCTTGCATACACACTCTTATGGCACTCAGCTACCGAATCGCTGTTATTTCAGGAGAAAACGCATGACCGCTACTGTTGAAGAGCTTGAGGCCGAGGCTTTAAGTTTGCCTAACGCTCAACGCGCTCGTCTTGTCGAAAAACTTATCACAAGCCTAGATTCCGAGCCTGCTATAGAAAATTCATGGGCTGAAGAAATTGAAAGGCGTCACGCTGAAGTCGAAAGCGGTGCCATAGCATTACTCCCTGGAGTGGAAACTCTGGATCGGCTCAGAATAGAGTTTCAATGAGGTATTTGCTTCACCCGGAGTCTGAGCAGGATATCCGATCTGCGGCAGAATAGTATAGAGAGCAGGCAGATACAGCACTTTCTCGGGCATTTTTCTCAGGTTTCCGGAATTATGTAGCAACTGCACAAGCCCTGTAACCGGCGAGCTGCCTACAATGTACCTGTATTCACTAACAAAACAGGTGCCACATGGCAGAATCCCATGTTATTTCCGGTCTGGTTGCCAAACGCTCCGAAATGGCCGGACTGATCCAGCATTATCAGGCCGAAATCAGTCGCATTTCCACCGATCTAAACCACATCGACGCCACCATCAAGCTGTTCTCGCCGGAATTCGATCTGCGCACGGTACGCGCCAAGGCGCACCGGGAGCGTAGCCATTCTTTTACGCACGGCGAACGCCCCCGGCTAATCCTGGATATTCTGCGCGAGAGTGTGGACGGCCTGACCAGCGGTGAAATAGCGGAAGCCATGCTCAGGCTTAAAGGAGTTGAGTCGAACGCAAACAGGATTGAGCAGTTTCAGCGGTGCGCCTTGAGCGCCTTGAACAAGCTGGAAGCTAAGGGATTGGTCGCGCCAAGCGAAACCGAAGGCGCGGCGCGTATCTGGAAAATAGCCTAAGCGGCCAGTCTTTCTTCCCGGCGCTTGTTACCTTGCCAATAGCCGCACCAATCATGGTGCGTGCGGGTTTTGGCACACTTGGCGGTAATGTCGCTGAAAATAGCGCCGTTGCTCCAGCGCCGGGTATCCTCGCGGTAGGCCGCTTCATTGGCGTAATTGGCTAGATACTGAGTTCCGAATTTGTGTACCTGCCCGATCCCTGCCCAGAGGTTCCCTAGGACACCCATATTGGTTACAGCTATGCTACCACCTGTTGGAGAGGGGCTTTCGGTCTTGCCTGACACGGGATGAAACTTGTCTGCCGGCTCGTCAGCGTTATATCGAACTCTACCCGGTACGTGCGATAATGCTTTGGCATCCGGCAGAATTTCGCAAAATTCTTCTATGCCCGGCATAAAAGCTTCTCCCGGAAAATCCGGATGTCCACGCAATAATTGCAAACCATAAAACAGAAACCTGCCTCTATTTTATCGAACCTACTTGGTTTTATCTCGTTATGTACAGAAATAAACATGTGAAAACGCTTAGTCTGCTGATTTTATCGGTAATCGTCGTGCTGACTATCACCATGCAGTCGGAGAGACACAACTTCTCTCCATTCGAGGCGGCATCAGCTGCCGATCTCGAGCAAAATTTCTCAGATGCACAGGAGATTCTCGCCACTCTTCTTTCGCCAAATCTGCAGGCGATGGACCCGCTGCCATCGCAAGCAGAACTGGATCGGCTCACTGGACAGCGTCTGGATGACTTTAAACGGATCGCGGCTGTTTTCAAAAAGCATCCAGAAGAATCTGTTCCTTTTCTAGCTTCTAAATTGACGCCTAACCTCCCTGACGCTGGCGATTCTGGCATTTGCGCGCTGCAATTGCTTTTTGAGATTAACACACCACCCTCATGGAAAGTGATTCAAGGGGCGCAGGCGCACGCTGATGAAATCGTTTCTCGCGTGGCGGAGCAGATGACCAAAGACAAGCAGGATGTTCTTTGGGGGTTTCACGCGGATAAGTAGGGGACAGACCAGAATGGCGCTTACTTAAGTTTTTATCGTATGCGCGTATTGTTTTACGTCGGGTTAAACCGGAACACCCATATTTTCAACTCGCCCACCGCCTCTGTCAAACTCTTTCCCACCATCATTTCAAGCTTGAAATTACGATGACCAGCCCCAGCTACACTCTGTTTCCCTGAAAAACACAAACAGGTCTGTGTGACGCGCTCGCATCGCGCTGAAGTACTTGAGCCCGGCTTTTGATCCTCACAATATCGCTGCCGCGGCCTGTTGATGCTTGTACACCCCGGCAGCGGCATCCTGATTTAGGTATTGATCCCGCTCCGGTTCGCTATCGCTACGCTTGACTTCATCTGCGCGAATGCGGCTGCGATAGCCATGGCTGCAAGCGGTCAATATTCAGGTGTCGGATCGGCATTGACCGGCGTCTTCCAGTTCGGTTGCGCTTTTCTGGTCAGCAGTCTGGTCGCAGCCGGACAGAACGGTACGTCTTTACCCGATGACTATTGCTGTTGCGGTTTCCGGCACGCTGGCTGACTTGATCTGGCTGATTTCAGCCTGCGGTAATTATGCACCGAACCGTAAAAAGAGGTAGTGCGAATCCATGAGGCCAGAGCGGATTTTTTACCCTTGCTGAGCACGACTTTATTACCTGGCTCCACTTGGTTTTCAATATGGCGATAAGGCTGCTGCGGGATGAAGGCCATTTTCCAGCTAGCCGTCAAGCCCTTCTTTCGTCCGTGTAACAAAATCATGCGGCCATGAAACGTCGCCATAAAGCACAACAGCGGATGTGCTTGTTCGTTCTTTAAATCTGCAAATATCGACGGAAACCGGACCGCCCTGGCATATATGTACTCCGATGCATCAAAAATTCATCGCCATGCTACGGGGTTTTCCGCAGCGTTTCGTCATAAGCATATACTGAAAAGTTTTAGCAACTCTTCAGCATGGCTGCTGAAGAGGTATCGGCAAATGGCTGCATCAAAAAACATGGACGCGTGCAGTTTTACCTTCATGCCTACGCTTCAGAGGAACATATGAAACTTGAAAGCACAATATGACCCGCCATTTCTGGGTATTGATACAGCGCTGGGACGGCCTCGCCACTGCAGAATTTTTGATCCTGGTCGGATTGACCGGCAGCCTGCTGGCGTTTCTACAGGAAATCAATCATGCGCTTACACCGCAGCTTTTTCCGGCAAATCAATCGACGCCGCTTAAGCCCGGCGAACTGGCGCTTGCCGTGCAGGATCTGCTGCCGCAAACCAGCGTCGGGGCGGTTGTGATCAACTCATCCGGATCGGCGTTGGTCGGTTTCATTCCCAAAATCGATCCGGCAACAGGAAAGCCTTATCAATTAGGCTTTAATCAATTCATTATCGACGCCGCAAGCGGCCGTGAACTCGGGCGGCGCACAGTGGGAGTCCTGCCGACCGGTATCGACAATCTGATGCCGTTCGTTTACTGGCTGCATATGAACCTGATGCTGGGTATCGTCGCACTGCTATGGACGCTCGATTGTTTCGTTGCGTTTTATCTGACTTTTCCAATCAGAAGAAAAAAGCCAGGCAGCGCTGAACCGGGCAACCCTCCTTGCATGGTCAAGGAGGCGGCACAGAAACAGCGGAATTTCTGGCAACGCTGGAAACCGGCCTGGCTGGTTAAATGGCGCTCATCCATTTACCGCGTCAACTTCGACCTGCATCGCGCCGGCGGGCTATGGCTGTGGCTGATACTGCTGATCTTCGCCTGGTCCAGCGTCGGCTTTAGTCTTCATGACCCGGTTTACCAGCCGGTCATGCGTACACTCTTCAATCTGCCGCCGGCAGACGCGCAGATCGCATCGCCCCCTCGAAACCGCACCTCGCCGATGGGCTGGCGCGAAGCCCAGACTACAGCCGGGCGCTTGATGCAGGAGCAGGCCAAAACACACGGATTTACGGTGGATACCGCCGTCGCCTTGTACCGCCGGGAAGGGCTGGGACGCTATCATTATAGAATCAAAAGCAGCCTCTACATCCGAGATAAAAATGGCGACACGGAGCTCGATTTCGATATGTATAGCGGACAACTATTAAGCATTCAATTACCTGCAACACAGTATTCCGGCTATACCGCGAGCGCGTGGCTGGAAGCGCTGCACGAAGCCGACGTGTTTGGCCTGCCCTACTGCGTGCGGGGTCTGGCCATCGTCATGCTCTCCGTTACCGGCATCATTATCTGGCTGCGCAAACGCAGAGCGCGCATTATTCACTCGAGAATCACAGCATGAAAGAAAATATCGTATGGCATCAGCCCATTATTTCCAGACAGCAGCGCGAACTGCAAAACGGTCATCGCAGCTTTATCCTTTGGTTTACCGGTTTGTCCGGCGCGGGCAAATCAACGCTGGCGCATCGCGTCGAGGAAATTCTATTTCAAAACGGCTGCCGGACTTACGTGCTCGACGGCGACAACGTCAGGCATGGACTCTGTTCCGATCTCGGCTTCAGCCCGGAACAGCGCAAGGAAAATATCCGCCGCATCGGCGAAACCGCAAAACTGTTCATGGATGCCGGCGTCATCGTGCTGACCGCGTTTATTTCTCCCTATCGGGCGGATCGTCAAATGGTGCGCGCGCTGGCTGCTGGCGAGTTTATTGAAATATTTTGCAACGCGCCGCTGCGCGTTTGCGAGCAGCGCGACGTCAAAGGACTGTATTTAAAAGCGAGACAAGGCGAAATCAAGGAATTTACCGGCATCTCGTCTGCTTATGAGGAACCGCAAAATCCCGAACTCATCATCATGACCGGTGAGGAGGATCTGAACGATTGCGCGGACCGGATTATCGCCTATCTGCACCAGCGCGGCGTATTGCCCAATATCGACTTTGTGATCTGAAAAGAACGGTAACTATTCAGCTACCATTGCCTGCTCCTGCAAAATTGTTTCAGCCGAAGGCTCGTGCGCGGCCAATTTAAAACCAGCGACCATGTAGCTGGTTCCACTGGCTGAATAATTACAAAGAATACATCCATATTGCCATTGAAAATTTTACTTCACTCGTACGGGTTCCGCCTTAACTTTTCGTCATAAGGATATAGCGAACAGCTATATTCGTTATCAACCCTTTTCAGGAAACGAGCGCGTTATGAGTATTTCCGGTTGTGCGTACGTATGGAGTCATCAATGATGACGACGGCAGTAACGGTTCCGCCCATTTTTATATTGTCATCCCCGCGTTCCGGCTCGACCTTGCTGCGCTGCATCGTCGATACCCATCCGGATATCTGCAGCCCGCCCCAGCTTGATCTGGGCGCACTGTGCGAGCGGCTGTTTCGTAGCGTTTATTATTCGCTCGGGCAGCTGACCGGTTCGGAATGTGAAAAGGAACGGGTTGCAATCGAGGAAACGCGGCTAGTCGTGAGTGGCCTGATGGCGCGTTACACGCTCGGCAAGGGTAAAAAACAGTGGTGCGAAAAGACCACGGAAAATACGAGTTACTTGCCGATCATCGAAAAAATTTTTCCAGACGCGCGCTATGTCTGTCTTTATCGGAACTGCCTGGATGTGGTGCATTCCTGCATACGCTTCAATCCGTTGGGATATATGCCGGAACTAGCGCCTTTTGTCGGCAGACGGCCCGACAACTTTGTCGCGGCAATGATGGAGGGGTGGCTGGAAACCAACCGCAAACAGCTCGATTTCGAAACCGAAAACCATACCCGCTGTTTTCGAGTACGTTACGAAACGCTGGTCGCCGATCCGAAAGCCGTGCTCCCGTACTTATTCGAATTTCTCGGCGCGGACTGGAATGACGCTTTACTGGAGGCGATCTTCACTACGCCCCACGATCGCGGCGAAGGCGATATCAAGGTATGGCTGTCAAAAGCGATTTCAAAAGATTCCGTCGGCAAGGGCAGTGCAATACCAAAATCCCGTTTACCGAAAGATCTCGTTCAAAAGGCCGATCAACTGCATGAAAAAATCGGCTACCCTCCGGTGATGAGCTACTACGCTTCCAGCAAAACGCTGAGCGATACTTCAGCCGTAAATTCCGACAATGGGACCGGCAATAAAAGGCAGATCGCCACTGAAGAAATTTCCGGCATCTTGACGCGTAAAAAAGACGAATTGGAATCGTTGCGCGGCGTCTGTAATCTGATTGTTCAAGGCGCAAACGGGGGCGAATGGCGATTGGATTTCTCCGGTGCATCGCCAACAATAGAAAGCGGTTGCGCCGGTAATGCGAATTGTACATTGACGATTTCCGGCTCTTCGATGGCCGATATTCTTGACGGAAAGATGACGGTTATTGACGCTTATGAACAGGGAGAGGTTGCTTCGTCCGGCGATTTGAGTTTGACAATACAGTTCGGAACGCTGCTTTTAGGCGGCCATGAAAAAAACGACCGCAGAAAACTTAAGAGAACAGAAGATGCAGACTAATCAAGACCCTGCCGAACAAAAAGCAAAGCTTTCAGCGGCTAAGCGGGCGTTACTGGAAAAACAGCTGCGAGGACGTCTGACGGCGGCGGCTGGCAGCGAAACCATAACGAAACGGCCTGTCGCTGACCCCGCGCTGTTGTCTTTCCCGCAGCAGCGCTTGTGGTTTCTCAGCCGAATGGACAGCGCAAATGTTGCTTATAACATTCCTACAGCCCTGCATCTTAGCGGTCAGTTGAATATCCCGTTGCTGACATTAACCGTCAATGAAATCGTACGCCGTCATGAAATTCTGCGAACCAAATTCGACCTGGCCGGAGATCAAGCCATTCAGATAATCCGGCCCGAGTTGCCGATTGAAATCGAAGTACAGGATTTAAGCGCCTTGCCTCCGCAGGAACAGGAGCCCGAAGTGCTGCGCCGTGCGCGCGAAGACGGCGCTTACCGCTTCGACTTACAAAACGGGCCACTGCTGCGCGTGAATCTGCTGGATTTGGGCAAGCAAGAATATGTATTGCTGTTCACCTTGCATCATATTGTATTCGACGGCTGGTCGGCCGCGGTTCTGTTCGAGGAGTTTGCGACGCTTTACCTCTCGTTTGCAGAAAATCGTTTGCCGGCGTTACCTCCCGTGCCAATCCAGTACGCGGATTATGCGTATTGGCAACGACAGCAGTTGCAAGGCGAACGGCTGGAAAAGCTGGTGGCGTATTGGCGTCGGCAACTGGCGGATGTTCCTGCGTTGCTGGAACTCCCGACCGACCGACCTCGCCCCCCGATACAGAGCGGGGCCGGCGCGGTTTATTCGTTCCGCGTCGATCGTTTGCTGGCTGAACGCCTCCGGGAAATCAGCCGCAAACAGGGTGCAACACTGTTTGTCACATTGGTTTCTGTGTTCAGCGTCCTGTTGCACCGCTATAGCGGGCAACAGGATTTTTGCATTGGCGCTTCCGTAGCTAACCGCAGCCGCCCTGAATTCGAGGCCTTGATCGGACTGTTTGCCAACATGCTGGTATTAAGGGCGGAGCTGGCTGAAAACCCCAGATTTACTGATTTTCTCAGGCGGATGAGAACCGTTTCATTGGAGGCTCAGGAATATCAGGACTTGCCGTTCGAGAAACTGGTCGAAGAGTTGAACCCGATGCGCGATCGCAGTTACAGCCCCTATTTTCAGGTCATATTTGTCATGCACAATATGCCTTCAGGTAAATGGGAAGTCCCCGGTTTACAGGTACGCTATCTGCCTATCGATTTCGGCAGCGCCAAATCCGATCTGACTTTTCATATTACCGAGGATAACGACGGATTCGATGCGGCTTTCGAATACAGTACCGATCTGTTCGAAAAAAACACCATCGAACGCATGGCTACTCACTTCGGAACGCTGCTGAAAACTATTGCGGCGCAGCCGGAAACGCGCGTCGGCGATTTGCCGTTATTGACGGAAAAAGAGTATCGCCAACTGAGCGACTGGAGCCACGGCGCTGCATTGTTGTCCTGCGATGATGGTATGCTGCACGAACGCTTTGAAGCCGTGGCGCTCGCGCAGCCGGAACAAATAGCGGTCATCTGCGGCGACCGCCAACTGAGCTATTGCGAATTAAACCGGCGCGCGGAACAATGGGCCCGGCTGTTGCGGTTGCAGGGAATCGTGCCGGAAATGCGCGTCGGGTTATGTGCGGAACGCTCGATTGAAGCTATCGTCGGCATGATTGCGATTCTCAAGGCCGGCGGCGCTTATGTGCCTCTCGATCCGTCCGCCCCCCCGGAAAGGCTCGACGCGTTGTTACGAGATTGCGCGGCTGGGTTGCTATTAACGCAAGCCCATTTGAAAGCGCGCTTACGGACTGAAATACCAACGCTTTGTCTGGATGACGCTGAAGCGGTAGAACTCCGGGTCAGCGGCGATGACCGCTCCTGCCCGCCGTATAGGCCGGTTTCGGCGCAGCAAGCCGCATATCTGATCTACACCTCTGGCTCTACCGGCAAACCCAAAGCGGTGCTGGTCAGCCATGCCAATGCAGCCGCATCCACCGCAGCCCGCCTCCGGGAGTATGGAGAACAGCCCGAAGGGTTTATGCTGCTTTCTTCGTTTGCGTTCGACAGCTCGGTAGCCGGGATATTCTGGACCCTCAGTCATGGCGGCCGTTTGTGTATCGCACAGGAAGGGAAGCATCAGGAGCCCAACTCCCTGGCCGCAGCTATTGAACGCGACCGCCCCAGTCATTTGCTATGTCTGCCGTCATTGTACGGACTGCTGCTCGAAAGCTGCAAAGCGGATCAGACAAACTCCTTGCGCTGTGTAATCGTTGCCGGCGAAACCTGCCCTACGACGCTGATAAAGCAGCACTATCAGCGTTTGCCTGGTACGATTTTGTACAACGAATACGGACCAACCGAAGCAACTGTTTGGTGCAGTGTTTATAAAACGCACCCGCAGGATGGAAACATCGACCGCGCGGTGTCGATCGGGGCGCCAATCGCGGGGTATCAGCTTTATATTCTCGATCCGCAGATGAATTTTGCACCGGTCGGCGTGCCGGGCGAGGTTTATATCGGCGGCGCCGGTGTGGCGCGTGGTTACCTGCAACGCCCTGGCCTGACGGCGGAAAAATTCGTTCCCAACCCTTATGAAGAATACGGCGCGCGGTTGTATCGTAGCGGCGATCTGGCGCGCCGACATGCTGACGGCATGATCGAGTTTTTAGGACGCGTGGACAATCAGGTAAAAATTCGCGGTTTCCGCATAGAGCCGGGTGAGATCGAAATGCGCTTGCTGCGCCATCCGCTGGTAAAGGAAACCGCTGTTCTGGTTCGAGAAGATCGTCCCGGAGATAAACGCATTGCTGCTTATATCGTACCCGCCGGCCAGACGCCTGCCGGAAGCAATATATCGGCATCCGAGACACTACGCGCGTATCTGAAGGAAACGCTGCCGGATTATATGATTCCCGCGTCTTTCGTCATCCTGGAGCAATTGCCGCTGATGACTAACGGCAAGCTGGATCGGAACGCGCTGCCGGTCCCGATAATCGAAGGACGATTTAGCGGGAGCGGCGCAGTTCCGCTAAACCCGGTTGAGGAGGCCGTTGCCGCCATCTGGAAGGAAATACTGGGAGCCGGGCATATCGATATTCACGACAATTTCTTCGACCTCGGAGGGCATTCCTTATCCGCGATTCAAGTTATCGTCCGTATCCAGGATCGCTTTGGCATCGAGATTTCCGTTGCGGAACTCTTCGACGCACCGACCATTTACACGTTATCCCAGATATTAATGCAGCAGCAGTCGGAGCCGGCCGACGAAGAAATGCTGGCGCTGCTGGCCGAACTGGAGCAATTACCGGACGGAGAAGCGCAACGTTTATTAAACGACCTGGCGATTTGAGAAATACAATGAAGGATACGACTTTATACCGGCTCGCGGATCATACCGCCGTCGAAGCACTGGTCAATCGCTGGGTTGCGTGGCCGCATACTTTCTCGCCCGCCCCCCATTGCCTGCACATGGCCAATTATCAGGTTAAAACCCTGGAATCCTATCTGCAAAATCCCGAGATCCATGTCAAATCCAGCCACAACCCGAAGTTGCTTGGCGGACCGTTTGTGGACGTTGCCGCAGAGCGTGCGCACGAAGTGGAAGCGCTACTGCATGACCTGCAGCATAACCATACCGGTGCATTGGAATTCGCGAAAACGCTGATCGAATTCCAGAACACGCTGGTCAATGAAGCCACCGGTCAGGGAATCAATGCCTTTTACAGCAAGATACCGGAATGCCTGGGTGGGTATGTCGAGCTGCTTTACGACTATTTTGAGCGGCCCCATGTCCGTTGCCTGGAAAGCGTGCTATACGCGAGCAGTTATTATCGAAAGGATTTGCAGTCGCTAACACTGTTTAGCCAGACGCACGACGATGCGCGCGCTTATTACATGAGTACGCCGAGATTGCCCCAGGCGGATAGCGTTGAGTGGCAGCTGCCTTTTGAAGATTCCCGTGTCGACGGTTTGTTCGAACTTGACGCACATGCCGAGCCGTTAGGCGCAATCCGTGAACTGCTGGGATTGCCCCCTAGCGAGGATTACCGGCTGCTGCCATTGCTGACGGAAGCGCCGGGGACGGCAAGGGAGCCCTGGTGCGGCAACACCCTACGCATACGTTATTTCGGACATGCCTGCGTATTGGTTGAATGCAATGGCGTTTCGATTCTGACCGATCCTTTCATACCGGTAATTCCCAGCGAAGGGGGAATCGAGCGTTACTCGTTCCAGGACTTACCCGCCCAGATCGACTTCGTGCTGATATCTCACGCGCATCATGATCATTTCGTGTTCGAGTCGTTGCTGCGGCTGCGGCATCGCATAGGCTGTGTGGTCGTTCCGAAAAGCTCAGGCATGTTTTACGGCGATGTTTCGTTGAAACTGATGGCGCAGAAAATCGGATTTCGTAACATATACGAGATCGACTCCCTGGATTCGATCTCCATTCCGGGCGGAGAAATTGTCGGCGCGCCTTTTTTCGGGGAGCACAGCGATCTTCCCCATGCAAAGAGCGCTTATATCGTACGTTTCGGTTCCGAGCAAATTTTGTTCGCAGCCGATTCCAATTGCCTGGACTACCGCGTGTACCAGCACCTCTGCAAAGCTCTCGGACCTGTTGGAACGGTATTTCTCGGCATGGAGTTCATGGGGGCTCCGTTGTCATGGGTTTACGGTCCGTTGCTCCCACAGCAGCCGCAGCACAAACACAATATGTCGCGCCGGTCGAACGGCAGCGACGCCAAGGCAGCCTCCACGCTGCTGTCTACAGTTGGCGCAGAACGCGTTTACGTTTATGCGATAGGACGCGAGCCTTGGTTGAAATACTTCATGGCGCTGACCCCGGAAGATGGGGACCCATATATCAAAGAGTCCGACAAAGTGCTGGATACGGCCAGAAACAGCGGATTCAGGGATGCGCAACGGCCTTACGGGAAGCTGGAATTCCATCTGAGCGTCTGAAAGAGCCTTATTTGAAGGTGATGCGCATAGGCGATTGCTCACGTACGGTGTTTCGATTTGAGCGATCTAGCGAAATCGTGGCGGCATAGTCGCCGCCTTCCGCGTATAAAAACTTCGCATCGGCTATACGGGTTCGTCCACACTGCTTCGTCATATAAGTAGATTAAGAACTTATATACAGTATCGAATTTTCAAACGAGGCAAGCAAGTGAAGAGTTTTTTCTATAGTGCGCATGAAGAAGGTTCTCTATGACGGCGCCGACGGCTACTCCGATTTTTATATTGTCTTTGCCACGCTCCGGCTCGACCTTGCTGCGTTGCATCATCGATACTCATCCGGATATCTGCAGCCCGCCTGAGCTGGGTTTGGGTGCGCTCTGCGACAGATTATTCCATAGCGCTTATTATTCTGTCGGACAACTGGCCGATACGGAAGAGGAAAGAAAACAACGCGCAGTCACAGAAACACGAACGACCGTTCGCAGCATAATGGATAGATATATGCTCGGCAAGGGAAAACGTCTGTGGTGCGAGAAAACAACGGAAAATATTGCTTACCTTCCTGTGCTGGAAAACGTATTTCCAAATGCGAAATACATCTGTTTGTACAGAAACTGCCTGGATGTGGTTCATTCCAGCATACGCTTTAACCCATTTGGATATATGCCTGAATTATCGTCTTACGTATCAAGAAAATCGAATAACTTTATTGCTGCAATAATGGAAAGCTGGCTGGATCGCAATATCAAGATGCTCGATTTCGAGGAGAAAAACAATACGCGCTGTTTTAGAGTTACCTACGAATCGCTCGTTGCCAGACCAGGTGAAATATTGCCAAAACTATTCGACTTTATCGGAGTAGGCTGGAGCGACTCATTGTTGGATGAGATATTTAAAATCCGCCATGATCAGGGAATGGGCGATTTTAAAGTGTGGCTATCAAAAGAGATTTCAACCGAGTCGGTGGGTAAAGGCAACTCGCTTCCCAGAAGATTTTTTCCAAACGACCTTGTTGAAAAAATTAATATTCTGCATGAGAGCATCGGTTACTCCACGCTAAACTCCAGTGGCCCGGTAATAAATCACTCTGAAAACCTTCCAGAAGATGCCGATAGCAAGGTAACTATCAACAAAAACCGCATTACCGTTCAGGGTGTTTATGACATGTTGTCAGGCATGCAGGGTGATTGCAGCGCCATGCAGGGTATTCTTAATTTTGTCATTTATGACATGGCCGGAGGCGAATGGACGCTGGACTTCTCGCAGAGTACGCCAAGAATAGAAGCGGGGCGAGCTGATAATGTGGATTGCACTGTAACGGTATCATGCGCATCGTTAAGTGGAATTATCAATGGAGAATCGACCATTATCGAAACTTATGAGCAGGGAGGTCTTACCGCAGAAGGCCGATTCGGCTTGGCGCTGCAGTTTGGAAAGCTTCTTCTGGGCGAAGATAAGCAAATATAAATTTTGCGTAATGAGACAGGAAAAGCCCGAAAAGACCGCTTTTTTGCAAGCAAGACACAATATATAGTTTATGGAAAAAGCTGAATTACTATATATATTGCCATTCTCAAAGTTGCAACGCCAAGCCGGCGCCTCGTGAACGCAGTGCGACTGTGCCGTCCGTGGAAGCGAGGGTAGCGTTGAATCGCTGTACAAATTGCATCACGCTCCATCCAGTCCTCCGACGCCGGCAGATCATTGGGAGCCAGGCTGGAAACGGGAGCCGTATGGGGTGCGGGAGCATCACGTACGATTCAGCGGGCGGCAGCGAGGAAAGCGCGCCCTTGGTCGGCTCACCAAATCGGAATTCAACCTGACAGTCTGAAAAAGAGCAAACAATGAACAATTTGGCTACACGTCTGGCGAATCTGCCGAGCGACAAACGCGATTTATTGCTCAGAACGCTCAGAAAAGAACATCATGCTCCAGCTCTGCATATCGCCAGACATCGTATGCAACAGGCTGTGCCGCTCTCCTTCGCGCAGGAACGGTTGTGGTTTTTGAACCAGTTCGAGCCGGACAATACCTTTTACAATATTATCACTGCATTGAAACTGTCCGGAGTGCTGGATCATGCCGCGTTAGTGCGCGCTTTCGAAGAAGTTATCCGGCGTCACGAGGTATTGCGCACCTGCTTCCCGGCTTCGGACGGAGCGCCGCATCAGCAGGTGACGGCCTTGGGCGATTTTCAGGTGCGGCACTTCGATTTGAGCAGCTTGCCGCCATCGCTGCGGGAAGAAGAAGTTCGCCGTCATATCGGTGAGGAAGAGAGCCAGCCGTTCGATCTTGCTGCCGGGCCGCTGATCCGGATACGTCTACTTCGCCTGGGCGGCGGCGTGCGCCCGGAAGACAGCGAACATGTACTGGTATTGACCATGCATCATATCGTTTTCGACGGCTGGTCGATCGGTATTCTGGTTAACGAGTTTACCGCCTTGTACGAAGCATTTCTGACAGGCCGACCATCTCCGTTGCCGGAGTTGCCGATTCAGTATGCCGACTATGCGGTCTGGCAGCGTCAACTGCTGCAAGGCGCTACACTGGAAAAACACCTGGATTACTGGCGTGCGCTGCTGGATGGGGCTCCTCCGTTGCTGGAACTCCCCACCGATCACCCGCGGCCGCCGGTACAGAGTTTTCGCGGAGCCAATTATCACTTTAAATTATCCAGAACGGTTACCGGACGCATACTGGAGATAGGCCAGCGCAACGGCAGCACTTTGTTCATGACCTTGCTGGCCGCGTTTCAGCTGCTGCTGGCGCGTTATAGCGGTCAATCGGATATCAGTGTCGGTACCCCGGTAGCGAACCGTATCCGCACCGAGGTCGAAGGGCTGATCGGTTTTTTCGTCAACACGCTGGTGCTGCGCACCGACCTATCCGGCGACCCGACTTTTACCGAATTGCTGGCGCGCGTTCGCAAAGTCTGTCTGGGCGCGCAGGCGCATCAGGACCTTCCGTTCGAAAAGCTGGTGGAAGAGCTGCGCCCGCCGCGCGATATGAGCTACAGCCCTTTATTCCAGGCGATGCTGGTGTTGCAAAATGCGCCGGTGTCGGAACTGAAAGTCGCAAATGTGCAACTCAGTTCTCTGAACGCCGATACGGCAACTGCAAAATTCGATTTGCAGTTGTTTGTAAAGGAAGGCGACAAAGCGCTCGATTGCATTACCGAACAGGATGGCGGGTTGGATGCGGTTATCGAATACGCCACCGACCTGTACGAAGAATCGACCATAGCGCGGCTGGCGGAACATTACCAGATATTGCTGGCCGGCATCGCGGCGCGCCCCGAAGCGCGCCTGAGCGAACTGCCCATGCTCCCCGAAGCCGAACGCCGCCGTCTGCTCGTCGAATGGAACGCCACGCATAACAACTGCGCGGACGCCTGTCTTCACCGCCTGTTCGAAACGCAGGCCGAGCAGACGCCCGACGCCCTCGCACTGAGATTTGAACAGCAGACGCTCACCTACCGGGAACTCGACTCGCGCGCCAATCAGCTTGCCCGCTTTTTGCAGCGGCAGGGCGTCGCTCCCGGCGACATCGTCGGGCTGTGCGTCGAGCGTTCGCTCGAAATGGTCGTCGCCGTGCTGGGCGTCCTCAAGGCCGGCTGCGCCTATCTGCCTTTGGAACCGGACTACCCCCAGGAACGGCTGCGCAGCATGCTCGACGACGCCGAACCGGCGCTGCTGCTTACCTTCGCACGGCTGGACAATTCCCTGCCCGGCCGTCGGCCGCGCATTTTTCTGGATCGCGACTGGCCGCGCATTGCCGCCGAAAGCGCGGCCTGCCCCGCAGGACAAACCGGACCGGGCAGCCTCGCCTATGTGATCTACACCTCCGGCTCGACCGGCGTTCCGAAAGGCGTCGCTGTGACCCACGGCGGCATTGCCGGCTATACGCGCAGCATCATCGAACGAATCCAGGCCGCCCCAGGATTGCAATACGCTCTGGTTTCCACCTTCGCCGCCGATCTGGGCAATACCGTTTTATTTCCTGCGCTGGCTTCGGGCGGATGCCTGCACCTGATCGGCCGCGACGCGGCCACCGACGGACGCTTGCTGGCCGACTATGTCGAACGCCACCCGATTGACGTGCTGAAGATCGTACCGGCCCATCTGGCCGGGCTGCTGGACTCATCCGGACACGGCAACATCGCGCCGCGCCGCGCCCTGATCTGCGGCGGCGACGTCCTTCCCGGCGCCCTGGTCGAACGCATTGCGGCCTGCCGGCCCGAATGCCGTATTCTTAATCACTACGGCCCTACCGAAACAACCGTGGGCTCGCTGATATACGCCATTACCCCGGAGACGCAAAACATCGCGGCGCAAACGGCGATGCCGGTCGGCCGCCCGATAGCTAATACCCGGGTCTATATTCTCGACGATAGCCTCGAACCGGCGCCCACGGGCGCGGCCGGCGAGCTTTATATCGGCGGGAACGGACTGGCGCAAGGCTACCTGAAGCGGCCCGACCTGACCGCGGAACGCTTCATTCCCGATCCGTTCGGGACCGGGGAACGCCTCTATCGCACCGGCGACCGGGTACGTTACCGGCCTGACGGCAACATCGAATATCTGGGACGCATCGACCAGCAGGTCAAGATCCGCGGCTACCGTATCGAACCGGGTGAAATTCGAACCCGGCTGCTGCAGTACCCCCACGTCAACGATGCGGCGGTGCTGGCGCGCGAAGACCGTAGCGGCGGCAAGCGGCTGGTCGCCTATCTGACCGGTCCGGAAGCGGCGCTGGAAACCGATGCCCTGCGGCGTTATCTTTCGGGCGTATTGCCCGATTACATGGTGCCTTCGGCGTTCGTCAGGCTGGAGGCGCTGCCGTTGACCGCCAACGGCAAGCTGGATCACAGGGCGCTGCCCGACCCGGATTTCGGTGCGCATTTGGCCGGACGGTATGTCGCGCCGCGCAACGAGACCGAACGGCGGCTTGCCGCCATTTGGGCCGAGGTGCTTGATGTCGAGCGCGTCGGCGTCCACGACAACTTCTTCGAGCTCGGCGGACATTCGCTGATGGCGATCACTTTGATTGAACGCATGCGCCAAAAGGAGTTGCCGGTAGGGGTACGCGCGCTTTTCAGCACGCCGACTATCGCGGAACTGGCTGCAAATGCGATAAACGGCGAGCCGGTGATTGACGTGCCGCCCAACAGGATTCCGGCACAATGCGACGCCATTACGCCGGAGATGCTGCCGTTGATCGCTCTTGGTCAGGCCGAGATCGGACGCATCGTCGAGCAGGTGCCGGGAGGCGCGGCCAACGTACAGGATATCTATCCGCTGGCCCCTCTGCAGGAAGGGCTCCTGTTTCATCACCTTATGAACAGCGATGGCGATGCCTATTTGCATTCTGCGCTGCTGATATTCGATACGCTCGAACGCCAGGATAGTTTCCTGCGAGCCTTGCAGTCGGTCATCGACCGGCATGACATCCTGCGCACAGCGGTAATCTGGGAAGGATTGCCGGAACCAGCGCAAGTGGTGTGGAGACATGCGCCCTTACCCATAGAGGACGTTAGGTTTGAGCCAGGACAGGATGCAGCAGAACAATTACAGACTCGATTCGATCCTCAACGCTTCCGGCTCGATCTGCGCAAAGCTCCGCTGCTTCGCGGCGTTCGCGCCTACGACACGACACGCGACCGCTGGTTACTGCTTTTATTATTTCATCATTTGGCGGTTGATCACATAACCCTTGAGATTTTGCTGGGAGAATTACAAGCGCATTTACAGGGTCAAGGCGAGAGGCTGTCTGCGCCGCTGCCGTTTCGTAGTTTTGTCGCGCAGGCTCGTTTAGGCTTAAGTGTAGAGGAGCATGAAAACTTTTTCCGGAAAATGCTCAGTGACGTGGAAGAGCCGACCGCGCCGTACGGCTTGCTTGATGTGCGAGGCAATGGCGCAGCCATTAAGGAAGCAAGTCTGCTATTGGATATGGAGCTGGCTGTACGTCTGCGAAACTGCGCCCGGGTATTGGGCGTCAATGTTGCGTGCATTTGTCATCTGGCCTGGGCCCAGGTGCTGGCGCGCATTACCGGGCGAGAAGATGTGGTATTCGGCACGGTTCTATTTGGGCGTATGCAGGGCTATGAAGGCGCAGATAGGGCACTGGGTATGTTCATTAACACCCTGCCGCTGCGCGTTAATCTGTCGACGGATACCATTGCTGAGGCAATACGGCGCACGCATGCGAATCTGGCGGAGTTACTGCGGCACGAACATGCTTCGCTGGCGCTGGCGCAACGCTGCAGCGGAGTACCCGCGCCAATGCCGTTGTTTTCAGCCTTGCTGAACTATCGCCACTCATCCCAAGACACCCCTGATGTCTCGGCAACCGTAAAAGTTGGAGAAGGAATAGAAATACTGCAAGGCGAGGTGCGCACCAATTATCCGTTCTATCTGGCTGTGGACGATTTAGGGAACAGACTCCGGCTGACCGTAAAGGCGCAAACGCCGGCCGAGCCCCGGCAGGTCTGTGAATATATGCATATAACGCTGAGCTCTCTGATAGAAGCAGCGGAGATGGCGTCGGAAACGGCAGTTCGTTCCCTGGAGATACTGCCCGAACCTGAACGCCGCCGTCTGCTCGTCGAATGGAACGCCACGCACAACGACTGCGCGGATGCCTGTCTTCACCGCCTGTTCGAAACGCAGGCCGAGCAGACGCCCGACGCCCTCGCACTGAGATTTGAACAGCAGACGCTCACCTACCGGGAACTCGACTCGCGCGCCAATCAGCTTGCCCGCTTTTTGCAGCGGCAGGGCGTCGCTCCCGGCGACATCGTCGGGCTGTGCGTCGAGCGTTCGCTCGAAATGGTCGTCGCCGTGCTGGGCGTCCTCAAGGCCGGCTGCGCCTATCTGCCTTTGGAACCGGACTACCCCCAGGAACGGCTGCGCAGCATGCTCGACGACGCCGAACCGGCGCTGCTGCTTACCTTCGCACGGCTGGACAATTCCCTGCCCGGCCATCGGCCGCGCATTTTTCTGGATCGCGACTGGCCGCGCATTGCCGCCGAAAGCGCGGCCTGCCCCGCAGGACAAACCGGACCGGGCAGCCTCGCCTATGTGATCTACACCTCCGGCTCGACCGGCGTTCCGAAAGGCGTCGCTGTGACCCACGGCGGCATTGCCGGCTATACGCGCAGCATCATCGAACGAATCCAGGCCGCCCCAGGATTGCAATACGCTCTGGTTTCCACCTTCGCCGCCGATCTGGGCAATACCGTTTTATTTCCTGCGCTGGCTTCGGGCGGATGCCTGCACCTGATCGGCCGCGACGCGGCCACCGACGGACGCTTGCTGGCCGACTATGTCGAACGCCACCCGATTGACGTGCTGAAGATCGTACCGGCCCATCTGGCCGGGCTGCTGGACTCATCCGGACACGGCAACATCGCGCCGCGCCGCGCCCTGATCTGCGGCGGCGACGTCCTTCCCGGCGCCCTGGTCGAACGCATTGCGGCCTGCCGGCCCGAATGCCGTATTCTTAATCACTACGGCCCTACCGAAACAACCGTGGGCTCGCTGATATACGCCATTACCCCGGAGACGCAAAACATCGCGGCGCAGACGGCGATGCCGGTCGGCCGCCCGATAGCTAATACCCGGGTCTATATTCTCGACGATAGCCTCGAACCGGCGCCCACGGGCGCGGCCGGCGAGCTTTATATCGGCGGGAACGGACTGGCGCAAGGCTACCTGAAGCGGCCCGACCTGACCGCGGAACGCTTCATTCCCGATCCGTTCGGGACCGGGGAACGCCTCTATCGCACCGGCGACCGGGTACGTTACCGGCCTGACGGCAACATCGAATATCTGGGACGCATCGACCAGCAGGTCAAGATCCGCGGCTACCGTATCGAACCGGGTGAAATTCGAACCCGGCTGCTGCAGTACCCCCACGTCAACGATGCGGCGGTGCTGGCGCGCGAAGACCGTAGCGGCGGCAAGCGGCTGGTCGCCTATCTGACCGGTCCGGAAGCGGCGCTGGAAACCGATGCCCTGCGGCGTTATCTTTCGGGCGTATTGCCCGATTACATGGTGCCTTCGGCGTTCGTCAGGCTGGAGGCGCTGCCGTTGACCGCCAACGGCAAGCTGGATCACAGGGCGCTGCCCGACCCGGATTTCGGTGCGCATTTGGCCGGACGGTATGTCGCGCCGCGCAACGAGACCGAACGGCGGCTTGCCGCCATTTGGGCCGAGGTGCTTGATGTCGAGCGCGTCGGCGTCCACGACAACTTCTTCGAGCTCGGCGGACATTCGCTGATGGTTACCCAATTAGCCTCGCGCCTGCGGAGCGGGTTCGATATGGAGTTGCCGCTACGAACCTTGTTTGAAGCGGCAACAGTTGCCGACCTGGGCGCATTGATAGATCTCGCAGGCTTGACGCGCGACAGCGCCATGCACGCTCTTAGCTCCTCGTTGATGGAAATGGAAGAGGGTGAGTTGTGATGCTGCACGAATTTATCAATGAACTGCATCGGCGTGAAATCTATATCCATACCCAGGACGGACGCCTGCATTACCGAGCGCCGCCCGGCGCATTGACCCCGGAGATACGTTCGACTCTGCAAACGCGCAAGGAAGAAATACTGGGGCTGCTATTGCGCATGTCTCCGGATGAACAAACGGATGTTCCGCCTATCCGGCCGGTACCACGCAATGCCGCGTTGCCTTTGTCCTATGCCCAGCAGCGGCTCTGGCTCCTGAACCGGTTCGAACTCGGTGGCGTGGCGTATAACATAGCCGGCGCATTGTACCTGCAAGGTGAGCTTGATACGGTTGCTTTGGAGCGAAGTCTGAATGAAGTCGTGCGCCGGCATGAAAGCCTGCGCACCTGTTTCGGCGCACAAGACGGACAGCCGATACAAATAATCAACCCGCCATCGCCGCTGGCCATTACTCATACAGACTTGAAACAATGGGATAGAACCAGGCAGTGCGCCGAAGTACAGCGTCTGGCTCAAGAGGAAGCGCAACGGCCGTTCGACCTTTCGACAGGGCCATTGATAAGGGTTGCTCTGCTGGCGCTTGGAGAAACGCAGGAAGAAGCGGATCCCATTCATGTATTGTTATTTACAATGCATCATATTGTGTCGGACGGCTGGTCGGCCAGTATATTGATACGCGAATTTGCAACGCACTATCAGGCTTACCAGGCAGGAATGCAACCCTCCCTGGCGGAATTGCCGGTTCAATACGCCGATTATGCGATTTGGCAGCGCACCGTGCTGCAGGGCGCAACCCTGGAAAAGCACCTGGCCTACTGGCGCACGCAACTGGGCGGCGCCGCGCCGCTGCTGGAATTGCCGACCGATCGTCAGCGTCCCGCCGAAAAGGGTTTTCGTGGCGCCAGCTATCCTTTCACTGTGTCCCTGGCTGTTACAGGACCACTGCTGGAATCAGGCAGGAGGAACGGCGCAACGTTGTTCATGACCTTGCTGGCAGCGTTTCAGCTACTGCTTTCACGTCACAGCGGTCAAAAGGATATCTGCGTCGGCAGCCCGATTGCCAACCGTAATCGAATCGAAATAGAAAACCTGATAGGTTTCTTTGTCAATACGCTGGTATACCGCTCCGATCTGTCCGGCAACCCGGTTTTCACCGAACTGCTGGCGCGCGTACGCAGCGTCTGCCTGGACGCTCAGGAACACCAGGATTTGCCGTTCGAAAAGCTGGTAGAAGAACTGCATCCCGTGCGCGACACGCGATACAGTCCTTTGTTTCAGGCCATGCTGGTGCTCCAGAACACGCCGGAAAGTAAACTGCATATTGCAGGCCTGCATGTCAGCGCGCTGAAAACGAGCACTCAATCGGCGAAATTTGATCTGACTTTCAGCCTAAACGAAACCCCGAACGGTCTGGATGGATTGATCACGTACGCCACCGACCTGTACGAAGAATCGACCATAGCGCGGCTGGCGGAACATTACCAGATATTGCTGGCCGGCATCGCGGCGCGCCCCGAAGCGCGCCTGAGCGAACTGCCCATGCTCCCCGAAGCCGAACGCCGCCGTCTGCTCGTCGAATGGAACGCCACGCATAACAACTGCGCGGACGCCTGTCTTCACCGCCTGTTCGAAACGCAGGCCGAGCAGACGCCCGACGCCCTCGCACTGAGATTTGAACAGCAGACGCTCACCTACCGGGAACTCGACTCGCGCGCCAATCAGCTTGCCCGCTTTTTGCAGCGGCAGGGCGTCGCTCCCGGCGACATCGTCGGGCTGTGCGTCGAGCGTTCGCTCGAAATGGTCGTCGCCGTGCTGGGCGTCCTCAAGGCCGGCTGCGCCTATCTGCCTTTGGAACCGGACTACCCCCAGGAACGGCTGCGCAGCATGCTCGACGACGCCGAACCGGCGCTGCTGCTTACCTTCGCACGGCTGGACAATTCCCTGCCCGGCCATCGGCCGCGCATTTTTCTGGATCGCGACTGGCCGCGCATTGCCGCCGAAAGCGCGGCCTGCCCCGCAGGACAAACCGGACCGGGCAGCCTCGCCTATGTGATCTACACCTCCGGCTCGACCGGCGTTCCGAAAGGCGTCGCTGTGACCCACGGCGGCATTGCCGGCTATACGCGCAGCATCATCGAACGAATCCAGGCCGCCCCAGGATTGCAATACGCTCTGGTTTCCACCTTCGCCGCCGATCTGGGCAATACCGTTTTATTTCCTGCGCTGGCTTCGGGCGGATGCCTGCACCTGATCGGCCGCGACGCGGCCACCGACGGACACTTGCTGGCCGACTATGTCGAACGCCACCCGATTGACGTGCTGAAGATCGTACCGGCCCATCTGGCCGGGCTGCTGGACTCATCCGGACACGGCAACATCGCGCCGCGCCGCGCCCTGATCTGCGGCGGCGACGTCCTTCCCGGCGCCCTGGTCGAACGCATTGCGGCCTGCCGGCCCGAATGCCGTATTCTTAATCACTACGGCCCTACCGAAACAACCGTGGGCTCGCTGATATACGCCATTACCCCGGAGACGCAAAACATCGCGGCGCAGACGGCGATGCCGGTCGGCCGCCCGATAGCTAATACCCGGGTCTATATTCTCGACGATAGCCTCGAACCGGCGCCCACGGGCGCGGCCGGCGAGCTTTATATCGGCGGGAACGGACTGGCGCAAGGCTACCTGAAGCGGCCCGACCTGACCGCGGAACGCTTCATTCCCGATCCGTTCGGGACCGGGGAACGCCTCTATCGCACCGGCGACCGGGTACGTTACCGGCCTGACGGCAACATCGAATATCTGGGACGCATCGACCAGCAGGTCAAGATCCGCGGCTACCGTATCGAACCGGGTGAAATTCGAACCCGGCTGCTGCAGTACCCCCACGTCAACGATGCGGCGGTGCTGGCGCGCGAAGACCGTAGCGGCGGCAAGCGGCTGGTCGCCTATCTGACCGGTCCGGAAGCGGCGCTGGAAACCGATGCCCTGCGGCGTTATCTTTCGGGCGTATTGCCCGATTACATGGTGCCTTCGGCGTTCGTCAGGCTGGAGGCGCTGCCGTTGACCGCCAACGGCAAGCTGGATCACAGGGCGCTGCCCGACCCGGATTTCGGTGCGCATTTGGCCGGACGGTATGTCGCGCCGCGCAACGAGACCGAACGGCGGCTTGCCGCCATTTGGGCCGAGGTGCTTGATGTCGAGCGCGTCGGCGTCCACGACAACTTCTTCGAGCTCGGCGGACATTCGCTGATGGCTTACCGGTTGCTGGAACGTATCAGGAATACCCTGTGCAGCGACTTGCCATACAGCTCCATTTTCCAGTCTCCTACCATGGAAAAACTGGCGAAGCACATCGCGCAACGTCATGACGCGGCAACCGAGTCAACCGTTGTTTTACTGAACAAAGGCCCGAACAGCGCTGTGCCGCTCTATTGCTTTCATCCTTCGGGCGGGCTTGTGTATCCCTACCAATCGCTCGCCGACGCGTTACATCCGCAACGTAGCGTTTATGGCATTCAATCACGCTATTTCTTTGGAAAAAACCAGGAAGATCCATCCATTGCCGGCCTGGCTGATGAATATGCGCGCGTGATCCGCAGCCATTCTTCCGGCCCTTATCTGTTATTGGGCTGGTCGATGGGGGGGCTGCTTGCACTGGCTGTCGCCGAGCGACTGGAACGGGAGTCTGCGGAATCCGTAGCCTTTACCGGATTGATAGACACGCGTTTGCGCGCATCAACGGATACGGCGCAAGAACGCCCCAGCCTGGACGTCCTGGCAAGGGCTTTGGATATTTTCGACAAGGCGGAATCGCTGGCCTTTGCCAATTTAACGCTTATCGAACGCCAGGAGTTGGAGCGGATATGGACCGAATCGCCCGAAATCGAAGGGTTCAGACACATCGCGGAGTGGGGAAAAAGCCGCGGTTACTGGTTGCGGGATCTGCCAATAGAGCCCTTGGTGGCGGAATATACCGAAGGAAAGAAAGGCAGGGTTATGTCCTCCAACTTCGTCCCGCCGCTCATAAACGCGCCGATCCATATCTGGTGGGCGCAAGCGGCACTGGATGATCAGGGTCGCGTGCCGGTCGATTGGGGACGGTACAGCCGCAACGGTGCGCGCGCCGTAATCGTCGAGGATTGCGATCATATCGGCATAATCAAGGCTGACGCCATGCATCGCTCGCTTCGGCAAGCGCTTGATTCAGTCGCAGCCAGGGTCGGCAATAATGGCCTGGAGGTGTATTAATCATGGCAATGAAACGCCGGTTCCGGCTTCTGTTGAGCATGGGCTTGCTCGCTACGTCCCTGATTGCAGGACTGTACCTGGTATTGCGGTTATCGCTGCCGAAATTCGACGGGGTACAGCAGCTTGCCGGGCTTGGCGCTCCGGCCGAGGTAAGCCTGGATAAATTGGGCATCCCAAAAATTTCAGCTGAAAACCGCGAAGACGCGTTCCGCGTTTTGGGTTTTGTGACGTGCGGGGAACGCTTGTTCCAAATGGATTTGTCGCGGAGGCAAATGGCGGGCCGTCTGGCCGAGGTGATGGGAGCGGGATTAAAGAAATCCGACATTCGGCATCGCGTGATGGGCTTCGAGCAAGTGGCCAAAAACATACTGCAACGTCTCCCTGAGGATGAAAAGCGTGTGCTCGAAGCCTATGCGCAGGGTGTAAATCAGGCGATGAACGCCATGCAGGTTTTACCGCCCGAGTTTCTGCTGTTGAGATACCGGCCCGCTGTCTGGCGGCCCGAAGACAGCTTGCTGGTGGTACTGGGCATGGAGGAAACGCTGGGGTGGACGGGTGAAGCGGAGCGCATGGATACGACCATGAAAGCCGCATTGCCGCCAGCCGTCTATGATTTTTTTACTCCGCCGATGGATCACTATACCGATCAAATTCTGAATGGCCTATCTGCGCAAAACCGGCCGGTACCGCTACCGAAGGATGATTTGGCTGCATTGCTGCAGCACGGCGCGGGAAATGAACAATATAGCGGCATATCCGACTATGGCGCTCCGTCCGGGGGTTCCAACGCCTGGGTAGTCGGACCTCAAAAAACCTGGAATGGTCGAACCATACTGGCCAACGACATGCACATGAAATTGCGGATGCCGAATATCTGGTACCGGGCGGAAATCAGCTACGGAGACGTCAGGCTTACCGGGTTGACGCTGCCGGGCGTTCCCTTGCTGGCGGTCGGCTCCAACGGACGGGTTGCATGGGGGCTTACCAGCATACAGGGCGATTTCGTTGATCTGGTCTCGGTGAATGTCGATCCCGGCGACCCTCAACGCTACCACACGCCCCAAGGGCCGGCAAAGTTCGGCGAACGGGCGGAAACGATGCAGGTGCGCGGCGAATCTGACCAAACAATCAATGTGCGAACAACCATTTGGGGACCGGTGTTACCCGATTCATTGCTGGGAAAGCCGGTGGCCGTGCGCTGGACCGCCCTGGACCCGGCCGCTACGGATTTACAGATGCTTGATCTGGATAAAGCCATGGACGTTACTAGCGCGCTTAACCTGTTTAATCGTGCGGGAAGTCCGCCCTTGAACGCGCTGGTCGCCGACAGCAACGGAAACATCGGATGGACCATCACTGGAAAAATACCCAAGCGCTTTGGTCTGGATGGGGCCGTCAGCGCCTCCTGGGCGGATGGTATGCGCGGCTGGGACGGATATGTCCCGCCTGATGAACTACCACGGACTCAGAACCCGCCGTCTGGATTCATCGTCAATGCCAATCAACGTATGGTCGACTATCGTTATCCTTACGTCATCGGCCACTATTTTGATAATGGCTACCGCGCCTACCGGATAGGCGAGCGTCTTTCCCAAGCGAAGGAAATTACCGAGCGCGACTTGCTGGATCTTCAACTGGATACGCGCACCGAATTTTATAGGTTTTATCAGCAGCTGGCGTTGTCCGTTCTTGATAACGGCGACCGGGAATCGGATGCGCAATTAAGAAGCAGCCTGGAAAGATGGGATGGATTCGCCGAACGGGACTCGACCGGATTAGCGATTGTAGTCGAATTCCGGCGCATGTTGATCGATACGGTTATCTCGCCATTCCTGGGTAAATGCCGCAGTCTGGATCCTGCATTTCGTTTTTCCCGCGCCACAGTCGACGGACCGCTGCAACGGCTGCTGGAAGCGAAGTTGCCGGAATTGCAGCCCGAAAAGACAAACTATAAGGATTGGAATTCCTTTCTGTACGATGTGCTGAAGCGCGCCGAACGCAATGTTGACGAACAATCTCAGGCTAAAACGCAACTACCTCCCGATTGGGGGCAAAACAACCAGGTGTCGATGATGCACCCGCTTTCATCTTCGTTGCCATTGCTGAAATACTGGCTCGACATGCCGAAACAGGCGTTGCCGGGATGCGCCCAATGTATACGCTGGTACGCGCATGGCAATGGCGCCAGCGAACGATTGATAGTCAGCCCCGGCCAGGAAAACCTGGGGATACTGCATATGCCCGGAGGGCAATCAGGTCATCCGCTGTCCCCGCATTACGGCGATCAGCATCAGGCCTGGATAGAAGGCAGACCGCTCCCGTTGCTGTCAGGCCAATCCGTATACCGGCTAGCTTTCCAACCGTCCGCAACAGCAGGAACACCATGATACGTTTTTTGTTGAAAAACTCGCGCTGGATGCTGTCGATGTCGATGCTGTGTGGGTTGCTGAGCGGGTTGGGGGGGGTCGGTCTGGTTGCAGTAATTAATACCGCATTGGGTGGAGAGCAGAACAAGATAGCCGGTCTGGGCTGGCTCTTTGCCGGATTATGCGTGCTGTTGCTAACGGCGCGCGCGGCATCGGCTCTGCTGTTGTTGCGTCTCGGGCAAAACGTTATCTTCGACTTACGTCTGAAACTGAGCAGGCAAATACTGAAAGCGTCGCTAAGCAATCTGCAGCAGTTGGGGCCGGCGCGGATATTGGCCTCGCTGACCGACGACGTTACGACCCTGGCCGAATCCTTCCGGTGGCTGCCGTTATTCTGCATCAATGCCGCCATTGTGGTTGGCTGTCTTGGCTATCTGGGTTGGTTATCCGGCGCGCTTTTCATTCTCGTGGCGGTCACAATAGCGATTGGAATAAGCAGTTTCCGTTTGATAACGAAACAGGCTTTGCGCGGACTTCGAACGGCCCGCGAATATAACGATGACCTTTACGGGCATTTCAAGGGGCTGACCCAGGGCATCAAGGAACTCAAGCTTCACCGGTCGCGCCGTGACGCTTTCCTGAACGAATGTCTGGAAACCAGCGCGGCTCATTACCGTAGCCATTATACCTCGGGAATGAGCCGTCATATCCTCGCCAATAACTGGGGAAACGGCTTGTTCTATGTGCTGATCGGCGTTGCGTTGTTTCTGATGCCCGATTTTCAGCACCTGATCAGGGAGGCAGCGGCGCGCTTCGGCCTGTTTTCCATGGAGGAGGTGACGCCCCAGATGCTCAGAGGCTATTGTCTGACTATTCTGTACATGATTTCCCCGCTTACCATCATGATGGAAAGCCTGCCCGTCTTCGAGCGGGCGCGCGTCGCACTGAAAAAGGTGCAAAAGCTGAGTTCCGAGTCCGAAGCGCAGGAAATAGCGCCGGATCCGGCAATCCTTCCGTTTTGTGAACAGGCCTCATGCCTGGAAATGATTGATATTACACACAGTTATCACAGTGACCGGGAAGAACGGAGTTTCATGCTGGGGCCAGTCAATCTGACGCTGAATCCGGGAGAAATAGTTTTTCTGATCGGCGGCAACGGCAGTGGAAAAACCACTCTGGCGCTGCTGCTGGCCGGGCTTTATAACCCGGAACAAGGCAAAATTCGCCTCGGCGGATGCGAAGTTACCTATCAAAACCGCGAATTGTACCGGCAACAGTTTTCCGCGGTATTTTCGGATTTTTATCTATTCGACAGTCTGCTCGGCTTTCAAAATCACGAACTGGACGCCGATGCGCGCGCTTACCTCGTCCATCTGCAGCTCGATCATAAGGTGCAAATCGATCAGGGCGTCTTCTCGACATTGAATCTGTCGCAGGGACAGCGAAAGCGTCTGGCGCTGTTGGTCGCTTATCTGGAAGACCGCCCTTTTTACCTATTTGACGAATGGGCGGCAGACCAGGATCCTGTTTTTAAAAATATTTTTTACACCGAAATTCTACCTGCGCTGAAAGCGAGAGGGAAAACCGTGGTCGTGATTACCCATGACGACGGTTATTTCCATCTTGCCGACCGCTGTCTCAAATTAAACGACGGCAGGCTGACGGAAATACCGGTTGAAAAACAAGAAACGGAATCGTGTAACAACGCGGATAACGAATGGCAACAAACCGAATTGGAGATGTCGTCGTGAGACAGAATGTTATTGAGCTAAAAACCGTTGAACAAACGCCCAAAATCTTTAGCCAGGAAGTTTTGCTGACGCCGTTGGGGGAGCGAAGAAAAAAGGATGATGCATGGGACAACAGCTATTATCTCGACAGGCAAGCCGGTTTCGAATCCAATGCGCGCACTTATCCACGCAAACTTCCTATCGCCATCTGCCGCGCCGAAGGCGTTTATGTCGAAGACGCCGACGGCCGACGCTATATCGATTGTCTGGCGGGCGCCGGTGCTCTTGCGTTGGGCCATCGGCACCCGGTAGCCGTCGACGCCGTGCAGCGCGCGGTGGCTGACGGCACGCCGTGGCAGACGCTGGACTTAACCACGCCGGTCAAGGATGCGTTCGTGCATGAACTTTTCCGTTGTTTTAACAGCGACTTTGCCGCTTCCGCGCGTATTCAATTCTGTGGCCCCTCCGGCGCCGATGCGATTGAAGCCGCGCTCAAACTGGTCAAGACAGCGACCGGGCGCCGGTCGATATTGGCATTCCACGGCGCTTATCACGGCATGACGCACGGCGCGCTCGGCATAACCGGCGAAATCGGTCCCAAGGCCAGTGTGGCTGGCTTGATGCCGGAAGTGCATTTTCTTCCGTTCCCTTACAGTTATCGCTGCCCGTTCAGCCTCGGCGGTGAACCGGGATGGCGCGCTTCGCTTTCCTATATCGATCGGCTGCTGGCTGACAGCAATAGCGGTATTGCGCCGCCCGCAGCAATGATACTGGAGGCGGTGCAAGGCGAAGGCGGCGTTATTCCAGCGCCGGATGACTGGCTCAGAGGGATGCGCCGCATCACGCGAAAATACGACATTCCGTTGATTATCGATGAGGTGCAAACCGGCATAGGCCGTACCGGAAACATGTTTGCTTTCGAGCGCGCAGGGATAGAGCCGGATGTCGTGGTGTTGTCCAAAGCCGTAGGCGGCGGGTTACCGTTGAGCGTGGTGGTCTACCATGAAAATCTGGATCGCTGGCAACCCGGCGCGCATGCCGGCACCTTTCGCGGCAATCAACTTGCGATGGCGGCAGGAGCGGCCACCTTGCGTTTCATCAGAGAGCATCGACTCGATCACCATGCCGAAATCATGGGCGAACGCCTTATGAATCATCTTCGTTGCATTCAGGCCGGTTGCCCGGCTATCGGCGAAGTGCGCGGACGCGGATTGATGATCGGTATTGAAATAATCGACCCGCATGCCGCGCGGGACGAACTGGGCGCGCATCCGCCTTGCAGCGAGTCGGCGCGGAGAATCCAGCGGAATTGTCTCAAACGCGGGCTGATACTGGAGTTGGGAGGCCGTCAGGGCAGCGTCGCGCGCCTGCTGCCGCCGCTGATAGTGACTGAAAACAACATCGACCAGATCGCCGCCATTTTCAGGGAAGCAGCCTATGCCGCGTAATCTGTCCGTTCCTTTCTTTCATTGCGGCAGCTTGGTTTTGGAGACTCGATTATGGAAAAAAGACAACGAAATCTCGCTGTAAGCCGTCATTTCTGGGTGCTGGCGCACCGCTGGGTCGGTTTGTCCATAGCCGGTTTTCTGATTGTGGTCGGACTGACCGGCAGTTTGCTGGCTTTCCTGCCGGAGCTGAACCATGCGCTCACTCCGCATCTGTTCCCTGCAGCCCGGTCGGCGCCCGCGCTGGGGCTGGGCGAGCTGGCGCTTGCGGCTCAGGCGTTAATGCCGCAAGCCGAAGTCAAAACGGTTTATATCGATACGTCCGGTTCGGCGCTTATTGGCGTCAAGCCAAAAACGGATCCGAAAACCGGTAAACCCTACGAACTCGGCGCGAACCAGTTGATACTCGATTCGGCAACCGGCCGGGAGCGCGGTCGGCGCACGGTGGGGAAGGAGGAACTGCCAACCGGTCTCGAGAATCTGATGCCTTTCATCTATCACCTGCACTTTGGCCTGTCTCTGGGAAAAACCGGCAATGTGGTGCTGGGCATCGTTGCATTACTGTGGACTGTCGATTGTTTTGTTGCGTTTTATCTGACCTTGCCGGCCGGTCGAAAAAACCGGAGCGGCCGGAGCGGCAGGCCTATGGCGACGCCGAACGGTACGGCAGGCAATGCTTTACTAACGCAGGAGCAGTCGCGCTCCTTCTGGCATCGCTGGAAACCGGCATGGCTGGTGAAATGGACGGCCTCCCGCTACCGCATCAACTTCGACCTGCACCGCGCGGGCGGGTTGTGGCTGTGGACCCTGCTGCTGATATTCGCCTGGTCCAGCGTGTCCTTCAATCTTCACAAGGAAGTCTATGAGCCATTCATGCGCATATTTTTCGACCTTCCGCCGCTTGAAAAACCGGCCAAGCGTTCGCTGCAGCCAGGCGCGGTCGCGTTGGGCTGGCGCGAAGCCCAGAGCGTGGCGGAGCGGTTGATGCGGGAACAAGCCGAAATTCACGGCTTCAGCGTTGAAGAGCCTATTGCGTTATACCGGCAAGCGGAGCTGGGACGCTACCACTACCGCGTTAGAAGCAGTCTGGACGTTCAGCAGAAAAACAGCATCACCGCGCTGTATTTCGACCTGTACAGCGGACAACTGCAGCATTTGCATTTGCCGACAACCCAGCATTCCGGCTATACCGTCAGCGCCTGGTTAAAAGCGCTGCACGAAGGAGACGTATTCGGTTTGCCCTATCGTATCTTCGTCAGCGTAGCCGGTTTAGCCATTGTGATGCTGTCCGTGACCGGCGTTATCATCTGGCTGCGCAAGAGCAGGGCGCGAAAGATTCATTTGGAGCGCGGCGTACGTTCCGCTTAAAGCTCCAGCCGAACCGATCCCAGAAAGGTTAATGGCGCTCCCGGAACAATGTGAACCGCGCTGTTCTGGGTATTTGTGTAGTAAATCTGGTTCAGGATGTTGTAAACATTGAGCTGGGTGGTGATCTTGCCGCCGAACTGTTCGAAGCTGTAGGTAGCGCTGGCGTCCCAGCGCGCATAGCCCGGCAGCTGGATAGTATTGGCGGTATCGCCCGCTCGCGGTCCTTGCAGATACACGCCGGTCCCCAGACTCAAACCCGGCAGCACATCGTTGTCGAACTGATACTTGGTCCACAAGCTACCGGAATTCAGCGCTACGTTGGGCAGCATGTTGCCTTGGGTGCCGTCGGTGGCCTGGGTGATTTTCGCCACGTCGTAACTATACCCTCCGATCAGGCTTATATTTTTGGTAACCTCGCCCTGCGTCTGGAATTCCACGCCTTTGCTGCGCGCCTGTCCTACGGCGATGCTGAAAAGCGGGTTGCGGGGATCCGGCTCCAGCAGGTTGTTCTGAGTGATGCTGTACAGCGCCAGGGTCGTCAACAGCCGCTTATCGAAAATCTCGGTTTTTACGCCGAATTCATACTGAACAGCCGTTTGCGGCGCGAACGCCTGACCGGTAGTGGAAATGCCGTTGTTCAGCCCAAAAGATTCCGTGTAGTTGAAATAGGCCGATCCCCAATCCCAGGGCTGGTATAACAGTCCCGCTCGCGGCTTGAAGGTATTGCTGCTGACGGTCGGGACGCTGAAGGTATTGAGCGCTTTTCCTCCGCCCGCTGCGCTGCCATACGCAGCCCAGTCCCAGCGTCCTCCCAATAGAACGTGTACATCGTCCCACAATATAATCTGATCCTGGAGATATAGCCCATCCCACTTGCTGATTTGCTTGTAACTGAAGTTAACCGGAGCGGCGGCAAGATTCAGCGGATTGGTTTGATAAGGCGCGTAAATATAGACGTTCGGAAGAATGGACGGCACTGGCCCCTGATGGGACGGGGTGCTATTGCTCGAATAGTTGTAATAATCGAAACCGAACAAGATGCTGTGATGCATGAATCCGGTGTCGAACTGACCGGTTAAATCCAAATTCGTGGTAAAGGTATTGTTATAGTAGAGATTGCCGTAGCCCAGACCCATTTGCAGCGTGCTGGCGTTCAGCATCGCCAGACCGTTGAAAATGGGATTCTGGTAAATCTCATTACTGAACATGAAGCGATTGGTCAGTTTCCAGTCGTCATTGAAACGATAGTTCCAGTCGTAAGCGGCCAGTTTTCGGTCCTCTGTATTGGGAATGGATTGCGCGGCAGTGCCGTCGCCCAGATAGCTTCCGATCGGCAGTTTCAATATGGCTCCTTTGTAAGCGACCAGGTAGCTGTCATTGATCCAGTTATCATGCTGATATTCCATATTGGCGTTGAAGTCGAACGCGTCGTTCGGGCGCCAGGTAATGGAGGGATTTACAAAGATATGATCCGCGCTGACGTAATCGCGAAACGAGTTATTGGCCTTATAGGCTAAGTTCAGCCGGTACAGCAGCGATTTGTCTTTCATTAGCGGTCCGGTCGCATCCAGCGTGGTGCGGTAAAGCGAGTAAGAGCCGAATTGCTGCTGCAGAGAATAATGCGCCAGTTCTTCCGGCCGCTTGGTGATCAAATCGATTAGACCGCCCGCATTCATGCGGCCGTAAAGCGTCGACAACGCCCCTTTGACAACTTCTATTCTTGATAAATTTGCGGTCTCCAGGCTTGAAACGCTCTGGGCAAGCAAGCCGTTCCGGTAAGTGGCGCTATTGATATTGAAACCACGTATCAGCGCATTGACGTAATACTCCGTATCGCCTTGCACGCCGGCGACGTTTTTCAGCGCATCTTCCACTCTGACCACCTGCTGATCGTCCATTACGGCGCGCGGCACGGTTTGAATCGAAGCGGGAGTTTCCATGATGGGCGTGTTGGTTTTGGTCGCGGTGCTGGCGTTGGGCAGCGCGTAATTTAAGCGATCCTCCGGTAGATCAAACGCAGTGCCGCCGGCGTCGCTCGCGCTTACCGTGACTTTGCCGATCGTATCCACCCTGGTTATCGGCTTATATTCAAGCGTGACCGTATCCGCGCCGGTGAAGCGCGGCTGCAGGCCGGTAGCCGCGAGTAGCCGTTGCATCGCTTTGTCGGGCGTATAGCCGCCCGTTAACGGCGCGCTGCGCAACCCCTGGGCAATACTGCCTTCATACAGTATTTGTATGTGTCCCTGCGCGCTGAATGCGGCCAGCGCGGACGGCAAATCCTGGGCCGGTATATCGAACTGCATTACGGTTTCCGGCCGTGTCGGCGAGGCAGGATTCTCGCTCGCATTCGATTCGGCGCGAACGGCGAGCGATGGCGCGGAGAACGAAAAGGCGATAACCATTGCCATACTGTTTCGCATTAAATGATTACCCATGAGAGAGGATATGATCTGCTAAATAGAGCTGTACGCTTGGCTCTTGCTATCGAGGTAGTCTCTATAAACTATAAACCTGTCATGTTTATACGCAAATATCATACCTAAACAGAAAATCAATTACAGCAGTAGCAGCGAGCGGACGGTAATCGGTGGCGCAGGGCAGCGAAAGGCAGGCGGGGTGGAGCTGAGAACGTAGCGCATCGTTGATCAACGATGCGCTACGTTTATCTGTTTTTCCTAATGACGTAAATAAATGTAACTACACAGCCAACCGGCACCGGGTCTGCGAGTCGGGTTAGCGAGACAAGCGCAAGCGTGCCGGAAAGTCAACCGCGCTGTAAACCCGCCCATGGGAGCGCGGTTGCGGCATCCGTGTCGCAAACGGTCTCGCCGGTCTGACCCGGAACTCTTTTGCAAGTCATGCTTGGTGAAGCTGAATCGTTATGACCTGACGCAGATAGACATTGACGGGCGGGCAAGGCGGCGTCCTGCAAAGGCCTTATTAACATCAGCGCTACGCTTAAAATTCCACCTTCACCGATCCCAGCAAAGTCAACGGTATGCCTGGAACAATATGTACCGCGCTATTCTGCGTATTCGTGTAATACATCTGGTTCAGTATGTTATAAACATTCAACTGCGTGGTGATCTTGCCGCCGAACTGCTCGAAACTGTAGGTGGCGCTGGCATCCCAGCGCGCATAGCCCGGCAATTGGAACGAGTTGATCGTATCGCCGGCGCGCGGACCTGCCAGATAGACGCCGGTACCCAGACTGACGCCCGGCAAAACGTCGTCGTCGAATGCATACTTGGTCCAGAGATTGCCCGAGTTGAGCGGTACGTTCGGCAGCATATTGCCCTGGGTGCCGTCGGTAGCCTGGATGATTTTCGCGGCATCGTAACTATAGCCGCCGATCAGGCTGATATTTTTGGTAACCTGGCCCTGCGTTTGCAGTTCCAGGCCTTTGCTGCGCGCCTGCCCTATCGCAATACTAAACGCCGAGTTGGCAGGATTCGGTTGCAGCAGATTATTCTGGGTAATGCTGTACAGCGCCAGGGTCGTCAACAGCCGTTTATCGAAGAACTCGGTCTTGACGCCGAACTCATACTGAACCGCCGTTTGCGGCGCGAAGGGCTGGCCGGTGATGGAAATGCCGTTGTTGAGCCCGAAGGATTCGGTGTAGTTGAAATAGGCAGAGCCCCAGTCCCACGGCTGATACAGGATGCCGGCGCGCGGCTTGAATGCATTGGTATGGATGGTCGGAACACTGAAGGCGCTGAGCGGTTTTCCGCCGCCCGATGCGCTGCCGTAATCCGCCCAATCCCAGCGTCCGCCGAACAGAATGTGCAACTGATCCCATAGCTTCATCTGATCCTGGAAATATAATCCGTCCCATTTATTGACCAGCTGATAACTGTAGTTGACCGGAGCGGCGGCAAGATTCAGCGGATTGGTCTGGTAGGGCGCGTAAATATTGACGTTTGGCAGTATCGACGGCACCGGCCCCTGATGCGAAGGCGTCTGATTATTCGTGTAGTAGTAATAATCGAAGCCGAGCAGCACGCTGTGATTGATGAAACCGGTATCGAATTTACCGGTCAAATCCAAGTTGGTGGTGTAAGTGGTCAGATAGTAGGTATTGCCATATCCCAAGCCCATTTGCAGCGTGTTGGCGTTCAGCATGGAAAGGCCGTTGAATATGTTATTTTGCTGAATAACATTGCTGTACATGAAACGGTTGGTCAGTTTCCAATCGTCGTTGAAACGGTAGTTCCAGTCGTAGGCGGCCAGCTTACGGTCCTGCACATTGGGCTGCGATTGCAGCGCGGTGCCGTCGCCCAAGTAACTGCTGAGCGGCAATTTAATGATAGCTCCTTTATAAGCTACCAGACCGCTGTCGAATATCCAGTTGTCATGCTGGTACTCCATGTTGGCGTTGAGGTCGAACGAGTCGGTCGGTTTCCAGGTAATGGACGGATTCACGAAGATATGGTCGGCATTGACATAATCGCGGAACGAATTGTTGGCCTTGTAGGCGAAATTGAGCCGGTACAGCAAGGATTTGTCTTCCAGTATCGGCCCGGTCGCATCGAGCGTGGTGCGGTACAGCGAATAGGAGCCGAATTGCTGCTGCAGCGAGTAGCGCGCCTGCTCTTCCGGGCGCTTGGTGATCAGGTCGATCATACCGCCGGCGTTCATGCGGCCGTAAAGCGTCGACATCGCTCCCTTGACGACTTCGATGCTCGATAAATTGGCGGTTTCGAGGTTGGCGATATTCTGGTCCAGCAACCCGTTGCGGTAGGTGCCGCTATTCACGTCGAAGCCGCGGATCAGCGTGTTGACGTAAAAACTGCCCGTATCCATCTGCACGCCGGCAACGTTTTTCAGCGCATCCTCGACACTGATCACCTGCTGGTCGTCCATCACCGCGCGCGGCACCACCTGTATCGATGCCGGCGTTTCCATGATCGGCGTGTCGGTCTTCATGGCCGTGCTGGCGTCGGGCAAGGCGTAATGGATACGATCCTCGGGCGCATCAAACGTGTTGCCGGCGGTGGCAGCAGCGCTGACTGTGACCGTGCCAAGCGTATCGGCGCCGCCTGCTGCCGCAACGCCGGCGGACTTGCCCGCCAGCGTTGCCGTGCCTGCTCCGGTAAAACGCGATTGAAGGCCGGTTGCGGTCAACAGGTGCTGCAGCGCCTGCGCAGGCGTATAACTGCCTTTCAATGGCGTGCTGCGCAAGCCCTGGACAAGACCGCTGTCGAACTGCACCTGCACATGGCTTTGCGCGTTGTAGGCCGCCAGAGCCGACGACAGATTCTGCGCCGGGATATCGAACGGCACCGCGTTGGCCGCGCCGGCCTGCGCCGGAGACGCCGCATTGACCGGGGTAGCTGGAATCGAAATCGCCATGGCGATAGCCAGCACCAGACTGTTTCGGGTAAAGAAATTTCCCTCTGGAGATTTCAAGCTTTTTATGGTTTTCATTTATTTCCTTTCATCAGCGCAGATGATCGCTTCGTCTGTCCGGCCTTACGGCCTGTTAATTGTTTGAAACTCAATCAGAAACAGGCGCTGCCCCAATGACGTTACGATTCAGTCTCATACCAGTTATTTATGGAGATTCCTCCATCCATTGTTATGACGAAAGCGCGAAAACAACCCCGTACTGGGAAATGTAAAAATTTGAAAAAATTTGCCGGATGCATGCAGGCGTTTTAACCGGGGCTTGGCGAAGATCTGCGCATTTGTGCGCGTGTTTTTTAGCCGTTCGGACAACGGCATCAACTTTAAGTGATATGACACACGAAGTGCGCCATATCACTCACCGCGACACATGGCGCTTCCTCAAGAAGCGGGAGCAGTCAGACCATATAGCAATAGCATTTATATTGCTTCGCCTTCTTAACAGTTGAGCGCAAAAGCAAGCCAACACAACAACAATAAGCCGTCAACCGCCCATTGCAATCGACATGGCGCTTTCGGAGCACGACCCCCATCACATTTATCTGGACGCTCGCAGCCGTCTGCATCAGTTTCGCACCTTGCGCGTGCAATGCCCCGATACGGCATCGGATTTACTGCAGTAAGCGTACTTTCTACTGCCGTTACTGAAAGCGCCGCCGCAAACGCAACCGGAGATTCAGGCATGGCTGTACTGAACGGACGTCAAACCCGGCCTTGCTCGCCGATCGAAAAATTTTGATTACGCGTTACGGTATTTAGAGCCTTCAAACGTCTTCCTTGTAGGAAGAGATTGATTTTCGCGTTACCCGCGACATGAAACGCTAATAATTTAATATAAGGAATTATCATGAGGCTAGAACACGCAAGCCCTGAACCCAGTCTGAAGGCTGGTTTGAACGGAACGCAACCCGCCAACGAGGCGGATGGAAATGAACCCGCGTTTCCCTCAGCGCTTTATTTTCAAGTCCATTTCGAATATATCGAGAAACTGCTGGGCGAAGCGAAACTGTGTCTCGAAGCATTGACGCAACAGGTTGCAGAATCCCGCATGAAGTCCGATACCGGTTGTGTCGACAAGATAGAACACCGCTTTTTCGAGCAACCGGCCACGCTCGCCCTACAATGCAAAGGCAAGCGCCGTAAATCGTCCCGCAAGACCTCCAAGCCGGTCGTGGCAGGGATCGACACAGCGTTGCCGAAAGCATGATATCCCTGACGATACGTTCGCTGCGCAGTCTGGAACGCGTTTGCCGGGGTTCATTCCATTTGCCCTCGCGCGTTAACAAACAAACGGTAAGCCGGAGGCCTCAGCAAAAAATAGTCTCCGGCTATACGGTATGGAGCGTTGTTAAACGTCTTATTCAAGATAGAGCCGATTTTAACTCAGCATCATCAGGGGCAACGGGTAAGGCTGGCGAGGCCGTCCGCGGCGAGGATGCCGCAGTTGAGCCTCCAGGGATGGATTCACTGCGCAGTTGATCTACCGACACGCGCTTCCGCGTGTCTCGACAGCCTTACCTGGAGCCGGCAGCAGGATAGTTACCTATTTTTTAACTTGTCCGAGGAGCAAATCATGCGAATACGAACTGTTATTGCCACGCTCGCAACGCTGAGCGCAATACTGAACGCCAACGCCGGCACGCTGGCGAATGGAAAATGGACGGCGCCCGGCTGCGGAACGATACCCGCCGCGCCTGCAGTCGATGCCAGCGGTGTCGACGCTTATAACCGCAGCTTGAAACAAATCAGGGAGTGGCAACCGCAGGCTCAAGCCTACATTGATTGTATCGTCAAGGAGGCCAATGCGGACAATGCGATTATCGTCAAATTCGCCAATGCGGAGCAGGAACGCTTCCGTGACGAAGTGGCGAAGATCAAGACCACGGCGGACGACGCCAAGACAAAACTGGATGGTAAATAAGGGTCAGGCTGAAGTTATAGGCGGCAAACCTGCCTTGCCCCACACCCTGAACTCATCCAGAAACCAGGACGCTGAACCGGAACGATGAAAATGTACTTTTTTCCAACGAGCCAGCAGTACAAAGGCGCCGAAGTACCGTTGACGGGATCTGATATCCCTCAGACATGGCAGCGGTCGTTTGCGATTGCCGCCGCCTCCCTGCTGGCGTTGGCGTTGCACGGATTGCTTTGGATCTGGTATACGCATCGTCCGCCACCCTTGCCACCGCTCACCGAAGCCGCGCCGCTCGCCATGATCGATATCGCCTTGTCCGCGCCCGCCGCTCCGGCAATGGCTCAACCCATTACGCCGCCACAGCCGGTTCCGCCCAGGGACGTCAAGAAACCTGTTCCCAACCCCGTGAAAAAACCCAAGCCCAAACCGGTGCATAAGGAATCCGAAGTCAAACAGTTAGAACAAAAAAAGGAAGAGCCCGAAACTGTTCAGGAAGCTTCGCCTGCGCCGGCCGCTCCTCCCGCTCCGGTGCATGCTCATGCAGCCGCACCGCATAACAGTCCTCTCACTCCGGCCAGCGCCAACGCAGCTTATCTGAACAACCCGAAACCGGTCTATCCCTCACTGGCGCGCAGCCAGCATTGGGAAGGCCTGGTATTGCTTCGCGTGTACGTCTCCGCCGACGGCGAGTGCGGCGAATTGTCGGTGCAGCAAAGCAGCGGTCACGAGCTGCTGGATGAGTCGGCGTTAAGCGCGGTAAAAAAATGGCGCTTCGTGCCGGCAAAACGCGGCGATATCCCTCAAGCCAGTTGGGTCACCGTTCCGATTAAATTCCAACTGGACTTCCACTAAAGAACCCGTTAATCAAGCAAGAGGAGATTCATTTTGGAACTATCAGAAACCATCGTCGTCGACGCTACCCTGTTCATGCTTGGCGGTTTTTCACTGCTGACCTGGAGCGTGATTCTTTTCAAGGGCGGAGAAATCATTTTCAACAAACTGCGCAACCACGCTTTTTTAACAAACTTCAAGGATAACGCTGAATATGGCTATGAGCCGCATCCGGCAGACTCTGGCAAGGCCCAGATCGCCAGAGTCCATCAGGCGGGTATGAAAACGCTTGCGCACGCCAAGGTTCAATTGGCCATCCGCGCCGACAAGCACGAAGCCTGGCACAACCTGCTGGAACGTGCGATGCGCCAACAGATACTGAAGGAAAAGGCGCGAATGGAATCGGGGCTAGGCTGGCTGGCCAGCATCGGCAGCACCGCGCCGTTCATCGGTTTGTTCGGTACGGTCTGGGGCATCATGTACGCACTGGAGGATATCAGCACCAAGGGTTCCGCCAGTCTGGAAGTCGTGGCCGGCCCTATCGGAGAAGCGCTGATAGCCACAGCAATCGGCATTGCCGTGGCGGTTCCCGCCGTCATCGCCTACAATTTTTTTCTAAGACAGAATCGCCGCAATGTCGCCATACTGGATCATTTCGCCAGCGACTTTCTGCACACGACCATTCAGGATCATTTAATCGCACAAACGGTGGACGAACATGGCCATGCACACAGCGAATGACGACGACAACGGCGGTGAAATGAGTGAAATCAACGTTACCCCCCTGGTGGACGTAATGATGGTTCTGCTCGTCGTTTTCATGGTGACCGCACCGCTCCTGACCCAGGTCGTCCGTGTCAAACTGCCCAAAACCGAACAAACCGAACCGGCTCCGGATAAACATGTCGCCATCCTCAGCATCAATGCAGCCGGCGAACCGCTGCTCGACGACAGGCTGGTGCCACTGGAAACGCTGGAAACAGAATTAAAAAACTTATTGAATAAAGATCCCGAAATCAGCATTCAGCTTCAAGCCGATCGCGCCGCGATATTCGATGCCGTGGCCAAAGTCATGGCCAGCGCCCAACGGTCGGGCATCACCAAACTGTCGTTTGTTACTTTACAAAAGTAACCGCTTCCGCTTTGCATGCCGGCCTGGCCAGGAGCATCTGTCCCGGTTGCTGCCCGGTGTCCGATAACCCAATACGCCGTCATGACCGTCCTCGTCAAAATTGCATAGTCATGCGCCGACATACACGCGGGCATTATTGCGCCTGCGTGCTACAATGAGGCACATATCGCTCATGCTGAGAGGGACTCCGTCAAATGCGCTTATTTGCCCCTTTATTGTTTCTTGTTCTATCCGCATTCCTGAACACCGGACTGGCCGCAGACCAGACGCCAATACCGGGGCCGCCCGAACTGGGAGATGCCGCACACATCCTGGTTGACTACAATAGCGGACGGGCATTGGTCGAACATAACGCCGACCAGCGGCTGGAACCCGCCAGTCTCACCAAAATCATGACCGCTTATGTGGTTTTCCGTGAGCTGGGCAAAGACAACCTGAAGCTGGACGACATGGTAACCGTCAGCGCAAAAGCCTGGCATACCGAAGGTTCACGGATGTTTGCCGAAGTCGGCGCGCGAATTTCGGTCGAAAACCTGCTCAAAGGCATGATCGTACAATCCGGCAACGACGCCAGCGTCGCGCTGGCCGAGCACGTCGCGGGCGACGAGTCGGTGTTTGTGCAAATGATGAATCAGAACGCCGAGCGTCTGGGCATGGTCAACACCCATTACAAAAACAGCATGGGGCTGCCTGCGCCGGACCACTACACCACCGCGCGCGATCTGTCGATACTGACCCGTGCGCTGATTGAGGAGTTTCCCGAATACTACAAGTGGCACTCGATCAAGGAATTCTTATTCAACGGCATCAAGCAGACCAACCGCAACCGGCTGCTGTGGCGCGATCCGACGGTGGACGGCGTCAAAACCGGCCATACCGACGGCGCAGGCTACTGCCTGGTGACTTCCGCCTTGCGCGACAATATGCGATTGATTTCCGTGGTCCTGGGTACCAGGAGCGATAGCGACCGGGCAAACGCCAATGAGGCTTTACTCAATTACGGTTTCCGCTTTTATGAAACCCGATTGCTGTACAAGGGCAATGAAAAGCTGGCGGAAGCGCGCGTATGGAAAGGCGACAGCAGCAGCGTGGAACTGGCTTTGGCGCGTGATTTCTACACCACTTTTCCGCGAGGCCAGTACCAAAAGCTCAAGGCAGGCATGGAAGTCAATAATATGGTAACCGCGCCGGTAAATCAGGGCGACAAACTGGGCAGCGTCAAAGTCACCTTCAATGATCAGACGGCAGGTCAGGCCGATCTGGTGGCTATGAAAACCGTGGCGAAGGGCGGCTTTTTCAGACGCACGTTCGACTCTGTGCGACTCATCTTCAAATAGCGGCAGCATCATGTCCGACAACAATCAAATTGTGTACCTCAACGGCGAGTATCTTCCGCTGCATCAGGCCAAAGTATCGGTGCTGGACCGTGGCTTTCTGTTCGGGGACGGTGTCTATGAAGTGATTCCGGTTTACGGCGGACGCCCGTTACGTCTGGAAGAACATCTTACCCGGCTGGAAAACAGTCTGTCGGGCATCCGCATGCAGCCGCCTCTCGCCTGGGATGACTGGAAATCCATTTTGGATAAACTGATCGTCGGCACCGAGGATCAATCGGTCTACCTGCAGGTTACCCGCGGCGTCGCTCCCAAACGCGATCACGCTTTTCCGAAGACGCCGGTAGCGCCCACGGTTTTCGCGATGTGCACTCCCATCGCCCCCATTCCCGCATCCGGGGTCAGCGCCTTTAGCGTGGACGACATACGCTGGAAATGGTGCCATATCAAAGCCATCACCCTGCTGGCGAATATCTTATTGCGGCAGATGGCCGTCGACGAAGGCTGCGCCGAAGCCATACTGATCAAGGACGGTTACGCCATAGAAGGCGCTGCCAGCAACCTGTTCGTGGTGTTGAACGGCACGATTATCACGCCGCCGAAAACCAACGATATCCTGCCGGGCATCACCCGCGATCTGGTAGTGGAAATCGCGCGAGAAAACGCCCTGCCGCTCGAAGAGCGCGACATTCGCAACGAGGAACTGCATCAGGCCGAAGAGGTCTGGGTAACCAGTGCGATGCGAGAAATACTGCCTATAGTGCAACTGGACGGTCAGCCTGTAGGCAACGGCAGGCCCGGCGCTGTTTGGGACAGAATGAATGAGCTTTATCAACATCATAAAGCGCTATTACGAAATAATCCGGCATGACGAACCAGCGCGCCTCATTACTGGAATTCCCCTGCGACTTCCCGATCAAGGCGTTCGGACATTACAGCGACGAGCTGGATCAGATCGTCGTCGCCATAGTCCGCCGCCATGCGCCCGACCTGGGGGAAAACGCTGTGGCGATACGCGCCAGCAAAGGCAATCGCTATGCGGCCATTACCGTTACGGTCAGGGCGCAGAGCCAGGCGCAACTGGACGCCATCTATACCGACCTGACAGCCAGCGAGGCAGTGATCATGTCGTTATAAGTCAGAATGCAGGGACCATCGAGGTCTTTAAAGCCAAGGTTTTGCTCCGCTTTTTCTCATAACCGGGAAATAGACCGCGCGAGCCGACAGCTTTGGTTTTTACCGGGTCCGGAGCGATGAAAGCCCTGATTTATTCAAAATCAGCGTGTCGCCTGTTGATGAATCAACAGCTCGACAAACAAACTTATGAGTAAAACCGCACAATCAGCGCTTTTCCGGCAATAGTGATCATGGCAAATTCGCACCATACCCCGACAGAAGACATACTCAAGCAGCATCTTGCCGACGTTGTCGCGCTGCTCGAAAAGCAAAAACTCGAAGAAACGGTAGTGCGTCAGCAGGAAAAACCGCGCAATTCGCCGCTTATCGAGTCCCTGCTGCTGCAACGTCATCGGGCCGCGCTCAAAGCCAAGCTCGATCAACTGCATGCAGCCGACATTGCCTACATACTGGAGGCGCTTCCGCTCGAAAAACGTTTAGCCGTATGGAATATGGTTAAATCGGAAGCGGACGGGCAAGTGCTGCTCGACGTATCCGACGCGGTCAGGGAAACGCTGATCTCGGACATGGACACGGACGAACTGCTCTCCGCCACCGAGCAGCTCGAAACCGACGAAATCGCTTATCTGGCGCATGACCTTCCGGAAGAGGTCATGCACGAACTGCTGGAATCGCTGAACGACCAGAGCCGCGCGCGCCTGGAATCGCTGCTATCCCATGAAGAAAACTCCGTCGCCGCGCTGATGGATTTCAACATGGTGACCATCCGGGACGACATCACCCTGGGTGTCGTGCTGCGCTATCTCAGAAGACGCGGCAATCTGCCGGAACATACCGACAAGCTGTTCGTCGTCGACCATCAAAACATACTCCAGGGAGCGCTCTCGTTAAAGCGTCTGCTGGTCAATCAGCCCGACCTGCTCGTGTCCGAAATCATGTCGCGCGACGTAATCAGCTTTCATTTGGCGGACGACGCATCGGACGCGGCGCGAGCCTTCGAGCGCTACGACCTTTTAACCGCGCCCGTTGTCGACGAACAGGGCAGGCTGCAAGGGCGCGTAAAAGTCGACGCCATACTCGATCACATCAGGCAGCAATCCAGCGATGAAATGCTGAATCAAGCCGGCCTGCTCGAAGAAGAAGACCTGTTTTCCAGCGTCTGGAAAAGCCTCAGGAACCGCTCGTTCTGGCTCGGCATCAACCTGATTACCGCCTTCGTCAGCACACGCGTGATCGGTCTGTTCGAAGGCACCATAGAACACATCGTCGCGCTGGCGTCGCTGATGCCTATCGTCGCCGGCATCGGCGGCAATACCGGCACGCAGACCAGCACGCTGATTATCCGCTCGCTCGCGCTCGATCTGATCACGCCCAGCAATATCCGCAAACTGATACTTAAAGAACTGGGCGTCGCCGCTTTCAACGGCCTGTTGTGGGGCTCACTGGTCGGCGCGGTCGCCTTTGGGATTTACCAGGACAAAGAACTGGGCATGGTCATGGCGGCGGCGATGTTCTGCAACCTGATGGTCGCCGCGCTGATGGGGCTGAGCATACCGCTGATCCGCAACCACCTCAATCTCGACCCGGCCATCGGCACCAGCGTACTGCTCACCGCCATCACCGACAGCATGGGGTTTTTCATTTTCCTGGCGCTCGCCACCTGGTTCCTGATGTAATCATGCAATTGCGCCTGAAGAAGTTGGGAACCTGCGATTACAGCGAAACCTGGCGCGCGATGAGCGCTTTCACAGAACAGCGCACGCCGTCTACCATCGATGAACTCTGGTTGCTGGAGCACCCGAGCGTTTACACCCTGGGCCGTAACGGCAAGCCCGAACATATACTGGACAGCGGCAATATTCCTGTCATGCAAAGCGATCGCGGCGGGCAGGTAACCTATCATGGCATGGGCCAACTGATCGCCTACACCCTGTTCGATCTGCGCCGTCTCGATATCGGCGTCCGCCGTCTGGTCAGCGGACTGGAAAACGCAGTCATTGCGACGCTCGCCCAATACGGAATACCGGCGCAAGCGCGGGCGGATGCGCCCGGCGTCTATGTCGACGGGCAAAAAATCGCCGCGCTGGGCCTGCGCGTGAAACAAGGCTGCTGCTATCATGGTCTCAGCCTGAACGTGAACCCCGACCTGGCCCCTTTCGCCCGCATCAACCCCTGCGGATACGCAGGCCTGCAAGTCACCAGCCTGTGCGCGCTGGGCGTGGACATCAACCCGCTCGAAGCCGCCGTGCCGATGATCGGCTACATTCAACAGGCTTTCGGCTACCAGGAATTCATAGCATAAACCCATGAACGATCCTCGCCCTTTCCTCGCCCCCTCGCGCCATACGCCGGAAACGCATCAGCGCAACGCCGACAAGCTTTCGCGCATACCGGTGCGCGTGGAACAGCCCGAAACCCTGCTGCGCAAACCGGCCTGGATACGCGTGAAAGCCGGCGACAACGCCGCGACGCTCCATGTCAAACGCGTGCTGCGCGCGCAGGGACTGCACTCGGTCTGTGAAGAAGCGGCCTGCCCCAACCTCGGCGAATGCTTCAGTCGCGGTACGGCGACATTCATGATCATGGGCGATCTGTGTACGCGCCGCTGCCCGTTCTGCGATGTCGCGCACGGCAAACCGCAAGCGCTGGACGCGCAGGAGCCGGAACAGCTCGCGACCGCCATAACCGAATTGAAACTGCGTTACGTGGTCATCACCTCGGTCAACCGCGACGACCTCCGCGACGGCGGCAGCGCCCATTTCGCCGCCTGCATCGCCGCCATCCGCCGCACCAGCCCGACTACGCGCATCGAAATCCTGGTTCCCGATTTTCGCGGGCGTATCCCGCTGGCACTGGAAACGCTGGCTACGAACCTGCCGGACGTCTTCAATCACAACCTGGAAACCGTGCCGCGCTTATACCCGCAAGCCCGCCCCGGCGCCGATTACGCCACCTCGCTGGGATTGCTGGAGCAGTTTCACCTCGCGCACCCCGGTATCCCAACCAAATCGGGTTTGATGCTGGGACTCGGCGAAACCCTGGAAGAAGTGCGCGCCACGCTACAGGACCTGAGACAGCACCACTGCGCAATGCTGACCCTGGGGCAATACCTGCAGCCGAGCCGCGACCATCTCCCCGTATCTCGCTACGTCACACCCGATGAGTTCACCGAGTTGGCGGAATATGCCAGAGAGATCGGCTTCGGAAACGTCGCCAGCGCGCCGCTGGTGCGTTCGTCGTATCATGCTGATGAACAGGTAAAGGGGTTGTAACAGTATGGTGTTATTTTATTTACGCCAATGAAGTTCACCGTCATGATACGCGATATCTGAATCGGGTTGTAACGGCTAGCGAGCCGGACGGATTTCACTCGCAAATCGTTACAACTATAAAATTTCAGTAGTATTACCGCGCGACAATACAACTGAAAACGACACACATTCACTCCACAATCAAAGGAAGTTAGAAATGTCAGACTCAAATCAACTCAGCGGTTTGGACCGGCGTTTTACCTTCGGCAGCGAAGGAGACAACCACATTCAATTTGAAGTAGTTCGTTTCGAAGGCGAAGAGGCTTTATCGACGCTTTACCGTTTCGAGCTGTTGCTGGCAGTAGCGAACAACGGAGACGTTGACGAGACCCTGATCATCGGCAGCCCCGCTCTGTTTACACTGAGCGACGGCGTGCACGGAGGCAAAGCCGCCCGCTATCACGGACTGGTGCAGGACTTCAGTTATGCGTATCAGGTAACCGGGTGGACATTCTACCGCGCGGTGCTGGTGCCCAAGATGTGGCGCTTGACGACATACCATCTTTCGGAAGTTTATATCAACAAAAACCGCACAGAGATTTTCCGGCTCATTGCCGAGCGCGCCGGACTTATACCGGACGATTTCGAGTCGCGCTTGTTGCAGCAGCCGCTGGAACCATGGGTGGACTATGTTTGCCAGTTTAAGGAGAGCTACTTCGATTTTATTGCGCGTTGGGCCGAACGCCTTGGCGACTACTGGTGGTACGAAGAGAATGATGGTCATGAAAAAATCGTTTTCAGCAACTCGCGCATGGCGCACCTGGATGAAGCATTGCCGCTTCATTATCAACCATCCGACAGCTCAGTCGCCTCTGGCCAAATCAGGCGGCGCCTGCAAAGTCTGGAATGTGAAACCCGCTGTTTACCGCGCCAGCTTACGGTCATGGATTACAATCATGAACGCGCCGCGCTGGACATCAAGGCCACAGTGGATGTAGACGCCAGGGGTATTGGTGAGGTGTTTGTCTACGGCGAAAACCTGAAAAACAATGAGCATGCCGCCAACATCGCGCGTTTGCGCGCGGAAGCAATCCATTGCCGCAGCCGGCAGTATACCGGGAGCAGTACGGCAACCGGCCTGCGTTGCGGACATTTCGTGGAGGTCAAAGAGCACCCCCGCAAAAATTTTAACCGCGGTTACCTACTGACATGGGTGAAACACAGCGGTTCGCAGGCGGGCATGCTGCTGGAAGGGCTGAGCTTGCCGGACCCGGTGCGCAAGCCTGGAAAGAGCGTCGGCGAAGACTTTTACCGGGCGGAATTCGGCGCGATACTTTCGGATGTGCAGTTCCGCCCCGAAATCCGCCATCCATGGCCGAAAATCGAAGGCACGCTGACCGCGTTTATCGACGCCGAAGGTAGCGGTGAGTACGCCGAATTGAACGAAAAAGGCGAGTACAAGGTAAAAATGCCGTTCGCCGTCACAGACAAGGGGGCGAACAAAAGCTCGGCGTGGATACGAAAATCCTCGCAGTATGCCGGCAGCGGTCACGGTATGCATTTCCCGTTGCACAAGGGTACCGAGGTGCTGCTGTCATTTATCAATGGCGATCCGGATCGGCCTGTGATTTTAATGGCATTGCAAAACTCAATAAGCCATAACGTGGTGAATAAAGACAATCAGTTCAACTCGCGCATACTAACTGCTGCTGGTCAAGAGTTGACTTTCTGCGACAAAAAAAATGAAACAAATATGCTGTTAAAATCCAGCGACAATTGCTGGATACATATTGGTCAAAAATCGCCTTTTTACACGGGTTCCCGTTCTACTGATGACAATTCATCGTACGGCAGCAGTGGAACGGGCGGGCAGATGCAGGCGGCTGCTTACCGGCTAAACTACCGGATGGAAGGGATGCAATTAGGTGCGTACCGCATTGGCGTCCAACCGCCTGGCCGGCAAATGTATCAGTCGCTTAAACCTGAGGTTGTGGCGCCGGATGGCGCTGAGTATACCACGCCATCTGATAACGATAATCCGCCTTATTTACCGCCAAATGTGGTTTACCCGGCGCCAAATGATACATCCGAAACTGATAGTATATCGGTTAGTGCGGGTTCCGCCGATAAAGTATTGGCGGGACATAACTCTTCCTACGTTTATGGTAATAATTACAGCAATACGCTGGGTGATTCGTATTCGTACGTGCAGGGTAAAACAATAAAAACGAGTGTTGGAGTGCAGAAGACCACTAACTGGGGAAATGTTAATACGAAAACTTATGGAATGAACTCTGCATTTTCGGTTGAAAAAAATGACTGCGCACTGTTTACTGAGTCGTCATATCTGCAAAAGCTCGAATTCATAATCGGAACCAAGCAAGAATTAAGTTTAGCTCTTGTTTTTAAGTTTAACTTCGGCATCGTATTTGAAATTAAAAACATGAAAATGGACCGAGTCAAGGTGGGTTTTAAAACTGGCCTCGTTAGTCTTTCGCAGGATGAGGTATCAATAGTTAAAAAAGGCATCAGCGTCATGCAAGATGAGGTCGCTGCCGTGGAATATGGAAATATTCAGGTAAAACAAGCAAACGCGGTAATAGAGATGAATCAAACTTTAATGCAAGAATTTGCAGTAAAAGCGGAAAAGGGTGACTGTTCCGTTGCAGTGCGTGATGCTATTATTGAATCAGCTCAAGCAAATATAGTGAAAGCTAATTCAACAATTAATAATGCCAAGGTTACCTGTTCTTCGACGACGCAAATATTCATGCCTCCCGGTTGATGAATAGCCAGGGAACCGCTGTAAAAGCTGGTTTCACAACATGGTTAGACAAGCCCATTCGATTCAAGGGGGCAGCTTGGAATGGCACTTATTTAGTAACCGTTCAGATACCCTGCATGAAACAAGGTGTGTCGGGTTACCTTTTACGGGTATCCGTATTTAGCGGTTGATAGCCCCTCAAATATCACCGGCCTCGATCAGCGCCGTGAGTGTTGATATGTCAACGCCATAGTTCCGGGGCTGTTGTGTTGATGACTCTTTCGGAATATACGGTTTAGGCGCTGATACTGCAAAGTCGGGTAGACCACAACCGCAGGCATCATCAGGTATAACAGTCTTTGTCTCTCGGGCTTTACGCTCGAACTTCGGTCGGCTGTTTTTGTGTTTATGCGCGCCTTCGGCAAACAGAATCTTGGCGCGCAAGGCCTCAAAGCTATAGCCCCTGCCCAGTCGGTTCATCACGCGTATCAGGCTGTTCAGCGATTCGGTATAAGCATTCGTAACCGGATGATCGAAGTAACCGAGTATCCACAAATTCCAGTTTGACCAGGCGCGTGTCAGATCGGCAAAAGCCTCTGAATCTTCCTGTGTCATCGACTGCTTCCAGGCTTCATAGCGCCGCGTCGCTTCTTGAGGGCTATCCGCATCATAGATGCCATAAAACTCCTCTTTCAGCGCATAGGCGCGCCCGAGGTTGGGATAGTTCGCCGTCCAGCCATCCATCAGCAAATGCTCCTTATCGGTGAGATCGCGCTGATGTTTGAACAATACAAAGCGGTCATGCATCAGCCCCCGGCGTTGCTTCGGCGTGAGCTGCTCGCGCAGTGATTTACGCACCTTCTCCAAGGCCTCGTTGGCCATCTTTACAACGTGGAACTTGTCGATGATGATCTGCGCGCTGGGAAGAACCTCGGTCACGGCATCGCGGTACGGTGCCCACATGTCCATTGCCACGTACTGCACCTCTTCTTTATTGTCCAAGTGATAGAGGTAATGTATGACCGTTTTTTTGTCCCGGTTCGGCAGCAGGTTGACGATAGTGTTGTTATGCACATTGGAGATCACGCAACGCGGCTTGATCAGGTGGATTTCGTCGATGCCCATCCATTTAGGTGTCTCAAACCGGAATTGATCTTCCAGCGCGGCCACATAGTCGCGGAAAATTGCGCGCACAGTTCCTTCGACGACACCTACTTCCTCCGCGATGCTGGCGAAGGTGCGTTTTACCGCCTGCTTGCCTATCCACACCACCAGACGTTGCGTCATTGCACGTTGCGCGTCTACTTCCGGCAACGTCTCGCTGAATGTTTTATTACAACCTCGGCACTTCATGCGGCGCGTGCTGATATATAGCCCTACGCGCCGTCCGTGCATCGGTAAATCCTTTACTAACTGTTCGCGCCGGCCAAAGCCGACCAGGTTGGTCGATTGGCAATACGAACAACCTGTAGGCGAATTAATCGACTCGGCGCTGATGTGATAGTCGTGCTCGTTTTCTTCAAGCGATGTTATCGCGTAGCACGGTAAATTCAGGATGTTTGCGGGCACCTGTTTCGCTAATTGTTCGTTAAGTGCCTGCAATCGTCATCTTGATGGCTAGCGCACAGCTGAATCGCACGAACTAGATTACTTTGATAGAGTTTTGCATCCGACATTTTGATGTCAGTTACCTGTACGTCTGACCTAAAATTGTATGAATAGAATATTGCGGTAAGTGTGAACATAATAACAGCTTGGGATGTTTTCATTCTACAATATCCTTTACTTTAGTGTTTTCGACGTTCCTGAAACATTCTCCGGTAAGGGTTGATCCAGCAGGAATCAATATGTCTTCGCCGGGTTTTACTTCAATCCTGAGCGGTTTTTCATCCGGCCCGGTAGCAACAACACAACCGAAAGCGTCTGGAGTCAACATCATGGTAGCTTTTGTCGCATCGAACACCCCAATTGTTCGAGTCTCTTTAGCTGTATTGACATAAATCAACCAAACGCTTAACAGTATCAACGCCATAAATAATGGATTTGTGATCATAGCTTTTGTTTTTACATTCATGGTTGCATCCTGCAGTCATTACGATCATCGTCCTCTGCGGCTTCACGAATCGCGGGCAGTTGTTCAAGTAACTGAGGCAACGCTGACTGTACTGTATCCCAAACCACATCCAGGTTGATGTCAAAATAGCCATGTGCAATGCGGTTACGCATGCCCTTCATGATGCGCCACGGTACATCTGGGTGTTGGTCGAGAAAGCTTTCGTACTGCTGCAATAATTTCGTAGCTGCCTCGCCAATGATGATAAGGCTCATGATGACCGCCTGCTGGGTGCGTTTGTCATCAAGGAAGTCGTCCTTGCTTAAACCCTCAACGAATACGCAGGCATCGGATGCAGCCAGCTGGATATGTTCAAGGTAATCGGGAAGGCGATTCTCATTCATACAGGTTTTGCCTCTGCTAGCACGTTGTCTCTGAATTTTCGCGGAAGATCGCCGGGCGTCAACAAGTCAACGTGGACGCCGAGCAGGTCTTCCAATTCCAACTGGAGCCCCCCCAGATCGAACAGCGTCGCGCCAGGCAGCGCATCCACCAATAAATCCAGATCGCTACCGTCCTTATCGGTGCCGTGCAGCACCGACCCGAAGATGCGAGGGTTGGCAGTGCGAAAACGGCTTGTTGCTTCGCGTACAGCGGCTCGGTTCATGTCAAGCGCATCAGAAGGTCTCATGGGTATTTCTCCGTTATCAACCGTAGACTACGGATTAACTATACGCTTACATAAGAAGGGATTCAACCATAAAATGCTGTTTTATGACATGCAGACGCAAAGCGTCTGACGGTAGCTATCAACCGCTAAATACGGATACCCCCCTTGGGGTCAATTGGGCCAGACCGAATGAATATGATCTTAAGCGAGCAATCTAACTACGCTGACGCCGGTTGAAAACCGACCATGCAGGGGGGTAATTCTGGACGAAACCTGACCAGGGTTATTACCCTTTCCTGTCCTGAAACAGACAGGAGCCCAGGAGGGTGATAACCATGATCCTGTATGCCAAAATCCGGCGGATGTATTTCCGCGACAAGCTGTCGATTAACGACATTTCCAAACGTACCAGTCTCTCCCGCAATACCGTCAAAAATGGCTGAGAATGCCTGATGGCAGCGAACCGGCGTATCAGCGCGTTCGATGCCGACCAAGCTGACACCCCTTACGAGGATCATTCAAACAAGCCCTGATAGCCGATAGCTACCGTCCCAGGCGCGAAAGTCGAGCCGCGCTGAAATTACTGGAGGAATTGCAAAAATGCGGCTATGAGGGTGGCTATACGAGCGAACCGGCATGATGACCACCACCAATCTGACCTTTGCCGAATGGTCCAGCGTATTCGGCGACGCCAGGATGACCACTGCGTTATTGGACAGGCTGACCCTCCATTGCCACATCATCGAAACCGGCAATGAATCCTACCGTTTCCGGCAAAGCACTCGGCAGCGGATACAGGCCAGGGAACCGGCGAAGCGTGGCAAGCCCAAAAACGAAGCTGAACTCCCGGCAAAAACCGGCTCCGTCCCCTGGTCAGTTTGCAACCGGTAGCAACAGAGCATGGCAGTCGCAGTGCCGAGGTCTTTGGTCGCTTTGGGGACACAATCGCGTTTTGCCCGCTCTAACGCCCGCGCTTTGAACAGCGACGAATAACGGTGTTGCGCCCGGGTTTGGATTGATTCGTTTCCTGCCCTGCTGTGCTCAGAGGAGTCATCAGGTTTGAAGATTACTTTCCTGGCAGAGTGTCTGTGAAGTTTGGGCAGGATCATTCTGCTGTTTCGAATAAGCCTCGACAATTGACAGGATCATGGGACCAAAACGATCTTTTAATTCAGCACAACGTGTTGAGTTGATAAGCTCGACACCCTTGCGCTCGCTACGGATTAACCCTGCTTCACGCAAGATACGGAAGTGCTGGGATAACGTCGATTTTGGCAGCGTCCGCTTTTGGATGTTTAAAAAAGCCGAACAGTTCCTGGCGCATTCCGCAGTGGCCAGATTGACGTATATTTCTATACGCACTGGGTCGGAAAAGGCATGCAGGATGCCTTCGACGGTGATTTCTTCTACAGGAGGATGATAAAGGACTCTCATGACAACAGGATATCACACTTGACAGTATATCCTGATAGTTCCATACTTCCGCACAAATGAATTATTAAGTTAATTCAGGCAATCCAACCTTTAACCTGGAGGAGTTAGTTATGAGCAAGCTTTCTGGAAAAATCGCCGTTATTACTGGCGGCAACAGCGGTATCGGCTTGGCAACAGCCAAATTATTTGCCAATGAAGGAGCGACAGTGGTTATTACGGGCCGCAGGCAGGCTGAGCTTGATGCTGCGGTGGCTGAAATCGGTGGCAATACGGTTGGCGTTCACGGTGACGTGTCAAAACTGGCTGACCTTGACAAGCTTTATGCCGAAATTAAAGCCAAATTTGGACATCTTGACATTGTGTTCGCCAATGCGGGGATTGTCGAATTAGCTCCCGTCGGCATGGTGACGGAAGAACATTTCGACAAAGTTTTTGACATTAACGTCAAAGGCTTGCTGTTTACTGTGCAAAAAGCCTTGCCGCTTTTGGTGGACGGCGGTTCAATCATCCTTAACTCGTCAATCGCAAACACAACGGGTTTTGAAGGCTTTGGCGTGTATTCCGCGACCAAAGCCGCAGTGCGATCCTTTGCCCGCACCTGGACGGCTGAGTTAAAGGCTCGCAAAATCCGCGTCAACGTGGTCAGCCCGGGTCCAATTGCAACGCCGATCTTTGACACAGTAGGCTGGTCGGAACAGCAGATAGATGAGTTCGGCACAACCGTAACCACGCAAGTGCCTTTAGGGCGTTTTGGTCAGCCAGAAGAAATCGCCCAAGCCGTGCTGTTCCTGGCTTCTTCCGATAGCAGCTATGTGGCTGGTGTGGATTTGTATGTCGATGGCGGTATGATCGCTGTTTGAAAAAGCGTTGTGACAACGTTTAGCAGCTTCCCGCTCTAAGCGGGAAGCTGGTTTACTCCGTAAAAATCAATCAAATAACGAGTGATCATTGGAGAAAATATGAAAGTTATAGTTACAGGTTCGTTAGGACACATCAGCAAGCCACTCACACAAGCGTTGCTGCAACAAGGACATCAGGTCACGGTAATAAGCAGCGACCCCGAAAAAGAAAAAGACATTGAAGCATTGGGTGCAAGCGCAGCCATCGGCACAATAGAAGATGTAAATTTTCTTACGAAAACGTTTACGGGTGCAGATGCCGTTTACACGATGTTGCCACCGCCAAATCTCTTCGACCCGAATCTCGACATAAAATCAGATTTTCTCAATATTAGCAATAACTATGTACAAGCCATTCAGCAATCAGGTGTAAAACGGGTGGTTCATTTAAGTAGCGTGGGCGCTCATTTAGACCAGGGTACCGGGTTCATTCTTTTTCATCGTCAGGCAGAAAGTATCTTGAGCAATTTGCAGGAGGTTGCCATCACTTTCATGCGCCCTGTTGGTTTCTACTACAATTTATTCACCTTTTCAGGGGTAATAAAAGCGACGGGCGTAATGTCATCCAATTACGGCGCTGATGATATCATTCCCTGGGTATCGCCAATCGATATTGCCACAGCCATTGCCGAAGAACTAACCACGCCACAGACGGGCAACAAAGTGCGCTATGTGGCAAGTGAAGAATTAACCTGCAACGAAGTGGCAAGTACTTTAGGTGCTGCTATAGGACAGCCCGATTTACAATGGATACTGATTACTGATGAAGAATTGCAAAGCCGCTACGAATCGATGGGAATGAATAAAACCATTGTCGCCTGGTTGGCAGAGATGCAGGCAAATATGCACAATGGAGCGTTTTACGAGGATTATTATCTGAACAGACCCGCATTGGGCAAAGTAAAACTGACCGAATTTGCCAAAGAATTTGCTGCTGCCTTTTAAAAGGTGGCTGTTTAAATCTGTGGTCTCGCTTACATGCGAGACACTTTGATTGGCTTTCTGTTCCAGGCAGGAAGCTACACCTTGTAAAAAAACAATCAAACACCATTAATCATTGGAGAAAACCATGTCATTAACCATGTACCCGGCCTCAATTCCTGTTTTTGTCCGTATGTTAGGTAACTTATCAGCGATATTTGATAAAGCCGCCGCTCATGCCGAAGCCAAAAAAATAGATCCATCTGTTTTTATCAACGCGCGTTTAGCTCCAGATATGTATCCATTGAGCAGACAAGTGCAAATTGCCACTGATTTGGTCAAAGGCTGTGCAGCGCGGCTTGCTGGAATTGAAGTGCCCGGTTATGAAGATAACGAAACCACCTTTCCTGAATTGCAGGCGCGTATTGGCAAAACTGTGGCGTTTATCCAAAGCGTCACCGCCGCGCAAATTGATGACAGCGAAGAACGCGGGATTTCCCTGAAGTTTGGAACCAGAGAAGCCCATTTTTTAGGCCAGGCTTATTTGTTGGATTTTGTACTGCCCAATTTATATTTCCACATCACTATTGCCTACGCTATTCTGCGGCATAACGGCGTTGAGCTAGGGAAAATGGATTATGTCGGAAATTATTGAGCGAAGCATTTAATATTTGAGCCGTTCGCATCTAAAATGACAGGTGCGAACGGCAGTTAATACGTTCTAATATCAAGCCAATAGTAATTCGCACCCCCTTTAACGAAACAACAGGACACCCATTTTATTTAGGAAACACATCAACTGACAGTGGTCATCATGAACGCAATCACAGGATTTTGGAACAGAAAAGCCTGTTTCTAAAATGAGAAACCATGGCTGATGCTACGATTATCCACGCAGAACGAGAAGAAACAGCTCGATCCGCATATGCATCAAACGAGTAAAGGGGAACATTAGCTCACATTTACTTTTTTCGCCACATTTCCTGAATTAGGGCTGCCCCCATGGCATAAGCGGCACCGTGGAGATACTGTTCGCAGGGGCTCCGTTGATCAGCTTCCTGCTGACAGCAACATAGATCAGTGTGTTCCTTTTTGTATCCAACATGCGCGTAACGCGAGTTTCCTTGAAAAATATTGAAGTATCCTCGCTGAACACATTTTCTTCGTGGGGGAGATCGGCCGGTAGTCTAATTGACCCAGTTTGTCTGCATGCGATCGAAAACTGCGATGGATCTTCGGCTAAACCGATCGCACCGGATATGCCACCGGTTCGGGCTTGGCTAATATGGCAGACCACACCGGGAATCCTGGGGTCGTCGAATGCGTCGACACATACCTTGTGATTTGCCCCCCAAAATTTCCACGCTGTTGTGACACAGCCGATTTCTTCGGCGTTAGCATCAATGATCATCAGTGGTAATAGTACGATTGCCGCCGCAATAAGCCTCTGCATCATCAAACCCCTCTCAATTTCCACCAGATTGGTATCTAATGCTGATAGAATAATTATGATTATATTCCTTCAGCATTAATATAAATATTTTTAATTTCAAATAATTGCTCCCGATTGATGCAGAGGTCACCGGGCTTATAACTGTATCTATGCCCGGCGCAGGCATACCGCCCACGCCGGCAGAATATGAGAATAGTTACCCGGTCAGCCCTTCCGCATTAAGCACAGCCTGTACTGCGGGACGGGAAGCGACACGCCCCTGGTAATCAACAAGGTTAGGCCAGGGAGCAAGATCGACAGCGACATATTGACCCCAACCCAACACCGTGAACAGATAGGCGTCGGCCACGGTGAAGTCGTCGCCCATCAGCCAGACCTTGCCGTCAAGACGGTTGCTCACATGATCGAAACGCCGGGCCAGCTGCGCCTTGACGATATTTTTCCAGGCATCAGGCGCCTGCGGATTGAACAGCGCGCCGAAACCCTTGTGCAGCTCGGTGGAGATGAAATTGAGCCATTCCTGCAGCCGGTAGCGTTCCATGCTGCCTGCAGACGGCGCGAGGCGTTTTTCCGGTACGCGGTCGGCGAGATACTGGACGATGGCCGGACCTTCGGTCAGGATCTGTCCGTCGTCGAGCATTAACGCCGGTACATAGCCGCTGGGATTTATCGTCCGGTAATCGGCGCCGGTCTCGGTGTTGCCGGTGGCGAAATCGACCCGCTCGGTTTCATAGGTAAAGCCGCTCTCTTCGAGGACGATGTGAGGCGATAAGGAACAAGCGCCGGAACTGTAATAAAGCTTCATGATGAGGCCTCCATTGATTTCCATTAAATTAACGCTACACACAAGTTGCAGCTTCTCTTCGATAGGATCGGCGACATTTTTAACCGGTATTCGATTGGTTACAAGAACCTGTTCACCTGCCTGATTCTCGGCTTCCCTGTAACCTGCTGTTGACCTGCCGATGATAACGTTTTGACAACCATGGACGGATCAACGGCAGGCCGATCAGCCAGGCGACAGGTTTCAGCAATGGCGCTTTATTCATTAACAGAATATAGGCATCCAACTCCGAAACGATTCGTCCGCCGGCGTCGCGAACATGCAATTCTCTTAACGCTTTTACAGGGTCGATACCCAAATCGCGCAATTGCTGCTCCTGACCGGTGATATCGAACCAGCACACCTCGCTCTGTCTCGTCCGTCCCAATAGCTTTTCGTAATTAGCCCTATCCTGTCGGCATTTCGGACAGGCGCCATCGTAATAAACCACAAGCGGGGCCGGTTCAGGATTGTCCTCCGGCTGTTTTCCGGCGATAGACGACATGGCCTTAACTCAGTTGAACAAGGCGTTCGAATGAAGGCAGCCAATCTGAAAAGCGAGCGACATAGTTATAGCCGCAGACGGTTTTCAGCGGCGCGTGTTTTACGATTTCATGGATCCGTTGCGCCCTGTTTCGAGTTTCCTGCTCAGGACCGTAGGGATTGAAATGCATGCCGTCATCGCCCGGAAACACGTAGTCGCAGATAAACAGCACGTCCCGATGGATATACAGGGTGAAGCCGGGCGTATGACCGCCGATGTGGAAGGCCTGTATGCCGTAGACGCTGAAATCGCCGGTAAAGCGTTGATCGACATCGAACGATGCCGCCAGGCTGTGTCCGGCATCCAGATCATGCAGCCGCACGTCCGCATTCCAGAGACGGCGGTATTGGTTGGACGCGCCCATGAAATGGTGGTGGGTAAACAAAATGGCTTTAACCGGTTCCAGATCGCGGTTGTATGCCGACGGTGAATCGATCCACACCGCGCCATCATTGGTTTCGACGCGATAAGCGGCATGTTCCAGCCCCAGTTTGGGTACGGAAAGCAGCTGAACGACCCTATCGTTCACCGCATGGCTGGTAACGCGATAGGTCTGTTCAGCCTGCTCCCAGGCCATGAAGCGATCGTGATGCGCCCCGCAAAAAGGGCAAACGTCGGGCATCTCGCCTATCATGTTGTAACCGCATTGCAGACAAACCCACTGAGGGACGCCGGGGAGTTTACTCTCGTCAAGGTTTTTCATCATATGCCGGCCTGCAATATTAAAAAACTCATTGAAACGACAGTTTGCGAGCGAAACCTGCCCTGCTCGCAATACACGCATCGCAGTGAAAATATCGGGTCCAGCGCGGAAGCGATGGGCGGCAATGCCGGTCGCGCCGCGATAATTTCGGGAACTTTGCGCTGGGTCATGTTATACCTCCCGCAGGAAAAATAACACTGCAAAGTGGCGCTAGCCGTTGAAAACAGATGACGATAATTGCTTGCGGGTATAATGACCGCATCAACGCATGCCGCCATTATTAAATCCAACCCGGCTTCAATCAGCGTTTTTTATACCCGAGCAACTTATGGTGAAAAATAATTCAGGGCGTTTCGCCCGCTATATCGGTATCGATTACTCCGGAGCGGAAACCTGCAGGTCCAGCCTCAAAGCCTTGCGCGTCTATACGGCGGAGCCGGCCCTGGAGCCGGTGGAAGTTTTACCGCCGCCCAGCCCGCGTAAATACTGGACTCGCAAGGGAATAGCCGAGTGGCTGGCGGAACAATTTTCCGAAGATAAGCCGACGCTGGTCGGCATCGACCATGGTTTCTCATTTCCGTTGCGCTATTTCGAGGTTCACCACCTGGTTCCCGCCTGGCCTGATTTCCTGGACGATTTCCAGCGGCACTGGCCCACCGACGAAGATCACACCTATGTCGATTTTGTCCGCGACGGCGTATGCGGCAACGGAGCGGAACGAACCGGCAGTCCGCGCTGGCGGCGGCTTACGGAAGAACGCGCCGGCGCCAAATCGGTGTTTCATTTCGACGTTCCGGGTTCGGTCGCAAAATCCACGCATGCCGGAATCCCCTGGCTGCGCTACCTGCGCCGGCAACCTGGAGCCAGAATACATTTCTGGCCCTTCGACGGCTGGGACATACAGCCCGGCAAGTCGGCAATTGCCGAAGCATACCCTTCGTTATGGAAACATGAGTTCCCGGTCGAAGGCCGCACTCCCGACCAGCACGACGCCTATACGATTGCCGCGTGGTTAAGACAGGCCGATGCAAGCGGCGCGCTACAGCGCGCGCTGAACCCCGCCCTGAACATGAGCGAGCGCGGCATTGCGCAAGACGTCGAAGGCTGGATACTCGGGGTAGGCTGAATCGCAATAAAACCCGCTGACCGGCCTGCACTCATCATGACTCATAAAACACGCACCGCATCCCAATGACGATTACCTTAAACGAGAGCGAAGTCGAAATCCTGGCGATTCGCGCACAGGGTACCGGAGGGCAAAACGTCAACAAGGTGTCGAATGCGGTTCACCTGCGTTTCGATGTAACCGCTTCCAGCCTGCCGGATGAAGTAAAAGCCAGACTGCTGACGATGCGCGATCAGCGCGTCAGCAGCGATGGCGTTATCGTCATCAAGGCGCAAAAGCACCGCAGTCTGGAGCGTAACCGGGAAGACGGCCTGACTCGATTGCGAGAGCTGATTGCCGCGGCGGCTTTCACCCCGACCAAGCGCCGTCCGACGAAACCCAGCCGAAGTTCGCAAAAAAAACGCATCGATAGCAAAGTCAAACGCGGACAAGTCAAACTTCTACGCAGCCGCGTTAGCGAATAGGCAATAGAACTCTCGCATTTGACTCATGCCTTATGAACCTATCGCCGCCCGGCAAGACCGGAGATCACGCAACGCGCCTGATATTTTAATCGACGAAGTCCATATCTGCGGGATGCACTATTTCTGACTCGCCAGATTACTCGTCCACGAGGTAGAATTCTACTTCAGAGGTTTACACCATGAATGTTTTCACCATTGGCTATGAAGGACTCGATCTTGACGCGTTTATATCGGCGCTTACCCTGTACGGCGTCGAAACCGTTGTAGATATCCGAGAAGTGCCGCTATCCCGTAAACCAGGCTTCTCAAAGAAAGCGCTCGCAAACGCGCTCAATCTCTCCGGCTTCGAATACCTTACATTGGGTGAAGTTAGGTTGCCCGAAACCTGTCCGCGATTGCTATCGCAAGGATGGAAACTGGAAGCGCTATACTGAAGGCTTTCTGAAACATCTTAATAACCAATGGGATACTATAGCCGAGCTTTCGGCTCTGGCAGAGTCGTCGGAATGCGCGCTGCTTTGCTACGAAGCCGATCCTAATTTTTGCCATCGTTCCATGGTGGCGAATGCGCTCAGGGAGTATTGCGGCATGCGTGTCCGACATATAACGGCAGGTGTCGAAACTAGAACAATGAAAGCTGTACAGCTGCCCCTGGCTTTCGCTTAGGCGGGTAGATAAGACTGATAATCAGCCACTGGTTTTGGAATCTGTGCTGATTGCCCATTAGAAACATCAGAGCTTTGTTGCCTAATTCTTCTTCCAGCTTTGCGCGGAATGGCGCTTCCCAACCGTCACCATGAGACAGGCGGCATTTCCAGTACAAAGCACCGGCCTCCCAATCCACAACCTTGTGTCTGAATTCTTTTTCACCTTCGGATGTATCGCATCTGTACAGGTAGAAGAAATCGAAAGGGATTTTGCGCAGTTCTCTCACCTGGTTCCGTGCCTCCGGTTCGGAAAAAAGATCCCCCTGCATCTGGGCGCGCAGCAGCTTTTCCTTTTCTTCTTCGGTCCAGTCGAGATGACGAGCTTTTTTGATGTCCAGACCAATAACCTGCTTCGGTCGCAATAACGCCAGAGACACGCCGCTATTCTGTTGGCATGCGTCTATCGCATCGAAACTGTCGAAGGATGGAACTTTGTCGATCCACGCCCAACGCGCCGACCAATCCTTTTTAGTTGGAATCGAGTCGCCGCATTTGATCGTGTCTATATCAATACGGTAACTTTCGTAACGATGGTCTTTCGTAGCCTTACGAACCCGAGCCTCTATCCATTGCCATGCAGTCCCTGCTCGATGTATCTGAACGGCACCGGGTAAATACGCCGCATGACGCCATGCTCATTGATACCGGCAACGCACGAAGTTTCAACATATTGTGCGCTTGGCGATGGATATGTTTTTGCCAGAATCAGGACACGTTCTATTTGTATCATTTATTGCTTTCGCCGATTTATCGATGTTCGCTGTTTGACGAAAGGAACTTATGCGTCTAATCTGAGACCGTAGTGCGTCTGTCACACGCGCGCAGTATATCGCTGACTGTCCCAATTCAATAGCTGTCAACTTTGTCAGGGTAGCAACGATGTGGGAATAGGTTGATATGCCCCGAAAGGCATATTGAAATCACATCCATAACCGGAGCGCCACACCATGAAGAATTCCCTCTCACGTTTCAAACCGCTTGCGCTGTTATTGTCATGGCTGCCGTTTGCCAATCCGGCGCAGGCAGAGGCATTGCAAGTCGGTCAACCTGCGCCGCGATTCGAATTAACCGCCCAGGACGGCGCCAAAATCGACCTCGCGTCCAGACAGGGCAAAGGCTGGACCGTGCTGTATTTTTACCCGAAGGCCGGTACGCCGGGCTGCACCACCCAGGCCTGCGCATTCCGCGACGCCATTGAAGCCATTCGCAGGCAGAACGCCGAGGTGTACGGTATCAGCACGGACGAGGTAAAGGATTTATTGAGCTTTCATCAGAAACACAAGCTCGCCTTTACCCTGCTATCGGACCCGGACGCCAAGGTGACCGAGGCCTACGGGGTAAAAATGCCGGTGTTGAAAATGGCCAAGCGCTGGACGTTTATCGTCGATCCCTCCCTGATCGTTCGCCAGATCGATAACGATGTCGACCCGGCTCTCGATGCGCGGAAAGTGGCGGAGAGTTTGAAAAAACTGCAGGCAATGCCTTAATAAGGGGTAACTATTCAGCCTTTCCTTTCGAACGAACACAGTTTTTCACGGACGGCAGCGCCGAGGGTTAAACCGTTTCCTGCGCCGCTGCCACCATCCACACCCGCTTCAACGGCAGCTCGGCCTTCAGTTCGTCGTCCAGCTTTTCGTATTGCTCGAACAGTTGTTCGAGCAATTCCTTTTGCGTCCACAGCCGCAGACGAAAAAACTGGCTGGCCAGCTCCTTATGCACATTGCCCTTAAAGCCGCCCCAAGCGACAAAAAGACCTTGATCGGCGTTGAATTTGGTCATCGCTCCCAGCAACTTGTCCACGGCCTCGCGGCCAATCTGCGTGGTTTCCGATTTTACTTCAATGCATAAACGCGGCGCTTCAAACCCCAGCGGCCCCGATCCCGCAAGAATATCCGCACCGCCATCGGCGCCTTCCGGACTACGGTAAGTCGTATAACCCTGGGCCTGTAAAACAGCCTCCACCAGCCGTGTCAGGTTATGTCCCTTGAATTTTGCCGCAATGAGCTGGGCAATCTGGTCGCGCGCCAGCTCTTCAAGATCAGCCTCTTCCGCGGTTTCGTCAGTCGCTTGAGCGGCTGAAGCCACTTTACTGGCCGCCACGCCTGTTTCAGGGTTCCAGCCGTTGGCGCGCATGGCAATAATCCGCTGCTCCGCGTTATTGCGCTGTATCCGGCAAATAGTCATGAAAGCGCCAAAACTATAAAGCAAGTCCTGACTGAAGCTGGCGCGCTGCGCCGGTTCGGCCATCCATTTTACAGGCCGCCAATGGTAAAACGGATTTACTCCGGCCGGTTCGGAAGTGTAATCGCCGCTTATCTCGCCGAAATAAATCACCGGCTGGGACTTCGACGGGAGAACGACCAGATCGCCTTTTTTAATCTCATGCGCAAACGGCCAGATCTGGCTGACCCAGTTCTGCACGGTTTTCGGCTTGGCGTCAGGATAAAGACTGACCATAAGCGCCGTCAGAGCGGCTCTTTCCGTCAGCCTGGCCAAATCCTGATCAAGGTTGTCCCAGGTCAGATATACGCGATTATCCTGGATGAATTTTTGCTCGTATTCGCCGTGGGAACCGGCGCGGATTAACCAGATTGCCATTCAGCCGTCCTCCTTCATCGCTTGGGCCGTTTCATCGACCGCTATCATGGCTCGCAGATTTTCCATGGCTTGCGCCACAATCCGTCCTTGCCGCTCTATGCCGTCGATTATATCCGGCACGGTGCGGGTATCGGTAACCGCCCTGGCGTTGGGGTTTACGGCCTTCAGGTCGTAAACCGCCGCGTCCATGTCGCCGGCCGTGGTTTGCGCTTCGCGGAAGGCTTTTTCCAAGGCCTTTACAGCTTCCTCGGTCGCTGAAATCTGCTGCTTGTCGGCTTTATGCTTTTTCAGCGCTTTCAAAGTTTCTTTCAGCGGCAGCAATGCTTCGGTCAGTTTTTCCATTTCCTCCACAAACGGCCGCATATCCTCTCGCGCTTTCGCGCGGCGGGCGGCAAAATCCACCGTCCAGGAAAAATCGCTGTCCGATTCCGGCGCGCCGTGCTGCGCCAGCAGTCTGGCAAAGGATGGAAAGGGTTGATGCCGATTGCCATCCCGCTCTGCCCAATCCGTGGTTAATGTGACCGGCAAATCGGCGTCGGCCAGAACGCCGCCGTGCTTGTCGAAACCGAAATGCGCCAGCGTCATCGGCGATTTTTTACCGATTTTCAGTTGCGACAGATCGTAATACCAGATGCGTTCGGTTTTTTTACCTTTGGTAAAAAAAAGCAGATTGGTTTTGACGCCGGCTCCGGCGGTCGAAAACACGCCGCCCGGCAAACTGACAATGCACCATAAATCGCATTCGTCGACCAGCTTGCGCTTGGTTTCCACAAACGCGCTTTCGTTGGTGCGAAACAGCAGGCCTTCGTCCAGCACGATAGCGCAGCGGCCGCCGGGCTTGCCGTCCAGCGGAGCTTTCAGTTCGTCGAGGATATGCTGAACAAACAATACCTGCGTCGAGCCGGTTTCAAAGTCGTAGTTTTTCTGCGCTTCCGAACCTTCCTTGCCGCCGAACGGCGGATTGGTCAGAATCACGTCGAAGGTTGGCGGCGCTTGCTCAAACAAACCGGCATAAGTCTGCTTGCCGGTCAGGGTATTGCCATGCCAGAGATTCGGTTGATCGATGCCATGCAGAATGAGGTTGGCCAGCGCGATGGGGAACACCAGGTTTTCTTTTTCCCGGCCAAAGAACGTATCGTGCTTGAGCGTATCCAGCACCGTCGCCGCCGGGGCATTGCCCAGTTCGCGGCTGATATGTTCGAACGACACCGCCAAAAAGCCGCCGGTGCCGCAACACGGGTCGTACACGGTTTCGCCTGGCCTGGGATCGAGCACATGCACCATGCCCCGGATCACTTCGCGCGGGGTAAAAAACTGGCCGCCGTCGGAATTTTTCTCGCCCATTTTCAGCAGCAAATCCTCGTAGACCTGCGACAGGGTGAAAAAATGGGTGTCGTCGATATGATCGATATGGATTTCGTGCACCTTGTCGAAAATATCGCAGAGGTTGGTTTCGCTGTCGACCCGGACCTTTTCCACCGCGGTCATGATCCGGCCTATCACGCGCTGTTTCGGGCTGGCGGCGGGATTGGGCAATTGGGTAATCGGATTGACATCCAGCCGGTGCAGATGCGGCAGCAAATCGTTATTGATGAAATCGAACAGCCTGCCTTCGCCGGCCTGAAACAGCTCTTTGCGTTTCCAGCCGATGAATTTGCCCTCCGGAGTGGTTTCGGATTCGGAATACGGCGCGGCCCAATCCTGCCAGCGATAAGGCGCGGTCAGGGCGGGCGAATATTCGTTGCCTTGCGCGTCGGCCTGCTCTTTCGCCTTTTGCTCCTGGGCGTCGAGTATGCGCAAAAACAGTATCCAGGTCAGTTCCGGCACATATTGCAGCGCGCTGGCGCAATTGGAGCGGCGCATTACATCGCAGATCGACTTGACGAAGGACGACAGCGATTGCGTGGAGGCGATGCTTTTAGGGGATTTGCCGCGCGCGGCGCGCTTGATATTGTTTGCCATCCGATGTTTTCTTAGCGGCCTTCGAACGCATCCGCCATGCCGGGCGGCAGCGGTTCGAAAAAACTCACGGGAACCTGCAACCGGCCCTTGGCGAGGCCGATCGGCCTTGGGCTGCGGACAACCGGTGTTTTTTCCTGCGCCAGGCCCAATCGAAAGTAATGAACCAGGTCATAAATTTCAGCCAGCTTCTCGTTGGGAATTTGCTTTATTTCTTCAATCAGTTGTTCTTGCAGCATGGTTAATCGCTCCTTATGTCCTCTGTAAAGATGAATCACTCTTTGGCTCCCGGATTAAAGGCCAGAGCAAGCAGCCGTTCCGGAATTTTATTGAGGTCGTCCAGTTGCCGCTGAACGGCGGCTTTGAGCGGTTGCAATTGAGCCAGGGCTTTCGACACCCTGAGCTGTTCCCGGTAAGGCGGCAGCCGGATCGCGCCTTCGGCCAGCCGGTTGAACAGCATGCGTTCGCGCACCGCGCCGCGCGCCAGCGAGTTGATGCACTGCACGCCATAGGGCGAGCGCAGCCAGTAATAAAACCAGCGGGAATCGACTTTTCCGGCCTTGCCTTGCAAGGCGACATAATCCGGGCTGGTGATGCCGGGTTGATCGTTGTCATCGACATAGGCAATCGACCCGATCAGGATACGCATCGGGTTGTAAAACACCGTGCCGGCGAATACCGGCTTGTAGCGTTGCGGCTGCTTGCCGGGCGGCTCTCTGGCGGGTGCCAGTCCGTCGCGGGTGGCGCCCAGCACCGGGTAATCGGCCCAGTTTTCACCTATGCCTTTTTTGACTTCATCCAGCACATCGCCCAGGCGAAATTCGCTTGTGTCCGATTGTTCGATGCTTGCCCGGATATAGGCATAGCCCAGATTGATGATTTCCTGTCGCTGGGATGCCAATGCCTTGCGCGCGGTTTCGACTTCTTCGAATTGGGTTTTGAGTTTGAAGGCAACTCGGCGTTGTTGATCAAGTGGCAACCAAGGAATAGCCTGGGAGAGCACTTGCTTATCTGTGACTGCTGGGTATAAAGCACCTTGGACGAGCCGCGTTAAGGCATTAATGAACAGTCCTGACTGCACATATAAAAACAAATAGTCAGCTTCTAGTTCGGCGCCACAGCGAAGAACGCAAAAACCAGTACTACAAATGTTTCCATGCAATTCGCGTGGTACAATTGCTACAGCATTGAGGTTCGGTCTAGTCGTTGAAACAATGACATCATTATGATGCACTACTTGACGAGCGCGTACAGAAGCGACTTTGCCAATTGTACGTTGCGGGCGTGTTATTTGTTTTATTGCATTATCAACAGCCGAAATATCGATATACCAAAATTCATTATCAGGCGCTTTACTCGGCTGGGTAGATACAATGCTACGCTCACATAATTCGCTCAGCGGACGTAAAATATAACTCATATCCCAAACAACCTACCCTTAGCCTGCAAAATCACCTCTGCCGGTTTCCCCAATCTTTTCAAGGCCGCCAGACCTCCGGCCTGCTGAATTTCAGGCACATCCCACAGCGCCGGAGTTTCCAGCGCATCGGTGCCGCCCAGGCCGAATTGACGACCGAAGCCTTTCAGCACGATTGCGCTGTCGCCCGGCATGCTCTCGAACCAGCTCAGGTTACGGTCAAGATAAGCCTGCCCGCGCTGTCGGCGCTTCAAGGCCTGGGCATGGTAGCCGTGATGGGCGAACATGTCGTAATAATCGAAATCCTGCATCTCTTCCAGCTCGCGCAGCAGTTCCGGCGAGTAGTTGTCGCCGAGCAGGTGGTCGATCAGTTCGCGGCGCTTTTGGGTGGCTATCCACAGTTGCCGGAAGTCGTGCAGGCTGCGGGCTTCGCTTAACACCCGTTGCAGTATTTCGCGGCGATAGTCGTCGATCGGGATTTTCACGTCGCGGCCGTCGCGGCGGCTGAGGATGTAGCGTCCTTCCGATGCGACGCTGACTTGCTGCCCGGCGATCTGTATCACCGGCGGCTCGCCGCCTTCTCCTTCACCGCCGCCCGTGCCGCCATCCGGCTTTGCGGATTTGCCCGAGGTGTTGGCGGTGATAAAGTCGGTGCCGAACAGGTCGGTGACGCCGGTGTAGTCGTACAGCCAGAATTTGTATTTTTGCGTGGGCTCGTCGATGCGCGCGCCGCGCCCGACCATTTGATAAAACAGGATGCTGGACTCCAGGTAACGGAAAAACACCACGGCGTTGAGGCGTTCTATATCGACGCCGGTAGCCAGCAAATCGACGGTGCAGGCGATAAAGGCGCGTTCACCGGAGCCGCGCATAGGCTGGATCAGCTCCCGCCCTCCGCTCGCGGTGCATTTGAACGCGTAATGATCCTTGGCGACGAGGCCCTGCTGTTTGCACCACAGGCTGTACAGATTATTCATCTGCTGAACGACGCGATCGGCGTGGATGTCGCGGGTGCAGAAGATAATCGCTTTCTGTTCCGGGCCGCCGTGCAGGCAAAATTGCCGGAACAGGTCGTCGCACATGGCTGCCACGCGTTCCGGCAGCAATAGTTCGTCGTCGAATTGTCTCGCGATATATTGCGCCTTGATCTGCTCGACGCCGACTGCCAGACCGGTCCTGGCGTCTATGGGGCCGGCTTTTAAAACCTCTTCGCCGGTGAAGGTTTTGGCGTCTATCGTGGCTTTGCGCTTGACGATCTCGCAGGCGGCCAGATAACCGTCTTCCTGTGCCTGTATCAAGCTGTATTCATATACCGGCTCGCCGAAGTATTTGAGGTTATTGGCGGTGATTTGCGCATCTTCCGCTGTTTGCGTTCTGGACTCGCGCAGTTGCCGGGGCGTGGCGGTCAGGCCGATATGGATGGCGTTGGGGTTGCGCAACAGCACTTCCGACCAACGCCCCCAGGCGGAGCGGTGGCATTCGTCGATTATTATGACGCTGAACGAATCCGGCGGGTAATGCGCGCTGAGAAAGCTGGCGGTTTCGGCGTCTTCGTCATCCAGCCCCAGGGTCTGGTAGGTGGCGATATGGACGCGGGCGTTTTTGGCTGCGTTCCGGCCTTTGCTGTTGGCGACGATGCGCGCGCTGTCGCCAAACGCGGCGCTGAGTTTATTGTAGGCCTGCTCGCGCAGCTCGTCGCGGTCGCATAAAAACAGCGCCGGTTTCGGCAAGCCTTGCGCCTCGTTCAAGCGCCACAGCAGATTGGCGGCCAGCACGGTTTTTCCCGCGCCGGTGGCCAGCGCCAGCAGTACCCGGCACGGTTGGCGAAGCTGTTCGCAACGGAGGATTTTTTCAAAGCAGGCGCGAATGGCGGCGTCCTGATAGTAGCGCTTTTTCGGATAGGCCGCGCTGTCGGCGGCAAACAACAGCGCCGCATCAGGCCGGTCGAGGGCGATGCCGGTGTCGTCCGCGTAGCGCCTCGTCAATCCGGCATGGCTGGGAAAATGCTCCTTGAACGGATGCGGTCCGCTCTGCAGGCCGCTGGTTTTGTCGTATTCGCCGTACAAATGGCCGTTGGTGGCGAACACATACCGCACATGAAAACGGCTGCATTCGGCATAGCTCTTGGCCTGCTGCATGCCTTTCAGCGGATCGGCGTCTTCCTTCTTGGCTTCCAGCACGCCGACCGGCAGGGGCGCCGGACAATTCGGCGTTTGCACGCACAGCAGATAGTCGGTGCGTCCGCCGCCCGCGCGTCTGCGGCCTTTGTGGCCTATGGCTTCAACCGGCGCAGGGGTTTCCAGTTTGAGTTTCGACGCGTCGTCATAGCCTTTGTCGCGAAGCGCCGGATCGATCAGATGGTATCGGGTTTCCGCTTCGTTGTAACTCATGACGTCGATTTTTCCCTAAAAACATCGGTAAAGACATATACCGAAACAGATTTACCGGAAAAAAGGCGGCATGACAATCTGCGGGGTTCCACTTGAGGATATAGCTAAAAATAACTTCCCGATATTGCATCCAGTATTTTTGACGGATGCGCTACGATAGATAGGCCACCCTGCCCACCCCATAAGACAACCGCTTCACCCTGTTGCAGGGTGAAGCGGGTTACAGCAGCAACTATTATTTGCCTTTCCACTTCGCCTGCGCGGCGCATGCTTCTTCTTCTTTTTTGTGGGTTTTTTCCCACTGGGTAATGGTCTTGGTTTCGTTGTCGTCCATTTTGTTATTCATACACGTACAATACGTGGTCAGAGTTTCGGGCGTCTGGCCTTCTGCTTGATTATCGGCAATACACTGGCTTATCCATTTTACATCATCGCTTCCCGCAAAAACGGCGCCACTTGCCAGAGCGGCGGTCATGGCAACAGCAAAATACATCGACTTCATAAGGATTTCCTTATATAAATTAAAAACGATAAGTTACTGAATTATATATAACAAAACACAAATAACCCAAGACCGCCGCAGCGGTCGGTCGCAGTATAAAGGCTGGTTTGAGATATTGCAAACACGCACAACGAACGGGCGTATTCACAAAACGTGACCATAGCCGGTTACGGGTTAGCGAACAGCCAATACTTCCTCCAGCTCGGATTCGGATATTTCATCGGCCCAGATATCAAACTTTTCCAGCGCATGTTTGCCGAAGGTTGTAGTCAACGCCACATCCGCGGCATCGCGCCCGCGCGCCATCAAAATACGCCCCACGCGAGGCTGGTTGTTGCGCGCGTCGAAAGTATGCCATTTTCCGCCCAGAAACACCTCAAACCAGGCGCTGAAATCCATCGGCGGCAGCAGCGGCACCTGGATATCCCCCAGATATCCGGTGGCGTAGCGCGCCGGTATGCCCATGCAACGGCAAAAAGTAATGGCGAGATGGGTATAGTCGCGGCATACGCCGCGTTGATCCAGAAAAGTATCGTAGGCAGTGCGGTCGCAACGGGCGGATTCGTGGGCAAAAGTGATGTGGTTGTGCACCCAGTCGCAAATGGCCTGTACTCGGCCCCATCCGGTCGACCCTTGTCCAAACAGATCCCAGGCTGCTTCAGTCAGCTTTTCAATTTCGCAATATCGGCTGCCCAGCAGATAAAGCAGCGTATCCGTCGGCAGTTCGCGTATGCCGTGCTGGCGGGCATCCGGCGTCAGGATATCCGGCAAACCGTCATCCTTCATGACGGTGTCGATCTTCAAATGCAGGGTCCCGCCTTGGCAAAACGCGCGTGCGCATTTATTGCCATACACATCGATGAAATCCTCAAGCATCAACGCCGGCTCGCTTATCAACCGTTCCGGCTTCATCAGGAAGGAGGACCGGCTGGGATGCGTGTACAGCATCATGATCATTTCGGTAGGTTGAGGGAAGGAATAAGCGATATCGAAACCGATTCTAATAAACATGATGCTCCCTGATGATGAAAGATTGGATTTCCACGCTTTTACTATAGCCCATTTTTTTCTCGTTATATCAATATTTTATTTTTAACCTTGGACGCACAGGCTTTTTCCACCTGTCGACTGATAATTGATATACTGGTAATTGTTTCACCTTTAGCAAGTTCAACGGAGCTGCACCAGCAACACCCTGGCAATCGATAATCGGCGCTGGAGAAAGTCATCTCGAGCGACCCGCAGACGAGGAGAAAAATATGACGTATTGTGTGGGCATCCTGCTTGAACAAGGCATGGTCTTCGCGTCCGACTCGCGTACTCATGCAGGCGTCGACAATATCGCATCGTTTTGCAAAATGACGGTGCTTGAGCGTCCCGGCGATCGTGTTATCGTGCTGCTGAGTTCGGGGAATCTCGCGGGTACGCAGGCGGTACTCAGCCTGTTAAAACAGCGCGGGCTCGTCGAAGACGACGGCCCTACCGTATGGAACGCCGCCACCCTGTTCGATGTCGCCGGTTTGGTCGCCGACGCCATGCGCGACATAGACCGTCGCGACGGCCCTTACCTGACAGACAGCGGCGGCTTTAACGCCTCCTTCATACTTGGCGGGCAAATCAACGGAGAGCCGATGCGACTGTTCCGGATTTACTCCGAGGGTAATTTCATTGAGGCGGATATCGAAACCACGCCCTACTTCCAGACCGGCGAAGCCAAATACGGCAAGCCGATCATAGATCGAGTCATCACCCAGACGACCAGTCTGGAGGACAGCGCGAAATGCGTGCTGGTTTCCTTCGACTCGACCATGCGCAGCAATTTGTCGGTCGGCATGCCGATCGACCTGATTTGCTACCGGCGCGACAGCCTCCGCATCGAAATGCGCCGACGGTTTGCCGAAGGAGACAGCTATTTCACCGCGTTGAGCAATCAATGGCGCGAGGGTGTGCGTGAAGTCTTCAGCCGGCTGCCGGAACCCAAACTGTCAACCTGAACAGTCATTACTCCGGCTCTTCGCCGTGGACAAAAACTTATGCGGCCGTCTCATCGTCACTTGCGAACATGGCGGCAACAGCATTCCGCAAGCCTATCGGCATTTATTCCAAACCGATCAGGATCGCCGGCTACTGAACTCACATCGCGGATTCGATCCCGGCGCGCTGGTCATGGCCGAATCGGCTGCCATGCAACTGGCTGCGCCGCTGGTTATGTCGACGACCAGCCGCTTGCTGGTCGATCTGAACCGATCGTTACATCATCTGCAGATTTATGCTCCGGCAGTGCGCGCCGCCCCCGCAGCAGTCCGGCGCGACATTGTGGAAAACTACTATCTACCCTTTCGCAATGAAGCCGAAAGCCTGATCCGGGAGACTATAGCCGGCGGCTTGCGCGCGGTTCACCTGTCATGCCACAGTTTTACGCCGATACTCGACGGCATTGAACGCAATGCCGATATCGGGCTGCTCTATCATCCTGCGCATCATCAGGAAGCGGATTTTTGCAAACGCTGGCAATGCGGCATCAAGGCGCTTGCGCCCATGCTCAAGGTACGGCGGAACTATCCCTATGCCGGGAAAAACGATGGTTTTACCCGCTATCTCCGCCTATGCTTCGCGCCTTGCCAATATCTTGGCATCGAACTGGAAATCAACCAGCGCCTGGTACGGGAGGAAGATGAGGATTGGTCGGATCTGCGCAGTATCCTGATAGAATCGTTGCGTATGACGCTGAATTCATGGTAATTATTCAGCTACCGTTGCCTTGTCTGCGCAGGAGCGGGCTTTGGCCCGCGAATGGCGGACCGATCGCGGGCCAAAGCCCGCTCCTACAAAAATTTTTTCGCCGAAAACTCGTGCAGATTCCGTTGGCTGAATAGTTACAATTCATGATATGGCTAACGGAGTGGGAAAACCATCACCAAAGAGTGATAGGGCATTAACCTAATTTGTTCTGGCAACCCAACCCATCCCCCTGCACGAAAAAGTCCTGCGCAAGAAACAGGGTACTCAGATCCAGCCCTGATCCTTGAACTTTACCTGCATTTCCGTGGAAATTTCCTTGGCAATTTCTTCCGCTCTGCCTTCTATGGTGCTGCTGCCGTTGGATTCCCCATACATTTTTCTTCCGGCATTGATAATAAGTCCAGCCGGGTTGGAGTTTGCGATCGTAGTCGCCACACCGAGCGCCATGCCTGGCGATTTATCTCCCTCGCTTTTGAGATCGGCTGAGCCAATCCTCTTCAGTCCGAGCATTGTCTGTAAGTAGCCTTCCACAGACGCTTTCAAGCTGGAGGCTCCGGAGCCAAAGCCGACTGCAACACGTTGTGAGGCGTCGCCTTTATCGACCGAAAGGACTTGTCCCTTAATTACAATATCGCCAACACTTGGACTGGTTTGACTGGTGGCGCGTACGGACTGCAACCCCATACTGCGGATATTCTTTACCAGAATGGCGGAAATTTCAGCGCCCACCTTTTCAGCGGTAGCCTTATTGGCCGCCTGTTCCGGAGTAAGCTTTGCAGACGTATCGCCAAACGCGGTAAAGTCATAAATATAAATATGTTCGGGACGGGCTATCTTCTTGCCCCCTTTGTATTCATCGCGCGCGGTAACATTGCTTGGCGATGCGCAACCGGCAATTGCGATCATGACAAATAAACAAGCAATCATTCGGATAAAAAGTCTCATAAAAAACCTCAAGTAGATACGGAACGTAAAGTTTTACAGTGTTTGCGCTAGTTGCAACCATGACTGAGTTGCGGTGTTGAAGCCGGCATGTCAGTCGACGTAAGGGTATAAATAAAATGTACCTGCTTGACCATAATCCGTTCCTTGTTTAAGACAAACCTGGAAACAAACGGCCGCTAATATCGAGACCAAGGGACTAAAAACCTTGAATATGTCCCGGAGCATGGGATTGTGAGGATGTCGCACGCTCAAAATCCCGAACGAATATTATCACGTAACCGGGCGGCTCAAAAGATCAGGAGAGGTGACGGTCAGTTGATCGTCCAACCGGCAGGCTTTGAACCGGCGCATAACGGTACTCTATTTGGTGTCCGGTTGTGTAAGCAAAAACGGCGTTTTTGACTCCGGAGATGGTGTTGGACTTTTAAGCGCTTCAGTTTGGCGCAGTATCCGGCCGCATAAATCATCCATGGCCTGGAGAAGGCCGTCAAATTCGTCCGGGTTGAGGGCTTTGCGTACATTGATTCTGAGTTGATTTCCATGTTGCAAGTTGACAAGTAAAATTGTCTCATCGATAGGAATGACATCGTTTTCTATTCGCATATCCCTTATTATCCTCTCTCCTGAAAGGCTTCCATGGGGCGGTTGGCCCTGGCAGAGTCTAGTAACAAGCCATCAAGCGGCAGTTCGCAATCGGGCATAAACACCCGCATGAAAAAATCCACCTCCCTCATCCGATAGCTTTCCAGTTTCTGCCGGTTTTGCAATGCCGCCTGTTTGAACTCCAGGTTTCCGGCGCGGAGTTCGATCCGGCATTTCAGATAGGCAGCCAGCGTATCGGCAGCCTTGATGATCCGCCGATGGTTTTCCGGCTGTTGTTCCAAAAGAAATACCTGTTGATAGGCCGGACGCAATTTATCGGGCAACAGCGCGAGTAATTCCTGGTTGGCCAACGCTTCAATGTGCTGATAGGCTCGAGTCAGGTTTTTAGAGTGATACTTGATCGGCGTCGGCAAATCACCGGTAATGACTTCGCCGGCGTCATGATACAGGGCTGCGGTGGCTATGGCGTTGGCGTCGAACTGCCCGGCATAGTAATGGTTGCCGATCAGCGCCAGAGCATGGGCGATGGTGGCTACATCCCAACTGTGTTCGACCACGTTCTCGGATTCGGCATTGCGCATCAGCCCCCAGCGCTTGATCCAGCGTAAACGGGAGAGATAGGCATAGAATTTACTGGTCGGAATTTGGGTCATGCCTCGGCGGCTCCTTGATCTTGATACTTTGCCGCCATGCAAGCCGTTTTCCGCTTAAACCCAGGCGTAGCGCTTCCAGTTTCGGTATTACGATGGGATCGGAAAGCGCAATTTTCCGGATGACGATTATAACCACCCTCCGGGTTCGAGAGAAACCATGGTCTGCAGCGCATCGATACGGAGCAGTGCCGCAGAGGCATTGCCCTGCGCCCATGGGTGGCAGGTGTGGCACGAATGAGATGCTCCAGCGCCTCACGCCGCATGATCCTGCTTTTATGCCGTCAGAAAGGCGAATCGGTCCTGCCTGGTGAAGAGCACAGCGATTGGTAATGATTTAGCATCGCACTTGCCCGCTACGAATCCTCGGCCTCGACGGCGCAACATGTCCCAACACCTTCATTCATGCCTTGCAAACCGCATCAGCCGTGCGACCAACAGTTTTTCACCACCCAGCGGAGGAAGCACTGGTCTAATCGTTTTTGATCAACCCTGTAGCGCAACTCATTGATATTATAAATCAGGGGTTGAGCGATTTCGAATAAATCAGTGCTTCCCCAAGTGCCGGCTATTGTTTTAAGGAGTAAGAAACAGCGCAGATGTCCATATTCGGGACTGGTCGCGTTGCCGGGCGGTTATGAATAACGGATGTTCGCGCCCTGGATCGAGATTAAGCGCCGTCAGATCAATACTCCCCGCAATATCGCGCGGCAAAGGCGCTTCCGTTATTCGCTCCAGGGATATCTTCAGTTCGGCTCCGGGCAGTTCGCGTTCAAAAACGCCGGTGCTGAGTAACTGTTTTCCTTTCAACTCTACCATTACTTCGGGCGCATGTACAAACGGTGCAGGCATTAGCGGGTCGCCAACTTTGACATAAGCCTGGATACTGGCGTGCAGCCGAATAGTGGCTTCGGTTAGTTCCGACAAGGTTAGTTCGATGCTGTCGGTGTCCCCGTGCGTGACGGTGGAAAACGACAGCGTGGTTGCATCTTTGCGCCAGCAGGTTTGTTCCGGGTGGTCGAAACCGAAAGTTCGAAAATCCTGAACGATTACGCCGTTAATCTGTATTTCCCCTTGCCAGTAGGCGCCGCGATAACGGTCTTTAATGCGCGCGCCGCCGATACGCACGCGAATTTTATTAGTTGAGTAATTCAGTTCCTTATGCATATCGCGCCGCCAGATACATTGCTCGCCGTCATAAAGCAGTACATCTTCCCAACCCATGTCCCCGAGCAGGCGATATTCCAGCGGTAAGGATGGATCCGATTGAAATACTTCTCCCATCCAGCGCTTGCCTTGGCGCAGCATGGCATAGCTGCGTTCGCCCGTGGTGGCAAAGGTGCGTCGAGCGCGCAACGCGCGCGCAACACTTTCGCGGTCGAAGCTTTCCGCCAGCACGCCGGTCAATCCGCCGCGCGATCCGAATACCGCAGTGGCCGGTACTCCGCCGCCGCAACGCCCTTGATGCTCGTCGCTGTTGGCGGCCGCGCCCATGCGATAGCCGCGACTGAGCGCGTCGGCATAAACCCAGTGGAATTGCCCCCAGGCAGAGCCGACTTCAATCAGCCGTTCCAGTTGAGGATGGTGCCAATCGAGAATGCAACGGCGGCCGCCTACATGAGGAATCAGTAAATGCCCTTCCGGGTCGTCGGCGTAGGCTGCATAGAGTTCGTCGACCGGCCATGCGCCAGGGCGAATGGCGCCGGCGGTAAATTCGTTCCATTCGAAAGAGCGCAACAGACGTCCTTGCGCGTCGAAAGGGAAACGCGGTTTGCCGTCACGCAGGAAGATTACATTACGGTCGCCGCCGACCGAAGAATTTCCGCACCATTCGGTGCCTGGAAAGCATACGAAGCGGCCCGGTTCATTGAGGCTGTGAATAAGTTCAACCGCCTCGTTCCAGCTGCGCTGGGTGATATTGAAATCATTCGCCGTATAGCCGAGTATATCGAGACCGGCTACGTCGCGTCCGTAACTCAGGTTGTAGCGGGTGTCGTTGGTGCCCACGGTATCGTCCGAATGGACGTGCAAATCCGCATAAAGAGGGCGGATGCCTGAGCTGGCTTCGCAGGTTACATAGGCGTCGGCGACAACCGGCGACGCGTGCAGACGGGCCTGCAGCCGCCATTCGCCGGTTTCTTCCAGCGTAATTGCGTTGATTCGCACTATAGCCCAGCCTTGTTCGGCCAATATAAATTCCTGTACGCGCTCAACACCGCCCGGGGCCCGGATGATCAACGCACCCCCTAACGGCAGATTACAGCAGGTATTTCCCCATTGGTCTTCAGCCCGAACGATTACATCGAAAAATGTTTCGACGCCTACCCATCTTGGCGCTATCAGTTTGAGCTGTTGCAGTGGCCCCGATACGATATTGAGCACGCAGTCGCCGGGTACTTCGGCAAATTTTGAACTGCCGAGTGGGTCAATAAACATGCGAAAACGAAAATCCTTCTCGACGAAGCTTTGTACCCTGGTACCGGCGCCGCCTTGGCGACGATCCCCCAATCGAATCACTATGCGATCTCCGGGGTTAAGGTAGCCGTCGACTACGTCGATCAGTATGGCCTTCTGGAAAGGGCGCTCATGCCCTTTCTGATCAAAGCGTACTTTGAGATGCTGTACCGTGGCGGCGCTTTGTCCGGCTAGCAGTCCCGTGGCATGGTACTCGGCAGAAACATAATTGGCGGCTGTTGGGTCGGATGTCTGAAACAGCGCCCAGTCCGAGTAAAATTTGAATGCCAGTTTCAGCCATCCGCCGTCAGCCAGACCTGCGCCGCCGACTTCATAGTCGAGTTTTAATTCAGTCCATTCGCCGGCGACCAATGTGTTATGATCGCAGTTCACAGTTCCCAGAAAAGGACGATTTTTATTTCGTTCATAAAACCCTTGCGGCGCAATGTAGTTTCCCGCTTCGCGTTGCGGGTCGAATTGTCGGTTCATATTTTTATTTCTCGGTTATTGGACGCGCCAGTGTTGATAGTGTTGTTCTAGGCGGCGAAACACCATGCTTTCCGCCAGCCAGGCGCTCAGGCCGATAAGTACAATGCCGAGCATTACCTGACTGCTGTTGCCTACTTGTCCTCCCATCGACACCATCCAGCCGATGCCTTGCGATGCGCCGATCATTTCCGCGGCGACGAGAGCGCGCCATGCCTGACTGAAGCCGACGCGCAGCGCAGTGGTTATGGCTGGTAGCGACGCAGGCAAGTAAACGTGGCGCAACAGCTGTAATCGATTGGCTCCGAGCGAGCGCGCTGCGCGTATTTCTGTGTTACGAATGGCTTGTATCCCATCCTGGATGGTAACGGTCATCGGAAACATGGCGGCTATAAAAATGACCAATACGATAGATAGATAGCCTAAACCAAACACGATCATGGTCAGCGGCGCCCATGCGATGGGTGGAATGGCCATGAACAGGCCGTTAAGTGGCGACACCAGATCGCGAAATCCCTTGCAAAGGCCGGTTGCTGTGCCGAGCATCAGCGCAGCCAGAGCCGCAGCGGAAAAGCCGCCAACTTCTCGTAACAGGCTGGCCTTGAACTGTTGCAGCAACGAACCGTTACTCGCCCAGCGTAACGCTTCTTGAGCGACATCCCATGGCTGCGGAAACACATAAGCAGGCACGCGGCCGGCGCATAGACACCAGATTAACAGCAGTAGCGGAATCGATACCCAACTCCAGGAGAATCGAGAAATGAATGATTGCATCACAACAATAGCCTCACTCAGCGGCTCGAAATCGCGTCGGCATTATTTTGAAAACGCGTGTCGACAATTTGTTCAAGCGTGACCGGTTTGTTAAGGAAACCCAGCGCCAGCGAGTAATCGATCAAACGCTGAATAAATTGAAGGTCAGTGGATTCCAGCTTGTCGGACCACCCCAGGCGCTTGCGCGCTTCCCGTACAATGGCTTCCGGCGCCAATGTTTTTCCATCAATGGTTTGTAACGGCTCCAGGTTGAAGGTTTCTGCGATTATGCCATTGGCCTCTTCCTGATGTTCCTGCAGGAAGGCAATGGCCTTGCGATGCGCACGCAATAGTTTCGCTATATCGTCCGGGCGCTCCTGCAGGATTTTCGGTACTCCGACCACCACATACCATGGATAATGAGGTAAAGCCTGATTTACATCGAGTATCAGTCGGGCATCGCCGCGCGCCAGGGCCAGACTGACGAAAGGTTCCCATGTAAAGGCGGCATCAACCACTTTGCGCTCCAGCGCCGCGTTCATGTTGCCGGACGGCATCTGCACGATGGTCAGATCGTTTTCGGGATCCAGCTTGGCGGCTTCCTTCAGTACATAGCCGCGCAACAGCACATCCATGCCGCTACCCTTGGCTACGCCGGCCAGCTTTTTGCCGCGCAGATCGGCCGGAGATTTGACCGAACTGCTGCGGGACGCAATTACCGCCGCTTGACCGTAGTTAACCTTGGCAATAATGCGGGTTTCGAGACCCCGTGAGAACCATTGGTACACCGGCGGTGTGCCAATATAGGCAACATCCAGCTCCCCGGCCGCGATAGCTTGTTGAATCATCGGACCGTCGCCAAACGAATGGACTGTGACTCTCAATCCTTCGGCTTCATAGTAGCCTTTTTTTTCGGCAATAAGCGCCGGAGCATTGGCCATGGCGTATACCCAGCCGATGCGCAAGGGTTGGTTCTGCGCGACGCTTTTCTGCGCCGTCATCATGAAGATTGATGCAAGACTGACATGCAGCAGCAAGTGGCGCCATAAAAGTTTGTTTTTTTTCATTTGAAAGTTCTTTGTTAAAATCAGACGCCGAGTGGCGTCGAAACGGAAACTGCCTTTTGCATGACATTGCCGATGCGTTGCAGCAGAATGTTGCGGTATTCTGCAAATTTCGGCAGCCTGCCGGTCTCGATATGCCTGCGCGGGCGCGGCAATTCGATAACCAGCTCGCTGTCTATTCCTTGTGGCGTAAGCCCGAGCATGACTACCCGGTCGGCCATTAAAACCGCTTCATCAATATCATGAGTGACAAACAGAATGGTTTGTCCCAGCGTGGTCCACAGATACAGCAGTTCATCATTCATGCTTTTACGGGAAATGGCGTCCAATGCTGCAAAAGGTTCATCCATCAGCAACAGCGAGGGTTCCATCGCCAGGCTGCGGGCAATGGCGATCCGTTGCTGCATGCCTCCTGAAAGTTGATAGGGCAGTCGCTCGGCAACGTGTTCCATGCCAACCAGTTCGAGGTAGCTTAATGCCTGCTTATACTGTTCCGTCGGTGCGAGATTACCTTGCATGCGCAGCCCAAAGCGGACGTTTTCCAGTACGTTCAACCAGGGAAATAGCTGCGGGGTCTGGAAAACATAGCCGAGCTCCGGCATTTCCGGTCGTACCGGTATGCCATTGATGCTTACTTGTCCGCGAGTGGGCGAAAGAAAGCCGGAAAGTAGATTAAGTAAAGTGCTTTTACCGCATCCGGATGGCCCAAGTACGGCTACAAACTCACCTGCGCGCGCATGGAGTTCAAATGCTCGAAACACGCTGTGTCCGTTCGGATAGCTGAAGTCGATGGATGTTACGTCGAAGCTTGCCGTGCAGCGCAATTTCACTGTTTTACCGCCGAAACCAGAGTTGCCGTTTTTCTTGTGTGTCATGCGGAATGCGTTTTGCTACAGGAGATGCTGTAATAATACGTCTTAATACAACTTTGCCATACTAATCTGTTGTTATAAGCATATGCAAAAAAATAATCAGGATTTTGCTGCCACCGATGTACTGCTGCGCGACAACCAGGCGTCGTTATATGAGCAGATTGCCACGAGACTGCGGGAGGAAATCGCAGCCGGCAATTTCTTCCCTTCCGGACGCTTACCGTCGGAAGCTGAGCTGGGTATGCGTTTTGACGTAAGCCGGATCACTGTCCGTCAGGCCCTGGCTAAGCTGGTCAAGGAAGGTCTGGTCATAAGGCGGCAAGGTAAGGGCAGTTACACGTCGGATAAACCGGTACGGCATGGACTTGATACCCTGCGCAGTTTTCATGAGTCGTTAGTGCAACAAGGTTTGAATGCATCTATGGAACTGATCGAAAAAGAACGGTTATCCGTCCCTGAATCACTGAAATCGCTTTTCGGTGCAGATAATACCCAAAGCTTGTTTCTTAAACGTTTACACCGAGTTGACGGCGAACCGGTTGCGTTGGGATGCAGTTACCTGCCGGTCGAGTTGGATTTGTGTAGCTGGTCGGAAATTGAAAAAAATCCAGCCTATGCTTTGCTGGCTTCCGCCATGGAATGTCCGGTTGCGCGTGCCGATATATCCATACGCGCTCAATCCGCAGATCGAGGCTTGGCAGCGGCGCTCAATATTTCGATTGGCGCCGCCTTGCTGATGATGGTAAGAACTTCCTATTTTGTTAACGGACGATTTGCTGAATATTCCACTTTTTATATTCGCCCGGAACGTTATGAATTTGTTCTCGGTTGCGAATATAAGGAGTAACCGGCCACCACATACATAGGCCTCTCTTCAATGAGGCAGATGTGCGATATTAACGCATCTGCAATTATTCTCATGAACACAAAATAAACTTGGCAGGAAACCAAACGCAAAGCCAATCTGGAAAAGCACCGGCTTGATTGCAACGATGCAGATTTGATCATTGCAACCCCTTACCGGCTGGATATCGAAACCGGGCGTAACGGCGAACGCGGACAGCAAGCCTTCGCTTATGTATTTGATCGGCTCACAGTATTAACCGTGGTGTATTTACCGGGTAAAACGCCACATATCATCAGTTTTCGCCCGGCTAAACGTAGCGAAAGAGAGGCTTATCATGACTGTGCTCGTAGTGACTACCAGGACAACTGAGGAAATGCGCGCGGCGCGCGAAAGCGGAGAATCAAAAATCGATTGGGCATTTCTGGGACAGAATGCGCTCGACGGTATCGAACCAGAAGACGACGACGCGGATTCACCCGACGCCACGACGCTCATGCGCACCGCCATCGCCAAACAACGCGTCGGCCGGCAGCGGGGGACCAAAGAGCAAGTCGCCATACGCTTTGACAAGGGCGTGCTGGCGGCTGTTCGCGCGGCTGGTCCCGATTGGCAAACGCGCATGCACGCAACGCTCAAGGAAGGAGTGACTAAAAACACACTCCCCTGCTTGATATGCCGCTGCAATGACAGGTATCCATGTTCTCGCGTTATGCCAGAAATCAAGATTTATGGCACAAGTTTTAAATCATTATAAATCAATGGTTTGTCAGAGACATAAGTCAGGTACAAAATACCCCTATCGCCATACCGACCGATTTAAGACGGGTAATACAATTAACAATCACCAAACATTTACGGGGAAATCAATAATGGATACAGTTGCGACCGCTGTTCCAAGCGCAGACAACAATGAACGCCATTAAGCGCTTCGTCATGAACCATATCGACTGGGTACTGTTCGTGGTGCTGACTGGATTCGGGTTGTACGTCGTGGCATGCAGACCTTGGGGATTCGATCTAGGTGCTGCCGCAGGCCTTGCCGGTGCGTTGTTCGGTGGTGCGGCGCTTCTGTTAGGCAACTGGATCAATCGGGCAAACGAGAGATTCAAGGCTGAGCAGGAACAGGCAGGCCAGGTAGAAAAGTTAAAGACACTGATTGCGGCTGAGCTGGTCGATGTGGCTTGTGGGCTAATGGATGCCAAGCGGCTCGTCGATGCGGCCATCCACAGCCGACGAGCTGACGGGTCAGTAGCTGATACATTGGACATGAGCCCATACAGGCCCCGTCAAATGCCTTTTACTGATAGCCTTGGGACAAAGCTACTGGCCGTGGAAAAAGAAGCGATCGACGCGATTGCGACCTTACGCTCGAACTTGGCGGTCACGCGGCAAAGCATGGATGAAATCACTGCCGGCACCAGCTTTGGATTGCTGAAAGCGACCTTGATGTCGAACGGCTTGGGGCATGATATGACTATTCTGGCCGAAGCGTTCTCTCACATCGCGCCCAATCGTAAGCTGCGCCTGCAAAACGCCGAGCCAGAGCTTGTGACTGAGATACTGAAGCGCGCGGCAAATCCTATATGACCACACGGCTAGAGCGACCTTGAGTCTAAAAAACGAAGGTTTTTAGACAACAGAGGCCGACGAACGACGGGTGACATCGACTATGACAATTTAGTTTCCGTCAATCAAGGTAATACACGGGTTTTCGCTAATTGCTGCTGACACCGACTTTGAAAAGTTACAATCGCCTGCTCCATGACGCTCGCATCGTGCCGATTGCCGGTGAGAGCTACCGAGTAAAGCATCAGCGAGCAGCGGGCATGGTTAAGGCTAAAGGGGCGTTGCCGGCGATATAAGCGGCACGATAATGTAATGGGGGTGTATCAGTTTTAAATCAACATTCGCTACAAAAGTGTGTCAGTTTTAAATCGGCATTGACAATGTGTGACACCGTACCGACTGCGGCTGGTTCTGCGGCTAAAGTTTTTCCAAGGCTTTAACGCGCGACCCAGTCCCGCTCCGAAGCCTGGTTCGCGGTCGAAAGTTTGGCCACGTTTATATCTTTACCTTTGGAGAACCCCATGAATCAGCCATCCCACACGGATCACGCCATGCACGCCTGTAATAGAGGCATGTAGCCGTTGCCATCAGGTCTGCCTGCAAATCGCGATGAACCACTGCCTCAAGACAGGCGGAAAGCATATTGAGGCAGAGCATTTCCGTCTCATGATCAGTTGCGCCGAGATCTGCCAGACATCGGCCAATTTTCAGCTCGGTAGCTCTCATTTTCAGCATCGTCTGTGCGAAATCTGCGCCGAAGTCTGCGAGGCATGCGCGACGGATTGCGAGAAGATCGGCGGTATGGATGAATGCGTCGAGGCATGCCGTGACTGCGCCGAGAGTTGTCTGAAAATGGCGAATATTAAACAGTAGGAGGCTGTTTTTGCCCAATGTCCCGGCCCAAGTAAACGTTGGAAAGGACTATAGTGCTGCCCGGATTGAGGTAAGCCGGATTTTTGCCAACGGCTTACGAGCAAATGGTTTGCCGCCGGAGGATCGCCAATATCTGGCGAAAATCATTGCCTAACGGACAGGTCTATCTCCGGTTGATGCCGAAAAGCGTGTCAACGACGTATTTAATAAAGCGCACACCGCAATCGTGGACACTGAGCAAAACGCAAAGCAGACTACCGAATATGCGCGCAAAACGGCAGCCCATTCCGCACTGTGGATGTTCGTGGCACTATTGTCTGGCGCCTTTGTAACGAGTCTGGCGGCAACGTTTGGCGGAAAACAGCGGGATCGGGTAATCCATACCGATAACACTTCGTTCAGCTAATTTGTGCTGCGCTATCCTTCTATTTTCGAATTAAATTCCTGGAGATAAATCATGCGCTCACTTTTACTTTTATTGCTTGGCGTACCGATTCCATTAATCATTTTGATTGCATTGCTTACCCACTTTTGACTACTCGCTGAAGTTCGCACAACGGTAAGCTTCCCTAATTGTACCGGCTTGCAATCGAAAATGGTCCAGCTCGCAATCAGCGCATTGGCAGGCTCAAATTAACTGAGAATGAATATCAGGCTGAACTCACATTAATTGAAAATGACTGTCGCACCAAAAAACGGAAAATTGTACCAGCATCTTTTTATGAAGTCTGTCATGACAAAAATGCAAGATACTCGCAGTGTTGCTTAATCTATTGCTGGGAATTCCGCTCGGTTTGCTGATAGAGAATGCCGGAGAATGGCTGATACACCGGTATGTGCTACATGGACAGGGCAAGCGCCCAGACAGCATCTGGGCATATCACTGGCATGAACATCATCGGGTATGCCAGGAAAACGGCATGCTTGATCATGGATACCAAGGATGGCCGCTACGTTGGAATACACAGGGTAAGGAAGCGCTGTTTTTGCTGGTGGTCGTGCTCGGGCACATCCCCTTGCTGATGTGTGTGCCGGGTTATGTTGCCGGAATGTATGTGGGACTCGCGTGCTATTACATCAGGCATCGCAAATCTCACCTCGATCCCGACTGGGCCAGACGCAAGCTCCCCTGGCATTATCAACATCATATGGCGCAGAACAGCGAAGCCAATTGGTGCGTGGCTTGGCCGTGGTTCGACCGAGTCATGGGCTCCAGGCACGAATATCCGATCAGCTCGGAGGAGCAGTTACCCATAATAAACAAATCATTAAGTATGCACGGCTAACCAGCGCTGCGAGACATGGAGCCAGGCGAAGCGAGCGAGTCGAGTAGTCCCCCGAAGCCTTAGCACTGGGCGGGATTCAGCAGGAGTCCTGCAAGGCCAGCGAAAAAGCATTGAGCGGGGATGACCGGGACAGTCGAAGGCAAAGCGGTCGCCTATTTTTTGCTCCTGCAGGAGACTCGGATGTCCCGGCAGGTTTCGCAAAAAATGGCGGCACGCCGCAGCATCTGCGGATACGCGACAATATCCAGCCACGCCACTTCGCCATAGCGCCTCATCAACACCCGTTCCGTTTTGCCCAAATCTGATTCGATCAGAAGAGAAGGCCATCAAGGAAGCGGAGGGGGCAATATATTCTTCGAATAAAACAGCGGCCTTTAGCTGCGATCGGCCTCTTTCGCGGGCTAAAGCCCGTTCCTACAGCGAGATACAACGGTAGCTGCATAGTTTCGATGTTTATTGAAAATCGCTTAAGTTGAACGGATTGGTTGTCTCCGCCACGTAGAACCGCCGTTTGGGTGGTTGGCCCGACGCGTCCGGATGATGGAGTGACCTCATAATCCATGCCAGAGGCAAGGCCGCATATATCGTGCGCGCCGAAGCCATAAGTTTCAGCGCGGTTCTCAGCGGCGTAGTCTCGGTAGCGTCTGGCTTATCGGCAGCACCACGGTTGTTGGGGATTTGGCGCTTGGTAAATTCGCCGATGATAAATCCGATGCTGCCCGCCAGCAGCAAGCTTGCCGGAGCGATCAACTGTTGGTGTATCTTCCGGGTCAGCGTAGCGGCGCGAACACCGCACCTTCGTTGACGGTTCGACAACTGCTGTTCCGCATCCCTGATTTGGATTTTCAGAGACTTGGATTTTCTTCGGTTCCGAATGCAGGTTGTCATCATGTTTTTTCCGCATTTCGGCGGCTTGAGGGCGGAGGATGAAGACTGCGGAGAGTTGCGGGAAATTGTAAGTAACGACTCTTGCGGCGTATCAAGCCACAGAGAATCAGCGCCAGCAGCAAATTCAAAGCGACGGCAAGCAGCATGGCGCTGCCCGCCTTGACGCCATTATCAACCAGCTCAAGCACGGCGGCAGCCACAAGCCCCAGCCACGCGCCGCTTAACAAAACAGCGACCATGACCCCCGCCACGATCATACCGACCAGGCTCTCGCCCGCCCGTCGCGTTTCCAGCGCAACGAGGTGGAAGCAATCATGCGTTAACCCACGCAGATCGTGCAATAACGACCGAACATCGTCCAGTACGCTGGATTCGTCCACAGGATCGCCGTGTGCGCTGTCCCCGGAAGTTTCACTCTCCGGAGCGTCCTTCGTGGGCATGATGTTTGACGATCTAACGACCGCTTAACAGGCGGCTTAGTAAAAAGCCGGCCGCAACCGCAATACCCAGCGACGTAATGGGGTTGCCACGGATATAACTGCGGCAATTCTCGACCAATTGCTTTTCCGCATGTTGCAGTTGCTCTCCTTTTTCGCCAAGCGCCTCCGCGGCCTGACTGGCTGCGCTGGCGATATTATCGAACGCTTCATGTGCGGAATGAGTTGCTTTGTCTAAAGTTTCCATAATTATTTTCTCCCCTATCTAAGATGCATGTCATTCTTGACCGATTTCACGCCATTGACGCCTCGCGCTATCTCAACCGCTTTACTGATATCTGCACTGGAAGTCACGAAGCCGCTCAATTGCACAATGCCCTTGAAGGTTTCAACGTTGATTTCGGCGGATTTCAAGTTCGGCTCACTCAGCAGGGCCGACCTGACTTTGGTGGAAATGACTGTGTCGTCAACATACTCCCCTGTTCCTTCCTTCTTTTGTGTCGATGCACAACCAGCGGCAGTCATTAACGTCAGGGCCAAGATAAATGCACTAAAAAATCTAAAAAAATGTTTCATGACTAAATCTCCACTCCAGTGTTTGCCTATCGCGAAGGCTGAAGAAAAAAGAACCTCAGAGCCTGCTCAAAGATGTCCTTCGCCTTGGAACGCTCTGCGTAGTTTTCGATATGCGCGGATTCGAGTACAGAACTAACAGGTGCTGCTATCGGAGCTGCGCTTTCGGCTCTGACGGCCACGGTCGTTATTAGTAAACCGGTTATCATGGGGTGCGAGTAAATCTGATCGTTTCGACATACTGAACTCCTTTACTTTCCAAAAATCAGATAAATAATAACCAGCACAATTGTCGGAACGCCTAATAACCACCCAATCAGATATTTACCCATAACAACCTCTCTTTATCCTGAGGTAAAAAAGCGTGCGGCGAAAATGGCTACTCTTACACCCTGATCTGATGCCATTCTTGCTGCGCGCACGCCTCCCGAGCCCGCGCCAATTACAAACAGGTCATAGTCATATTGAGTCATTGGCGTTTCTCGTTTGTAAATTCAGGTAGAATCAATGGCAATAATAGTCTCATTTATTATGTTTTAAATACTCCAGCAGGGTATCGGCATCGCTTGCAGTAAATGGATCATCTGTACAGTTATCAATCTTGCCGGGTTCGCTGAATAGTTTGATAATATTTTTATCATCGACAATCATTGAATAACGCCATGAACGACTGCCAAAACCAACATTTTCCTTTTTTACCAGCATTCCCATTGCTCGGGTGAAATCGCCATTTCCATCTGGCAAAAGTTTTACATGCTTAATATCCAGATGCTGTCCCCATTGAAACATGACAAAAGCATCATTAACGCTGATGCAGTAAACTTCATCAATGCCCTGATTAATAAGTTCCTGATATTTTGCTTCATATCCGGGTAGGTGTTTGCTTGAACAGGTAGGCGTGTAAGCACCAGGAAGCGCCAGAACAACAATGCTTTTATCTTTAAATATTTCATCGGTGCTTAAACCCTGCCAGCGAAATTTATTGTCGCCGACGATACTTTCGTCACGAACGCGCGTTTTAAAAATTACATCAGGCACGGTAAGCATTGTTGCGCTCCTTATTATTAAATGTAAAATAATTGAAAAATTAATTAAAATACCTGAATTGATTTATAACCGGCAAAGCTCGTTGGAAATCATATAGGTTCCAGCCATCCTCTCAGCATAAAATCAATCAGGCGCGAATTATTGCCATGGTAGGGTACCAAGCCAATTCTCGGAATAGAGCGGCAATAGTCTTGGCGGTGCTTGCTATTACATCGACCATGGCGGTTACAATAGTGGTAACCACATAATTAACCCCGCTTAAATTTTCAAGCATTTGTGTTTCTCCATAAGAGGCCGTCAATTGACGGCGATACGCGCCACAGGTAAATATATGAAATATAATAAAAAGAGCCTGTCCAGAACTTACCTGCACAGCACTACAGCGCTCGTTTAGCGGCCTTTCTTAATATTTTCCTTGAGATCACCAAAGCCTGCCTGAACTTTGCCGACGTTCTTTTGAATATCCCCTTTCGCTTCTATAGCCGCGTCGCCCAGTATCACGCCAGCGGCTTCCTTGACGGTACCTTTGGTCTTTTCGACTCGGCCTTTTACTTGATCTTTGTTCATGAGTGTCTCCTGATGTATGAGTCATAACCCAAGCCTGGAAAATGTTTCCCACGACTTGGTTTAAAATCATATATGCAAAACTGTATACGGTCGGTTCGGCAGCGCACATAATTAAACTGTTGCCTGATTAGCTAAATTTATCAGCCTGTGGAAAAACGTCCGTCATTCCGGCCATGAAATAGATGGCAACACATTTGCCTAGCGACAGCCGGTAACCAGCATCGGAAGACCCGTTTTATTCACTAGTGGGCGGAATCATGATCGGCTTGAAGACTTAATATTCTCAGCCATGTTTAGCTTTTGCCGGGACTGTTTTTTTCTTCGATTCCGGCGCGGGTGGGCTGGGTAGCGCTGAGGCGGGCGTAATGACCGCGCGTGTTTCGGTTGCGGCGCTGTCGCGCTCGGTCAAAGCCGCCAGTTTGCCGCGGAGCTCGCGGCGGCTTCTTCTCCGGACTATTTGGCCGTGGCTCGGGCTTCGGCCAGCTCTTGGCGCATGGCGTCGAGTTCGCCACGTTCGGGGGATGTACGCCGGAACCCCAGATTTTTCCGTCAACTCCGCAAATCCAGCACTGGCGGGGCCTGTCGCAAAACATGTATTTTCCGACACTGGTAGCAAGCTGGCCCCTATTTGTGGCCGACAAAGTAAAAACACCGAAACGAGCGTATAATTGCTAAAAACCCAACAGTTTGGTTATATGAAGGTCTGTATACACAACGGGCTGCTGATTGCCGTCCTGACACGGAACGAACACTGTCCACCACATGTGCATGTCGGCGCTAACGAATGGGAAGCACGTTTCGAGTTTAGTTTCTGGCATAACGGCGTGCGGCTGTTAGATGTACTGCCAGTGCAAAACAAGCCGACTGTAGCGGTTTTGGAAAACCTGCGACAGACGATAAAACAACCATCCCACCTACGGCGCGCTCGTGAAATTTGGTGGCGCAACCTGCAAACAGTTTGCTTGATTAACCAGCTATGGGATACAGAAGCTAGTGAGGTGGCGAGCGCCAAAAATCGCCAGTCCAGTGCAAGCATAATTAAATACGCACGTTTCGACGCGGGGGCTTACAAAACGGTGTTGCAATTAGAAGGGCAGTCCAACTTCATGGAGATTCGGCTATGAAAACAATAAAAGCACAGGAACGATTTGATGAACCAGTAACAGAAGCAGTATTGGAGCAAGCAATAGCGCGCGGCAGAAAGCAGCGCAGTCAAGGCCTACACGCGATAGCCGTACAATACCTTCCTGTACTCCAATCCTTATTGATCGGTTTCGCCGATGAAAGCGCTGTAGCTTTGCCGGTGAAAAACTACCCGGAACTAGCCGAGTTGAGCATAGCCGAACTAGAGCAGTTGGCTGTAGGTTTCGGCGGTAGTGCGCTGTGCCTGGACGAACGCGACTTGCATGTCTCGATTGCTGGCTTAGTGTCGGCCAGCAATCCACTAATGGAAATGGCAGCTACAGTCATTGCCATTCGCAATGGTAGCCGCCGCAGTACCACCAAGGCAACCTCATCGCGCACGAACGGCCAGAAGGGTGGTCGCCCCCGTAACCCGGCACATAACACCGTTTGACGCAGACGGCGGTACTTTGTCTAAAAACCGAAGGTTTTTTAGACAAAAGTGCATTCACATGAAATCAAATGCTTGAGAGTCTATCAATTTTGTCTAACAATAAGCCATGAAATATGGGTATGCGCGCGTCTCGACCGACGACAAAAAAACAGATTTGCAAATTGCCGCACTGAAAAAGGCAGACTGCGAGTACACCGACACCGCAACCGGCGCATCAAGCAAGCGCCCGGAACTTGCTTGATGCCTGGAAAAACTGATGGCAGGGGATACGCTCGTCGTCTGGAAGCTAGACCGGCTGGGCCGGTCATTGCCGCAACTGGTCAACGCGGTGGCTGGCCGATCTACAAAGTAAGCGTCCAGCGGCCCACGCGGCGGTTTCATCTCGCTTAAAGCAAAGCCGGCGATCATTGCGTTGAAGTAACTCAGGAGCAGTGGGAATGGCTGGTTGCCGGAGTCGATTGGCAACGCTTGTCGGTATCCCTGAATACGCATTGGCAAGCGTGATTCCATGCGAGCAAAGCTGTGCGAAACGCTGTAGCCATGCGGGTTACAGCGTAATTATCCGTCTGGAACCAGGGATCATAACATTATGAATTTACAGATTAAACTCGATATGCTGAATCTCGAAACCGCCACTAAAACACAGTTGGCGACGGCGATAGATTCGTTGATCGAACAGGCGCAACAGGACCCTGACCAACGCCAGCGAGTCAGGATACGCAGCGAGCGCGAGCTAAAAAGACGAGAACTTTTTGGCAACGCGTGTTACTTAGAGTTTAACTGCGCCGTTACAATGCGCTTTATATGAGGCAGGTTGGAAACAAGCGCGATCACACTTCAAACATTTTTATTTACTTGAATGAGGTCAGTCATGAGCGAAAATGAATCCGAGCAGAAAGACATTAAAAATCAGGCTACTGTGTTATCAGAAAATGAGTTGGATGATGTGGTAGGTGGGCAACGCGTTGACTTTTCAGGCTCATCTCAAGAGGGTCGAGTATTGAAGAATGGCACCAGACTTCGTGACACCCACACCCATACAGTAAATCCACCTCCTGGACCAAATTCAAGAGGATAAAAATAACATTGCGTCGCCACTTTTGCGAAGCCTGAAATGGCTCCATCCTATTATCGGGTGCAAATTGTGGCACAACCTTTTGATAAAAGTATACAAGGCAATCTTACCTATTATAGAAGGAGTAACAAAATGAACGATGTAGCAGCAGAACAACACCCGGAATACGACGAACACGACGAACAATTCGCGCGCCTGATTGCCAAGTGCTGGGCGGATGAAGCTTTCAAGGCCAAGTTGTTGGCGAATACAGCAGAAACGTTAAAGGAAGAAGGCTTCGAAGTAGCGGAAGGCATTACCGTCAAAGCTGTGGAAGACACCAATACTGTATTTCATATGGTTATTCCGCAAAGAGAAAGTGCATTATCTGACGACGAACTAAGCCATATTGTCGGAGGTCAGCGCGTTCTGCACCCAAACCAACGTGGCGTAAGACCTGGGTGGATAAGGATAAAACCAAGACATGATACGAACGTGGACATTTTAACTGATCGCTCTACGGTCATCCCTAACACTGCGGAAGCGCGAAAGAAGGCAGGTGTCAACTAACGCGGCGGATATAGAGGCAAGAATAAATATAACGAATAGCGTTTATCCGTCGCCAAGATTAGCCAGATACGAAGCTCGGCGTTCACCGGCGACGGATAAACCTTGTTGAACTGAACCGCCTGGCACGACGGTTGATATGGGGATTTGATACCTTGGCAGTACCCGGCTTGTCAAGCTATTTGCATTTTCGCCGGGGTACGAAACGTGGACATCGAGAAAGATAACGGCATTCAACCGGTTTTTTGAGCGCGTTGAGTTCAACGTGAAGCAGCAAACCCAAAGACGCAAAACTTTGCATCATACTTGTTGTACATTATTTGGTATTTTTTCAAAAATACACAATAAATTATATAGTTATTAAATTTTAGTACATCCTGACAAAAACCAAAGATACGTCATAGGCAATGGCAGTCAATATATACCAGACATGATGCCAGCAACACCTGTCACCCTTGACAGGTAAACCGCCCATTCCACTTACCCTTCCTCCCCCAACAACCCCTCAACCTCCTCTTCACTCATGCCCTCCAGCATCTCAATTAAACGCGCCTCCACCAGTTCCGCCTGCTGCTCAACCGTAGCCGCCTCGAACAGCCGCTGCAACGGTATCTCCACCCCAAATGTCGCCCGTACCCGCGACAGCACCCTTACTGCCAGCAGCGAATGCCCGCCCATGTCGAAAAAGTTATCCCGAATACCCACCCGCTTTACTTCCAGCACTTCCTGCCAGATTTCCGTCAGCAATTCTTCGGTCGGATTGGTTGGCGCAACATAGGCCGATTCGCGTAGCGCCGAGCCGTCCGGTTCCGGCAGCTTCTTGCGGTCGATTTTGCCGTTGGCGCTGAGCGGCATCGCGTCCAGCCGCACGAAGTCGGACGGCACCATGTAGTGGGGCAGGTGGGCGTTCAGGTAGGCGCGCAGTTGCAGCGCGAGTTCGGCGTCGCTGTGCGCGTTGTCCGCTTTGGCGACGAGGTAGGCGACCAGGCGCAGCTCGTTGCGGCGGTTTTTGCTCGCCACCACCAGCGCCTGTTCGACCGGCTCCAGTTTCAGCATTTGCAGTTCGATTTCCGCCGGTTCGATGCGGAAGCCGCGAATTTTGAGCTGGTGGTCGATGCGCCCGAGGAACTCGATGCTTCCGTCCTCGCGATAGCGGCCAAGATCGCCGGTGCGGTACAGGCGATCGCCTGCGGGGCCGAACGGATCGGGCAGGAATTTTTCGGCGGTCAGTTCGGCGCGGTGCAGATAGCCGCGTCCGACCTGGATGCCAGTCACGCAGATTTCCGCCGGGACGCCGACCGGCACCGGCTCCAGCCGCGCGTCAAGCAGGTACAGCCGGGTGTTGTGTACCGGCCGGCCGACCGGCACCACGGTTTCGTGTTCGGCGGGCGGCTCCGGCACTTCGTAATAGGAGACATCGTCGGAGCATTCCGCCGGGCCGTAGGCGTTCAGTACGCGGATGTGCGGAAAGCGCAGCATCCAGCGCCGGCACAGTTCCGGGGAGAAGGCTTCGCCGCAGGCGATCAGCCAGCGCAGACTGTGCAGGCTGTGGCTGTCGGACAGGTCGAGCAGGGCCTGGATCATCGACGGCACCGCTTCCAGTATGGTCACGCCGCGCGCTTCCAGTTCCTTGAGCAGCAGGCCGGGTTCCTTGACGATGTCGTCGCTGAAAATCTCGACGCGCGCGCCGCGCACCAGCGCGGTCAGGTGCTGCCAGACCGAAATGTCGAAGCATTGTCCGGCGGTCTGCGCGATGATGTCGCTGCCGCTCAATTTCAGCCTCGGCACTTTGGTGATCAGGTTGTTGAACATGCCGCGATGTTCGACCATCGCGCCTTTCGGCGTGCCGGTCGAGCCGGAGGTGAAAATGACGAACGCCAGGTTTTCGGCGCTGTGCAGGCGCACAGGGTTGCCGGCGTCGGCGCATGCGCCTTGCGTTTCCAGCTCGGGCAGCGACAGCAGCCGCGCCGCGCCGTTGTTCGCGGCGGACGCCGAATCGAGCACGGCGCGCACGCGCGGCAGATGCGCCGCGCCCGCCAGTACGAACGGCGTCCGGCTTTCGGTCAGCACCTGCGCGATGCGTTCGTCCGGGTAGGCCGGGTCGAGCGGCAGGTACGCGCCGCCGGCCTTGAATACGCCGAACATCATCACCGCGAACTCGATGCCGCGATCGTTGAGCAGCGCGACCAGCACATCCGGCCCGACGCCAGTGCTACTCAATACGCCGGCCAGCCGGTTGACGCGTTCGTTCAGCGCGCGGTAGCTCAACGACACACCCCGGCAGGAAACGGCAATCGCGTCCGGCGTCCGGGCGGCCTGCGCTTCGAAGCAAGCAACCCAGTCCGCCGGTTCCGGATAAGGGTGTTCGCTGCGGTTCCAGTCGAGCAGCAGTTGCCGCCGTTCCGGCGCGGTCAGCATGTTCAGTTCGCCGACGCGTTTGCGCGGACAGGCGACGATATCTTCCAGCAACTGGCGCAGATGCGCGAGCATGCGTTCGATAGCCGGCGCTTCGAAGCGCGCGCATTGATAGGATATCTGCAGATGCAGGCTGTCCTCCGGTATCACCATCACCGTGATCGGGTAGTTGGTATGGGTGCGCACTTCCACGCCGGTAAACTCGAAGGTGTCGCTGTGTTCGCGCAGCTTGGGGTCGATCGGCGCGTTTTCGAAGGTGAGCAGATGCTGGAACAATTCCTGATCGGACGGCAATCCGCCCCATTCGCGGATTTGCGTCAGCGCGGTGTATTCGAACTGGCGCAGTTCGAGGTTTTGCCGCAGCAGCGCCTGCAGAAACGCCTGCAGCGGCTGTTGCGGATCGATGGCGACGCGCAGCGGCAGGCCGTTGATGAACAGTCCGAGAGTTTCTTCGACGTGATCCAACTCCGCCGGGCGTCCGGCGACGGTGATGCCGAACAGCACGTCGCGCGCGCCGCTGTAGCGGCTGAGTAATATCGCCCAGGCGCCCTGCACCAGCGTATTCAGCGTGACCCGGCAGTGCTGCGCCATATCGTGCAGCTGCCGCGTAACGGTTTCCGGCAGTTGCAGCGCGATGTCGGCCATTTCCGCCGTGGGGTCTTCGTGCGCGATACGGTCGACCACCAGCGGCGTCGGTTCTTCGAAACCGGCCAGATAGCCGCGCCAGAAGTTTGCTTCCGCTGTTTCGTCCTGCGCCTGCAGCCAGCCGATATAGTGGCGGAACGGCGATGCGGGCGGTCGTTGCTGCGCCTGTCCGGCGGCCAGCGCGTCGTAGCAGGCCTTGAACTCCATCAACAGCAGCGAGGTGCACCAGGCATCCAGCAGGATATGGTGGTGGCTGCGTATCGCCCAGTAACGGTCTTCTTTCAGGCGGATTAAGCGCAGCCTGAGCAGCGGCGGGCGTTCCAGATCGAAACCCTGTTCGCGCTCCTCGCGCAGCAGCTTGTCCAGCCCGCTTTTTTGTTCGGTTTCGGGCCGTTCGCGCCAGTCGAAATAGTCGAACGGCGGTTCGATGCGGCGGTGGACGATTTGATGCGGAACTGAAGCTGTGTTCCAGGCAAAGCAGGTGCGCAGCACCGGATGACGCTGGATGACCATGCCCCAGGCCTGGCCGAACAGTTCCGGGGACAGAACGCCTTTTAGCGTGAAACGGTCCTGCATCAGGTAAATGCCGGAATGCGGGGCCATCAGGCTGTGAAACAGCATGCCTTCCTGTAGCGGCGTCAGCGGGTAGGCGTCTTCGATGTCGGCCTGATCGAGCGGCAGCGCGTCCAGCTCCTGCCGCGTCAGACGCGAAAGCGCCATGGCCGGGCTGTCCGCCACGGTTTCCGTGACCTCCGATTGCGTAGCGGACTGTAGCGCCGCCGCCAGTCCGGCCACGGTTTGATGCTGGAATATCTGGCGCGGATTCAGCGACAGCCCGGCCTTGTGCGCCTGGATCGCAACCTGTATCGCCAGAATGGAGTCGCCGCCCAGGTCGAAAAAGTTGTCGTATATTCCAACGCGTTCCACGCGCAATACTTCGGCCCACGCTTGCGCCAGAACGGTCTGCACGGCGTTTTCCGGCGCTGCGTACTTGGCGGACAAAGCATTGTAATCGGGCTCGGGCAGCGCGCGCCGGTCCGGTTTGCCGTTCGGCATCAGTGGCATCGCCTCCATCGCGATGAACAGCGCCGGCACCATATAATCAGGCAGGCTTGCTTTCAAAAAGGCGCGCAGCGCTTCCGCCGTGGTTTCATCTTGCGCAACCCAATAAGCGATCAGGCGCTTGGTTCCGGAGGAGTCTTCGGCAACGACGACCGCCGTTTCCTTTACCGCTGGATGCAGGTTGAGCCGGGTTTCGATTTCTCCGAGTTCGATGCGGAAACCGCGTATCTTGACCTGCTGATCGCTGCGTCCGATAAATTCCAGCATGCCGTCCGCGTTCCAGCGCGCCAGATCGCCGGTACGGTACATGCGCGCGCCGCTTTCCGCTTGCAGAAGATCGGGAAAAAAACGTTCGGCGGTTAAATCCGGCCTGTTGAAATAACCGCGCGCGACACCTGCGCCGCCGATATGGATTTCGCCGCAGACGCCGACCGGGACCGGGTTCAGGCGGCTGTCCAGCACGTAGATGCGGCTGTTGGCTATCGGCTGTCCGATCGGGATGCTGGGCAGGGATTCGGCTGTATCGGCGGGAATGCGGTAGGCGCTGCTCCAGACGCTGGCTTCGGTGGGGCCGTATTCGTTGCAGAGCGAGGTTTCCGGCAGATAGCGGTAATGTTTGGCCGCCAGGGCCGGTTGGCAGGCTTCGCCGGCGACGATGACGGTGCGCAGCATATCCAGCGCGTGATTTTTGCCCGATTCCAGCAGCAGATTGTAGAGCGACGGCAGACACAGCAGATGCGTCAGGCGCTCGCGCGCAATCAGGGCGCATAGCGTCTCGGTATCCTGATAGCTGTCTTCACCTGGCAGACATAAGCGTCCGCCCTGGCTCAAGGTCCAGAAGATGCCGGCTATCGAGCTGTCGAAGGCGAACGAAGACAGCAGCAGGAAACCGTCTACCGTTTCCCGATAAAAGCGGGGACGCGCCAGCATCGAAGCAATGGCGTTTTCATGGCTGACCACTACGCCTTTGGCTTTACCGGTCGAGCCGGAGGTGTAGATCAGGTAAGCGCCGTTGGATGCTTGCGCCAGCTTCGGCGCGGAGTCGTGCGTTTGCGTGGCGATGTGCGCCCAGTCGCGATCCAGGCAGATGATTTTTGCGTCGGTTTCCGGCAGATGCTCGCGCCAGCGCGCGTGGGTCAGCAGCAGCGTTGCGCCGCAATCGGCCAGGGTATCGGCGATGCGCTCGCGAGGGTAGGCGGGGTCTATCGGCACGTAAACGCCGCCGGCCTTGAGTATCGCCAGCATGCCGGTTATCGCGTTGAGCGAGCGTTCCACGCACAGTCCGACCGTTGTTTCCGCCGTGACGCCGACCGCCTGCAGATAGTTGGCCAGCTGATTGGCGCGTCGGTTCAGTTCGCCGTAAGCGATGCGCTCTTCGCCGCAGATCACTGCCGTCGCATCGGGCCGGGTTGCCGCCTGTTCTTCAAAAAATTCATGCAGGCGGCAGTGCGCAGGGTAGTCGTTGCGCGTCGCATTCCATTGCGTCAGCATCTGCCGCCGTTCTTTGCTGTCCAGTAGCGGCAGATCGCCCAGGCAGGCCGTTGGCGTTTCAACGATGCCGTGCAATAAGGTATTGAACTGCCGCGCCAGACGCGCAACGGTAGCGGGCTGGAATAGCGCCTGCCGGTACTGGAAGGAAAATGTCAGGCCGTCCTGATTTTCCGCCGCCATCAGTTTTAAATCGAAGTTCTCCACGCGTTCCTGCAACGCGACGGATTGCACTAGCCAGCCGTCCCAGATCAGCGGTTCGCCTTTTTCGCCCAGGCTGATTTGAACCAGGTCATCGGCGATGCCGGTCTGCGCCTGCTGTAATACGAACAGGGTTTGATATACCGGCCAATGATCGCCGCTGCGTTCCGGCTGCAAACGATCCACCAGCACATTGAACGGGAGGGCCTGATGTTCCATCGCGACACGTAACGCAGCGTTGACTTCGCGCAGATAGTCTGGAAACGGCTTGTCGGCAATCGGATGCGTGCGCAGCGGCAGCGGATTGACGAACACGCCGACCACCTGCGCAAAACGCGCCTGATCGCGTCCGCTGCCGGGTACGCCGACGATCAGATCGTTCTGGCGGCAATAACGGTGCAGCAGCGTTTTATAGGCGGCCAGCAGCAGGGTAAACAGGCTGACGCGTTGCTGCGCCGCCAGCGTTTTCAGTTGCCGCGCCGTTTCCTTGTTCAGCCTGAAGACGGTCGCCGCGCCGCGATAATCCGCCGAATTGGGTCTGGGGTAATCGGTAGGCAAGGCCAGCAGCGGCAGGTCGCCGGCCAGCCGCTGCCGCCAGTAGTTCCAGTCCTGCTCGCAGGCCTGGCTGTTCAGATAGCGATGCTGATGGGCAACGTAATCGGAATAACCTGGGCCAACCGGGTTCGGCTTCGCTGGATGTCCTTGCGCCAATGCGCTGTAAACCGTTTTCAGTTCGGTTATAAGGATCAGCGCCGACCACAGGTCGACAGCGATATGATGAGCGCAGAGCAGCAGCGTTTGCTCCTGCCCGTTGTGATCGTGGCGATAGAGCGTCGCGTGAAAAACCTTTCCGCCGGCCAGATCGAAATGCGTATGCGACCGCTGCGCCATATCGTGCTGTAATGCCGTTTCCGTCCACTCCTGCGCGTCCATGACGCTGAAAAATTCCGGAATCTCCGAGAGGGGCAGCAGCGCTTGCGTAACCCGGCCTTGATCGGAACGGTAGCGTGTGCGCAGCATGGCATGGCGTTCCGCCAGTTCGTCGAAGGCCTGGCGCAATAGCGCGGCGTCGACATCGCCGTCGACGCGCAATGCCAGATGCAGATTGTAAACGATGCTGTCGGGCTCCATTTGCTGCATCGTCCACATCGACAGTTGCGCGGGCGATAGCTCGAAGGTTTGCGCAACGGCGTTATTGTGCTCCGCATTTACGGGAACGGCTTCCGACACGCGATGCGCTATATCTTCCAGCGTGGCGTCGGACATGAACAGCGACAGCGGCGAGTCGATGTTCAACAGGCGATCGGCGCGGTGTTTGAGTTCGATGCGTTTCAGCGAATCGAGGCCGGTTGCGGCCAGAGGAACATCGGCGGGAATGGCGGAAGCCGCCACTTTCAGCAGCCGCGCGATGGCGTTGCGCAGATAATTAGCGACCAGCGGCGCGCGTTGCGCGGCCGGCAGCATCGACAGCGCGGTTCGCAGCAGTTGCGCGTCCGCGTCGGCTTCGCTGTCCTCGCTTGCTGCCGCTATGCGGCGATTTTCCGTAACGGCTGCGTTGCATGCGCTGCCTTCCGCATGCGTGGAGCGCGCCAGTTCCGGCAGCGTTCCGTTCAGATACGCCTGCCTGCAGGCATGGCGGCGCAGTTTTCCGCTCGAAGTTTTCGGCACGCCGCCGGGAGGCAGTAAAACCAGCGCGGTCGGCGTCAGCTCGCAGCGTTCCGCCAGCACGCTGCGCAGCGATGCGAAAATCGCGCCGTAATCGGCCTGACGCATCGCGTCGCGGGTGATTTCTGCGGCCAGCACCATGCCTTCCTCGTCCCGGTCGGCGACCGGAAATGCCGCGCAGGCATTGCTGCGCAGCGCTTCCAGCGCGTCCGTCGCCGCGAGTTCGATATCCTGCGGGTAATAATTGCGGCCGCGGATGATGATCAGGTCCTTGATGCGCCCGGTAATGTGCAGGCGTTCCTGGAGCAGCAGACCGAGATCGCCGGTTCTGAGATAGGGGGTTCCGGACGCGTCCTGTTCGATGTGCGCGCGGAAAATTTCATCCGAGGCTTCCGTTCGCTTCCAGTAGCCTTGCGCGACGCTGGGACCGGAAACCCATATTTCGCCTTCCTGCCCCGGCGCGCAAACCAGCCTTGAGACCGGATCGACAATACGGACTTCGTGCCGGGCGGCCACGACGCCGCACGATACGCTTGCCGTCGTTCCGCTTTGCGGCGACGTCAGATTTTCACCGCTGACGAACAGCGTGGTTTCGGCCATGCCGTAGCAGGGGAAAAAGCGTTGGCGCTGGAATCCGCATTCGGCAAAGGCGTCCGCAAAACGTCCCATGGTTGCGGCGCGTACCGGTTCCGAACCGTTAAAGGCCAGTCGCCATGAACTCAAATCCAGCCCCTGCTTTTGCGCTGCGCCGATTTTGCGCGCGCAAAGATCGTAGGCGAAATTGGGACCGCCCGAGGTAGTTGCCTGATAGGTGGAAATCGCCTGCAGCCAGCGCAACGGCTTTTCCAGAAACGCCATCGGCGGCATCAGGATCGCGGTGGAACCTGTATACAGCGGTTGCAGGATGTTCCCGATCAGCCCCATGTCGTGATAGAGCGGCAGCCAGCCCACTACCGTGGAATGTTCGTCATGCCCGAAGCTTTGCCTGATGGCTTCCTGATTCGCCAGCAGGTTGCCATGGCTTACCATGACGCCCTTCGGGTCGCCGGTGGAGCCGGAGGTGTATTGCAGAAACGCCAGGTCGCCGGTTTCGGGCGATAGATGTTCCCAGGCCGCAGCGCCGCCGCCGTTCAGGATGTCGCTGGCCAGCCACGATCCATCGTGCATGGACAGACTGTCCTGCAGTTTGGGCAGCAGCTCCCCGGTAGTCAGAATGGCTGCCGGAGCGGCGTCGCGCATGATACCGTGCAGACGCTGCAGATGCTGGCGCGTTGGCGGATAGGCCGGCACCGCAACGACGCCCGCGTACAGACAGCCGAAAAAAGCTTCGATATAGGCCAGTCCTTGCGGGTACAGCAGCAAGGCGCGTTCTCCGTTCATGCGCATGGCCTGCAGCCGCGCGGCAATCGCGCGCGCGCGCCGGTCCAGCTCGGCGAAGCTTAAGCGTCCGCTTTCGGCTTCGCCGTCGCCAAGGAAAACATAGGCGGTCTGGCCGGGCTTTTCGTGGGCTCGCGTGTGCAGCAGCTCGACAAAATTCTGGCAAGCGTGAGCGTCGGTTGCCGGTCTGGACTCTTCGAGGTAGCGCACTATAGTTCTCCTTGCGGGATAATATTACTCGGGTAGAAACGGGACGGGGAGCGTAACCGTGTCAGAGAGCGTTAAATACGTACTCATGCTGCGCATCGCGTAACGTCAGACTGCGTTTGCCGTTATGCTCGTCCGCGACGAATTCGAGTTTTGGCAATGACGGTTCGATCATGACGAAGCTTATGCTGCCATCTTCGTTTTTTCGCGAGGCAATTGATGCATGCCATACGCCGACATCGAATACCAGTTTATTGTTCGAGCGCGTCACCGTGAGTTCGCCGAGCGCTTCGTTGTGGTAGCGGGTGGCGAGCAGATTTGATTGGGCGGCGTCCGGAGGAATGACCAGCCGTGCTCGCGCTTTCCTGACCTGGGTTTCCAGTCGTTCTGCGGCTATGCGCAATTGTTGTTCGGCCAAGGGTTTGCCGTCGAACAGCACTTCGAGCAATCGGCGCATGAACGGATCGAGCAATGCGCTGCCATAATCGGAATTGGTTAGAATTACCGCTCCGATCCCCTGTTCCGGCAGCCAGATCATGTTGCTCTGATAGCCCATCAACGAACCGCCATGACTGACCACCGGCATGCCCCAGCGCGAATTTACCATCAGTCCCATGCCGTAAGTAACTCCCTCGCTGACGGTGACATTGGGGGCGCGCCGTATAACAAGATTTTTTTCAGAAATCAGTTGCTTGCCGTTTGGCAGTTTGCCGCGATCAAGTTCCAGCATCACGTACCGGCTCAAGTCGCGGGCGCTGGTCCACATACCTCCCGCTGGACGATCAGGCTCAACTGTACGGTCGACCTTCATTGCCATGTGCGCAACGACTGCTTTCCCGTTCAGATCGAAGCTATGAGGCAGGGCGTAATTGTCTTGGGTAGCCTGCGCAAAATCGAACGTGGTTCGCGCCATCTGCAATGGCGCGAACACGCGCTTTTGCATGATTTCATCGTATGCGGCGCCAAGTTCCCTGCCTGGCAATGCAACCGATGCGCCGATATAGCCGGCTGCCGAAAGCAACTGATTACTATATTGAAATACTTCGCCGAATTTACTGGTAGGGCGTAGCGTGCTGAGCGATTTCATCATCGCGCCGGGATCGGTATGCCCGTTATCGAACAGCCATTCCAGATCCTGTCGCGGCAAACCGGTACATGCACAAGCCAAATGTTTGATCTGTATCTGACTGGTAATCTGCTCATCGGCAAGCTTGAACGATGGGTAAGCTTCGATGACAGGCTCATCCCAACGCAGTTTTCCATCATCGACCAATTCGCCGAGCAACAATGTCGTCAGTGCCTTGGTATTGGAGGCGGCCATGAACAGCGTGTCGGCATTGACGGGCGCTGGTTTGCCCAGTTCGCGCGTTCCGATACCGCCGGCATAGACAATTTTGCCGTTTGCTATCAGGCTTAATCCCACGCCCGGCACGCCCAGCCGTTTCATGCCATCGGCGACAAAATTCTTCAAAATCCGTACGCGTCGCCCATCCAGATTGTGCGGCGTTTTACCGGCGAAACTCTCACGGTGGTAACCCTTCGGCCGCAGGCTGACCATGGCAAGCCCCAACGGCCCAGCGCGTTTTTCAATCGTCGCCTGGCTGCCTTCGATCAGCGCAACCGTCCATGCGGAACCTGCCCGTAACGCTATAGCCCAAATGCCCAGTTTTTCATTGGGCGAGGTTTCGTAGTCATAACGGTATTGCTCGTCCCATCCATCGCGTAGCGTTTGCTGAGTTACTGTGTACAGCGGACGCGTAAATTCTTGGCGATAGACCTTCCATCCGGCTGCTACGGCGCTATTGGCGTCTTTAGCCCGCACTTCAACCAACGCTATATGCATATCGTCTTCCGGCGGTTCAATTATCATTTTGTTGCCGTCGCTGTCGATGCGCCAGCCTGCCGGGAGCGTAAACGTGGTTCCGGCGGACGTAGAGCGCTGTGTATCTGCATCGGAGCGGGCCGGTATTGTGGAAGCGCTTGCAACGCCGGTTTGAGCGGATGCGTCCGCCATCGCGTTCGCTGCGCAGAGCGACGCGGCCAGAAAAAAAATAATAAATTTGTTCATATGTATGCGTACGCAGGACCAGGTTTTTCCAACACCGTAAGTTTACTCAGGAAACATAATTCAGATATGAGCGATACCACGGCAGTATGCGTTCGGCGGAAATGCCGGCATGCAGCGCAAGCGCAATCACGGCGTTGTAATAAACGTTTTTGAGCGGCATGCCTTGCGCGAGCGCCAGCACGCCGCGCAGTGCGCTGTCGCGGGTGTGCCAGTCGACATTGAACGACAGCGCGTTGTCGAGGCTGCGGACGTGGTGCAGCATGCCCGGCGGCATGTACAGCATGTCGCCGGGAGCGACGGTGCATTCCTGCACCAGCGCATCCCTGTATAGCGGGTGGCGGCTGAAGTCCGGATTTTCGGCATCGACCGCGCACCAGCGCCAGCGATAGCGGTAGCTCAGCGGCAGCTGGTCATGCGTCAGCAGGATGAAGCGTTTGCGTCCCGATACTTGAAAAAACAGGTTGTGAGTCAGCAGGCAGTCGAAATGCAGCGGCGTCAGGCTGCGGCTCGGTCCCAGAAAAAACTGGGCGAATTGCAGCCAGCAGGGGCGATACCAGTCCGGAAAGTAGCCTGCTGGAAAACCGTCGAGATCGTCGGCGGCGTCTGCTATTACGCTGAGCAGCGGCACGTCATGCAGATACGGCGGTTTTTCGCTGCCTGTGCCGGATGCGCAGGCTTCGAGCCGATCCAGATAATCATGTAGCGTGGATTTGACGGTACCGAGCCCGGAAACGCCGGAATCCGTCAGGCCCTGTTTGAGCGTGACGATGCGCTTGCCCGAAACCCGGCGCAGATAATCGAAATTCCAGCGAGATACGGCCGGGCACCGAGCCAAAGCGCCGGTAACCACCACCGGGCGTTGCTGGGCGACGTATCCGGCGGCGAATTCGCCGAAGGAAAGCGTTGCTCTACGCTCTATCGATGGATATGTTTTTCGTGTTAAGGACGTTTCCGGGGCCAGTTCCATGTCAGGCGCCGGATCAAGTACCATTACGTTTTCCATGCTTGCTCCAAATACAGTTGGATAGGGTCGAGCGATCTCTGAAAAGCGGCGGCGGGTCCGTTCCAGCGATGGATGCTGATTGCAGCCGTGCGACTTTTTACGGCCAGCGCGGTGACATGAGCGGGTATCGGGTCAAGAGGGTAGATCCACCAATTGTCAGGGGGAGAGTGGCCATCCGCAGCACTCACCGCCTTCTGCCTTTCAATTGAACCCAGCGGTACGCTGAAGGAGTCGAGGGCTAGCGACAAGCCGTCTCCGCAGCCCTTCACATAAGCTTCCTTCCTGGTCCAGCCGCGCAGAAACGCCAGATGCTTTTCCTGCAACGGTATCGATGCGAGTTCGGCTTGCTCGTGCCGGGAAAATACCATCGGGGCCAATTGTTGCCAGGACGCATCATTATTATTGAGCGGTTCGGTGTCGATGCCGATTTCACTGCCTCCGGAAACGGCATATATGGCCCAGTTGCCGGCATGAGCAAGGTTGAATTGCAGCCGTCCGGCCAATTCACCGCCCAGCTCCGGTTTACCGCATACGCCATAAGAAAAATGAATTTCAGCCGGATCGGTTAGCAGATAGCCCCCCAGCAGGCAGCGCAGCGCTGCCCGGGCGGTAACGTAGTGCGCTCTGTCGCGTTCGAAAACGAAGCGGTTCGCTTTTTCGCGCTCATCTTCCGACAACAGGCGCATGTTGATCTCTGCGTATGCGCCATAGTCGGGAAACGGCAGGTGCCAGACATGAACGGCATTCGGGTGCATCCGTATCTTTCCCGGAATTAAGCGCTGAAAAAGGGGCAAGAATTAACGCTCCTCTCACGAGGACAGCGCCATTTGCTCCATATATTTGCGCAAACTCAACGGACGCATATCCGTCCATATCTCTTTGATATAGTTGAGACATTCCTGCTTCAGACCGCTTTTGCCGACAGTGCGCCAGCCGTTGGGGATCTCCTTGTATTCCGGCCAGATTGAGTATTGTTCCTCGTGATTGACCACTACGTGATAGATCGTTGTGTCTTCGCTTTCGTCGCTCGCCATTGCATCCCCCGGATTAAAGTGTAAAACATACAAAACCTGCGCTTTCATAATCGAGCGTCAACGCTCAATATGGGCATATTACTCATGGATATAAGTATATGGGATTACGCTATATACTGCTAAGACGCATCAGAAAGGGACGACCCGTATGCGGAGACCGAAATTGCTGAAAAAAATTGTAACTAAGCCTCTTGAGCTTTTGGAATTAAAACCGAGGCAGTCGGTAGTAAGGCAAGCCTGCCGACCTACCAGGAATTATGCCGGTAAATCGGCAGCTGTCCGGCGCCAATTCAGGGCGATTCAGAATAAGCAGGGCGCTGCCGGAGTTTAAGGTTCTGACCCTGAGATATCCACTCGCGACACGCTAATGGTTCGCGGTTGAAAATGGCCGGGCTTGGATACGAATTGTAGCGGTCAAAGGTTTTTGCAGCGTAAATCGGCATGCCGCATCAATCGCCCTATCCTTGGTCGGTTCGGGCGAAGGCCTATCAGGCGGGGCCGTATATGCGGTTGAAATGATATGGCACAATACCCCAATCTTTTTTATGCGGCTTATGCTCTAACTTCAGCTATTGCGGAGAAATAATGCACTCGTTCAGTCAGCTCAGCGGCATAGATCGCCGCTTTACCTTTTCCTGCGCGCCACTGGCAAAGAATACCTTTGAAGTGGTGCGCTTCGAAGGCGAAGAAGCCTTGTCTTCGCTCTATCGTTTCGAACTGCTGCTGGCATCGAAGGATGGAGATATCGACGAGAGCGCGCTGATCGGCACAGCTGCGCAATTTTCGTTGAACGACGGCATCGTAGGCGGGCAGGCTGCCGTTTATCAGGGCCTGATTCAGGAGTTTTCTTACGAATGCGAGAACTGCGGCTGGACTTTTTACCGCGCGATTTTGGCGCCCAGGCTGTGGAAGCTGGAAACCTTCGTGCTTTCCGAAATTTATCTGGACAAGAGCCGCCCCGAAATTTTCAACACCATCCTCGAAAACGCCGGGATGACCCGTAACGATTTCGAAATGCGTTTATCCAGCGACGGCGCCAATGCACCCAAACTGGACTATATCTGCCAGTATCGCGAAAGTTATCTGGCCTTTATTTCCCGCTGGGCTGAGCGGCTTGGCGTCTACTGGTGGTACGAGCAGATAGACGGTCAGGAACGAGCTGTTTTTACCGATATCCGCACCGCGCATAAAGACGAAGCGGTCACGCTGCATTATCGGCCGCCGGGCGGTCCGGATGCGCAAGTTACGCAAACGCGCGGCTGCCAGAGTCTGCGGCGTGTCGCAAAGAACTTGCCTAAACAGCTGGTTATACGCGATTTCAGCGCGAACCGCGCCAGCCAGGAACTCAAAGGCACTGCGCCAGTTAACATTGAGACTGGAACCGGTGAGCAGCATTTTTTCGGCAGAAAATTGAAAACCGTGATGGAGATCGAACAACGCGCCAAAACCCAGGCCGAAGCGCTGCGCTGCCGCGCGTTGCGCTATTTTGGCGGCAGCACCGCGACCGGCCTGCGCTGCGGACATTTCGTGCAGTTGGCCGATCACCCCCGCAACAGCTTCAACCGTCGTTATCTGCTGACCGAAGTGAAGCATCGCGGCTCGCAGGCCGGCATGCTGCTGGATGGATTGGGCATCGCATCGGAACAGGACGGCAGCGATTTTTACCAGGCCGATTTTATCGCCATTTCAAGCGAACAGCAGTTTCGTTCGGAAGAACGCTATCCCTGGCCGAAAGTCATAGGCACGATCAATGCTTTCATTGATGCCGAAGGCGACGGCCGGTACGCTGAATTGAACCAGTATGGCGAATACAAGGTGCAGGTGCCGTTTTTCATGACCCAAAAAGCCATCTGCCGCGGCTCGGCGTGGATCCGTATGGCGACACCGTACGCCGGCAGCGATCACGGCATGCATTTCCCGCTGCTCAAAGGCACGGAAGTGTTGCTGTCGTTCGTCAACGGCGATCCGGATCAACCGGTGATCATGGGCGCAGTGCCGAATTCGATCAATCCCAACGTGGTGACCAACGCCAATCAGAAGCAGTCGCGTATCCGCACCGCCGGCGGTAACGAGATAACACTGCACGACGAAGCCGGAAAACAGCATATGCTGCTGAAAACACCGGGAGGCAATACCACGCTGCGCATGGGAGCGAGTGAGTTCGATCCGGCAACGGCGAATTCCTCCGCCTCGACAGCCGAGTCCGGCATGCGACAACAATGGCAGGCGTCATCGTTCCCGAAAGCGTCATGGCTGGGGCTGCCGCAGATGTGGCAGGGCGGAGAAGTTCCGACGAGCTTTTCGGGGCGGCAACCGCAGCAGCAAACTACAAACCATCCGACACCCAGGCAGATTTGGATGGCGTCGCTTCCACCGCTGCCACCAAAAATTACCTGGCACATTCAATCGGACAATGACGCCGCTGTGGAAATCGGTGGCGATTCCTACGAGGCTATTGCTGGAAGCAGTGGGGAATACGTGCGGGGGGATTACATTGAAGAAGTCAACGGGAGCTATACTGAAAAAGTGCAAGGAAATTCATACGAATACTTACTGGGTGATTTTAATGCGGAAGTGATTACAGGTTTGTTCTCCGAATTTATTAATATAAATACACAAGTAGTTATCGATAATATCACCGCCACCTTGGGAAGTTTTACCGCTATCGGATTCAATTACTCGGCAGTAGGAGTGGAGCTTAAAACGAGTGACTCTGAGGTAGAATGTGTTGGAGCTAAAGTGGAAGTGGCGGGATCTTCTACCAAAAGCGCGGCTGTAGCCACAGATTTAAATGCTGTCCAGATTATTACTGTCGGTAATTTGATCAAAGATTCACTAAACGAAGTGTCAAGCAAGGTGAATGAAATATCAAGCAAGGCGATGCTTACGCAGCAATTGCTTGTGTCGCTGGCAAATAAAGTAACCAATATTGAAGACTCTGTTACTTCAGTGCAATCTCAAGTCGTATCAGTTAAAACAGGCACTGCTAAAACCAGCAATTTCTCTGTTAATCAAAATAACGGCCTTATAACTATTGGCTAAGTGTGCCGGTTCGCAATCCGCCGCTTGACTGGTAGCGGACGTGACAGCTCCTTTATATTTTTATAATTGCACTGTTACCTCGGTTTATCGTCTTCCAGGACGCCTTACCCCATCCAGGCGCTGCGACCAATAATCCTGGTACAGGCTGGAGATCATCACCGCGCCGCTGCGACTGCTTGGCGAATGGATAAAGGCATCGCCGCCCAGATAAATGCCGACGTGGGTGTGAGGCCGGCTGGATGTATTGAAAAACAGCAAATCGCCGGGGCGGCGTTCCTGCACAGCGACGGCGGGCAGCATCATCGCCATATCTTCGCTGCGGCGAGGCAATCTGAAACCATGACGCGAAAAAACATATTGCACAAAGCCGCTGCAATCGAAACCCTCGTCGGGGCTGTCGCCGCCGGAACGATAGGGTACGCCCTTGAGAGCCAACGCGGAATGGACAACCGGCGGCGCAGACGAGGGAAAAACAGGTACGCGCGCCGGCTGCCTTGGCGTTGAGGCGCAACCGGCCATTATCAGCAGCGTCGATAATACGGCCAGCTTGCGAAATAACCCGTCAACATGGATCAGCCTGCCATTGCCGCGCATAATCCTCCCAAGCATAGGATTTGAGTTGCCTGATGTCCTCCGCGCCGTCCCATAGGTAGACAGACGGCAGATTGTAGCCGTTGAAACGGTTGGCTTTGATTAAACTGTACGCGCCTGCGTTGCGAAAAACAACACGTTGCCCCAGGCATGGCCGGGACGCGAAACGAAATTCGCCGAGGATATCGCCGGCAAGACAACTACAGCCGGTCAGCAATACCGGAAAGCCGTTATCGGGTTCCTGCCAGGCCGGTTCCGGCCGCTTTTGATATTCGAATATCTCCGGGTGGTGGTTCACCGTGGTATCCAGCACCGCGATGGTTTTTCCGTCGCGCACGAACATATCCAGGATACTGCCGACCCAGTAGCCGGCTACGCCGGCTACTGCTTTTCCGGGCTCGAAGAACACCTCCAGTCCCCAGCGCGTTCGAATATTGCGCACGATGCAGCCGAGCTCGTCCATTTGCTCAACGCTATCGAACAGATAGCCGCCTCCCAGATTGATCCAGTCCAGCGACGTCAATACCGCATCTCCGAGCGTCCGTCCGATATGTTCGACGGTAGCGGCCAGCGGCGCGAAACTGGCAGACGAAAACAGCGTATGGAAATGCAGGCCGCTGAGTTTTGCCCTGACATCTGTCTGGCGCCAGGCCTCCGGAAACTGCGCCATCGGTACGCCCAGGCGCGAATGGCTGCGGCACGGGTTATAGCGATCGTCGTCGAGAAAAGACAGGCCGGGGTTGATGCGCAGGCCCAGCGACGTATCAGGCCCGGCCAGGCCGGCCAGATGCTGGAACTGTTCCAGCGAATTGAAATTGATGTGATCGCACAGGCCGCCAAGTTCGGCCATTTCCTCGCGGCGCAAACCCGGTGTAGTGATATGCAGCGAGGCAGCGCCGGTCAGCGCCGCCAGACGCGCCTCGAACAGCGAGCTGACCGAAAAACCGTCCAGATACGGTGCCAGCAATTCGAGCACCGGCAGCAACGGCAGAGCTTTGATCGAATACAGCGCCTTGCAGCCGCTGCTCGCGCGCAACTGCGCCAGCAGCCGCCCCATCGCCAGCAGGCGGCTTTGATTGAATACAAAAGCGGGAGTGGTAACAGCGCTGGTATCGAAAATGTGCATGCCTTATATGTTACACATTCAGTGGGCAGGGCACATCCGGAATGTAAAAGAAACTGGCGTTCTTTAATTTTTTATGCCGGCGGAATGAATATTTTCGTTGCAGAGGATACGGCTACATTTGCCGATTCGAGTTTTGCTTCGGCTTCCTCCTGCAGAATTTTCAGCGTTTTGAGTTGGACGTAGCCTGATTCCAGGCTCAAATCGGTATCCTTTAAAGCGGTCTTTATTGTTTTTATATCCGTATTGATGGCTTTCAGTTCCATTTCCGCTGTTTTTACTTCGGCAACCTGGTTTTCCATTACCTGGACGCCGGTTTTCAGCACTTTCATTTCTTCGTCGCTCAACGAAATCAGGCTGTGATTCAGCTCGTTGGTTTGATTGATGGTAAACGACGAACAGATATTCATAACCGCACTGACACCGAAGTTGGTGACCAGCCCTATCTGGGTGCTGAGCTTCGCTCCCAGGTATAGTTCGCTGTACAGTCCGCCGTACCAGGTGCTGTATGCGCCCACATACGCAGATGTAGATAATCCTTCAACGGTAAACGTGTACGCGCCGGCGATATTTGAAGTGGAAGAACCATGTATATTCGAAAGATAATTTTCGGCCTCTACGCTATAGCTCCCTTCGGTCACATAGCTGACTCCGCAGGGCCCGGTATGAGTTTTCGGCGGGGTGGTTGTGATGGTGAGGTTGCCGTCATTATCAGTATAAGTACCGCTGTTATTCCCATCGGTCCAGGAGCCGGACGCATTTGCCCCCACGCTTTGAGCGACCGCCGGCGGTGCGCCGAAGCTGACTTTCGTGTTGGCCGTAGGCGAAAACAGGTGGATGCCCTGTTTTCCCTCCAGATCCCGTAACGCGATGCTGTTGTGCCCTGCCGTATGTATCACCGACTCGGTCTGATTTTCATTGGTTACGACGTTCGCCGTTATCGAGTTATAAACGGCTCCCAATATCACCGGTTCGTCGGGATTGCCGTTATGGAATGAAAGCAGAACTTCGGTGCCTTTATGCAATGGAAAATGCATGCCGTAGCCATCGCCGGCATAAGGCGTGGCCATGCGTATCCAGGCCGAGGCTTTGGCATCGCTCTTTTCGGTGATGTCGTAAGGCAGTTGTACCTTGTATTCGCCATGCTCGTTCAACTCGGCATACTGGCCCGAACCTTCCGCATCAATGTAAGCGGTGAGACTGCCCTCGATACTGGGCCAGGGATGGATGATTTCCGGGCGGAACTGTACATCGGCGGGGATGGCGGAAAAGGACGCCTTATAAAAGTCCTGCTCCGGCCTCGCCGTTTCGGCCGGTACAGTCAGGCCGTCGAGCAGCAGCCCCGACTGCGCACCCTTATGGCTGACTTTGGTAAGCAGGTATTGCCGATTAAAGCTGGAGCGGTAATGACCTGACAACTCGATGAAACCGCCGCAGCGCAGGCCGGTCGCGGTCGATTCCCCGCTAAACACGCGGCTGCGGCAGATCAACCCTTCGGCCCTGATTTTTGCCAATGACTGCGCCGCCTCATTGGTATTGATGTGCAGGCCATAGTAGGTGACTTCGCCGGTGCCGAACGGATCGACTACCGCCGTACCCTTGATTTGTTGCGTAGCCCTTTTGTAGTAGTGGTCCATCACCGTAATGCGTTGAGGCAGCGATTGCAGTTTCAGGTTAAGGCGTTGTACCCGGCGGGTATCGGTTGTTACCGCATCCAGTTCTCCGGCTGCCTGGTAAATCAATTGCAGCGCGCGGCTGTCATGCGAACGAGTATGGTTGCCGAAAATCAGGGTTTCTTTGTTCTGCTGATACTCGAACCACCAATAGATGCCGAGACGCTCGCAGTACCGCGATAAAAAATCGAGATAGGTTTCCTGGAATTGAAAAATAAATTTGCGTTTCGGAAACTTGTCCTTATTCGCGAGCCGCAGGTCATATTCGTTATGGTTTAAGCCGGCTCCCTGCAGGACCAGGTCAATAATTTCCAGCGGCGTCTTATCCAGATAGACTTCGGTCAGATAAAACTGCCCCAATCGCCACAGCCTGGGCGTCAGTGCGGCTTTATAGTAAGCCCGGCCGGCGATTTGTTGCATATACTCGAAATTTTCAACAATGCCCGTATAGCAGGTATCCTTTCCGCCCGCCACGCCGTCGTTCATACGGAAGGTCGCCTGTGCGCCTATCAACATGCGTTCGTCTATATCGGTATTTGATGAAACCAGCAACAGTTCGAACCGGTAGAGTCCGGCCAGCGACTCTTCGCCTTCAAAGCGAGCGACTTCCAGCGAGGTAGCGGGATCCAGCTCACTGCAGTGGAATGAAAATCGGCGGTTGGAGCCGTGCGTGTGACTGATATCGGACATAGCGACCCCCTCGTTTATAGATTTGACAGATTATGCCCCATACTGCCGTAACTCATATCCTTTTCGTCATTCTACGGCTGCATAGAAAACCGAATCAACCGTTTGGGTCATCAGCGTTGCTTTCAGGCGTAAACGGGCAATAACCATCCGGCTAGTTGTAGCGGCTTTGCGGGTAAGTCAGCCGGGAAACGCTGACGGGTGGCGGTCTATCAAGCAGTCTTGTCGCGTAGCCGATTCTGACTGCGTAATCGCGGGTGCACCCGGCAGGAACATAGAGATTGCCGTATGCTTTGACGGAGCGTCTATATAATGAACGGGGTGCTTTAGGTTTGACGCCGGTGAATTGCGTCCGGGGGGAAAATAAGATACTATACAAAGGCTTCGCCAAATGGGAGTCTGCAGTTAATAATGCAACGAGCTGTTTTTCTTGATCGGGATGGCGTGATCAATCGTGCAGTAGTACGAGACGGCAAGCCCTACCCACCTGCGCATCTGGAGGAAATGGAGTTATTGCCGGGAGTCGCTGAGGCCTTGCGCGACCTGAAAGCCGCAGGCTTTCTGCTGATCGTGGTTACCAATCAGCCCGATGTGGCGCGGGGCAGGACGCCGCGCGCTGTTGTCGAGCAGATTAACGGCTATTTGGCTGATAGCCTGCCAATCGACGAATTCCGTACCTGTTACCATGATAGCCCGGATGGCTGTAACTGCCGCAAGCCGTTGCCGGGCGCATTGCTGGATGCCGCAAGGCTGAATGAAATTGACCTTGCGTCGAGTTACATGGTCGGCGATCGCTGGAGGGATATCGAGGCAGGGCAGCGGGCGGGTTGCAAAACCGTTTTTATCGATTACGGCTATGATGAAAAGCAGCCTGAGCAGGTTGATTTTCGCGTCGGCTCATTAAGCGAGGCGGCGCAAATCATTTGTCGCGGTGTCGGAGAAATCCAGCCTTGAACGCCCAGGGTAATGTACCGGTTCATCTTCACCAGAGCTTATTCACGGCGGCATAACCAATTCAAGTGATGGAGAAAGCGACGGCGGGCGGCTGGTCAACCGCCGGGTGCTTTTTTATTGCATAGATGTAATCAAAAAGAGCGACATAATGATCTTTCTGAGATATTTGACGATACAAGTGCTGGGCTATGGCATAGACATGGGGTCATTTCTGCTTATCCTGAGCCTTGCAACGATAGAACCCAATGTCGCAAATATTTTCTCCAAGCTGGCCGCCGGTTGTTTTGCTTTCGCGGCTCACCGGAGTTTTACGTTCAGCGTTGCCGGTTCGGGTTGCCCCAAGAGGCAGGCGATAAAATATTTTGGCCTGCTTGCCATCTATGCGCCTGTTTCTTCAGCGATACTGGAGTTGAACCTGATGTGGTTGCCGCTGTCGGCGATCCAGGAGCTGAATCTTGCCTGGTTGCCGCAGCCGGTCGTAATCGCCAAGTTTCTGTCGGACATCATGTGCGTCGCGCTGTCATATGCATTAAGCAAATACTTTATTTTTAGCGCGCCCACCGCTTTGGCCGATGACGCGGTGTCCGGTTCCAACACATGAAAATAGCGGTTACGGGCGCCAATGGATACATCGGCGAGCGTTTTATCAAACGTGCGCTGGCCTCCGGATATGAGATTATTGCTTACAGCAGACAAAGACCTGAGTCGGCCCGTTGCGACTGGATTCCCTATGAGCTGGCTGCGGATCGGCCGCCGGACCTCCCACTGGATACGGATGCCGTATTGCATCTTGCGACCGGCAAAGCGCCTGAAAGCGAGAATGACAGCGTGCAGGACCTGAATGCCATGGAGCAGCTTATTACTGCTGCTCGTAAGGTAAATGCAAGGCTTGTTTTCGTTTCCAGTCAGACTGCCAGGCCTGATGCCCCGACCGCTTACGGACGCAGCAAATGGCGCATAGAGCAACGGGTGTTGTCTACTGAAGGCAGGGTGGTGCGTCCGGGACAGGTGTATGGCGGGTCCGAGCGCGGACTGTACGGAACGCTGGTGGAATCCGTCAGGCGATTGCCGGTGCTTCCCGCGTTCGTGCCCGCTCCCAGGGTGCAGCCGATACATGTAGATGATTTATGCGACGGGCTGTTACGTATTGCCGAGCGCAACGATTTACAGTCCGGCGTGTTTCATCTCGCCGCCCCCCGGCCGGTTTCCTTTTCAGGGTTTCTTGGCGAGATTGCCCGAACCCGGCTCCGTTGCCGGCGATGGTTTGTACCGGTGCCGGTCATCGTTGTCAACGCGTTTGCTGCCATTGCCGGGGAATCATTGCGTAGCCGGTTAGGGTTGGAGCGTTTGCGCTCGCTGTTCGACTTGCCCGTCATGTCGACGGCTGCCGATCTCGAACTGCTTGGCCTTACCTTGCGTCCATTACGCTCAGGAATGCACCGGTCGGGTCATGATGCGGGCAGACGTTTATTGCTGGAGGGGCGATCTCTGCTTGCCTACGTGTTGGCGGCCCCGTCCGGCAGCGTTTTGCTGCGCCGCTACGTTCGCGTCATAAATGAATTGCGCGACGGTAAAGCGCTTGCCTTGCCTGATTTCATCGTGCAATGGCCGATGCTGCTGGCGCTTATCGATGGAAATGACCTTGGAACGGCTGGTGCTAATGAGTTCCGGTGGCGGCTTGACGCAGCCACTATTCTGGCTGAAGCAACTACGCAGGGCGCGCAGCGTTTTCTGGGGTTGGGATACCGCCATGGTTTCCTGCTTAGCCTGTTGGGAATGGTACGCGCTGTGGCATCGGAAATAAGCTGGCGAATCGTGGGCATTTTATTATCGCCAGTTATCCGCATTGCATTGCTCCGCTCACAGGAAGGGCGGTCATGACGCCCGATTTCGATATCATCATTGTAGGCAGCGGCCCTGCCGGGGTGTCGGCGGCGTTTCCGTTGGTCGAGGCCGGTATTCGTGTGCTGATGGTCGATGGCGGCAGGAAGCCCGATGTTTTGCCCCCGGAAAGGGATTTTCTTTCTGTACGCGCCAATGACGACGATCAATGGCAATGGATGCTGGGCAAGGATTTTCATGCGCTGAAAATGTATGACACCGTTTCTCCCAAGCTTCGCGTCCCGTCGCTCGCTTATGTATTCGAGCAATTCGAACGCGAAAACAAAATCGTTGGCGAAGATTTTGTTACCATAGGCTCGTTGGCATCCGGCGGGCTTTCGAACGCGTGGGGATGCGGCGTAGCGCGCTTTTCAGGGGAAGAGCTCGAATCGTTCCCGTTTCCGGCGTCGGAACTGAAAGCCTCCTGCGCCGGCGTAGCCCTGCGCATGGGCATCAGCGGCGGAGTCGCCGACGATCTTTCCGACTTTTTCGGTCTTGATGAGTGGACGCAGCCGCCGATAGAGATGGACCGGCTCCACTCCTATCTCCTGAACCGATACACCGCTTCAAGACGCAAACTTGCCTCGCTGGGCTTTAAAACCGGCCGCGCGCGTATCGCAGTGATAAGCAACGATCGCGATGACCGCCAGGCGTGCAACCTTTCAGGCAACTGTATGTGGGGTTGCCGTCGGCGCGCCTTGTATTCAGCGGCCGATGAACTGAGCGCGCTACTCAAATATGATAATTTCACGCTGCAATCAGGCTTTCTGGTGGATAGCGTTTCAAATCAGTATGGCTTGCGCGTAATACAAGGGAAGTCGGCTTCCGAACAGGCGTACAGAACGATCAGCGCAAAAAAGATATTGTTGGCCGCAGGCACACTGGCTACGACCCGATTAGCGTTGCAGGCGCTCGGAAAATACGAGGAAGATGTGCCGTTGCTTTCCTGCCCCACGGCGGCGTTCATGCTGTGGGTACCCCGTTTTCTGGGCATACGGCGTATGCCTGCCATAGGTATCGGCCAATTGGCGTTTACGTTGGCGCTGACCGGCGGGATCACCGCTTACGGAGCCAACCTGGCTACGACAGGCATCGGAATGTCCGAGTTTTTACGGAGAGCGCCGTTGAAGCGCCGAAACGGCATTGAATTATTTCGTAACCTGTTAAGCTCATGCATAATAGGCGGCCTGTTTTTGCCTGGCAACCTGACCAGAGCCAGCGCTTGTCTGCGGAAGGATGATAGTCTTCATATATCCGGTCAGTATTGCGATGGCGCAACCGCTGTTATGAATGAAGCGGAAACGAAGCTGCGCAAATCCTATTCGAAACTGGGCGCCTTGCTTATACCAAAAAGCTTCACCATCGGAAGCGTAGGCGGCGATATTCATTACGCCGGAACAGTACCGATGAAATCCGCTCCTTCACGCGGCGAGTCCACCGCGCTAGGGGAGGTCAAGTCGCTTGATGACGTGCATGTAATAGATGGAGCCTGTATACCGGCACTGCCGGGTAAGCCGCATACCTTTATGATTATGGCCAACGCTGACCGGATTGCCCGGGAAATAGCGGACCGATTCAAAAGCTCCAACTCGTAGTCCTTGTCAGCAATGAAAGTAAAAATCAGCCGTATTTCATATCACCTTCCGGATCGGGTAGAGGGCGAGGAAGAGCTTAAAAGCGACAATCCCGATTGGGATATGCCGAAAATCATCGCAAAAACGGGGATACATAAGCGGCGTATCGCATCCGAAGGTGAAACTGCCGTCGATCTGGCGTACGAGGCCGCTAATAAGTTGTTTTCGACTAATCCACAGCGCGAAGAAATCGATCTGCTGATACTGGTTACCCAGTCGCCGGATTACGTCCTGCCTCCCAGCGCCTGCATCTTGCAGAATCGGCTCGGGCTGTCGCAGAATTGCATGGCGTTCGATGTGAATCTGGGCTGCTCCGGCTTCGTTTATGCGCTGAGTATTGCCGGGGGATTGATTGAGTCCGGCGCCGCCCATAAGAGCTTGATACTTTGTGCGGATACGTATTCGAAATACATAGCAAAAACCGATCGTACCTGCCGCCCGCTGTTCAGTGACGGAGCCGCCGCCGTACTGGTGGAAGCGGCGGCGGCAGATTGCGTCGGCCCTTTTGATTTCGGAACGGATGGCGCCGGCTACGACCGGCTTATCGTAAAAAACAGCGGCGCCAGGGATGTGGGGCTTGCACGCGGGGCGCTGGAAATGCGTGGCAGCGAAGTGTTTCTTTTTACGATGCGCGTAGTTCCTCCGTGCATCAACAAACTTCTCGACCGCGCGGGACTCACCTTCGAAGACATCGATTTATTTGTATTCCATCAGGCCAGCAGGCTGGTAATAGAAAATCTTGTCAGAACGATGTCCCTGGATGAGAGCAAGGTCTATACAAACCTTGAGAGCATCGGCAACACCGTATCGGCGTCCATACCGATTGCGCTCAAAGACGCGGAAATGCAGAAACGATTGAAGGAAGGAGACACCGTTATGCTGGTTGGCTTCGGCGTGGGTCTATCCTGGGGCGCGACATTGATAAAATGGTGCGCAGCATGATTGTTTTAACTGGAGCATCGGGAGGCGTCGGCAGCGCCATTCTGCCTTCGTTGGCAGCGCTGGACAGCATCGTTGCAATCTACAATAACAACGCCCCCGTGATCGACGGGTTACCCAACGTCATTCCCTATCGGCTGGATTTGACATCGGAGGAGGATGTCAATGCATTCGTCAAATCGATGGAAACCCGGCTCACGAATATCACGCTTATTCATGGCGCTGCGCTGGCGCGCCAGGAAAAGCTTGCGGTTCAATTCAAAACCGGGGATTGGGATCAGGTCATGGAGGTAAATCTCCGCGGCAACTTTCTTCTGACCCGCGCGCTGCTGATGCCGATGATCAAGGAAAAGTGGGGGAGGATAATACACTTTTCATCCGCAGCCGGCATGAACGTTGCCCCCGGAACGCTCGCTTACTCGACTTCCAAAACAGCCTTGCTGGGCATGTCGAGAGTGCTTGGCGTCGAATATGCCCGCTTCGGCATCACTTCCAATATCCTTGTCAACGGCTATTTTGATACGGGAATGTATCGGGCGTTAAGCGAGAAAATTCAGAAAAAGCTTATAGATTCAATACCATCCGGTAAGTTGGGCGATCCGATAAACATTACAAATGCTGTAGAATTCCTGATAAAATCACCATTCGTAAATTGTAGTGCAATCAATATCGACGGCGGAGTGTGATCAAGGCGCTTCGCGCCGTTCCCCGTTGTTTGCAAACTAACATCAATCGTGAACAGGAAGTCCTGATAGTGGCCGTTATGCAGGCGCTTGCCGCTGCGGTCCGGCGACCTCACCGCCACCTCGATTCTATACCCTGGAAGAATATTCCCGATCGGCAGTGGATGCGTACTTAATCGTGAAGCGGCTAATGGTTGGCTTTATTTGTTTATGCGAAATAGTAGTGGAGATCAGAATTGAAAATTGAGCGCGTGGACTTGAGCGTCCTGAAACAGGATCAGCATAAATTTTTCTCTGATGTTTTTGTAGATGAATTACTTGTTTATAAACACGAAAATGAATATTTTGCCATAAGCACATTCTGTCCTCATTTCGGCGGGCCGCTGGTTTTGGCTGATGGGAAATTAAATTGCTATTGGCATGACTGGGATTTTCACTTGACGGAGCATCATTGTATTAACCGCAGGATTGATGTCAAGGCTAAAAAATACAAGGTAAAGCTGATTTCAGATAATACGCTGGAGATATCCGAATGATTATTAACTTTACGATTACAAGGGTTGTTAACGTAAGCAAAGTCGTGTGTCTGTGGAATACCTGGGATCACGAGCATCTATATTACGTTCATAGGCAATTCGGTAACGCGAAGATGATGTATGAGGACTCGAAGGTTGCGTTTATCAGAACAACGGTAAAACTGCCTTTTCTGCCTATATACGTTAATTGCCTGCATACGATGACGTCGATTAAAAACGATAATGTGCTGGTGATTGACGCTTTACCATTCGGCGTTATTTCCAGGCTTGAAATGATATATAACGAAATAGACCCGAGAACGACCGAGTTGGTTAATAACTATTCTCTCGATGTGCCGGGAATTTTCTATCCGTTCAAGAATCTCATTTGCAAGGTGATCACAAGGTGGAATGATGTAAACTGGGATGAGGATTTGCCATTAAAGATTCGCAGGCAACTTGCGATAGACTCGAATTTTATCGACTTTTACGGCAAGTCCGATAGGGTTGGCGATGCGAACAAGCAATTAAAGCTGCCAATTCCAAGAACAAAAGATTCGATTTTGAATAATTAACGTGATCGTAAAAGAGTGGATTGTGCGTAAAAACAATCCGCTGTGAATAAAGTACCCGCGAAAACCCGCTAAGCTCTGGAAAATGGAAATTAAATTTGCACTTGGTCCCGGTAAGGAAATAACGTTGGCGTCCGCTCCGGGCGTATTTACACCGAACATGACTACCAGTCTGTTGATACAGGCGGTCGGCAGTACTGTGGGCGAGCCGGTTGACCTGCTGGATCTGGGGTGCGGGACCGGAGTCGTCGGAGTTGCGCTGTACCAGCAGGGCTTGATAAAGACGAAAGTCTCCGCGTCGGATTTGAGTGAAGCGGCGGTAAAATGCAGCCGCGATAATTTCGAACGTTATGCCTGTCCGGCCGAGGTGCGTTGCGGTACGTTGTTCGAGCCCTGGGTGGGAATGAAGTTCGAGGTTATTGTCGATGATATTTCCGGTATTTCACAGAGCGTCGCTGATGTTTCTCCCTGGTTCCAAGGCGTTCCTTGCGAAACCGGGGAGGATGGTGTTGATCTTGTTGCCGAGATTATACGTAGTGCGCCGCAATACCTTAAAGAGGGAGGGCGTTTCTTTTTTCCAGTGTTGTCGCTGTCCAGCGTAGACAGGATTTTACAAGTCGCCAGGGAAACCTTCTTCACCGTTGAAAAAGTAGGGCGCCGGGAATGGCCTTTGCCTGCGGAGCTAAAAGCGCACTTGCCCCTGCTGCGAAAGCTGGGTGCCGAGGGGGCAATCAGTCTGGAGGAACGCTTTGGGATGGTAGTGTGTTACACCGAGACATATCTGGCTATGAATCCGTATTAATTTTTGCTTCGGTGACCACTGATAAATTCAAATTTGGCCGATAGCGAGCGCATAGCATCAATGGGTTCCCATGCAAATTTGTGCTAAAAACCGATTAAATCAGTGTTTTCCTACTGTGATGCCGGTTGTGGGGTCTCAAACTGATTGCGAATAAACACCTCCTTTCTTAAAAGGACACAGGGATTTTTGCAGGGCGGCTTCATGATAAAGACATTCCGACTTCCCCTGGTCCCGGCCAAAGCGCCAAACACGAATAGTAACCCTTAGTGCTGAAAAAGGGCGAGCCGCTCTGGGTTGATCTCAACTTCAGGAATCCTGTATCCACAGTAGAATTGGGCTTGTCGGTAGATGAGCGTCGCCTGGGTTGCGCCTTGAGTTAAATACGGCGTAATCTCGTAACGGAAACAGGTGAGTACAGCAACAGTTCGTTTGAAAGTTGCAGGACGAAGTACAAAATGCTAATCTGAAATGATGATGGGGGCCTGAGTAGGCTTTCGTTGTGTCTCCGCACAGTCTCGATTGGCGCGTTACATGGCTGGGTTTTTAGCGGTTGCAGGCACAAACTGCCGCAATCGCAGCAGATGCGACCATGGTCGTATGCAGAACCGAAACCTAATGGCGCCAATAACCATTCAGTGTAACAGAAAGCAGAGGTTATATATATTCATGTCAACGAAACTCGAATCCGAAGTTATTTCAGTTGTAGAAAGCGCTCTTGAGCTAAAACCGGGGCAGCTCGGCGCTGAGTCCAAAGCCGAGGAGATTGAAAAATGGGATTCGCTTGGGCAACTGAGTATTCTTGTTGCTCTGGATAAGCTTTTCGACGGGAAGATTGCGACTATTACCGATATGGCGGAAGCGGATTCCATGCCAAGAATACTCGCTATCCTCAGACAACACGCATTGATTTAGCTGGTGACAGTGTTCCGCAGAACGTAGCGCAGCACTGATAAGAGTCCGGCTTTCCTTTTGTTCTCACGATGACAATCATGGCGCAGATATCAGTCGAAAATTTCGCGGAAACCGATATGGAAGGGTATCTGGATCTGTCGCAACAGGAATATGGCGACTCGATTACAACCACCGATCCGTGTCATATCAGGTGGAAGCATTTGGAGTCGCCTTTTGGGGTCTCCAGTTATGTCAGTTTGAATGAAAATGACCGGATAGTCGGACGCGCGCTGATTCAGCCGCGTACCTTGCGCACAGCGGTAAAATCATACCATATCGCTTCAGTAATGGACTTGCTCATTAACCGCGAGCATCGTACTACGCCGGTTAATTTCATCAAGCTGACGAAGGCGTGCGGTAATATAGGGAAATACGATCTGGTTTTCCATACTTCGAACGAACGCACGTTTCCGCTTTACAGCAAGTTGCTCGCTTTTCCAAATCCGTTTTCACTGCAGGCCTATGGTTTTCCAGTGCGGCTTGCCGGGTTGCTTTGCTCGGTTATCGGCAAAAGAATAGATGCATTGGATTGGTTCACTGCTCCATTTCGTCGGCTGATCGAAGGCGCTGCTTACTTGGTCAGCTCCGCCGCGAGCTTGTCAATTGCAGGAAAACCGATTAGTGATAGCGAGCTGGATACTCTGTCAGAGAAATCTCTGCGTCTGTCCGGACCTCTTCTCGCCCGAACAAATGAATTTTTGAAATGGCGGTTCAATGATGCGCCGCTGTGGCCGGCAACAGTTTATCGCATAGACAGACGAGGCCGATTTTTGGGCTATGTAGTATTGCGAAAAATGGAGCTCGGTAGTCTGAACCATTTCGTCCTGATGGATTTCCTGATTGATCCGGATGCGCCGCTTTTTGTTTATGTCGCATTGAGATTTTGGCTGATTGCAAAGGCTAGCGCTGCCAAAGCGGATACCTTGTTCACGATGATAAACCCATGCAGCGCCTACTCGCGCAAGTGCGTCGGTTTCCCGCTCATGGGCATACCGGAAAAATTGCTGCCTCACGGAACTCCCATTTTTGTCAGGGCGGGCGCGGATAAGTCATTGGGTCTTGATGGGGCTATGCATCTAACCCTTGGCGATCTCGACTATTTCTAGGGTGCAGGGCAATGAAAATCACATGTACGGAACCGGCGGCGCTATTTCTTTTTGCGCATCAGGATGATGAGTTTGGCGTATTTCAAACAATCGTCGATGAACGGGAAAAAGGCCATAGAGTATGTTGTGCATATCTAACCGACGGTGGTTTTAACGGTGTATCGCCGCAGCGGCGCAATCGTGAATCGCTGTCTGTTTTGCAGCGCATGGGCGTACAGCCTCAGGATGTGTTTTTTGCCGGAGATAGGGTGGCTATTCCCGACGGTAAACTGCATGAACATCTGGCGGCTGCCGACGGCTGGATAGATAATTGGCTCGCTGGTTTTACTCAAGTGGTTTCGATCTGCGTCCCGGCTTGGGAGGGGGGGCATCACGATCATGACGTGCTCCACGCCATCACGGTGGTTATTGCCGAAAGGCGGAGCATGACCGATTACGTCAGGCAGTTCCCTCTCTATAATGCCCATGGTTGCGTCGGGCCGTTCTTCAAGGTACTTCATCCCCTGCCTCTGAATGGTCCGGTCGAAGAAACAGCAATCCCATGGGGAAATCGCTTTCGTTTCCTGCGTAATTGTTTAGGATACCCATCGCAGGCCGTAACCTGGATGGGCATTTTCCCTTTTGCCGTTTTTCATTATCTGGTCAGCGGGAAACAGGCGCTGCAGCCTGTTTTATCTGCCCGTTTAAATATCAGGCCCCATGATGGCGTGCTTTATTACGAAATGAGGGGGTTTTTTACTTGGGCCGAAATGGATTCCTGTCTATCAGCCTGGCGTAACGGCGCAGCATAATAACGCCTCGCGCGTTAAAGCGCTTCAATGTTATTTCAGGCCGTCACGAATCATCACTTTATTCGTGACGCCAGCAATCCGGTTGACGCACCCACAAATAATTTCAAACGATAGTCAAATGAATCAAAATAACGTGCTTGACAGCGCTGCGTTTTCTCCACGCTTTTTGCATCTGCCCGGAGGCTGCGGGCATTTGGCTTTTTCATCATGGCTTATTCAAGAGATTTCACCGCAGGTATTTGTTCAGCTGGGCGTAGATAAAGGAAATGCGTATTTTTCTTTCTGTCAGGCAGTTGCCGAAGCGGGTCTGTCGACAAAATGTTATGCGATAGATGCGTGGAGCGGCGACGAGCAGACGGCTCTTTACGCTAATGATTTTTTTTCCACCGTAAAAACGCATAACGAACAATATTATGGCGGCTTCTCGTTGCTGTTGAGAGTAAAGTACGATGAGGCGGTCGATAGTTTTGACGATGAATCTGTAGGTTTGCTGCATATAGACGGAGCGCAAAGCTATGACGAGGTTCGTCGCGCTTTTGACGTCTGGCTGCCCAAGTTGATTCCTGATGCCGTTGTGACTCTAGGCAATATTAACATGCAGAAGTCAGGCAGCGCCTGGAAATTCTGGGAAGAACTTAAGGCGCGCTATCCGCATAATATGGAATTTATTCACTCAAATGGGTTGGGCGTAGCGCAGATATCAAAGGAAGCTCATGATAACGTACTGGAATGGATACGCTTCGACTCGCCCTGTAAGGAACAATTAATCAACTATTTTTCAACATTGGATAAACGTTACCTGGAGCTGACCGAAACCAGGCGCCATTTCGACAATTTGAATCGGGTTATAGCACAGCGCGATGAACAAATCGTAAGCCTTAACCGTCTGGCCATGGAACAGCTCAGCAAGGGCGAGATCGAGAGGCGTAAGCTGGAAGTGGATGGATACAAGGCGGAATTTAAGCTTTCCTGCCGTTTACGAGAAAAAGAGCATGAACTGGAGGCGAAAGAGCACGAGCTGAAGGTGATTGATGAACATTGGAAAAAATCGGAAGCACTCAGATATGAGTCAGAAGTGCGCTGCCAGGTGCTGGCACAGGAACTTGAGGCGTTCCGGGTTCAGGTCGAGCTTTTGAACGGCGTAATCCAGGAAAAAGAACGATACGCCGAAAGCCTCCTTCGAGAAAATGAAGTTATCATGACCTCTTTTTCCATGCGGATTACCAAGCCTTTGCGCGGTATGCTGAATATAGTCCGCCGCATAAAACGAAGATAAGGATTGCCAATGCAAGCTGGAACCGGTGCTCCTGATATGGCGCTGCCATGGTATGGCGAAGAGTCTCCGCAGGTCTCTATAATCGTATTGAACTTCAATAAGGCGCACTTGACGATAGCCTGCCTGAAAAGCATTTGGGCGTTTACGCAGGGTTATCGATATGAAATTATCGTTGTCGATAATGGGAGCCAGCTTGAAGACTTTAAGGCTCTTTCCGCATTTACCGGTCGCTATAAACTAGTGCGCCTGGGCTTGAATCGATTCTTTGGCGAGGGAAACAACATAGGCGCTGAAACGGCCGCGGGTGAGTTCGTTCTTTTTATGAACAACGATGTGATTGTTACGCCGAACTGGTTGCAGCCGCTAATGGATGCATTTAACGACCATGCCGATTGTGGTGTTGCAGGCCCTAAATTCGTTTATCCCGACAATCGGCTCCAAGAATGCGGCGCCATGCTGGACGATGAGGGCGGTGCTCTTCAAATAGGCCAATTTCAGGATTCGGATTCTCCCCGTTTCAATGTTGGTCGCGAGGTCGACTATGTTTCGGCCGCCGCAGCGCTGATGCGTAAAACAACCTTCGAAGATGCTCTCGGCTTCGATCTTCTTTACGAGCCGGCTTACTATGAGGATGCCGATTTATGCCTCAAGGTCAACCGGCTAGGTTTTAAGACCTACTTCGTTCCTGAGTCCTGTGTCATTCACTACGCCAATGCAACGACGTCGGATCCGACGCATGGTTTGCAACTCAATAATATCCTGGCGATTAATCGAGATAAATTCGTTGGTCGATGGAGCGGTTATCTTAAGACAAGACGGCATGACGGCGGAACGACCCTGCCCATTATGCCGCCGGTTATCGAAGGATCCGAGCGTGATGGGCGGCCAACAGCTGCGGTTTTTACGCCTTTCAGCATTGCCCTTGAAGAAGACGAACGGTTTTTGCTGGCGACAGCCGAATTATTGATACTGAAGGGCTACCAAGTCTGTTTGGTCTTGCCGGAAAAGTATTCTTATTTGCGCATCACCAAAATCGCCGCGATACTGGGGCTGTCTCTGCAGGGATTGAGTATCGCTACTGTCCAGGAGTTCGAAGCGCAGCCATCCGTTGACGTATTCGTGGCGATGGGCAATGAGATAACGCCGTCCATCAAGGCAATGGGGCGGGAAAGTTTTTATTATTGCCGGTTTCCCTTTCTCTGTGCGCCGGATGAAAATGATCTGCGGCTGGAATGGATGTCGAAATACCAAGCTATTATAGTGGGTTCTGATTTTATCAGGGAGGTGGTGGAAAAACGATGTTCGGAATACAGTTTGCCGAATAGGGCAGTCCATGTCATAAACCCGCCGGCGCAGATGTACCCATTCGGCATGGGGGAGTCTCGAAGCCGAAGCATTGTTTCTGTGGGGCGTTTTTATTCCGGGGAGCGCTGCGAGCAGCAGAATAGACTGATTAAAGCATTTCGCCGGCTTTACGAGTCAGACGCTCAGGCGGAGTTGCATCTGCTCTGCTCTGTAGGGCCGAAGCCTCAGCATCGGGAGTTCTTAGTCGAATGTCGGCGTTTGGCGGAAGATTTGCCCGTTTATTTTCATATCGATGCAACGCATGATCTATTGGAGCAAGTTTACAAAACCGCATCCGTTTACTGGCATGGAGCAGGATTTGGTGTAGATGCAGCCGCTCAGCCGGAACAGTGCGAATATTTTGGCGTCAGCGTGGTCGACGCCATGTCAGCAGGGTTAATACCGTTGGTGGCGGGCAACGGAGGTCCCGCGCATATCGTCCGGCACGGTTGGAGCGGCTTCTGCTATGAGTCGGAGGCAGGATTGGTTGATCTGACTCGTAAGATATTCGATTATCTCGGGTTGATGGATGAAATGAGGAAAAATGCGCATATCCGTGCATTGGATTTTTCCAGGGAAGCCTTTGTCGTCCGCTGGCAAACGTTACTGAGTTGATCGACCCGATTTTAGCGTTGATTTTGCCGAAGTTTCATCCGGGGAGAAGTAAATCGTAACTGAATCAAGGAACATGGCAACGCAGTATCATAATCAATCACGCTTAGGGGCTGTAATGTTTCCCGTCCGCCATTCATGATAGAATCAACATGACAATTTGTTGGTGCGGAAGCTCGGACCTTATTCCTTTTGGGTCGGGCTATGGCGAATGCCGGGTTTGCGGTACCTTGATTTCTCTCCAAAAACTTTCGTCCGATCACGCGCTGGTGCGTGATGACGAGACCGATTTTTATGGGAAAAAATACTGGCTGCAGCACCAGTGCAATGATCTTGAATTGCCGGATATTTATGAACGCTCCCGCAATGATATCAGCGAGCGCTGCATACATTGGCTCAATACACTGTTCAAATATCGCTTGTTTCCGGCAAAAGTACTGGAGTTGGGCTGTTCGCATGGCGGATTCACCGCTTTGTTGAACAAATCCGGATACGATGCGATTGGGGTCGAAATGAGTCCCTGGGTTGTTGATTACGCCCAAAAAACTTTTGGGATACCGGTTTTCGTCGGACCCATAGAGAATCTCGATATTTCGCGCGGCAGCCTTGACGTCATTGTGTTGATGGATGTACTGGAGCATCTGTCCGACCCGGCAGCAACGATGGCTCATTGTCTGCATCTGCTGAAAGCGGACGGTCTATTGCTTATTCAGACGCCGCAGTTCAGGACGAATATGCAGTATGACGATCTCGTCGAAAACGGAAGTCCGTTTTTGAGTCAGTTGATGATGGACGAGCACCTTTATTTGTTCAGTAAACCGTCCATTACGGAGTTCTTCCACCGGCTCGGCGCGGATTATATAGCGTTTGAGTCGGCAATGTTTGCTCAGTACGATATGTTTTTCGTGGTAAGCAGGATACCTGTTCAAGGGAATACGCCCGAGCAGATTGATTCGGCGCTGTTGGGTAAGCCCGATGGACGGCACATTCAGGCATTGCTCGATCTGCGCGCACGCGAATTGGAAAGCGAACGAAAGCTGTTCGAGTCCGAAGCTGACCGGATGGCGCGGGCCCTGCAAGTGAAAGCGCTTACGTCGATGTTGCAAGATGTGGAGCTTGATCGCGCCGCGCGGGGTGAGCAGATCGAAACCCTAACGTCGATGCTGAAACGTGCTGAGCTGGATCGAGCTGCACGAGGAGAGCAAATCGAAACGCTCACGTCGATGCTGAGGAAGATTGAAGCTGAACGCGTAGCGCGCGGCGAGCAGATCGAATCGCTCGTTGCCGGGTTGCGCGCTTTGTTCGCGCGCCCGATTTTTAGGCGGTTGGCCGGATTAGCCGGCTGGTCGGAAGTCAATAAATTAGCAGAATGGGTTGTAACTCCCGATGAATAAACGGCTGAATACCATCGCGGTGGATTTAACCCCCGTTCTTCCCGGCGGGGAAAATGGAGGGGCCAAGATTTTTGTTTTGGAATTGCTGCGTCATCTGGCGGAAATGGCACCGCAAACCCGGTTTATATTGCTTACGCAAGCGGCAGCGCACGAAGAGCTGGAAATTTTGGATCGGTCCAACGTACGGCGCTTGATGGTTGTGGGGCCCGCAGCAGAACCCGTGGCTCCCAACCAGCTCGGTAAACGTTTCAAGTCGTTCGCACGCAGGCTTCTGTCCATTTTTCCAGGTAGAGTGCGCCGGGTGGTTAACCGTCTACGCTACAAATTGAGTACGATTCCGTCTCCTGCCGGTTTCAATTCAATGTTGCGTGAAATGAACGTTGATCTGCTCTTTTGTCCCTTTACCGCTCCTACCTATTTCGAGCCGGGGATACCGGTGGTCAGCACGATTTATGATCTCCAGTACAAAACCTATCCCGACTTTTTTGCCGAAGCCGATGTCGCCCAGCGCGACCGTACTTTTAACGATGCCTGTCGTCGAGCGACGGTACTGGTTGCGATATCGGATTATGCCAGGGAATCCGCCCTGAAACACGGCAACCTGGATCCATCCCGCATCTCCACCGTTTATCTGCGCATGGGGCAGCGTATTGCGCAGCAAGGCGGAGATGACGGCGACATACTGTCACGCCATGCCCTTGGCGCAAAGAAATATCTGTTATACCCTGCCAACTTCTGGAAGCATAAAAATCACGAAATGCTCATCACTGCTTTCGGCATGGCATGCGCTCAAGGTTTGGCGGCGGATATCAAGCTGGTGTGCACCGGTGCGCCGGGAGAGCGGCAGGAATGGTTGAAACGATCGGTGCGCGCGATGCATTTACATGATCGCGTCATCTTTCCAGGGTATCTACCGAATGCGGAGCTGGGCGCCCTGATAAGCTCGTGCCTGGGCGTTGTATTCCCTTCTCTTTACGAAGGATTCGGTTTGCCGGTCATAGAGGCCATGGCCGCAGGCGTTCCGGTGGCGTGCAGTAATACGACTTCTCTTCCGGAGGTCGCATCCGAAGCAGCTATACTCTTTAACCCGCGCATTCCGGATGAAATTGCGCAGGCCATGGTTACTCTGGCGGAAAATGAAGTGCTGCGTGAGCGATTGGTCCGGGCTGGATTGCAACGCGCGGCAGAATTTGCAGACTCCGCGCTCATGACCAGGCAATACTGGGAATGCTTCCAGTTCGCGTTAACCAATGCAAAACACGGTAATCAGTTGATTGGCGTTTATGAAGACGGCTGGTGTTCACCCGCCCTGAATATACAGATAGCCGCCGCAGCTGGTGCGAGAACACTCGAGATTGAATTCCTGGCCCCCAAATGGTTGCCTGAGACGCGTCTTACCGTTCAGGGTTATCGGAATGATACACCGCTAGGCAGTCCGCTCATAATCGCTCGCGGAGCAGGCGCACAATTATCGTTGCCCGTAGAATCCGGCGGAGGGTGGTATAAGGTTACGATTTCTCCGCCATATATTCCTTCCTACGAGGCGCATGGAGATGATCAACGCGTGCTATCGTGCATAATGCAACGCTGTGGTATTGCGCTTGCCGACGGAGAAAGAACGGTGTTGTTTTCCGGGAAAACCGACGTATGAAGTTCAGCATTGTTACTCCTTCCTATAATCAAGGGCAATTCATCGACCGCACGATACAAAGCGTGCTTGCTCAGAAAGACACTGAAATTGAATACGTGGTTTTCGACGGCGCCAGTACGGATAACACGGTAGATATACTGCAAGGATACGGCTCTTCGCTCCGGTGGGTGTCGAAGAAAGACAACGGGCAAACGGATGCAGTGAATCAAGGTATTCAGGCTACCGACGGCGAAATAATCGGCTGGCTTAACTCCGACGATATTTACTATCCGGGCGCAGTCGCCCGCGTGGCGGCCTACTTTGCGGAGCACCCCGAGATCGATGTGGTTTACGGCCGAGCGGACCATATCGATCTTGATGATAAGGCTTTCGAAAGCTATCCGACAGAGCCCTGGGATTTCGAACGGCTGCAGTCTACCTGCTTCATTTGCCAGCCGGCGCTGTTCTTCCGGCGGCGCGTGGTCGATCAGCATGGCCCGCTTGATGAAACCTTGAATTACTGCATGGACTACGAATATTGGCTGCGGCTGGGAAAGGCCGGGGTACGCTTTGGCTATCTCGAAGAGAAGCTTGCCGGGTCAAGACTCTATGCGGACAACAAAACCCTGGGAGCTCGCGTCAAGGTGCATAGCGAAATCAACGATATGTTCAAAAAACTTTTCGGCAAGGTGCCGGACCGCTGGCTGTTCAATTATGCGCATGCGGTAGTGGATGATTATGCGCCAAGGAAATATTTAATATCCAGAACCGTTTGTCTCAGCGCGCGCAGCGTAGGCGCCGCACTACGCTGGAATCACGCGCTTTCTCCCGGGATGCTGGGTCAAATTAGAAAATGGCTGCATGCATGACGCATTTTATGACGTGCGTAGTACTTTTTTTCATGCTTATCAGCTTTGCCACGCTTAGCGGGCTTGGTTTGCTGCATTTGTGTGGAACAAGGCAATTGCGGCAGCGTCTCCTCCTTGCACCCTCTACTGCGCTCGCTATATCCGGAATTATTGTGGCGTTATATGTGCAGCATGGAACTCCTCTCGACAAAGGCGCTACTTCCACATTGTGGTTGTTGTGGTTGGTGACCGCCGTATATGGGGCGATGCATGTCCGCTCAGCTTTTATCGACTACGGACGGGGCGATATCCTGCTGACTGCCATAGCGGCGACAGCATGGGTGTCGGCCGGATACTTTTGGTACGGGTTTTCTGATTATCTGGGCAGTTCGGCGCTGGACGGGTGGTCGTACGCGAGCTTTGGCGAATATCTGCGCCATTACCCGAGAGGAAGCGAGGGAGGCCTGGCTCCATTGTATCAGTACGCCTCGCATTTATCCGGTACCCGCTATGTCGCGAGCGCTATGCTGGGGGTACTGATTCCACCGTGGTCAGTCGGCGTCGATACCCAAATGACGGTAGGAGCGCTGCTGGTAATTTCAATTTTCAGTTTTGCGTTAGCTCTTGCTTATGCGGCGCATACCGCCAATCAGCGCGACCTGAATGTCCCTGTTGCGCTTGCTGTGTTACTGGGGGTGACGGGAGGCTGGTTACCGCATGCGCTGCATGCCAATAATTACGATAATCTGCTTGCGTTGCCGCTGGCTCCCGCGCTTTTTGCGCTGGGTTCCGACCGAAATTTCCATGGGACAGGAAAAGTGGTGCTGCCGGCGATATTGGTTGCGGCAAGCATTTATATTTATCCTGAACTATCCCCGCTCATCGTTATGGCTTACATTGCTGGGGCTATGGACGATTTTGTGGGACAAACAGCAACCAATAAGCGCGCCCGGTTTTATACACACGCAAAGATAGCTTTACTCGCATTGCTGATAGTGAGTCCCTATCTCAAGGATGTGGTGCGCTATTTCGGGCAACAGTTGTCCGATGCCGGACAGATAACAGGCCGCCCGGGCGAAGGGATGATGCCAGGTCTGGTGAATTACACGCGTATCTGGGGTGCGATGTGGGGATTAGGCGACAATGGCTTTAAAATTGGCGTTGGTATCCTGTTGCTGCCTATCACCTTCACCGGTGTGTATGGAGCAGCTATAAAAAAAAATTACTCCATAATCACTTATTTGCTGGTCATTGGCGCCCTGTTCACGGTGATGATTGTATCGAAACATTATGATTACGGCGCCTACAAGATACTTTTGCTTGGCTGGTGGGCTATAGCGATAGTTTTGTCCGCGGGCGCAAAAAATATTTGGGACTATGTTTCCGGCTTCGATACCATCAAACTTTCTGTTTGCAGGGTCATAGTCGCCGCATTACTTGTCACGGCAATCGGAATATGGTTGAAACAGCAGTTCATGTGGACTAGGGAATACAAATATAAGACGGCAATAGAAACGCGCGAAGCCAGGAATTCAATTTTAAAAAACCAGTGCGCGGTACAGGTTTCCGTATTTGACGTAACGCTTAATGCCTGGCTGGTTTATCAATTGCGTGACGTCAAGGCTATATATACCGAGTTTCACGGCTATATGGATCAGCCGCATGTCCGGGCATTAATGGCTCGAAGTAATACTCCTGCCGGAGGGGAAATCCAATGTTTGCTGACGGACGCAGAAAGGTTTACTCAGGGTGAAGAAGTATGGCGAGGCGATTCATTAAAATTGATAAGAGGAGCAATTGAGCAACAACCGCCTGGTATTGAAATCAATGCCCCCAATGGCCGGGAGAAAAACGGAGGATTGCCGTTTTTCTGGCTTGATCGCAAACCGGTAACGGTCGTGCTGACAACGTCTCTAACTGAAACGGCGCATATTGAGTTTGAGGGAGTCGCCGGACCCAGCGTGGGCGGTCAGGTAAAAAATTATCCACAGATAATCGTCGAAAGTACCGAGGGTAGACTGCTCACATTTGATGCATCTCCATCTGCAAGAATGTATACGGTCGATGTGCGTCTGTCGCCAGGAAAAACCACGCTTAAATTCCGGTTGGAGTATGCGGGCGATGTTGTAACGAATGAGAACGGGGACCCCAGAACCCTTCTTGCCGGAATTAAAATACATATGGTTAAATAGCAATCAATGATAGAAGTATTGCAAACGGTAACCGTACTCACTATCGCGGTAACGAGCGTATTCATTATCGGGATTTGCGTTGCGATTCCGTTTGCCGGTTATCTCAAAATTAACCACACTTCAGAACAGCTTTGGGCATGCGCTCCTTTGGCTGGGGCCGGCGCAATTATCCTTGTTTGTCAGAATTTACTCTATCTCGACGTTCGTATTCAATATGCGGCCATTTTGATTTGGGTCTGCGTCGTGCTGGTCGCTGTGGTTTCCATAGGGAAAAACGGATACTCCCTTGCGAATGCCGAAGTCCCCTGGAAACTGATACTTACAGGGATGGGGGTTTATGCGGTTCATGGGTCCGGGCTGCTTGTATCCGGAGTAAGCAATTATTATGGTTATGGCTGGGTTGACATGTACAACTATGTTTCCCAAGCGCAGTTTTTTTTGGATTATCCTTATAGTTCCACGATTGATATACAGGAACATCTCCGTACGGCGCAATATTTCAAGCATGATCGTATAGGACAGACGGTTCTTCATGCGTTTATAACCGCAACAGCAGGTGCGGATGCGCAACAGACATTCGGCGCTACGATACTGTTGGGTCCGATGCTGGTTTTCTACTCGGTTTTTTTATTGTCCGCCGGTTGGGGAATCGAGCGCCGTTTTGCTTATCCTGCGGCGGTCATTGCCTCTGTTTTTCCGGCGATAGCCAGCGTACATCTCGAATGTTTTTTTTCGCAGATGATATCGATGCCGTATCTTTTTCTTTGGCCGTTGGCAATTTCGTACATGCTGACAAGGCGAAAGCTGCATGCGAGTGTGCTGGCGGGATTGCTTTTTACCGTCACGGCAGCAATTTATACCGAACTCATTACAGCCTTAGTGATGATAACCGGCATCGTATCATTTGCGACATATTGTTTTCAGGAAGGAAATGGCCCAACCTTGAAACTGAAAGCCCTTAAGCAAAATTATTTCAGCCGTAACCCGTTGTTCTTGATATTATCACTTTTATGCATGTTTGCTGTCGGTGTCTGCGCTAATATTGGCTATATTAAAGGCGCAATATTTGTTATGAAACGAGCAACGGCGAGTGATTCCAGCGCCTTGGGTATTATTTATCCATGGGCGTTCAGTCTGGAAGGTCTGGCCCGTCTCTGGATAGGTCACCAACGTCCATTGTATTCGGCTCTATTAAAATATATTGCTGCGGGTGCTTCGGTTCTTGTTATCTTGGCGGCTCTATTTTTCCTCCTGTCGCGATGTCGTAAAACGATGACCACGGGTAAGCTGTTCACTGTATTGATCATGTGCATGCCCTTGGCTCCTCTATTTCTGGAGCTGCTGGGAAAGCTGACTATTGAAAAAAACTATCACTACCCGTTTTTTAAACTCTTGTTAACCATATGGCCTTTGATCATCTTTTTTTCGGTCTGTGGAATAGCTGAGTGGCTGTCTATCCGTCGGAATGGGAAGGCCTTTATCTATTTTCAAATCGCTTTTGTCTGTATGAGTCTTGGTATTACCAATAGAATAGCTTACGCCTCGATAAAGCCGGAAACCGTAAGGAGCAGCGCGAGAGGCGGCGCTTATCTGCTTAACGATGACAATTTTATAAAAATGCGAGCGGCATTGTCTCAGTTGAAGGAAAAGCGGATCTATATTTGGTGGTATGATAATGAGATGTATGCTGGAAGTTGGCGTGGAAAGTGGCTTGCCTATTATGCGAGAAAAAATATAGTTTGGTCCATGAACCCAAGCTCGGAGTCCGGAGCCGGAAATGCCGGGATGGGATCCCTTGGAGATACGAAAATAAAATGGCCTGTAATTGGGATATCGTGGAAAAATGTGTCCGCCGTGGGCATCAAGGAAAAGCTGGGTTCATTCCTGTCCGGCACCGATACCTTCTGGCTTTATTCCTTGAGTAATGAAGCTGACATCCGTCGACTTGATCTGGCATCAAGAACAATAGCCAGTCGATCAATGGTACTTCGGGTCGATAAAAATACGGATGCACAAACATGGTATCCGATATGGATTTCAGGCGCTCCTGGAAATGCAAGTCTGGTCACTGTAAAATTCGATAAATCGGTTGTGCGTTTTCGTTACGATAAATGGGGAGTACCCGCCGTTATAATGACGCCAGGGGCTGCTTGTTCGGGTAATAAACTTGAAGTGTCCGTGAGCGTACGTATCGGGTCTACATGGAAAATGGCAATCACATGTAATGACGCACTTGTTGAGGCTGAAACGGTTTTAAATGACATTCGAATGGACGATCCATTGGGCGTAAACAGTATTACTGATACATTGGAAGGTAAGTATCCGTTGGCGACACGCTTTCCTGGAGAATTAACAGAAGTCCCGTCATCAGATCGCGACTAAAAAAGGCAATGCTAAAAACGGGGCGAAAAACAAATCAAATGACGCAGGAACTGCGGTCGCAGAGTCGATATTAAATGCTTCTTGGTTGTTTTAGTATGCCAAATGCTTCGCTTCATTATATATGGATTGGCTGTGTTTGGTTGTCTGATATTACTGGGTATGATCATATCAATGTTGCTGGTTGCGTAATGTAGCTGCCAAAAGAAAATGGAGGTTCTAATGGAATTGATATCGATAGTGAACGCGGCTTATCGGCTCTTTATGCCGGTGATGGCTGCGGGGAAGGGCCGATAATGCAAGAAATTGCTCTTGATATTGTTCCGGTAACAAATGTCTTTTCTTAAGAAGTGCAGTTGAAGCAAGCTGCCATATTGCTGAGTTACCCTTGGCATACCCCAGCTTCCAGAGTTCCCCTGGGGTAGTTGAGTCTTAATGGTTGAGCCAATGCTTAATGGCATGACTGATGTAGTTATAAAAGATTTGAATATTCCCGTCATCTCGTGCTATAAGCTTCCGCGAGCGGGTGTGCTGTTAACCCAGGAAGCTTTATTGCGTTAATTTTCAATCTATGGTTGAATCAACAAATTTGTAGGTGAGTTTGTGCCTGATATTTCTATAGTTGTCCCGGTCTACAAAGAAGAGGCCAATATACGCCCGTTTCTGGCAAGAGTGGAAGCCGTCTTTGGACGGATGGGTAAAAGTTACGAGGTTATTTTTGCTCTTGATCCTTCTCCTGACCGGACGGAGGAAATTATTCTCGAAGAGATAAACCGCAATCCCAATGTAAAACTGATGGTATTTTCGAGACGTTTCGGCCAGCCGGCGGCAACCATGGCCGGTATTCTCGGTTGTTCCGGCGACACCTGTGTAGTGATTGATGTTGATCTTCAGGATCAGCCGGAGCTGATCGAACAGATGTATGCCAAGCTAGGGGAAGGCTATGAGGTAGTCTACGCCAAACGCCGTTCGCGTAAAGGCGAAACATTAATTAAGCGGATAATCGCGCATGCAGGTTATTCGCTGATTAACAAGTTCAGCGATGTTCAGATTCCGCGCAATACGGGCGATTTTCGTATTATGACGCGCAGGGTTATCGAAGAGTTGCGCCAGTTGAATGAAACGCATGGATTTCTGCGCGGTCTCGTTGCCTATGTGGGTTTCAAGCAAGCCTTTATTGAATATGATCGCGACGAACGTTATGCCGGCAAGGGCAACTATAATCGTCTGACCGGTTCGCTCAAGATAGGGTTGAATGGGCTGATCAGCTTTAGTTCGCAGCCATTATTTATAATGTCGATTGGCGGTTTCATTCTGGCAGGCCTGAGTTTCCTGCTGGGTGCATGGTATGTAATTCAAAAGCTGATCGGATTCGAATTAACTCCCGGACTACCCACTACGGTATTGGTGGTAAGTTTCTTTGCCGGCGTGCAGTTGCTGGGGCTTGGGCTGATAGGCGAGTACGTCGGTCGGATTTACGATGAAGTAAAACGGCGGCCCATGTATATAATTGATAAAAAAACCAACTTTGATTGATTATGAGCTTTTTGCGCTTCCTTTTGGTAGGAGGTATTTCGGCACTTGTTCAATTCGTAGTGCTGGCGCTATTTTTACAGTCGCTGGGTTTCGAGTACCGGTTTTCAACTGCCGTTGCTTATATCGCTTCCGTGATGTTCCACTTTCTGGCGAATCGATATTTTACATTTCAATTGCGAGGCGTTCCTCGATTCGATGAGGTACGACGCTATATGACCATCGTAGCTGTTAATTTTATAGTGACAATGGTGGTGACAGCGTCAACGGTAGAGTATCTTGACTTTACACCTTATATGGAAGTTATCAGCGCCAAAGGCAGAACGTTCGAGCTGCAGTCCTACACTGAGGCGCTTTTCCCGGAACTTGATGTTTCCTATTTTACGACCTTTATAAGAGAATTATTTTCCAGAATTGAGGGTGTTAATGTCGCTCCTTACGTGGGAACTTTTTTTTCCATCGTTGCTACGATCGGCATAGCCTTTGTTTCCGGAAAATTCTGGATTTTTAAGCAACGAGGACTGCTATGACTCATTTTATAGTTACGGGATGCGCCGGTTTTATCGGTAGCAATCTGGTAGATCGCCTGTTGGCCGACGGTCATCAGGTAACAGGCGTCGATAATTTCTCCACCGGTCAGCGCCGATTTCTTGATGGCGCGGTGTCCCATGCCGGTTTTCGGCTGCAGGAAATAGACCTGCTGGATTTCGACAAATTGAAATCCGCTTTTGCCGGCGGGGAAAAGGTTATTCATTTGGCCGCAAATGCCGATGTTCGCTTTGGCACAGATCATCCGCGCAAGGATCTGGAGCAAAACACAATTGCTACTTACAATGTGCTGGAAGCCATGCGCGCCAACGACATCAAGAAAATAGCGTTTTCTTCAACCGGCTCAGTTTATGGCGAAGCTACCGTCATACCTACGCCGGAAGACGGACCGTTTCCCGTGCAGACCTCGCTGTATGGAGCTTCCAAAGCGGCAGGAGAAGGGCTGATTGCCGCTTACTGCGAAGGATTTGGTTTCCAGTCGTGGATCTTCCGCTTCGTCTCCATCCTAGGAGAACGTTATACGCACGGGCATGTATTCGACTTCTACCAGAAATTAAAGGCCGATCCGTCGCGTCTGCCCGTACTGGGCAACGGAAAACAGCGTAAATCCTACCTTTACGTCCAGGACTGCATAGACGCAATCCTGCTGGCTATGGATAAGGCAACGGATAAAGTCAATATTTTTAATCTGGGTGTCGATGGGTATTGCGAGGTAAACGATTCTATCGGCTGGATTTGCGATAAAATGGGAGTAAAGCCTCAGTTGGATTATTCCGGCGGAGACCGTGGCTGGATAGGCGATAATCCTTTCATTTTTCTGGAGACGAAAAGAATTCAGTCGCTGGGCTGGAAGCCGAAGTTCGGTATTCGAGATGGCGTGATAAAAACCGTTGAGTATTTGCAAGCCAATGAGTGGGTATTCGGAGCGCGTTAATGAATATTAAGTTTGCTCTAATAACCGGCGCATCCCGGGGTTTGGGCGAGTTTTTGGCCCGCCGGTTCTGGGAGGCGGGTTTCAGTCTTTATCTTGCAGCGCGTAGCAAATCGGATTTGGAAAACCTTGCAAAATCACTTCCTGAGCGGAGTGGGCAACAGGTTCTACTTATGATCTGTGATCTGGCCGATCCGTCATCGGTAGATGAGTTAATAACCCGAGTCAACAGCTTTTCTTCTCCACTGAGTGTCTTGGTCAATAATGCCGCCCTTCAAGGGCCGATCGGTCCGCTATGGGAAAACGACTTTTCTTCATGGGTGCGGACGATGCAAGTAGACTTGCTTGCGCCTGTTGCCTTGTGCAAGGCGTTCGTACCCGTACTGCATGAAAACGGCGGCGGCTCCATCATTAATCTGTCAGGGGGAGGCGCCACCGGTCCTCGAGCAAACTTTACCGCCTATGCTACGGCTAAAGCAGGCTTGGTTCGCTTCAGCGAAACGCTGGCGGAAGAAAGCCGTAGTCTGGATGTTCGTGTTAACTGCATTGCGCCCGGCGCCATGCAGACCGCCATGCTTGGCGAAGTTCTGGAAAAAGGCGTTGAAGCAGCGGGTGAGCGTGAATTTGCTATTGCCGGCAAGGTGTTTGCGGAGGGCGGGGCATCCATGGACAGGGTGGCCGATCTGGCGTTGTTTCTTGCGTCGGATGTCAGTCGGGGTATCAGCGGTAAACTGATCAGCGCCGTATGGGACGACTGGCAGCATTGGCCTGAGCATCTGGATGAACTGTCTGCAAGCGACGCTTATACATTGCGCCGGATTGCCGGACGGGACCGTGGATTTACCTGGGGGGATAAGTGAGTAACGTGGATAAACCGTTTGGAGTGGGTATTGTAGGGTGCGGCTTGATCGGACAAAAACGAGCCAAAGCCCTTGGTAACGGCGGACGATTGGTTGCGTGCGCTGATATAGACGTCAAGCGAGCCGAAAACCTGGCAAAAGGAACGGAAGCCAGGGTCTTTAGCGATTGGCGCACGCTGATTGCGTTGCCGGAAGTGGATATCGTGATGATTGCCACACTGCATGATTCGCTCGCTTCTATTACGCTGGCAGCTATAGAGGCCGGAAAGCATGTCCTTGTCGAAAAGCCGGCGGCGCGATCGCCGACAGAACTGGAGCCGGTGATTGCAGCGGCTGAAGAGCATGATATCAAAGTGCATGTGGGTTTTAATCACCGCTATCATAGAGCCCTGCGCAAGGCTAAAGAGATCGTCGATTCCGGTGAACTGGGCGATCTGATGTTCATCCGGGCGCGCTACGGACACGGAGCCAGAATCGGTTACGACAAGGAGTGGCGTGCGGATCCGGCACTTTCCGGTGGCGGCGAATTGATCGATCAGGGACCTCATTTGATCGATCTTTCGCGCTGGTTCCTTGGCGATTTCAGTGAAGTACAAGGTTTCGCCCATACCTATTACTGGGATATGCCGGTCGATGACAATGGATTCATGATACTCAAGACGCCCAGGCAGCAGGTTGCTTTCTTGCACGCATCATGTACCGAATGGAAAAACCTGTTTTCGATGGAAATATACGGACGGAACGGCAAGCTTGATTTAGCCGGTCTGGGCGGCAGCTACGGTGTGGAGCGCCTGACTTATTACAAAATGCTGCCGGAAATGGGGCCGCCGGAAACAAGCTCGTGGGAATATCCGATGGGAGACGACTCCTGGACAGTAGAGATAGCCGAGTTTTATCAGGATATTCGTCTGGACCGCAATCCGGCAGCCGGGCTGCGCGACGCGTATGAAGCATTGACAGTGGTCCAGGCAGTTTACAAGGAGTCGGGTTATGATCATAGCGCGTAGTCCGTTACGCATCACTCTTGGCGGGGGCGGCACCGACCTGCCTTCTTATTATCGCGATCATGAAGGGTTCCTGGTTTCCGCCGCGATAGACAAATATGTCTATGTCAATGTAATGAGGCCGTTCACGGAAGGCGTTTATCTGAAGTATTCGCAGCTCGAGCACGTCGAGCAAATAAGCGACGTGAAACACCCCATCATTCGTGAAGCCCTGCATATGCTGGGTTTTAAAACGCCGCAAGTGGAAATAACCACTCTGGCGGATATACCCGCGGGTACCGGCCTGGGGTCTTCGGGGAGTTTTACCACCGCGCTGCTGAAGGCGTTATACACTCACCGCAAGCGCCACCTGCATCAGGAAGAGCTGGCGGAACTGGCATGCCATATTGAAATAGACCGACTTGGCGAACCGATCGGCAAACAGGATCAGTATATCGCCGCAGTGGGTGGTGTTACCTGTTTTACCTTTCATAAAGACGACAAAGTGACTGCCGTACCCTTGGGGATAAACATGGACACCATGTTTGATCTCGAGGACAACCTGTTGTTGTTTTTCACCGGTTTTTCACGTAGCGCCAGCGGAATATTGAAAGATCAGCAGGTGCGCTCTCAAAAGAACGATAGCGATATGCTAAACAATCTGCATTATGTAAAAGATCTGGGATATCGCAGCAAGGAAGCCTTGGAGTCCGGGAATACCGGGCTGTTCGGCGAGCTGATGCACGAGCATTGGGAGCATAAGAAACGCCGGTCGGGTGGGATGAGCAATCCCAAAATTGACGATTGGTATGATTTGGGTATGAAAAACGGCGCCGTAGGCGGTAAACTAGTCGGAGCGGGCGGTGGCGGATTCCTGATGTTCCTGGCGCACGACCGGAATAAATTGCGCCACGCCATGGCGGGGGCGGGATTGGAGGAGGTGCGTTTTCGCTTCGATTTCGAGGGCGCCAAAGTAGTGATGTCATCCTGATGCTGCCGGTAGCCATCCTTGCCGGCGGACTGGCGACCCGCTTGCGCCCGATTACCGAAACAATTCCCAAAGCCTTGGTGGATGTGGCGGGAGAGCCGTTTATCATCAGGCAGTTGCGTTATCTTCGCGCCCAGGGACTGCAGCGTATTGTATTGTGCATAGGCTACCTGGGCGAAATGATACAGGCGATCGTCGGGGACGGCTCTAAATTCGGCCTGGACATTACTTACTCACCGGACGGACCTGTCCTGCTCGGAACCGGAGGCGCGCTGAAGCAGGCCCTGCCTTTACTTGGCGAGCGTTTTTTTGTGTTGTACGGCGATTCGTTTCTGCCGGTAGCGTTTGCTCCCATTGAGCAAGCGTTTTTCGCAAGCAACAAAACCGCATTGATGACGGTGCTTGAAAATGGAGATCGCTGGGATAAAAGCAACGTTCTGTACCGCGAAGGCGAGCTGGTGGAATACAATAAGCACGCTCCGAAACCGGACATGGCTTACATCGATTATGGCTTGGGGGTGCTTGCCGGTAAGGTGCTGGACAGCTACCCCGACGGGCAGGCGTTCGATCTGGCTGAGGTCTACCACGCGCTTTCGCTTGATGGACAGCTTGCCGGTTACGAGGTACATGAGCGTTTTTACGAAATAGGCTCGCATAACGGCCTGAAAGAAACAGAAACCTATTTTTTAGAGAAGGGTGAAGCATGAGCTACGCACAGCAGCATTTGAACGAGGCCGTTGAGATTATTCAAAAAATCGACGCAGACGCTATTGAAAAAGTGGCCGATCTGCTGGCCGTGGTTAAAATCGATGGCGGGCGGATTTTCTTTCTGGGCGTTGGCGGCAGTGCCGGCAATTGTTCCCATGCGGTGAATGACTTTCGCAAGATAGTCGGGATCGAATCCTATGCGCCGACTGATAACGTATCGGAGCTGACGGCGCGGACCAATGATGAGGGCTGGGCCACGATTTTTGTCGAATGGCTGAAAATAAGCAAGCTGACGGCGAAAGACGCGCTGTTTATACTTTCCGTGGGCGGCGGGAATCTGGAAAAAAATATCAGCCCGAATCTGGTGGAGGCGCTGAAATACGCCAAATCCGTGGGCGCCAAAGTAACGGGCGTAGTGGGCCGCGACGGAGGATACACCGGGCAGGTGGCCGATGCTTGCGTCATCGTGCCGACGGTGAATATCGATAACATCACGCCGCACTCGGAAGCGTTTCAGGCGGTGGTATGGCATCTGCTTGTTTCGCATCCCAAACTCAAGGCGAACCAGACGAAATGGGAATCGGCTGTCAAGTAATACAGCGCGGCTGTTGCAAAAAGCATCTTTTACGAATATGGCTACGATGAGGAACAGCCCGAAGATGCCGATTTCCGTTCGAGGTCATTAGGCGCGATTGCACAAATCATTTGTCGTATTCCCGGAGAAATGTAGTGAAAAAAATTGAAGAACTGAGTGTGAAGATTTTCGCCGATGGTGCTGACGAGGCGGGCATGCTTGAGATGTACGCCAAGTCTTACATCAAGGGATTGACAACCAATCCGACGCTGATGAAAAAGGCCGGCATCACCGATTATCGGGCTTTCTGCAAATCGATACTTGGCTCTATAAAAGATAAGCCGCTGTCTTTTGAGGTTTTTTCTGACGACTTCTCTGAAATGGAGCGTCAGGCAATGGAAATTGCAGGCTGGGGCGATAATGTTTACGTCAAGATACCGGTGACCAATACCTGCCGGGAAACCAGTTATGCGCTCGTGAAAAAACTGGCCGCGAAAAAAATCAAATTAAATGTAACCGCACTGATGACGCTGTCTCAGGTGCGCGATGTGGTTGCTGCGCTGGATCCGGAAGTCCCCAGTTACGTATCGGTATTCGCCGGACGTATCGCCGACACCGGGCGCGACCCGGTGCCTTTAATGGCGGCTGCGGTGGAGTTGCTGAAGATAAATCCGCTAGCGGAACTGATATGGGCCAGTCCGCGCGAGTTGCTGAACATTTTTCAGGCGGATCAGGTTGGCTGTCAGGTGATCACCGTAACAAACGATATTCTTAAAAAATTGTCTTTGGTCGGCTATGACCTGGATGAGTTCTCGCTCGATACGGTCAAAATGTTTTACCGCGATGCGGTAGACGCGGAATTTAAACTCTAAGTGCCGCACTTCTTCGGAAAACATTAATATAGCTCGTCCGTAAAAACGTAGTTAATATCCGGCAGGAGGCTGAATGCGCAGACTGCGGAATAAGGCTGCTACGCGCACTATTCTTTGAAAAATATGCATATAGGTTTTGATGTATCTCAAACCGGTTCCGGAAAAGCCGGCTGCGGATATTATGCTCACGCGATGCTTCAAGCCATGCTTGTGCATGCGCCGGAGTATCGCTATTCGCTTTTCCCCAGTTTTGGTGATTTCTACTTTGACGCATTAATGCCGGTTCGATCCCCATATGCAGGGAACAATGTCCATTACGGCCCGCGGCATATAACAAGGGAAATTGCTTCGGTTTTCTGGGCTAACCCCGATGTAGAGACCCAGCTGGGAATGCCGGACATCATTCATGCCAACAACTACTGGTGTCCGATTCAGCTGATGTCGAGCCGGCTTGTTTATACCTTCTACGACTTGGGTTTTGCAATCGATCCAAGCTGGACCATGGAAACTAACCGGACAGGGTGTTTCGACGGCGTTTTTCGCGCAAGTGTCGCAGCTGATTGGGTAGTTGCGATTTCGGAAGCTTCGCGAGACCATTATTTAAGGGTTTTTCCGCATTTTCCCGAAGACAGAATACGCGTCATTTACCCCTGCTCGCGATTCGTTGATTCAAATGGCGAAGGCAAGCGCCCTAAATCAATGGGAAATATTCCATCCGGAAGCTATTGGTTGAACGTGGGTACTATTGAGCCCAGAAAGAATCAGCGCTGTCTTGTAGACGCCTATGCCCGCTACATCGCTTCGGGAGGCGCGCCCATGCCTTTGGTGCTGGCCGGAGGCAAAGGCTGGCTGATGGATGACTTCAAGGAACATTTGCTTGACTTGGGGATAGCTGCGCAAGTTGTGATGACCGGCTATGTTTCTGATGACGAGTTGATATGGCTATACCGTAACTGCTATGCCAACCTTTACCCTTCACTTTTCGAAGGTTTCGGTCTGCCTGTGCTTGAGGGGATGAAATTTGGCGCGCCGACGCTGACGTCCGATACAAGCTCCATACCTGAAGTAGCGGGTGATGCGGCAATATTGCTGAATCCGGCGGATACGGCTGCATGGGCCGACAGCATGTTGCGCCTGTCACAGAACAAGGACGAACGTGAACAGTTAAAGATCAAGTCAAGGCGGCAAGCCGGAAAATTCAGTTGGCAAAGCAGTGCGACGGCACTGTTGGATTTATACCGGGAGGCCGCGATGCTTCCCAAACGACAGATGATTTAATGAAAAAAGCTTTGATAACCGGCATTACCGGACAGGACGGATCTTTTCTGGCGGAACTGCTGCTGGAGAAAGGTTACCAGGTTTACGGGCTAGTGCGGCGCGAGAGCTGGTTTCGACGGAACAATGCCAGTCATCTTGCTGATAGAATTCAGGTGATTTTTGGCGATATGTCGGAAGGCGTTGATATTTCATCTGCCTTACAGGATGCAAATCCTGACGAGATTTACAATCTTGCGTCCCAGTCCCGTCCGGGTGAGTCATGGATACGAGCGCCGGAAACGCTGTTGATCAACGGCATGGGGGCTATTCGGCTGTTCGAAGCCGCTCGCCATTTATGCCCGGAAGCACGAATTTATCATGCATCGTCTTCAGACATGTTTGGCCAGGCCAAATGTTTCCCTCAGAACGAGGATACCCCGTTTAATCCGGCCAACCCTTATGCAGCGGCCAAGGTCTACGCCCATCAAATGGTGCAGATTTATCGCGAAAGCTATCGCTTGTTTATCTCCAGCGGAATATTGTTTAATCACGAAAGCGAGCGCCGTCCGCTGCATTTTGTTACCCAAAAGATTGTCTACGGAGCCGCCTGCGCTGCTTTAGGAATAACAGATTCGCCGGATTTAAATGAAAGAGGGCATCCTATAGTCAGCGGGGGCCGCCTTGCACTGGGTAACCTTGATGTAGCGCGCGACTGGGGGCACGCAGTCGATTTCGTCCGCGCGATGTGGCTGATGCTCCAACAAGAAAAACCGGACGATTTTGTGGTCGGTACTGGAGAACTGCATACCTTGCGGGAGCTATGTGAGACTGCGTATGATCACGTCGGTCTCGAGTGGCAGGACCATGTCATCAGCGACCCTGATCTGGTTCGTCCGATGGAAACAGGGCAAACCCTTGCGGATGCAGCCAAGGCGCGCAGGATTCTTGACTGGGAGCCAACCATCAGTTTTGAGCGGATGGTCCGCGATATGGTTGCCGCTCAAATTGCGCGTCTTGAATCCCCGCCCGGATATCATTGACAGCGTTTTTATTGATGGAAATGGAACGTAAATAGATATTTTAACGGCGTTGAGCGTTTTAAATAAATCGGTCCTTCTCTTGGCAGTGCACAAAAAACAGGATTCGAGTAACATTTAGAGAGTAGTTGAAATGAAAAAGGCTTTGATTACTGGCATTACCGGCCAGGATGGCTCATATTTGGCTGAATTCCTATTGGCCAAAGGTTACGAGGTTCACGGAATCAAGCGCCGCGCCTCTTTATTCAATACGGAACGCATCGATCATATCTACGAGGATCCCCACGCTCCACATGCGCGGCTGAAGCTGCACTACGGCGATTTGACGGATACATCGAACCTGATCCGCATTTTACAGGAAGTTCAACCGGATGAAGTTTATAACCTTGGCGCGCAGTCGCATGTTGCGGTAAGTTTCGAGTCGCCGGAATATACTGCCGACGTGGATGGGATAGGCGCCTTGCGTCTGCTGGAGGGCATTCGTTTTCTGGGCTTGGAGAAGAAAACACGCTTTTACCAGGCCAGTACCTCGGAGCTGTACGGTCTGGTTCAGGAAATCCCTCAAAAGGAAACGACGCCTTTCTACCCCCGCTCTCCCTACGCCGTCGCCAAGCTATATGCTTACTGGATCACGGTCAACTATCGGGAAGCTTACGGTATCTATGCCTGTAACGGCATACTTTTCAACCACGAATCCTCACGACGTGGAGAAACCTTCGTAACCCGCAAGATTACCCGAGGTCTTGCCAATATTGCTCAGGGTCTTGATAGCTGTCTGTTCATGGGCAACATCGACGCTCTGCGCGATTGGGGACACGCCAAGGATTATGTAGAAATGCAGTGGTTGATGCTGCAGCAGGATCGGCCCGACGATTTCGTTATCGCCACCGGCAAGCAGTACGACGTACGCACATTTATTAATAAAGCTGCCGCACAGCTGGGCATCGAACTTGCTTGGGAGGGCGAGGGCGTAAATGAGCAGGGACGTATAGCCGCAATCAGTGGAGACAAAGCGCCGGCAGCGAAAGTCGGCGATATTGTCGTTAAAGTCGACCCTCGTTACTTCCGCCCCGCCGAAGTGGAAACGCTGCTTGGTGATCCGACCAAGGCCAGAGAGAAGCTGGGGTGGGTGCCAGGCATTACCCTGGACGAGATGATAGCAGAGATGGTTGCTCACGATCTGGACAAGGCCAGGCAGCACGCTTTGCTTAAAAGCCGTGGGTTCAAGGTTTCCGTGGGGCGTGAATAATGACGGCCATAGCCAAAGACGCGAAAATTTTTGTTGCCGGTCATCGGGGGATGGTCGGTTCGGCGTTGATGCGCGGCTTACAATCCAAAGGCTACCAGCACATTATTACGCGTAAGCGATCAGAGTTGGATCTGCTTGATCAACACGCCGTGTATAATTTTCTGGCGGCTGAGCAGCCCGAGTATATCTTCATGGCGGCAGCCAAAGTGGGCGGTATACACGCCAACAATACCTATCGAGCCGATTTTATTTTCGAAAATTTAACTGTCGAAACCAATGTCATCAATGGCGCATGCCGGGCGGATATTAATCGCTTATGCTTCCTCGGTTCCAGTTGTATTTATCCGCGCGATTGCCCGCAACCCATCAGGGAAGAGTACCTTTTGACAGGCCCGTTGGAGCAGACCAACGAGCCCTACGCCATCGCCAAGATCGCCGGAATCAAGCTGTGCGAGAGCTATAACCGCCAGTACGGTACTAATTATATTTCGGTTATGCCGACCAATCTTTATGGTCCCAATGACAACTACGATTTAAACAACAGCCATGTCTTGCCTGCTTTGATACGCAAGGCGCACGAAGCCAGGACGCGGGGCGATAAGGAGCTGGTCGTTTGGGGAACGGGCAAGCCTAAGCGCGAGTTTCTGTATGTTGACGACTTGGCTGACGCCTGTATTTTCCTGATGGAACGGGGCGTATTGGATGGGTTATTCAATGTGGGGACTGGCGAGGATGTAACGATATGCGAACTGGCAGAGACGGTCATGAGCGTTGTCGGTTTTAAAGGCAAGATAGTGTTCGATGCAAATATGCCGGACGGCACTCCGCGTAAACTGTTGAATGTCGACAGGATGCGTGAGCTTGGTTGGCAGTCAAAAATCTCGCTGGGCGATGGAATTGCTAAAGCCTACGCGGACTTTTTAACCCGGCCGGCCATGTAATTCGAAAAAGAGGCTGAGGCGTTCCAACCGGTCATGGCAAATTACCGCCCCTTTAACGCCGCGATCGTTTGCCATGCCCGGTTTCCCCCAACCAGCCGCTCACAGCAGAAAATGAGGGTTGATGTATGCTACACGATTTACACGGTAACGCAGAGATTCACGTATTGAAAGTCAGCATCATTACTCCTTCTTTTAATCAAGGGCAATTCATAGAACGTACGCTGCAAAGCGTCGCAGATCAGACGGGCGCTGAAATCGAACATGTCGTGTTCGATGGCGGCAGCACCGACAAGACTATTGATATATTAAAGCGCTACGGCTCTTCCATACGCTGGGAGTCTCGGAAGGATAAAGGACAAGCCGATGCAGTCAATAAAGGCATTAGCGCAACCGATGGAGATATTATCGGCTGGTTGAACTCCGATGATATTTATTATCCCGGCGCTATTGCGAAAATAGTCGCATTCTTCAACGATCATCCGGACATCGATCTGGTATATGGGATGGCCGATCATATAGATACTGAAGATAAAGTGTTCGAGTCCTATCCAACCGAGCCATGGAGTTATCAGCGTCTGAAGGAAACCTGTATTATTTGCCAGCCTGCTGCGTTTTTCCGGCGTAGCGTCGTGGAGCAACTCGGGCTATTGGACGAAACGTTGAATTATTGTATGGATTACGAATATTGGCTGCGCCTTGCCGAGCACGGCATCCGCTTCGCTTATCTCGAAGGCAAGCTTGCCGGATCAAGATTGTACGCAGAAAACAAAACCCTGAGCGCACGCGTCGCAGTCCGTGAAGAAATAAACGACATGTTCAAAAAAAAATTCGGGGCTGTGCCTATCCCCTGGCTATGTAATTATGCCCATGTGGTTGTTGGATCGCGAATCGGAAGGATATCTCTTCCGATTTTCCATGCGCCTGAAGTGGGCATACGCGCGATACTGGCGGAACTGCGCTGGAACAAGCGGGTTACTTTTGCGATGTTGAAGCACTTTTTACGCAGGATATAATCTCCGTATGCACCCTGCAGCATCAAAAGCGGAGTATGAATGCCTGGGGAGGAAATTGGCGAAATCGCCGTTGTTCCGATTGGCGCGTTTCCACGTGTAACGCCAGACTCGCCTCTCTTCTTCTACATCAAACGCTGAACAGTTACCCTTTTTGCTGGTATAAAATCAGCGCTTATCCGGGCGAATAAACATATATGAAAGTCATACTAGCCGTAAACGCCATCAAACCGCCTCTAACGGGTATCGGACGATATAACTGGGAGCTGGCAACGCGTATTCCGTCTATTCCCGGGGTGGAAGACGTGCGCTTCCTTCGGGGCGGTAGAGGTCAGTGGGTAAAAGATATTGATGCGTTACTGCAAGGATCGGCAATAAAAATTGCGGCCAGGCGCAGTTTGTTGCGCAGTTCCACTGTGGTCGCCTCATACCGGATTTTAACAACTATCCTGTTGCGTCAGCGCTTGCGCCCTTACGCCGATTATATTTTTCATGGACCGAATTTCTACTTGCCTCAATGTTCCGGCCCGGCCATCGCCACCATTCATGATCTTTCCATTTTTCGTTACCCGCAGTTCCATCCGCCTGAACGGGTTGCTTTCATGGAGAAAGAGGTTGCGGTCTCTTTGGAGCGGGCAAATTTTCTGATTACCGATTCGGAATTCGTTCGCCAGGAAGTGATCGAGTTCTTCGGTTGGCCGGAGCACAAGGTTTGTTCCGTGCCATTAGGCGTTACAGAGGATTTTCATCCGCGCAATCGTGAGCAGACTGCCGAAGTATTGGGCCGGTTCGGTCTTGAGTATGGAGGTTATACCTTTTGCGTAGCGACCATAGAGCCGAGAAAAAATATCGCGGCTTTACTGAGCGCTTACGGGGAGTTGCCCGAAGCCTTACGCAAGCGTTACCCTTTGGTGCTGGCTGGCGATAAAGGATGGCTAAGCAAGCCGATACATCGGAGCATAGAGCAGGCGCAAAGCGAGGGGTGGTTGCGTTACCTTGGTTTTGTGCCGGAAAGCGACTTGCCGGCAATTTTTTCCGGCGCGCGCGGATTTGCTTATCCTTCTTTGTATGAGGGTTTTGGGCTGCCTGTACTCGAAGCCATGGCCAGCGGTATTCCCGCGCTTATTTCCAATCGTTCTTCATTGCCGGAAGTCGCCGCGGACGCGGCGCTGATTGTTGAAGCGAACGATATTCGTGAAATCTCAGATAATCTGCGTATATTGTTGGAAGACGAGCAGTGGCGTAACGTTGCTGTTAAAAAATCGCTGGAGGTGGCATCAAGATATTCCTGGCAGTCGACAGCGCAAAAAACAGTTGATGTTTACCGCATGGTTGCCGACGGAAACTTTGCGCTTGGGGGAAGCGCTTAAGCCTTTCGGCTCCGTTCGTCTTGCGCTTGTAGCCGCAACGAAGTTACTCCGGGCAGTTTTCGAATCCGGACGCAAGAAATGCGCCTGACTGAAGTTCTGGCGGGTGACGAAAGCCCGCCAGGAAATGGAAATCATATAATGCTGGCGCCGGGAACCGGTGGGTTAAGCAAAGCCCTTCAATGCCAAGCTATGGCTTGCGAATAATGCAGTTATTCGGCTAGCGTTGTATCTCTCTACTGCAGGAGCTGGCTTTAGCCAGCTCCTGCAAAATTGCCTCATTCGAAGATTACATTGCAGTCCCATTTAATGATGGGTCTTCCGAAGAAGACTCTAATGAGCTGAATAGTTACCGAATACTTTTATAATAATTAAGCAGGCCGTTGGTGGATGAATCATGGTCGCCGACAGGTTGATCGTCGTCCAATTGCGGCAATATCTTGCGGGCAAGATGCTTGCCCAGCTCCACTCCCATCTGGTCGAAGGAGTTGATATTCCATATTACACCCTGCACATAAATTTTATGTTCGTATAACGCAATTAACGACCCCAGCGTTTGCGGCGATAATTTCCGGTACAGGAATGAATTGGACGGCTTATTGCCGATAAAGGTTTTTGCCCGGGCCAAGGCGTCGACTTTCGACGGAGCAACGCCTTGCTTTTCAAGTTCGCGGCGCGCTTCCTCGGTAGTGCGCCCCATCATCAGCGCTTCGGTCTGCGCCAGAAAATTGGATACCAGTATGGCGTGATGGTCTCCGACATGGTGATGGCTTTGAGCCGCAGCAAGAAAATCGCAGGGTACCAGCTTACTGCCCTGATGCAACAGCTGATAGAAAGCGTGCTGGCCGTTAGTACCCGGTTCCCCGAAAATTATCGGTCCGGTGCTGTATGAAATCGGCTGCGCATTGATATCGACGGATTTGCCGTTGCTTTCCATGTCGGCCTGTTGCAAATAGTCGGTCAGGTACTCCAGGTTTTGATCGTACGGCAGCACGGCGTGCGTTTCCGCTCCCATGAAGTTGTTGTACCAGATGCCCAGCAGCCCCATGATAACGGGTATGTTTTTATCGAAGTCGGCCGTCCGGAAATGCTGGTCAACACGCTCGGCTCCGGTCAGTAATTCTTCGAAATGGTCCATGCCGATCATGACTGCAATAGGCAAACCGATTGCGGACCACATGGAATAACGCCCGCCTACCCAGTCCCAGAACTCGAACATATGGCTGGTGTCTATGCCGAAATCATGAACTCTTTCGGCGTTGGTGGAAACGGCCACGAAATGTTTTGCAATCGCCGTCTCATCCGGCGCCTTGGACAGGAGCCAGTCGCGGGCAGAATGCGCATTGGCCATGGTTTCCTGGGTGCTGAAGGTCTTGGAGGCTACGATGAACAGCGTAGTTTCCTGGTCCAGTGTGCGCAAGTTATTCAACAGATCGTTTTCATCGATATTCGAGACGAAGTGGGCGCGCAATCCGGGTTGAATATAAGGCGTCAAGGCCTTGACGACCATTTTTGGACCCAGGTCGGACCCGCCGATACCGATATTGACAATATCGGTGATCGGCTTGCCGGTATAGCCGCGCCATGCGTGCGAACGGACCCGCTCGCTGAATTCGCGCATTTGCTTCAACACGCGGTTGATGTCAGGCATTACATCGCGGCCATCAACCATAACCGGCGTATTGGCGCGGTTCCTGAGTGCGGTATGCAGTACTGCTCTGCTTTCGGTGACATTGATTTTTTCACCGGAAAACATAGCGGCAATTTTTTGCTTGAGTTGCGCGTCATCGGCCAGCTTCAACAGCAAAGGCAATGTGTCATCGGTAATGCGGTTTTTTGAGTAGTCGAAAAGAATATCGTCCAGATTTATTGAATACCGATCGAAGCGACTGGGGTCGGCCTCAAACAAGTCCCTGAGGTGCAGATCGGCAATTATCTGTTCGTGGCTTTGCAGGGCAAGCCAGGCGGCGGATTCGGTAACGACGGGCATGTTGGAGTTATCCTGTTGGTGCTGTTTTATTATTGGAAAATGCTTCAATACCGTTCGGCGCCCGCTTCATGAGCGTCATGGCGGAAAGACAGTTTTCAGTGCGCGTATTCTAGCCGTTAAAGTATGACGAGTTCCACGGTTTTAAAGGCAAACTTCTCCACAAATGCGGCTCGGGTAAAAGCGGAGCGGCGGATAGCGTTATAATGCGGCTATTTACCGTAGGAATACGCATGAAACAGGTACATAAACCTTGGGGTGGCCGTTTTACCGAAGCGACCGACGCTTTTGTCGAAGCGTTTACCGCATCAATCGAATTCGATAAGCGCCTGGCGGATTACGATATCATGGGCTCCATTGCACACGCCAAGATGCTGAACCGTATCGGCATACTCAACGACCGGGAGAAAGATGGTATTGTACAAGGCCTGAACGTCATCCGCCAAAAGATAAGCGACGGCGATTTCGTCTGGTCGATCGGGCTGGAAGATGTACATATGAACATCGAAGCGCAGTTGACACGGGATATCGGTGAGGCGGGGAAAAAGCTGCACACCGGACGTTCCCGCAATGATCAGGTGGCTACCGATATCCGGTTATTCCTGCGTGATCAAATCGATGAAATCCGCACCTGGATCGCGCAATTGCAAACCGCGCTGATCGATTTGGCCGAGCGTGAAGCAGACACCATCATGCCCGGCTTTACACACTTGCAGGTGGCGCAGCCCATTACCTTCGGACACCACATGCTGGCATGGAACGAAATGCTGTCGCGCGACTACGAGCGTCTGGGCGATTGCCGCAAACGCGTCAACGTCATGCCGCTGGGTTCTGCCGCGCTTGCCGGAACCCCTTATCCGCTGGATCGCACTTATGTGTCCGAGCTGCTCGGTTTCGAACAGCCTTCGCTCAATTCGCTGGACGCTGTCAGCGACCGCGATTTCGCCATTGAGTTTTGCGCGGCGGCCAGCATCATCATGATGCATTTGTCGCGTTTTTCCGAAGAATTGATACTGTGGACCAGCGCTCAGTTCGGTTTCATCGACCTGCCGGACGCTTTCTGTACCGGATCGTCGATCATGCCGCAGAAAAAGAACCCCGACGTACCCGAGCTGATACGCGGCAAATCGGGGCGGGTATACGGTCATTTATTCGCTCTGCTGACCTTGATGAAAAGCCAGCCGCTGGCCTACAACAAGGATAACCAGGAAGACAAGGAGCCGCTGTTCGACACAGTGGATACCCTGGTTAATTCGTTGCGCGCCTTCGCCGGAATGATGCCGCATGTACAGCCGCGCCGCGAAGCCATGCGCGAGTCGGCGCGCAAAGGCTATGCTACGGCGACCGACCTTGCCGATTATCTGGTTGGCAAGGGACTTGCGTTTCGCGACGCGCATGAGGTGGTAGGGAAAGCTGTTCAACTGGGAATAGCCGGTTCGCGCGACTTATCCGAACTAGGATTGCAGGAGCTGCAAGCGCTTTCCGGTATCATCGAAGCTGATGTTTATCAGGTGTTGACGCTGGAAGGTTCCGTCGCCGCGCGTGATTTGCCGGGCGGCACCGCACCGAGGCGCGTGCGCGAAGCGGCGCGTCTGGCCAGGGAAAAATTGAATGGCGGCAGGAAATAATCCGTCCGTACCATCTATATCCCTGCTATTGGCAGCAGCATACTAATCTGCAATCCGCCGTTTTTGCGATTGCGCGCCGTTATGCTGCCGCCATGGGCTACGATGGTCTGGCGCGCGATAGCCAAACCGAGGCCGTAGCCTTTTGCTTCTTCGTCCTTGCCGCGCTGTTCGCGGAAACGCATGAAGGGTTCAAAAATGGCTTTTAATGCAATTTCCGGTATGCCGGGCCCGTCATCGGTTACATCTATGCGCAACCAATGATCCTGCTTCGCGACAGTGATATTGATGCGCGTCCCGTCGAAAGTGTGCGCTATAGCGTTTCGGATGATATTTTCAAACGCACGATGCAGTAAATCCGGACGTCCACGAATTAATGTCTTGGTGGATACCGCGAGTTCGATTTCGCAGTTTCGCGTTGCGGCTTCGAAACGCGCATCAGCAACAATTTCATCGATCAGCTCCGCCACATCGACATTGTCTTCTTCTCCCGGCAGAAAAGTGCGCGCTTCCAAACGGGATAAAGTGAGTAATTCGTCTACCAGTCTAACAATCCGCTCCGATTCGCGCTGTATGCGCTCGATACTGGCGGCGGTTCTATCCGGCTGCTGCTGAGCAAGATCGATTGCAAGCTGAATGCGCGCCAGTGGAGAGCGAATCTCGTGGGAAACATCATGCAAAAGCCGGCGCTGACTGTCCATCAGGATGGTCAGCTGTTCGGCAGTACGGTCGAAGTCGCGCCCTAGATCGGCCAATTCATCCTGACGCCCTTCCATTTGCGGCGCAAGGCGCACATCGAAGTTTCCATGCGCCATTGTTTCGAACGCCCGTCTAAGCCCGAGTACCGGGCGGGAAATGTGACGCGCCAGCAGCAGGGCAAGCGCCAGACTGACAATCAGTCCTACGCCGATCGGCAATAGCGGAAACTCGCGAAAGCCGGGCGGTGGAGGCGGCGGGTGGCGGTCATGCGGCATGACGGCGGAAGGTATCGAGCCGGTTTGCGGTGTGGGCTGCTGATTCCATGTTTCCGGGGGCGTCCAGTCCGGGTGATGTGGCGGCCAATGTTGCGGTTCATGCAGCCAGAACAGGCCGCTGACGGCAGCGACATTGATTATCTGCGCTAATAAAATGACCAGAAAGAATTTCCAGAATAAACGTCCCACGCGTTACTCCCTGATAAGCAGATAGCCTTGACGAATGACGGTCTGAATACAGGAGCGTCCGTCGGCCAAAAGTCCCAGTTTTTCGCGGATGCGGCTCATGTGCACTTCAATGCTGCGGTCGAATTTCGCCAGCGGACGTCCCAGACCATTTTCCGACAGCGTTTGCTTGCTGACCGTGGCGCCGGCATTGCGAGCCAGTATTTCCAGCAGATTAAATTCGGTGCTGGTGAGGTCCAGTGGTGCGCCGCACCATAGCGCGCGCCGCTGTTGCGGCCACAAAACCAGATTGCCGGTAGTGATGGGCTGATGGTTGTCCGCAGGATTCGGCTCCATGCGACGTAGTATCGCTCTGATGCGCGCCGCCAGTTCGCGAGCGGTGCACGGTTTCGGAACATAATCATCTGCGCCCAGTTCCAGACCGATAATACGGTCGGTGTCGTCCCCTCTTGCGGTAAGCATGATGACCGGTATCTGGCTTTGCTGACGGATCTGTTTGAGTACCTCAATGCCATTGGTGCCGGGCATCATGACATCCAGAACGACCAGCGCAAATTCGCCGCCGAGCGCGAGAGGGAGCCCTTTTTCGCCGTTATGGGCGGTGGTGACGGCGAAGCCGTCGCGGCTCAAATAATCGGCCAGCATTTCGACCAGTTCGGCGTCATCGTCTATCAGCAAAACCTTGCTCATTGTATTTTTCGGGTGTAGTTCAATCCGTTAATGATAGGCAAGCTTATGCCCGAAATTCGCAGTTGGAGCAGGGGATTTACCTTTTTTTACATTTAACTGCAGGCAGGTCGCATCTTAACAATTTTTTAATTTATTTAACCCGTTTCACCGCTTACTTTTCTTGAGAGCGGGTCGATAATGAATTCGCATAACGAGCGGATGAACGGATTCTGTCCGGATACGAAGTCCTCCTCCCTACACCTTATTCAGGAGAGCAACAATGAGCATTTCTTCGGTTTCAAACACCAGCGACTGGTGGTCTCGGCTTAGCAGTCTGAGTCAATCCAGCGCTACTACCGGCACCGGCAGCACCAGCAGCACCGGTGGTGCGCAGCCACCGCCCGGACCACCACCGAGCGGCGGTCTTCAGAACTCCATTTTGAGCGCGTTGGAGTCGCTGTCCAGCAGCAGTTCGACGTCGACCAGCAGTTCGGATTCGTCGAGCAGCTCGACGGACTCATCTTCAACGAGTTCCTTGAGTTCGTCGCAGCAGCAGGCGCTTGCCGTTTTCATGCAAAACCTGATGCAGGCCCTGCACTCGCAGAGCAGCGGCGGTTCGTCGAGCAGCGGCACGGACAGCGATGGTGATAGCGATGGCAGTAGCAGCACGTCGTCCGTCTCCGGTGCGGGTGGAAACCCTCCGTCCCAGCCGAATATATCGAAAGACTTGCAAAGCCTGATCAGCGAGCTTTCCTCGTCTTCGAGTTCCTCGTCGGGCGGCTCTTCGTCTTCGAGCGATTTGTCTTCCCTGGAGTCCAGTTTTCAGACCCTGGCGAGTTCTTTGGGAATTACCGGCAGCAATGCGACCTTGAGTAATTTTTTGTCGGCTTTTGCCAATAATCTGCCGAGCAGCGGCAACGGCTCCCTGTCGGGCAATGCCGTCAGTACTTTGGCCTAGTGTGCATAAGGCTTTCAGGCCGCGTATCGACTATAACCGATACGCGGATTCTTTGTCGATGACGCTTCGCTTCAAGTAAATAACAGCAGCGCTTTTTTAACAGTCGCGGCAACTCCTCAGCCGGCTTGCCTCGTTTGGCGAGGCTATTTTGCGCGAATATAGAGAACCTTCTGATTTGCGCCTTCCGCCTGTCGCTCTTCCGTGACGAAGAGATCGGTTTTCGCCTTGACGAGATCGGAAAGCTTCCTGTAGCCGTATAACCGGGAATCAAAGTCCGGTTGCAGCTTGGTAAGGTAGTTCCCGAAGGTGCTGAGATGCGTCCATCCGGCATCGTCAATGGACTGTTCCAGGGCAGTTATGAGAAATTCCTTTGGAAATAGAGGCTTGTAATCTGTTTCTTCGGCAGGCGCCTGAGCTGGAGAGGACTTTTTTCCGCGCTTGGTTTTAAGTGGCTGTGCGACCGGCTCGGCTGCAGTGCCTGGACGCAGTACTTCGGTAAACACGAATTTGTGGCAGGCATTGCGGAAAGCTTCAGGCGTTTTCCTTTCGCCAAATCCCAGCACTGTAAGCCCTTCTTCTCGTAACCTCATAGCCAGTCCGGTGAAATCGCTGTCGCTGGTAATCAGGCAAAAGCCGTCAAAATTTCGCGTGTATAACAAGTCCATGGCATCGATTATCAGCGTGCTGTCTGTGGCATTCTTGCCGGTGGTATATGCAAACTGTTGAACCGGTTTGATGGCATATCGCTGGAGAACCCTTTTCCAGGAAGCGCTTGCGGGGGATGTGAAGTCGCCGTATATGCGCCGGACAGTGGCCTCTCCGAATCTTGCGATTTCGGCCAGAAGACCTTCTATGACGGTCGCCTGAGCATTGTCGGCGTCGATTAGAACCGCCAATCGGAGAGCAGGCTCTTCGGATTCGATTTTTGCAGCTGGTCGTTGGGATATCATCGGGACTCCGGTTTTTGGGGGCGGAACAGGAATCGGCCTTGCGGATTTGCTCCACACAATACCGGATATACCGGACAACGTCTAACCGCATAGCGATCTCCTGGCCAAAAAGCAGTGCTATGGGCAAATAAATACAACGTTTACACAGACAGCCGGTTTGTGTGAAACTGCATCTACTTGTACACGAACCTTAGGCACACTTTACACCGCCCCTCCAAGGGGCTGTCGGGCGCATCAAATGGATTCAGACATTTCGTTGAAAAATCGGCTTTGTTCAGTGAAATGCGTTGCGGATCTAGGTAGTTGGGTATTGGAGCTGAGCAGCGGAAGAATGCGCTGGTGCGAGCAAGCCTGCCGTATACTGGAAGTCGACTCGCCTCAAAGCATTTCTGATTACGGTGCTTTCCTCGCTCTGATCCACCCTGATGATCGCATCGCTGCGGCTCAAGGCTATAGAGCCGCAGAGCCGCGCATGCGCTCCCCGAGCCTGCCGAGATGGGACACCGTTTGCGCATGCCGGACGGGCGCATCAAATACGTTCATGTACATTATCTGACCGAGCAGGATCAGGATTTGAATCCGGTTCTGGTAGTCGGGTCGCTGCAGGATATTACCGCATTCAAAAAATCCGAAGAGGCGTTGCGGCTCAGCGAAGAGCGCCTCAGGCAGGCGTTGCGCGTTACCGGCGCCGGTGTTTTCGATCATAATCACGATAAGGATATCATCTACTGGTCGGGCGAGCAGCGTGCATTGCATGGCTGGGGCGGCAATGAATGGATCAGTTTGCAGACGTTTTTCAAATGCGTGCATCCTGAAGATCGCGAGCGTATCGTTGCCGCTGTAGCGTGCGCGCACATCCCGGATGGAGACGGGTTACTTGATGTCGAATATCGCGTCGTTCACCGTGATGGCGGCGTGCGCTGGCTGTCCACGCGCTCTCAAACCCTTTTTGACGGGCGGCACGCAATGCGACGCGCCGTGCGCACCATCGGCGCATCGCGCGATATTACCGACAGCAAGCGCGTAGAAATGGAGCAGCGTATAGCCGCAACCGCTTTTCAGACTCAGGAAGGCATCATCATTACCGAGTTTGATCATCGCATCGTGCGGGTCAACCGCGCGTTTACCGAGATAACCGGGTACGAAGCCGAAGAAGTCATAGGCAAGAAGCCTTCCGTTTTGAAGTCGGGACGCCACGACGAGTCGTTTTATCGGGATATGCTGGTATCGCTGCTGCGTAGCGGATTTTGGCAAGGGGAGGTCTGGGGGACCGGCATAAACAGGGCCATTGTTACCCCAAGTGGCTCAGAATTACCGCAGTGCGCGGAGACGACGGACGAACGACGCATTATGTGGGTAATTTTGCCGATATCAGCGAGCGCAAGGCGGCAGAAGAAAAAATCCATAATCTGGCGTTTTATGATGCGCTTACGCGGCTGCCCAACCGGAACCGCCTGTTGGCGTATCTGGATCGTGTGATTAAGTACTGTAATCAGGGCAAAAGTTGCGGAGCTTTGCTGTTTCTCGATCTGGATAATTTCAAGACGCTTAACGATATCAAGGGGCATCCTGTCGGCGATGAACTGCTGGCGGACGTTGCCCAGCAGTTGCTCGGTATTCAGGCGGCTAATGATCAGGTCTTTGTGGCGCGTCTGGGCGGCGACGAATTCGGAATTTTGTTGCAGGGCTTGAACCGTGAGCGGGACGATGTGCTGGCCCGGATCAACGGTTTGGCCGAAAAAATACTGGCGCTGTTCAGAGCGCCATATATTTTAAGTTCGGGGATTTATCACAGCACGACAAGCATAGGCATTGCTTTTTCCGAACCCGGCATCACCGCGCATGCGATGCTCGCGCGCCGATACCGCCATGTATCAGGCGAAAGACGCCGGGAAAAACACCTATCGTATCTTCGATCCGGCGATACAGCAGGCCCTGGAAAAGCGCGCGGAACTCGAAACCGGATTGCGGCAGGCGGTGAGAGGGTTACAGTTAACGCTGTTATATCAAAATCAGGTAGACGAAGACGGACGCCTTATCGGCGTGGAGGCCTTGCTGCGCTGGCAGCATCCCTTGCTCGGCGAGGTGCCGCCGATGGAGTTTATTCCCCTGGCCGAAGAAACCGGGTTTATTCTCGATATCGGTAAGTGGGTGCTGGAAGCTGCCTGCGCGCAATTGATGCGCTGGAGCCGCAAGCCGGAAACGCAACGCTTGAGCGTGGCGGTGAATGTCAGCGTCAGGCAGTTTTATCAGCCCGGTTTTGTCGATCAGGTACGGGGCATTGCCGCGCAATACGCCATCGACCCCGCGTTGCTCAAGCTGGAGCTGACTGAAAGCATCGTACTGCAGAATGTCGAGGAAGCCATCGCTGAGCTTAAGGTTTTGGGCGTAACGCTGTCCATGGATGACTTTGGCACTGGTTATTCCTCGCTCAGTTATCTCAAGCAACTGCCTTTCGATCAGGTGAAAATTGATAAAAGCTTCGTGCAAGGCATCGGATATAATTCCAACGATATTTTTATCGTATCGACCGTGATTACGCTTGGGCGGCTACTGGGTATGAGCGTCATCGCCGAAGGCGTGGAAGACATCAAGCAATATGAGCATTTGAGGGAGCTGGGTTGTAAATTGTTTCAGGGTTACTATTTTGGCAGGCCGAAACCGGCTGATGAGTTGTCGTTCTGAATACGTCCGGTTTCGTTCTGCTGCTCGCGCAACATGCCGGCATGATGGCGCGCTCGCTGGCGCGGGCCGGTATCAGAGCGAACGCGATTGATCGTTTCGGCGATGCGGATTTGTGCGCATATGTGAACCGGCATGTACGATTGGATCTGAACGAAGAGCAAGCCTTGCAGCAAACCGTAGACTTGCTGGCTCCGCCGGGCTGCGGTCATGGTCTGATAATCGGCAGCGGCGTCGATATGTATCCGCAGCGGGTAAGGCGATTCGCCGAAGGGCGTACGTTGCTGGGTAATAGCCCGGAAATTCTGGCGCAGATCAATACGCCGTCCGCCTTTTTCGAATTGCTGGATCGCTTGTCCATTGCTTATCCGGAAACAAGCTGTTTACCACCAGTGAATGCGGATGGCTGGCTATTCAAACGCGGTTGCAGCGAGGGCGGCAAGGGTGTAGCCTTCTGCGCACCGAAGCACTTGGTCCCGACGGATAATAGGGCGCCAAATATATCCTACGGTTACTTTCAGCGCTATATTCCGGGCGAGGCGATGTCTGCTTTGTTCCTGGCGCATGCGGGTCGGGCGCAAGTTTTCGGCTTTAACACGCTCTGGTGCGAAACGACGCCCGATACGCCTTTTTTGTTCGCGGGCGCGGTGAGCTGTGCTGATTTGACGCATGCGCAACGAGATCAGGTCTGCGATTATATAGAGCGTATCGTTGCAGCGTGCGCGCTGGTGGGTTTGAACAGCCTGGACTTTGTGCTGGATCAAGGCCGGGTGCGCGTGCTGGAGTTGAACCCTCGTCCGAGCGCAACCTTGATGTTGTACGACGAGTTGTTGCCCGAAGGGTTGATGTGGATGCACATCCAGGCTTGCAGGGGCAACGTTGCGCAGGCTTGGGCCAAAGACGGTCGTGTAAGGGCGTTTCGGATAGTATACGCACCGCGCGCCATGATTGTACCTTTTGGGTTTTCCTGGCCGGCATGGTGTTTTGATCGCCCTGATGCTGGCGCGCGGATTGCCGGGAACGAGCCATTATGCACAATAACGACGCAGCATACGGTATTAAAGATTTCCGATGCGGCGTCGGCCGCAATTTTGCTGGAACAGCGCGCGCTGGCGCTGCTGGCCTCGCTGGGAGATTGCTCCTGCGCCATAAATTGAAGAGATTGATTAACAGAGAGGGAATCCATGTCTACACCCATTAGCGTCAATGCCTATGCCATGCCGATTGTGCGGCACCTGGTTGCCAACGCCGACCAGTATCGCCTGAATATCAGCAGACTGGGAAACGGCGCAATCATTATCGATGCCGGCATCCAGAGTCCGGGGTCGCTCGAAGCAGGGCGCCTTATTGCGGAAATCTGCATGGGCGGGCTGGCTAAGGTAACGCTGACGCACAGCAGCACGTTTAGACTATGGCCGCTGATGGTCAACGTGCATTCCACCAACCCGGTTCTTTCCTGTCTTGGGAGCCAATATGCCGGCTGGAGCCTGTCGCATGGTGAAGGCAAAGGCGCTTTTCATGCGCTCGGTTCAGGTCCCGCGCGTGCGATGGCGGTTAAAAAGAGGAGTGGGGCCGATGAGCCGGTGGAAGCGCTTTACAATGAACTGGCCTACCGTGATCGGGGGGAAGAGACGGTTATCGTGCTGGAGGTCGACAAAATACCGCCGGTTGAACTGATAGACAAGGTTGCCGCCGCCACTCAGCTTCCCCCTGAGCAGATTACCGTTATTCTGACGCCTACCAGCAGTCTGGCCGGCTGCATGCAGGTGGTGGCGCGCGTGCTCGAAGTATCGCTGCACAAGGCGCACTCGCTGCATTTTCCGTTGGAGCACATCGTCGACGGTACCGGCTATGCTCCGGTACCTCCGCCTCATCCCGATTTCATCAAGGCGATGGGGCGTACCAACGACGCCATTTTGTTTGGCGGCACCGTCCATTTGTTTGTGAAAGGCAGTGACGATGCAGCGGAAGCTCTGGCAAATAATCTGCCGAGCTCGGTTTCGCGCGATTATGGCAAGCCGTTTGCCGAAATATTCAAGGAATATAAATACGACTTTTTCAAAGTCGACGCCATGCTGTTCAGTCCGGCGCGCGTCATTGTGACCGCGATCGAGTCGGGACGCAGCTTCCATGCCGGCGCTTTGGACGAAGCTTTGCTGGATCGCTCTTTCGGAGAGTGATTTGGGGCGAGTCGCTATTGTTACCGACGATCCGGGATGGCACGGCTCGCGGCTGAAACTGGCGTTCGGCGTACGTGGCTTCGAAGCTTGCTATGTTTCGTTGACAGCGTGCCGTCTCAATCTGGACGGCGAAGGCGCACCGATCTCGATACCTGGATTCGATGCGCAGTTGCCATCAGGCGTGTTCGTACGTGGGGTGCCGGGAGGCTCGCTGCAGCAGGTCAGTTTTTTTCTGGACATATTGCACGGCCTCGCTTTTCTGGGCGTTCCCGTATATAACGACGCGCGTTCGATAGAGCGGACTGTGGATAAAGGCATGACCAGTTTTCTGTTGCATTGCGCAGATATTCCGACGCCGCCGGCATGGGTTTGTAACGATCGAGATATGGCGATAAGCATTGCTGTGCGCGAGCTGGAGCAGGGTCATCAGCTTGTTTCCAAGCCGCTGTTCGGATCGCAGGGCGAGGGGGTGCAACGTTACCGTTCGCTTGATGATCTGGAGGGGCTGGCCGAGAGCAACGGCATTTTTTATCTGCAGCGCTTTGTCGACAGCGGTTCGATATACCATGACTGGCGCGTATTTGTGATACGCGGCAGGGCGGTGGCCGCGATGCGCAGATGCGGCGTTTCCTGGCTGAACAATGTCGCGCAGGGCGCGCATTGCGAGGCGGCGCGGCTGGACGACGATGCCGTGCTGCGCCGTTTGGCGGAGGATGCCGTCGCTGTCATCGGGATGCCGTACGCCGGCGTGGACATTATCCAGGATGAGGCGGGACGCTATAGCGTCATAGAGGTCAACAGCGTGCCGGCATGGAAAGGCTTGCAAAGCGTTAGCGACGTCGTGATCGCCGACCGGCTCGCGGATGATTTTTTATCGCAGTGCGTGCGGCAATCCGTGCTCGATAACGTCATGGCGCAATGAGCCCGATGTTGCCGGCGCAGGCGCTGGAAACCGCGTTTATCGAATCCTGCGAGTGCGAGCTGCAGGCGTTCAAACCGGGTAATGTCAGTGTTTACTCCGAAGCGCACGATATGACGGTCGAGGATTTTCGCGTGAGCGCGCGCGTAAGCGCGCCTTTTCTTGCCGATTACCGTTTGTCCCTCGGGGAAAAAATAGTACGGGCGGTACGCGCCACGCGCGCCGCTGTGAGGTGCAATACCAATCTGGGCATCCTGCTGCTGGCCGCTCCGCTGATGCAGGCTTGTCAGATTGATGGAGACAGTGGAAATTTGCGTGAACGTCTGAACAGGGTTCTGGAAGAAACAACGGTGGATGATTGCGCCCAGGTTTACGAAGCCATACGCGAGGCAGCGCCGGGCGGTCTGGGGGAGGTTGACGCACAGGATGTACAAAATACCGCTCCGCAAATCACTCTGTATGAGGCCATGAAACTGGCTGCGGAGCGGGATCGCATCGCTTATCAATACACTGTCTCCTTTAAAGATATTTTTGATTTCGCAATTCCGCGTTATCATAGTGGGACATCCCGATGGGGGGATGAAGCGTGGGCTGCGGTATTCGTGTTTTCAGGGCTGCTGGAAAAGATTCCTGATACGCATATCCAGCGCAAGTTTGGGAACCGGTTCACCGGGATGGTGACGGAGCGTATGACAGCGCTTAACCGTATGCTGTCTCAATCCGACAGGCCCGAAGTGGCCATGCAGTTGCTTTATGAGGTAGATACAGAGTTTAAGTCTTCCGGAGTAAATCCGGGTACAACCGCGGATCTCACGGTAGCGTGTCTTCTGGCAGTGCGCCTGGAAAATCTGTTGTGTCGGTGTGTTGGTTCGTTGCGCAGGGATTCAATGGATGCTTAAGGGACATTGCGTTAAGGCTGGGCGATATACGGAAACAAGCTGACCTGGAAGCAGGGAGCGGTTGTTTGCCGCGTATCGCCATATTGTTCAGGAGACATGTCGGTGTCATTAATACAAAAATTCTATTCATTTTTTACAAAAGAGGAAATCCAGATGGGAAAAGTTAACAAGTTGCTGGTCGGCGAAGCATTGTGTGGCGGCGGTAATGAAATCGCTCATATCGATCTGATCATGGGACCGCGCGGCAGCGCCGCTGAAGCGGCTTTCGCCAACACCTTGACCAACAACAAGGACGGCTTTACGTCGCTGCTGGCTGTGGTTGCTCCCAACCTGCTGTGCAAGCCGAACACGGTTATGTTCAACAAGGTCACCATCAAGAACGGCAAACAGGCAACCCAGATGTTCGGACCTGCTCAGCGCGGCGTTGCAATGGCTGTGGCCGATTGTGTTGAAGACGGCACTATCCCGGCTGACGAAGCGGACGACCTGTTCATTTGCGTAGGCGTATTCATTCACTGGCTGGCTGAAGACGACGCTAAAATCCAGGATTACAACTACGAAGCAACCAAGCTGTCCATCAAGCGCGCCATTGCCGGCGAGCCGAAGGCTGTTGACGTTGTTGCCAGAAAGGCTACCGAAGGTCACCCATTCGCTGCTCATAACTAAGGTTGTGAGTATCGGTTGAGACAGAGACATACTCTGTCTTCGCGGGTTTTTGTGGGAAACGCCTTGAGGAGAAATACCTCAAGGCGTTTTCGTATTGATGTGGTACGAGAATGAAGGCGCTGATGGCAATGAAGCTATCGCAAGCGATACAACCCGGTATAATTCTACAATATTTGACAAAGGCCGAATGCTGCGATTAACAGCACGCGGATGCTGAAATCAGCGTAGAGAAAAAAGCCCGGCGGCTACTATTCGACTCATTATTTGGGATAAAGCTTATGCCGAGTAGTCAGGCTGGTTTACACTCGACTCGGAGGAGTAGTGATATTGATTCGTAAAAGTGATTTATCCGGTTATATGAAGCTTGGCGTTGCCGGATTATTTTTTTGCGCTCTGCTGGCCTCCGGGTGCGGCAAGGCCAATTTACGTAATGCGACTCCCGATGAAATAGCAGCCAATACAGAGCGGGTTGCAACCGCCGGCGGGCAGCCGGGCGTCGATTATCAATCACCGTTGTTGACCCAGGAGCATTGGCAAGTGAACATGGGTGGCGAGGATATCCTGAGCTACCGTTTGAGTGGACACGCCGATGATGCAGGCAAGCGTGTGCAGCATCATCGTATTGATATCGATAGCGAATACCGGGCAAAACATCCGGCGGGATATCTGGATGCGCGCTTTGCCGACGGGACGCTGCGTCCCATCGCCCATCTAAGGCAGGAAACCGAGCGTTGCCAGGAATTTAACACCATGCAATCAGGATGCGCCTTCCGCGATCGCTTTGACTTTCCGCTTTCTGAGGAAGAGCTGGCCGTTTTTGCCAAGACTGGTTTGAGTGCGCGTCTGGTTGGTAAAAGCGGCGATTTGCAGAAAATCGAGTTGCCGGCAACCTATATTCAGGGTTATCTGAAAGCGGTTAATACTAATTAATATACAAGGTTTGCTTATGTTTATTGCGATGAATCGTTTCAAGATCACACCCGGCAAGGAAGATGAGTTTATAGCCGTATGGAAAAACCGCGAATCGCAACTGGACAAGGTGTCCGGGTTTCAGCAGTTTCACTTGCTGCAAGGGCCGTCAACCGATGAGCATACCTTGTTTGCATCGCATGTGATCTGGGATACGCGCGAGGCTTTCGACGCCTGGGTGCATTCGGAAGCTTTCCGCCAGGCGCACGCCAACGCCGGCGGTACCAAAGGACTCTATCTGGGGCCGCCTCAGTTCGAGGGCTTTGAGGTTGTGCTTTAGTCGTAGGCCGGGATGATTATCAACGGCGAATTCTGGTCGGGCAAGCGCGTTTTTATTACCGGTCATACCGGTTTTAAAGGTGGCTGGCTGAGCTTGTTGCTGCAGAAGCTGGGCGCGGACGTAACCGGCTATGCGCTGCAGCCCCCGTCCACGCCGAACTTATTCGAAACGGCGCGGGTTGCAGACGGCATGCAATCGATAATCGATGATATTCGAAATGGCGAACGGCTGGCGGCAGCCATGCGGCAAGCCGTTCCCGATATTGTCATTCACATGGCGGCGCAGCCTTTGGTGCGCTATTCATACGCCAACCCGGTTGAAACCTATTCAACCAATGTGATGGGGACGGTACACTTATTCGAAGCAGTCAGACAGACGCCCAGCGTACGCGCGGTCGTCAATGTTACCAGCGACAAGTGTTATGAAAACCGCGAGTGGGCTTGGGGTTACCGTGAAGACGAAGCCATGGGCGGCCATGACCCGTATAGCAGCAGCAAAGGGTGCGCGGAGTTGGTTACTGCCGCCTACCGCAACTCATTTTTCAATCAGTCCCTGCATGATCGGCATCGGGTGGCGATTGCCAGCGCCAGAGCCGGAAATGTTATCGGAGGCGGAGATTGGGCGCAGGACCGATTGATTCCGGATATTATGCGCGCCATATCCGAAAATACCCCGGTCATTATTCGGAATCCCCACGCCATCAGGCCATGGCAGCATGTGCTGGAACCTCTTTCCGGCTATTTGCTGCTCGCGCAACGGCTCTGCGATGAAGGCCGCGGTTACTGTGAAGCATGGAATTTCGGCCCCAACGACGAAGACGCCAAACCGGTGCAGTGGGTGGTTGGCAAGCTCTCGGAAAATTGGGGCGAATGCGCGGGCTGGGTGCTGGATACGGCGGATCACCCTCATGAAGCGCATCACCTCAAACTCGACTGTTCCAAAGCGAAAATGCGTTTAAACTGGCGTCCGAAATGGCGGCTGGCCAGTACATTGGAGCATATAGTCTCCTGGCATAAAGCGCATCGCGCCGGGGAAGACATGAACGCGTTTACAATAAATCAAATTACCGATTATACCGAGATGGAATGACATGATTCCCTATGTGTCCGGGGGTATCCGCGGCAGAACTCCTGAAATCGATAGACGAGCACTCAAAACCGGCCATTATGCACAAATCTAAAAGTATCGGCATCGTATCCCTGGGTTGTCCGAAAGCGCTGGTGGACAGCGAGCGCATCATGACGCAACTGCGTTCGGAAGGCTACGATCTGGTGCCGAGCTATAAAAACGCCGATCTGGTGATCGTAAATACCTGCGGTTTCATCGATTCCGCCGTCGAGGAGTCACTGGATGCGATAGGCGAAGCGCTGGCGGAAAATGGCAAGGTCATCGTGACCGGTTGTCTGGGCGCGCGTGAAGACGAAATCCTTGCTCGTCACCCCCAGGTACTGCAAATTACCGGCGCGCATGCCTACGAGGCTGTGGTTGAAAGCGTACACCGGCATCTGCCGCCGCCACACGATCCCTTTACCGATCTGGTGCCGCCGCAGGGCATCAAGCTGACCCCGCGCCATTATGCCTATCTGAAAATCGCGGAAGGCTGCAGTCACCGCTGTTCCTTTTGCATTATTCCTTCCTTGCGCGGCGATCTGGTCAGCCGCCCGGTAGGCGAGGTCATGAACGAGGCGGAGCGGCTGGTCGAATCCGGGGTACGCGAGCTATTGGTAGTATCGCAGGATACCAGCGCTTATGGCGTCGACCTGAAATACCGTACCGGCTTTTGGGACGGACGCCCGCTCAAAACCCGCTTTTACGAACTGGCCGAAGCGCTGGGCGATCTCGGTATCTGGATCCGGTTGCATTACATCTATCCTTACCCGCATGTTGACGAAGTTATTCCGTTAATGGCCGAAGGCAAAATCCTGCCCTATCTGGATGTGCCGTTTCAGCATGCCGACCCGCACATTCTGGGGTTGATGAAACGTCCGGCCTCGACCGAAAACACCCTGGAGCGGATACGTGTCTGGCGCAGTATCTGTCCTGATCTGACGCTGCGCAGCACCTTTATTGTCGGTTTTCCGGGTGAAACCGAGGCAAGTTTCGAGAGCCTGCTGGCGTTTCTGGAAGAAGCGCAGCTGGATCGCGTCGGCTGTTTCGCCTATTCGCCGGTCAAAGGCGCTGCCGCAAACAACCTGCCGGGCGCGGTGCCGGAGGAAATCAAGGAAGAAAGGCTGGCCCGCTTCATGGAAAAACAGGCCGCCATCAGCGCGCAACGCCTGCAGTCGCGTATCGGCGCGCGAGAATATGTGCTGATCGACGAAGTGGTCGATGAGGGCGCGGTAGGGCGCAGCCGCGCCGATGCGCCGGAAATCGATGGGCTGGTATTTATCGATGACGCCACTCATCTGCAGACGGGCGATTGGGTCGAAGTAGAGATAGAAGAAGCCGACGAACACGACATGTGGGCGCACCTGATTTAGCGCGCATCGCGGCTATTTGTGCGCTTTGGCGCCGGCTGATTTTCCCTGTTTGTCCGTTTGTTTTTTATGCGCCGTTTTATCAGGCGACGCTTGCTGCTTATCGGCCTGTTTTTTGTGGGTTGAATGAACAGGTTCTCTCGGTGGTAACTCCCTTTGTTTTTTATCGTCCGCCTTGGCAGGCGCCGCCTGTTTTTCTTTTTGCTTTTTGTGGCCGGTCTGAACGGGTTCTTCCGTTTTATCCTTGTTTACACCGGCTTGTTCGTGCGGTTTCTTGTCATGTACGTGCTGACCTTTGTCATCCGCAACAGGCGCTTGATGATGCTCAGGAAGGCCGGTTTCTTTATAGTCGCCCTTTTTTGTCTTACCCTTGCCGTATTTGACCGCGTGCCTGCCATGCCGGGTAGTCCAATGGCGGGTATAACGACTCGAATGGCCAGTGCTTCCAGAATATTCTCCCGAGTTCCTGAGTTTGATATGCGTATCGCCCCAGGCGCGATACCCGGAGTCATCAATTGCGCTATCCTGAAAAGGGTCTGAGGGGCGAGGCGCTACAACATCGCTCTCCGGACGAACAAAGTTTTTTGGAATACTCAAGTCCAGCAGTGGACCGACACCGCCGCCGCGGCGCTCTTGATCGCGCTGACGCATCCAGATGCGCATTTCGCGAGCCTGTTCGTCGAAACTCATGTCTTCTGCTTCGCCCTCGGCCACAAGCGGAGCCGCCAGTGCTTGATCCGTTTCAGGCTGTGGATGGAAAACCCCGGCAACGGCAATGAACGGCAACGCCCACAGAAAAGCGGCAAGCAAACCGGCAGCGACCGGGTTTTTGTTTTCGAAATACGGATTTAGATCGCAAGAATGTGCGATAGCCACCGGTTTAAAGCTAGCGGCATGAGCAGTATTTTCTTCAGTCGGCGGTTTAGCCCGCCGATCGTCAACACGCCGGCTTTTAGCTGGTGGTTGTTGATTTATGGATTTGCCACACACAACCAGCATCACCAGCTGTCGCCATAATAAATCAATAGTGCAATAACACATGGGCGGAATAACAGGCCAGAAAATCGGGCTCCTTGGGAGAATCAGGCTCAACAACGAAGCCCGCATGCAGCAATTACGGTGTTCAGGCTTTTCAGCAGCTCGCAGCCCGTTTTTGCAGTACCTCCCGCCGCAAGGAGATCATCGACCGCCGGAAACCTGCCGTTCGCACTCAGCGCGCCGAGGTCCCGGATTAACGGAGTCAAATCCTTGAATGCGATGCCCGATCCGAGGAAATCTGATATATAGCTGATTTTTGCTTTTAGCCGCTCCATGTCCGGGCTATCCGGGCAGTGTCGCCAGAAACTGAGTTACTGATTTCAGTAGGCCGTCGTGATCGAGTCCGCATACTGCCAGACATTCTTCGCGACTGCCCTGCTCGACAAAAAAATCGGGCAATCCCAGATTTAACAACGGCAGCATGATGCGGCGCGCAATCAGCAACTCATTGACTGCGGCTCCCGCGCCGCCGGGAATCACATTTTCTTCGACCGTAACAATGGCGTCGTGGCTGCGCGCCAGTTCCAGCACCAGCGTCTCATCCAGCGGTTTGACAAAGCGCATGTTAACGACGGTCGCGTCCAGCTTTTCGCCGATGTGCAGCGCCGGAGCAACCATGCTGCCGAAAGCCAGCAGGGCAATGCGGCTGCCTCGGCGCTTGATCTCGGCTTTGCCAATCTCGATCTCGCTCATCTGTTCATTGATTTCAGCGCCAGGTCCTTTACCGCGCGGGTAACGCACGGAAGCCGGTCCCTGATATTTGAAGCCGGTGTAAAGCATCTGGCGGCATTCGTTTTCGTCCGCAGGCGCCATGATAACCATGTTGGGCAGGCAACGCAGGTAACTGTAATCGAAGCTGCCTGCATGCGTGGGACCGTCTGGGCCCACCAGGCCGGCGCGGTCCAGCGCAAACAGTACTGAAAGGTTCTGCAGCACCACATCGTGTATTAATTGATCGTAGCCGCGTTGCAGGAAGGTCGAGTAGATCGCAACCACAGGGTGGAAGCCTTCGCAGGCCTGTCCCGCCGCCAGCGTAACCGCATGCTGTTCGGCAATGCCGACGTCAAAGTAGCGCTCCGGAAATTGTTGCGAGAAATTATAGAGTCCGGATCCTTCGCGCATGGCGGGTGTAATGCCCAGCAGCTTGTCGTCCAGCACCGCCATGTCGCACAGCCATTGACCGAACACTTCCGTATAGGTCGGGGAACTGGGCTTGGCCTTGGGCAAATGATCCTTGCTCAGGTCGAAGGTGCCGACGCCGTGATAGGCGACCGGGTCCTGTTCCGCCGGCAGATAGCCCTTGCCTTTCTTGGTAACGACATGCAGAAAGCGCGGGCCGGGCGGCAGTTCGCGCAGGTTGCGCAAGGTATCGATCAGTAAGTCCAGGTCGTGACCGTCTATCGGGCCGATATAGTTGAAGCCCAATTCCTCGAACAGGGTTCCCGGGGCCACCATGCCTTTGACATGCTCTTCCGCGCGGCGCGCCAGCTCCCAAACGCCCGGCATGCTACGCGACAGGATGTGCTTGCTGCCTTCGCGCATGCTTGAGTAAAATTTGCTGGACAGCACTCTGGCCAGGTAGTTGCTTAGTGCGCCGACATTAGGAGAAATGGACATTTCATTGTCATTAAGCACCACCAGCAGATTGGCGTCCAGCGCGCCTGCATGATTCATCGCCTCGAACGCCATGCCGCCGGTCATTCCTCCGTCGCCGATGATGGCGACCGCATGCCGCTTGCTCTTATCCAGAGCCGAGGCGATGGCCATGCCCAGTGCGGCGCCGATGGAAGTACTGGAATGTCCCACGCCAAAAGTATCGTAAACGCTTTCATCTCTGGAAGGAAAAGCGGAAACGCCGCCCTTTTTGCGTATCGTCATCATGCGGTCGCGGCGACCGGTGAGTATCTTGTGCGGATAGGCCTGATGCCCCACATCCCAGACCAGCCGGTCTTCGGGTGTATCGAACACGTAATGTAGAGCGATAGTCAGTTCGACGGTACCCAAACCGGCGGACAGATGTCCCCCGGACTGGCTAACGCTGTCCAGAAGAAACTCTCTCAATTCCTGGGCGAGTTGGGGAAGCTGGTTCTGGTTGAGCTGGCGAAGTGCGGCAGGGCTGTCGATTCCATGCAACAGCGGCAGGGTTGGTTCAGTCATTGATGGCGGTTCCGTGGCGAGTGACGCAACTTTCATGCGCTAAGTTCCTTAGCCCGCAGACAGCACGCTGCCTCTGGAAAAGACTGCGCGAACATCCGACCAAGCAACACAGAAGACTCTGGCGGTTGATAAGGCGTATGGTATAGAAGTTGAGCATCTTGATTGGAGATTATCATTAGTGTAATTATGAAGCGGCAGCCCTTTGCTTTCAAGGAAAGAATGTCATATGTCGTTAATCATTAGCGTTTTGCATCCGTTGCGGTGCGTGTCTTGCCGTTCCGGTTCGCGAGCGATGTGGGCATGAGCGCGCTGACAATAGACAATCACGACCGCGACCGCGCCGGCCTGACCTATGTATACCCCGTGTTGTCCCGGCGTAGCGGGGGGCTTTCCGTCGGCATCAATCTGAATCCAAACAATGCCTGTAACTGGCGCTGCATTTATTGCCAGGTACCCGGCCTGACGCGCGGCAGCGCGCCGGTTACCGATATTCCGCTACTGGAACGTGAGCTGAAAACATTTTTAACATCGGTTATTGATGGCGATTTCTACGAGAAGTTCCAGGTTCCCGAAGCCCAGCGCAGCATCCGCGATATCGCAATCTCCGGCAACGGCGAGCCCACCAGCTCGCCGGTTTTCGATCAGGTGATAACGGCGATAGGCCGTGTATGCATGGCGTTGCAGCCCGGAGCTGACGTTGCGCGGGTACTGATCACCAACGGTAGCCTGATCAGCCGGGCAGCGGTGCGACTCGGTCTGGCCGAATGGGGAAAACAGGGAGGTGAAATCTGGTTCAAGATCGACAGCGCGACGCAATCCGGCGTGCGCGCCATTAACGATGTAACCCTTTCGACGAACACGATACTCGGTAATCTGGCGATAGCCGCTGATTGTTGCTCTGTGTGGATACAAACCTGCTTATTCAACCGAAGCGATGAGAAAATAGATCGCAACCGAGAAAAGCAAGCTTATGTCGAATTATTGCAATCGGCGCTTGATAAAGGTGTCAAGCTGCAAGGCGTATTACTGTACGGGCCCGCCAGACCGGCAATGCAGCCTGAATGCGCAATCATAACGCCTCTGGCTTCAGATGCGATACTGGCATTTGCAGAGGCAGTACGGGAGGGAACAGGGTTAACGGTAAAGATTACGCCTTAAGTCAACAGCGTTAGCCTGTATTATGTCAAAATCAGAAAAATGTTCTGTGGACCGGGACAAGAAAATTAATGTCCTGTATGTGGTTTCACCGAAAAACCGCCAGAAACAACAGGTATAAAATGTTTTTCTACGGTTCCCAGCGATAACCGACGCCATAAATCGAATGTATCATTGCGGGCTGTTCGGGGGGCAACAGCGATGCCAGCTTTTTGCGCAGATTTTTGATGTGGCTATCCACGGCTCGATCGTTCACCACGCGATTATCGTTATATGCGCAATCCATCAGCTGGCTACGCGAGAAAACCCTTTTGGGTTCCGCGATAAATGTTTTTAACAAACGGAACTCAACCGGGGTCACACTTAATGACTGGCCATGCACGGTAGCACGAAACTGTACATCGTCCAGTGTTATTCCGTACAAGGCCAAAGTTGGCGAATGACCGTTAGTCCGTCGAAGAACGGTCTTGACTCTGGCTATAACCTCGCGGGGGTTGAATGGCTTGCAAATATAATCATCGGCGCCGATTTCCAGTCCCAGTAAACGGTCGATATCGTCAACACGCGCAGTTATCATAATGATCGGCACATCACTGAAAAGGCGCAGTTCGCGACATATTTCCAGACCGCTTTTTCCGGGTAACATAAGATCCAGCAGGATCAGCTGTGGCGAGTTCGCCTTGACCCAGGCAATTACTTCGCCTCCCTCCATCAGCGCATGCGCTTCATAAGAAGCAAATCTGAGGTAATCGACCAGTAGTTGCGCAACCTTGGGTTCGTCGTCGACCACCAGTACAGGGTGTTTCATCATAACCTTGCAACAGTTCAGAATATCGGATCAGGAATTAAAGCGGGAAAATGAAGCTTCACTCTCAGGCCTCCCAGCGAAGAAGCATTAGCGACGATGCTGCTGGCATACGCTTCCGTTATATTCCTGCAAATAGCAAGCCCCAGCCCCGCGCCGCCGTTTTTCCGGTTAAGCGAAGGCCCTGCCCGGTAGGAGCGGCTCGAACAGCCTGGGTAACTCCTCGCTCTGAACACCTGGCGCGGAATCCTGAAGAACTACAACAACCCTATTATCTTCATTCATGACGCTTACCTGAACCAAACCGTTCGCATCGGCGTAACCGCACGCTATTTACCAGCAGGTTGTTGAGCAACTGCGTCATACGATCGGCATCAGCCAGTATCCATTGCGGGTTTCGACTTCGAGCGATGCCGGCTCTGCGGGCGTTTTCGGCGTAAATTGCAGCGAGGGAGAAGGTTTCCTGGCTGGTTCGGGTAAATTGCGTCCCCCGTCCGAGGATAAGCCTTTTTAAGGCGTCCGTCTCATCCGCCAATTGCGCTCAGCCCTTTACCGGATCGTAGACCTGGGCAAGGCGGGCGGCCATACCGGTCAGGTTTGCACTCTCTATCAATTCAGAAACCCCTGGCGCAAACTTCAGCGCATCAAGCCGGCAGACAGCACTAGCACAACCACAGCGATCAGTAAAAAAACGATAAATAGTTTATGCCGGATTTTTAAACGCATGGCGTAATGTGTGGTCCGTCCAGCCATTTTAACGGCTATCAGAATACCGGATTTTTTGGCGTCTCCCCACCGTTAATTGTAGGCAAACGGACAAAAAACACGCGAAGGCTGTCAATACAGCTGGCAATCGTGAACCGGGATCTCCCCCAGCGCCGTCGCCGACTGTCTTTCCGAATTTGATCAAACGTGTTCCGGTTCGAACCGCTGTTTGCAAAGGAAAAGAAAAATCTCAAATCTCTTAAGAGGACTGAAACAGTTCATAAGCTGTGGGTTGGGAATCAGACGAGCTGCTGTCGGCCGCGCAGGAGCCTGATGCGCGGGCGGATGCTCAAATTCTCGCCCGCAGCATTTAAATCCAGTTGTTCCGATACAGCGTTGAGCGTGGCGTTAAAACTGGAAGCTGTCGCGATATGGCTGCTGTTGTCGTAGCCGATATAACCGCCCTCATGCGAATATCAGCACAAACCGAATGGTTTGTTGTTTTTTGAATTGAAGTAATCTCGACGATCAAATGGCAGCATGAGTAGCCTTGATGTAGCGCTACGGGTGCCAAGCTTGAGCCTGCCCTGCGTAGAAAAGCGGAAGAGATTTTGAAGAAAATGTGAATGTTGTGCTTGATGCGATCTTTATCGGGATTTGTATGGCGGTGAGTTTGAACGTTTGCTCTATCAGACGCCCGACATCTGACTGGACAGTTTTTCGCCGAGTTTAAGAAAGCGCTGGTAACGCGCCGCACTCACTTTGTCCCTGTTTACCGCGTCCATGATCGCGCAGCCCTTGTCTCCTGCATGGCGGCAATCGTTAAAGCGGCAGTTCGGAATAAGCGACTGAAACTCGCGATAGCTCCAGGCCAACTGATTCCAATTCATTTCCGCCAGACCGAACACAGCGACGCCGGGGCTGTCGATCAAGTCGCCGCCGCCGGGTAAATGGTAAAGCGTTGCCGTGGTGGTGGTGTGCCGCCCGAGACCGCTTTTTTCGGAAATTTCACCGATGCGCAAATCCCGTTCCGGGAGCAAGGTATTGGTCAGCGACGATTTACCGACGCCCGATTGCCCGACAAACATGCTGCACTGCCCCTGCAACTCGCTCATCAAGGCGTCCATGCCGGTTCTCTGCAAGGCGCTGACCGCACGCACGGTATAGCCGGCCATTTCATACTCGCGCAGCCGCGCGCTTATCCCGTCGCTGCCCGCCGTAGCGGTAAGGTCGGCCTTGTTGACCAGCAGGCGCGCGTCGATATCCCTGGCTTCGGTCACTGCCAGAAACTGGTCGACCAGAAGCCAGTCCGGCTCCGGCAGCGGCGCCAGCACCACATAGATACGATCGAGGTTCGCGGCAACATAGCGCAGCTTCCCGGCATAGCCGGGCCGCAGCAGGCAGGATGTGCGCGGCAGTACCGATTCTACTCGCCCCAGATCTCCGTCGCAGGCAACCCAGCGTACGCGGTCGCCGACGGTCACATCGCCCAGTCTGCGCCGGGTGTGGCACAGAACGATGGCTCCGTTCGCGCCTTCCACTGCTACCCCTTTGCCGAGGTGGGCAATGACCAGACCGTCGCGTTCCGCGCTCAAGTCCGTTGCGCCTTCATGTTTTTTGCGCGCAACGATTTAAGCGCATCATGAAATCAGACCGCTTTTCCCTGTAAATGGGCAATGCGGATTGCCGCCGGCGGATGGCTGTAATGGTACGCGGAATACAGCGGGTCCGGCGTCAGCGTGCTGGCGTTGTCGCGATAGAGCTTGACCAGCGCATTCACCAGAAAGTCGGGCTGCGCCAGTGAGGCGGCGAACGAGTCGGCTTCGAACTCGTGTCTGCGTTGAAAATAGGCGATTACCGGTTGAAGGAATCCGGCAAAGACCGGCGCAATCAGCATGAACAGCAACAAGGCCATGGCGTTGGTCTGCACATGCACCCCGAGACCGGCATAAAACCAGTCGGCATTAACCAGCCAGCCGAGCAGGGCGAATCCGATCAAGGTCAGCACTGCGCTGGCAATCAGCATTTTCAGCACATGCCTGCGTTTGAAATGTCCCAGTTCGTGCGCCAGCACCGCTTCCAGTTCCTCATGTTCGAGCGACTCGACCAGGGTATCGAAAAATACGATGCGCTTGTTGCTGCCGATACCGGTGAAATAGGCATTGCCATGCCCGGAACGGCGCGAACCGTCCATCACAAAAATCCCCTTGCTCTGAAAGCCGCAACGCTGCAGCAGGGTTTCGATGCGCGCGCGCAACGCCTCGTCTTCGAGCGGCGTAAATTTATTGAACAGCGGAGCTATCAAGGTTGGAAAAGCCCAGCTCATCAATATGGACACGCTCTGCAGTATGGCCCAGGCCAGCAGCCACCAGTAGCCGCCGACGGCGCCCATTACCCATAAAATCAGCGCGATCAACGGCGCGCCTATCAACAGGGTCAGCAGCCACTGCAGGCCGAGATCGCTGGCAAACTGGCGTACCGTGCTGCGGTTGAAGCCGAAGCGCTGTTCGATCACGAATGTCTGGTAAATACTGGCCGGCAATTCGATGATTTGCGCCAGCAGCATCACGGTGAGGATGATAGCCGTACCCAGCCAGACCGATGAAGCCGTTTGCGCGCCGCCCCACCAGCTGGCGACCAGGTCGATGCCTCCGCCGAGCGTCAATCCCAGCAGCACGGCGACGCTCAAAAGCTGCTCGAACTGGCCGACCTTGCCCTTGGCAAGGGTATAGTCGGCGGCCTTTTGATGCGCTTCCAGGGTAATGGACGAGCGGAAGGCGTCCGGTACCGCATTCCGATGCGCCCGTATATGGGCAAAATGCCGCCGGGTAAGCCAAAGCTCGATGGCAAAGGAGAGTGCAAGGGCAAATAGAAAAATCAGCGTAAAGTTGTTCATGAGTTGTGCGCGCGGCCAGGTCGAAACAGCGTTGGGTATCGCGACAGCTTAGCCCCAGACTGCTCTATTGACAAGCGTCTTTGATGGATACGGCCAACAAAAAAACCTGCCGTGTCCGCATCATAGACAGCGGAGGATTGACGGGGATTGCCATGCATCGCTATTCTGCATGGAATTATCTCAAGAGCCGGAACGCCATGCCGCAAAACCCGCAAAACCTGATCTGGATCGACCTGGAAATGACCGGGCTCGACCCGCAAAGAGACGTCATCATCGAAATAGCCACCATTGTCACCGACCAGGATCTCGATATACTGGCGGAAGGCCCGGTTTTGGCGATCCATCAGCAGGAAAGCGTTTTAGCGGCCATGGACGCGTGGAATCAAAACCAGCACGGCAAATCGGGTCTGCTGGAGCGGGTGCGCGCCAGCATCGTGTCTGAAGCCGATGCCGAAAAGGCGACGATCGAGTTTCTTGCCGAATGGCTGCCGCAGCGGAAATCGCCGATGTGCGGCAACAGCATCTGCCAGGACCGGCGTTTCCTGTACCGCTGCATGCCGGAACTGGAAGCGTTTTTCCACTATCGCAACCTCGACGTTTCTACCGTCAAGGAGCTTGCTACGCGCTGGGCGCCAAAAATCATGAAAGGTTTCAGCAAAAACGGCACCCATCTGGCGCTGGACGACATTCGCGAGTCCATACGCGAACTGCGTTACTACCGCGAGCACTTCATACAGCTCGGCGCGTCGGGTTAGATATTGGCCGTATTCGGTTTATTTCGTTGAATTTGACGAATACGCGTAAAAATGGCATTCTTAGCGGGTAAAAGGCCAATATGGCCGAATCTAATATTCGGGGCGTAGCGCAGCCTGGTAGCGCACCTGTCTGGGGGACAGGTGGTCGCAGGTTCAAATCCTGTCGTCCCGACCAATTAAATCAATAGCTTAGAAAATAAAACATAAGACAGATTCGAAGGTTTTTACTTTCGGGATAACATACGGGATAACATTTTTCACGGCTGGCGATGCTCACCTTTAGTGATTGCCGCCCCGAAAGCACCTAAATCGCGATTTTGCGAAACAGATTCAGCCCTTTCCGGCAAGCACACCAAGCAAACGATTCAACCGGTTTAGCCGTATATCTACATCAGCTAGATACACACCCGCGTAGTCAATATATTCATGAGTTAATTGCTGGTATGTGCGCCAGTGCATACCCTTCGGTTTGCCACTACTACCGTTTAGGATACCTTGCTCCCAGCCGAGTCGCTTCCGAATCATTTCCGCCCGTGTTCTGGCACGATCACTATCTGTTTGCCGCTGACTCTGATATGCCAATTGATGACAAAATCGACACGCAAAAATACTGCCGCCATAGAGAATCGCCACGCGTCGACCGCAACCTCGCGCCGGACAAATGAACCAGGCACGTCGACCGCCATAATTACAGGGCGTCCATTTCAGCGACACTGCGTATTCCTCATGCGTCCATTCGCCGTCGCCACGTCTGTGGCAATAGCTCAGAATCACACGACCAACTTCAGCGCGAATATTGATGGCTGCGACCTTAACGTCATTACGACTCCAATCCAAGTTTCTAGAACAATTAGCCTCAAGTAGTCCTTCACGCTGCAAGTACCGGCTATCCAATGCCAAATAATCACCTGTCGTTTTCTTTGAGCCGGAATACCTGCGTCGTCCACTACAAATGCCACCCATTATGTTCTCCCAATTTTACCGAAATCATTAGGCAAGTTCGCTGAATGTCTGTCGCATAAACGGCTATAAATCTGCCACCGCCCAGCCCATGGTATTGATGTAATAGCTTATTTACTTCCGCCGCCACGCAGTTCTTTTAGTTTCAAAAGCATAGCCAGTGTGCGCTCAAACTTGCGGTCAAGATGGGTCTCATAACGATTCAGCTTCTCAAAACGATGTACCTGCACCCCTTCACCCAATGTCTGCGCCTTGATTGCCGGTTGATATCGCGCTTCTCGTTCCATTTGAAAGCAAATGGGTTCAAGCGTTTCACTGATGAATTGTTCAAGCCCATCAGCAGTAGCAGGATGCTCTCCATCCTCCACGTACTGATCCCACCAGTCCCGGGATTCCTGAATGAGTGTGCGCCGAGCTCTCTGATAGGCATTTGCTCCACCCTTACGCAGAATTGCCGCTGCCTTGCGCGTTGCTGCAAGATCAGCCTTTGTATTTTGCTGGCTCTTTGCTGTTTCGTCAGGGGTTTCAGTCAGCAGATCAGGGAGATCGGCGTCCCTGACTGTGAATGCACGCTCAAAAGGCGCTGCTGCCGGAACAGGGCTATCATGTGCGCTGTGGGCAACACTCCGTAATCCACGGTTTATAGCAGCCCCTTCAGCAAGCAATACTCGTTTTTTACGCCACATGATGCCAGCCAGTTCTTCTACCAGGTGCATTTCTGTGGGCCCGCCTGGTTGATATTCAATGATCAGTGCAGACAGTAGATTGTCAAACTCATTTTTATCCTCATGCCCCAGCACTACATGTTGCGATAAAATGCCATGCTTCAACGCATTGAAGCGCACAGAACCATAGCCGTTCAGTGCAGTGGGTTCGCTGGGTTCATTAATGGCTTGCGCTTCAACGAGATGGTTATTTTTTAAAACTTCCATAACAATTTCTCCTGTTACTCGCCGCGACTGGCTCGAAGATAGGCATCACTATCGCATGCGTTATTTATGACAGTTTTTTCAGTTGAGCCGACAGAAACCGATAAAACCGACGAAACCGATTCCACCTGCCACGCTTCTGCGGATCGACTACCACTGGCGCGGGTAAATCGCAGGCCCTCGACAATACGCCCGGCATGGCGCTTGATCCAACGACCGAGCTTTCGACGGTTAATGACGCCTCGCTCGCCTGCAATATCGTGTAGCACTTCACCCAGCTCTATGCTTTCATCATGACCAAATAACGATTGGTTAACTGCATCACGAATCATGGCTGGCCTTTTACCAAACACCGCTAACCATGCAGTCTGGAGACGTGATAATGTTTCTCGATCCGGGTCTTCCGCCATTGCCTCAAACACCGATGCAGTCGGATCGGCACAACCCAGCCACATCAACGGCTGTCGACAAAGATTAGACCAGTCACCATAACTGGCCAGTGACTTGCAATCTGTCATCGGTCTACCGGCAACAATCCAAGCGCGTACGAGAGTTAAAGCCGCTGAGACATAGCGTCCTCGTTCTCGTAATACTTCCCGCACCAGATCGGGCCGCTGAAAACTGCGGGCTGCCGGAATTTCGCACTCTGGAGATAGATTGATAGTAATGCAGCGGCGCGCCATATCCTGAATAGGCCCCACGTTATTGCCACTTGACATAAATAAGCTGCGGGTAACAACCGTCGCGGTTTTGGATACACCCAGGATGCGCCCGCTCATATACTCCGAAGTCAATGCGGTACATAGACTCTTGTGCGGCAGAAGATCGCCGGTCAAGTTATCAAACTCAATCACCGCGGGCGCACGTAACAATTCCGCGAGCAACAATTTACGGCACTCTTCGTCGTCGGCAGGAAATGAGGTAGGTGTCCCACGTTGAGGCGTAGCAAAGGCGGTGATCAATTTGCATAGGTAAGACTTACCCGATCCCACCATATGTGCGCGCACATGAATCATGGGCGCGTGCGCAAGGCCTGAACGAATGGCTGCAGTAAGTATGGCGGTTAGAGCCGCTGCCAGATCGGTATCTTTGGCGAAGCTGAATTCGATCAGTAAGTCCTGCAACAACGCTAACGCGGCTTCAGCCTGTGCGCGCGTTGGGTTGTCCGGTACGTCAAATGCTCGCGCATCGAACACGCCGAACATGCCTATCGTTGAGTCATATCCTGCAGTAGTCATCAAGCTACCATCAGGTCGCAGATAAGGTTGACGCGTGAGGCCATTCAGTACAGGCAAATGAGGGTAACTGGTCGAGTCGAACAATACCGCCGCATGCCGCGCTGGCGGATCGGCACGAACCCAATCTTCAGTGCGCGCATCAAAGCGTTCCCATGTCGCAACCCCCGCCAACGCGCGCACTAGAGCTGGCTGGCTGATTTCCTGAATGCGGGTTTCACGCGTACCGGGGTCAGTCGTCACGGTAACGATCAACCCTCCGCGCTGGTAAAACCGCTTTGCCAATGCAAGCTCATGTTCGGCCGCATCAACTACACGATGGATTTCCCCCGCCACCACCCGGATGGTTGGTTTCATGCGCGCCGCATTCGCTTCGATATCCAGAAAACGCAGCAGATCGCGGATATGCCGGTCGGCACAATGACCATGCAGGCATTTAAAACCGCCTATTGGCCATTGGTCGTCGGGCTCGAAATAGGCAGTGCCTCCATCCACTCCACCGCTGTGCTCAGCCATCCATGGACAACTGAGATCGTGCTTACCGTTACCGAGCGGGGCTTTGTAAAGACTACGCTCGCGCAACGCGACAATGACAGCGTTTTCCTCTGGGCGTGGAATCCATACCGGATCACCGTCCGATGGGCGTTCTTGAACCGCGCGCCCCTCGCGCCGCTTAGGCCGCCCAACCTGCGCCAGCTCCAATTGCAAACCGGCAATCAGTTCATCAACGGAATAGCGATACTCTGGATGCCATTCTGTTGTCGCTGACCGAAAACTGACCCAGTTAGAGGTGGTTTGCTGATTCAAAAGTGACCCAGGTGTTCTACTTGGCCTGTCCAATTTTTGGGCAGGAGATAAAGGTGATCACTATGGAAATGATAGGCAAGATTCGACGGATGTATTTACGCGACAAGATGTCGCTACACGAGATCGCTAGACGCACGAGTTTATCGCGCAACACGATACGCAAATGGCTAAGGGCGGAAGAGAAAGCAGTACCGCCGAAATACCGCAGGATAAAGGCGGACTGCAAGCTCAGCGCGTTTCACCCCACACTGGAACAAGCCCTCAAAGCGGATTCCCATCGCCCCAAACAGAATCGGCGCACCGCCAAAAATCTGTTTGCACAAATCAAGACGGATGGTTACACGGGCGGTTACAGCCAGGTGACTGCGTTCATTCGCAACTGGCGTGCTGACTCAGGCAAGAAGCCCCACGCCTTTGTGCCGTTGAAATTTGAGTTTGGCGAAGCCTTCCAGTTTGACTGGAGCGAAGAAGGGTTGGTAATTGGAGGCATTTACCGGCGCATACAGGTATCGCACCTGAAGCTGTGCGCCAGTCGGGCATTCTGGCTGGTGGCGTATCCGGGCCAAGGGCACGAGATGCTGTTCGATGCCCATACGCGCTCCTTTGCGGCGCTGGGTGGCATTCCTCGCCGTGGCATTTACGACAACATGAAGACTGCCGTTGATCGCGTCAACAAAGGTAAGGGACGCGTGGTCAATGCGCGCTTTGCCGTGATGCGCGCGCACTACCTGTTCGATGCCGATTTCTGCAACGTGGCATCCGGCTGGGAGAAAGGCGTTGTCGAGAAGAACGTACAGGACAGTCGGCGGCGCATCTGGCTGGAAGCGCAGAACCAGCGGTTCGGTTCATTCGTCGAACTCAATGTGTGGCTGGGTGATCGCTGCCGGGCATTATGGGGCGAGCTGCACCATCCCGAGTACAAGGAGCTTAGCGTAGCCGACATGCTGGAGCAGGAGCGCGCGCACATGATGCCCATGCCGGTTCAATTTGATGGGTATGTTGAAAATCCGGCTCGTGTATCGAGCACGTGCCTGATCAATGTACAGCGCAACCACTACTCCGTGCCATGCGAGCTGGCGGGCAAGATGGTCAGCGTCCGGCTCTATCCCAATCAAGTCATCGTTGTGTCGGGTGACGCGTTTGTCGCCTGCCACGAGCGCCTGACAGAACGCGGACATGTTCGCTACGACTGGCAACACTACATCACGCTGATCGAACGCAAACCGGGAGCGCTGCGCAATGGCGCCCCGTTCGCAGACATGCCTGTACCACTCAGACAGCTCAGGCAGGGGCTGATGCGCGATCCGGGCGGAGATCGCTGCATGGCGCAGGTGCTGGCCGCCGTACCACGGGCGGGGCTTGAAGCCGTTATTGTTGCGGTGGAACTGGTCATCGAATCCGGCGTGCTGAGTGTGGAACACGTACTCAACGTACTGGGACGGCTGAATGCGCCGCCCCTTCCACCGAATGTGGAAACGAGTTTGCAGCTCAAGGATGTGCCGCTGGCCAATACCAGCCGATATGATGAACTGAGGCATGACGCTGATGTCACTGCCGGATGTAAATTGATACAGCGTGCCGATTGAAAACTGATACACCGAATTGAGAAGATCGGCTGCATTTGGAACGCAGCCGTGATCACTGACGAGGTGTATGTGGAAATTGAATTATTGAGAAAACACGGCTTGAGTTTACGCAAGATTGCCGAAGAGACCGGATGCGCGGTCAACACGGTACGCCGTCATCTTGCAAGCGATAGCCTGCCCCGATACGAACGCAAAAAGCAGCGCCCTACCAAGCTTTCGCCATTTGAAGCGTATTTACAGGAACGGCAGGCTGCGGCGCAACCGGCCTGGATACCGGCGACGGTGTTGTATCGAGAGATAGCCGCATTGGGTTATAGCGGCGGACAAAGTCAGCTACGTGCCTACCTGCATAGCCTCAAGCCCACATGCGCGGCAGAGCCGGTGGTGCGCTTTGAGACGGTGCCGGGCGAGCAGATGCAGGTCGATTGGGTCGAATTTCGTAAAGGCAGTAACCCGCTCTACGCCTTCTGCGCAACGCTGGGCTACAGTCGAGCCAGCTTTGTCGAGTTCGTCACGGACATGAAAGTGGAGACGCTGATCGCGTGCCATAACCATGCGTTCGACTCTTTTGGCGGTATTCCGCAACGGGCTCTTTACGACAACATGAAGACGGTGGTGTTGGAGCGCGACGCATCGGGTGAAGGTGAGCATCGTTTCCACGCTGGATTTCTCGATTATGCGCGGCATTGCGGTTTCGTTATAAAACTGTGTCGCCCTTATCGCGCCAGGACCAAGGGTAAAGTCGAGCGTTTCAACGGCTATCTGCGCCGCTCTTTTTATGTTCCGCTGGTGGCACAGCTCAAGCAGTCCGGGCTGACGCTGGACGTGGTCACTGCCAATGCTGAAGTGCGACGCTGGCTAAAAGACGTAGCCAATGAACGCATACATGGCACCACGCAAGTGCGTCCCTCGGAGCGCCTGGGAGAGGAACGCCTGCAAGAACTGCCCGCTCCCTGGCGCGGAGATATCCGCGCGGCGCGCCCGCAATCTGAGGCGGTGGTAACGGCGGCAGATCGTCCGGTCGTTGTTATCGAACGGATAGCGCAGGAAACGCCATTACAACACCCGCTCGCGGTCTATGACGGGCTTCTGGAGGCTATCCAGAGTGAAAGGGAGGTGGCGGCATGAACCTGCAACACGAAAGAATACAAACCCTGTGTGAATCGCTGAATCTGCCGTTCATAGCGCAGGGTTACCCGGCTGCCGCTCAGCAGGCCGCGCAACAGGAAAGCGCATATAGCGACTTTCTGGAAGACATGCTCAAAATGGAAGCAGCGGGGCGAACGGTAAGAAAACAGAGTCTATTTACACGCCTTGCCGGTTTCCCGGCGATCAAAACTCTGGAGGCGTTCGACTATGCCTTTGCCCCCGGAGTCAAACGCAGCCAGATTGACGAACTGGCAGGGCTGGGTTTTGTCGAGCGTAACGAGAATGTCGTGCTTATCGGCCCGTCCGGTGTCGGTAAAACCCATTTGGCGATTGCCTTGGGATACAAAGCGGCGCAGGCTGGCGTTAAGACCCGCTTTACCACGGCAGCCGATTTATTGCTGACGCTGGTGGCTGCGCATACCCAGAATCAGTTGAAGGCCGTCATGCATCGGGCGATCAACGCTTACCGCCTGTTGATTATTGACGAAATCGGCTACCTGCCGATGAATCGGGAACAGGCCAACCTGTTCTTTCAGGTCATCGCGGCGCGCTATGAAAAAAGCAGCCTGATTGTAACCAGCAACTTGCCGTTCGGACAGTGGGACGCGACCTTTGCTCAGGACGCAACGCTGACTGCCGCTCTGCTGGATCGCTTGCTTCATCACGCCCATATCGTGCCGATTGCCGGCGACAGTTACCGGTTAAAACATCAACGGGCAGCCGGTATGGTCAAGGCTAAAGGTGAGCCGACAACGATAGTGCCAGCGCGATAATGAATTAGGGGAGGTGTATCAGATTTAAATCGGCATTTCTTCAAAAACTGTATCAATTTTAAATCGGCATTGACAGCTGAAGCTCAACTTAATGCGGAGGAGATTGATCATGCGTTGTGATGTCACTGCTGAACTCAAGGATTTGCGGCTACATGGAATGGCCGGCGCATGGACGGACCTGATCGCACAAGGGGCAGCATCGACCGATTCGTCGAAATGGCTGATCGAACACCTGCTGCAAGCCGAAGCAACGGACCGGCACATGCGCTCAGTGAGAAACCAATTGAATGCGGCCAGGTTTCCGGTACATCGCGACCTGGCCAGATTCGACTTCGCCGCCTCCAAGGCTGATCGGCCGCTGGTAGAGCAATTGGCAACGCTATCATTCACCGAGACAGCGCAGAACGTGGTGCTTATCGGCGGGCCCGGGACAGGCAAGACGCATTTGGCGACCGCCATCGCGGTGTCGGGTATCACCACGCAGAGTAAGCGGGTGCGATTCTATTCGACGGTCGATCTGGTCAATGCACTCGAACGCGAGAAACAGGATGGCCGTGCCGGGCGAATCGCCGCATCGTTGATGCGCATGGATGTGCTCATACTCGACGAGCTTGGCTATCTGCCGTTCAGCCAAACGGGAGGAGCCTTGCTGTTTCACCTGCTCTCGAAACTGTATGAGCACACCAGTGTGATCATCACGACGAACCTGAGCTTCTCGGAATGGTCGGGTGTATTCGGTGATGCCAAGATGACGACGGCGTTGCTGGATCGGCTGACGCATCACTGCCACATTGTTGAAACCGGGAATGAGTCATACCGGTTTCAGCACAGCAGCATGGCCGCGAAGGCCCGCATCAAATCGAGAGAGCAAACACGAAGAGGAGGCAAAAACGCAGCAGTAGAAGAGCCGTTCTAACCAGGCACGCGCGGGGAGTTCACTACGGTCTCCAAACTTCGTGAACTTCCCGCGCATCTAAAAACTTCAAATCAACAATCTGGTAGACTTATCCACAGTTGCTGCAACACAAAACAGCAACAGGTCCTGGGTCAAAATTCAATCAGCACTCTGGGGCATTATTCAATCAGCGTTAACATGCCATTGAGACAGCCGTCGATCACTTGAATCGAAAACACAAACTTGATCTGAAGTTGAAGTCCATCCGCATTGACGAATTCAACAAGGGCTTTTCGTACCCAATCAGCAGCGAGATTTTTCAGTTGATCGAAGACTCAGGTTATCTGATCGTCGATTTGACAGCAGGCAACAAAAATGTGTATCACGAGCTAGGTCTATTAATGGGTCTAAATCAAGCACGTCAAAAATTACATGACAATTTTCTTCTATTGCACAATAGCAGCGCTGGAGATTTGAGTAAAGATTTCGGTTTCAACATCGCTGACTTCAAACAGCTTAGATTAGCTGACACCCACAGTATTAGCGTAGAGGTAGAGAAACAACTGGCGGTTTTTTATGGTCTGGAACTTTGATTCATCAAAGCAGCTTGATTTCAATGCTCTGAGTTATCAAGGCCTCTGTCTACGGCAAAAGCTTTCGCTATCAATTATCAAGCTGCCACTGCAAAACGCCGCACATCGCACATCAACCTCCACGCCTTGAGCTATCGACGTCTCCGCCTGCTGCAAAAGCACTTTCGTAATATTTGCAGAATGGTGTACCTCGCCACAGTTTTCGCGAACATCAGCGGCGGGAACCCGATGAAATACGATTGTCGAGCCTTCGCGTTCCAAAGATACCGTTGCTGTACTTGGGTGCGTGTGTCGTGCTTACAAATTAGGCATTTTACGCCGCTCGCCGCTGCTCCGTCAAAACCGGGTAAAGGCCTGTTGCTTGCGAATCCAATACAGTAATTTCCACATATCCCCATCTTCTGCATAAGCAATATTCACATGCCAGTCCCGGGAGACTTCGCGCACAATAGGCTTTACGTTGAACTTTAACAGTCTGTCGTCTTCTGGATGGTAAACGGATTTCATGGTCACGCCGCAACGGCATACCGCCTGATGTCAACCTCTGCCCCCTGAGCTATCGACGCCGCAGCCTGTTGCAGAAGCGCTTCCGTTACCTCACTGGAATGATAAGCCTCGCCGCAGTTATCGCAAACATCCGCAGGCACTTTATGAAAGACGACAGTCGAACCATCACGCTCAAGAATTACAGTTGCGGTACCTGCACGGGTGTTGCCTTGCTTACAGATTACACACTTCATACCCTAGCCCTCTTTGTAAAGTCTGGTAGCCATTGCGCCGAATCAGGCTCATAGGCTGTAATTACGATACGCTCATCGTCTTCTGTGTTATCCGCAAAGACGATGTGCAACGGTCTGCTACCCGAGTATCCCAGCCATAGACAGCTTGGGTACGGGGTGTCATTCGGGTATTTTTCTATCTCATTCCCGGTTGTCAACGCGGCGGTAACATCGTCGGTATTGATGTTGCGTTCAAACATACGACGTATGGCATGCTGCCGGTAGACAAGCTTCATGATGCCTGCCTCAGCAAAACAACATTATCTATGTTACCGCTGGTCAGAATCTCCAGCCGATCCCCCAATAGCTTCCAAGCCTGCTTTTGCGCTTCAACCTGCTTGGCGCGGTTGTATGTCCTTTTGATGACGTCCTGTTCTATGTGATAAGTGCACAGATGGGCCACGTCTCCCGACACGCCCAGCTCCACCATTACGGTAACGCAGGTGCGCCGCAAATCGTGTGGTGTCCAGTTGCCGCCAGGAAGTACAAGCGAATCCACCAACCGGCTTCGTCCGCTTAACGGCGCTTTTGTCCGCTGGCGGTCGCCTATCTGCTTGGTAACAGATTTCTTGCACACCGGCGCTGTAACTTCCCGGTTCGGATATAACCACTGTCCGCCGCCATTGTAATCACGCAGCCGCTCAAACTGCCGCCAAGCAAAATCGGATAAATATACAGTATGCGTGCGCTTAATATGCGTCTGGTCTTTCTCCGGGGAGAACACCCATGTTCGTGCCTCCTGGTCGATTTCATCCCATGTGGCTTTCATCAAGTCACCGATGCGGCAACCGGTCGCCAGCATGATCCAAATCGCACATTCCGTGGCGGGGTGAAGACCCGCTTCCGGTATCTTGATCGTCAGCAAGCGGATTTCAGCCTCAGATAAAACCCTATCGCGCTGCGTTTCCTTCCCGCCTATATCGGCCTTGCTAAGCCGGTGTGTGGGATCAGTCTTAATGATGTCCCTGGTATATCCAAAGCCAAACATTTGCCGCAGCTCCGACAATGTGCGGTTAGCCAGACGGCGCGCGCCTCTGGATAATATATTATCCAGTATGTTCATAACGTGTGCCTTGGTTACATCGTCCGCAGGCATTTTACCGATCACTGGAAGCACATCCTTATTGAAAGCGCGCACCAGTTCATCACGCGAAGATTCTTTGCGTTGTGACAGCTCCAAGCTTACCCATCGATCAAACAGGTCGTTGATAGTAGCGCGTGCGGCTTGCTGATCCAATTTTAATTTTTCCGCAAGCTGTTCCTGTCGATTGCGTTGAATATCATTGGCTTTCTTCAACGCGGGGTCGATACCCTTGTTCACGCTCCTCTGATTGTGATCGTACCCGCACATAAAGCCCGCCGCCATCCGCCAGCAACTGCTCGGTGTCAGTCGGTTTGATTTTACGGAAGGCTACATCGGTGAGCTTGTTGATTGCCATGATTTGCACCAAGTATTCTTCAGAGTGGAAATACGTTACACTAAATCCCCATAGGGATTGCATTTCTAAATTGAATCCGCACCATCAATTTCCGGGATAACTTTCGGGATAACAATTTGGGCGGCTTGTGTAAGATGTTATCGGACAATCTTGGAAAATGCAATCCCATATACTGCTGTTTATAATGGGATTTCTAGTTTGTATGAGTGTTTGCTGGACGTAATAGAATGGTAAGTTACCTTTCTGGGGGACAGGTGGTAGCAGGTTCAAATCCTGTCGTCCCGACCAAATTTAAAAAAAGCCGCGGGAGCTACGGCACACGACGGCTGAAAATAGAATTGGGAAAGAGGGATATCCATCTGAGCCGCCGAAGAATTGGGCGCTTGATGCGACAAGCCGATTTACGCTGTAAGACCCGGCGCCGCTTCAAGGCGACCACAAATTCGCAGCATAACCTGCCGGTTGCAGCCAATCCTCTGGGTCGCCAGTTTAGCGTCCAGCGGCCCAACCAAGCTTACGTGGGTGATATACCTATATTTCGACGCAAGAAGGCTGGCTGTACTTAGCGGTGGTAATCGACTTATATTCTAGCCAAGTCGTAGGCTGGTCTATGGCTGAACATATGCGCACTGCGTTGGCCAACGATGCCTTTTTGATGGTGGTTTGGAAGCGTAAGCCGGAAAAAGGCCTGATCTGGCATACCGACCGCGGCAGTCAATACGCGTCGGAAAGTCATCGGATGTTATTGAAGCAACACGGTGTTCGGCAAAGTATGAGCCGTAAGGGGAATTGCTGGGACAATGCCGTTGCGGAAAGTTTTTTTCATACGCTCAAAACAGAGCTGATTTATCAGGAAAACTACAAAACCCGGGAGCAAGCCAAGCAGAGTATATTTGAATATATTGAAGTCTTTTATAACCGGGAGCGGCTTCATTCGGCCAACGAGTATATGTCGCCAGTGGACTACGAATTGCAGTTTAAAACTGCTTAACTTTGTGTCCGGAAAAGTGTTGACACATCACTTTGCTATCTCATGCAGCGACATTTTGTCGCGTAAATACATCCGCCGTATCTTGCCTATCATTTCCATAGTGATCACCTTTATCTCCTGCCCAAAAATTGGACAGGGCAAGTAGAACACCTGGGTCACTTTTGAATCAGCAAACCACCTCTACATGGGTCAGTTTTCGGTCAGCGACAACACTCTTCGTCTTGAAAGATATTTTTCAAGTGCATCAGGATGTTTTCAGGCGTGGTATCGAACAAAACACCCATTTGCCGCTGAGTCAGCCAAACGGTATCACTCTGCGCATCCAGCCTAACCTCAACCGGCTGCCCCGATTCCTGAAAAATGACCAGCTCTGTTTGAATATTTTCCATCACCTACCTCCGTTATGCCGACATCATAGCTGACCGCTGAAGGCCTGATGAAGTAGGGATTTTTTGAGTTCATCAAGGGCGGTCAGTTTTTGCTGGTAAATGGCTTCCAGACGTTTGGCTTCTTCACTAACAGCATTGAACTTCGCGGCTATTTCACGCTGAAGCGCCATTGGTCGCAGAGCTGCCCGCGACGGCTGAGTAACTATTGACGGGCAGTAACGTCTGAAGCCGTTTCATATACCGGGAAGGTGTGTGAAATGCCACACCACTGTGTCATATGCCTAAATTTTCTTGATTGCATAAATAAATATGACTATGAATCTTAAAATAAAAAATTATGGCACGGCTAATGCGTGGCCCTGTACTCAAGTATATGAAAGCAGCATCCCCCTGGCGGAAACGTAAATGTCAACAGAATAACAATAATGAAATCCTCTATTGCGCTGATTGAATCGACTTTTCTTGACATCCAAAAACCCTTGCTGCAGTTGCTTAAACGCCGTCTAGGTTGCAGCCATACGGCGGAAGACCTGATGCAGGAAACCTATTTACGGGTTCTTCAACAGGACCCCGCTTCGGAAATCGGTAATTTACGCGCGTATTTATTCCGTATTGCCTGCAACCTGGCGACCGATCACGGAAGACGGGCCGCCGTTTCATCATGGAATCATATCGAACCTTTGGAAGAGGATTTGGTCTGCCCGAAACCTTCGCCCGAGAAAATCGCGGAAACGGGCCAGGAACTGGATCGCCTCGAACAGTTGATTTCCGAGCTGCCGGCGCAATGCCGGCGGGTATTTCTGCTTCATAAGGTGCAACACCTCAGTCATGCGGAGATCGCCAGGCAACTGGGCATTTCTCCACGCACTGTGGAAACACATATCGGCAAGGCATTGAAGTTACTGCGCGATCGCATGCGCCAATCATAATGTTGCCGGCTCCACGGCGAGAGTTCAAATCATTGCTTGACAATAACGTGTGGACAGACTGTAATCAACTCATTGGAGCAAATCTACTCCAGTGACTTGGATCAGACATAATAATAATTCCAACTATTCAGCGGACGGCCAGGAAGAGAACGCAAGCCAGGTCCGGAGCGACTTTTTGCGGGCCGGATGGCCAAAGACGAGCCTCTGACGGGTTTGCGAAGCAATTTGAATCTACCCCGATATTTTAGAGAGCTCTCCCCTATTGCCTCGGCATAAGCACGCGCTGCATAGTGGCTAATAATTTATAAAAACGGTTATGCATAGCAACTCCATGGAGGAAACAATCTCCAACGAGGCCATCGAGTGGTTTTCCAAGCTCCACTCAGGGGACGCCGTGCCTGAAGATTTCGTTCATTTCGAAGAGTGGCGTCAGCTAAATCCCAGTCATGCCGAAGCTTATGCGGATGTCGAAAGGTTTTGGGCATGGCTGGATACGCCTGCAAAAAGAGTTTTCGAAAGGGAAGACGCTCAAAGTGCCGCCAGCGCTCAAATCACTGCATTAACGCGCAAACCAGCACTTTCCGCACCGCGGTTTGCCGGAGGGAGAACGCGTCGTCGAGCATTGGCAGGCTTTTCTCTGGCCGCAGCAGTGCTTATGTTCACCTGCTTGCCTGGCTTTTTTCATTTCTGGAACAGCGATTACCATACCGGCTGGGGTGAAAGGCGCGAGCTTGTCACGGAAGATGGCTCTCGAATCACGTTGAACACGCACAGCGCGATATCGGTCGCGTTCTCTTCGCAACAACGCGTAATCAAGCTCTCGGAAGGCGAAGCCTATTTCCAGGTAGCCCATAATTCCGCGCGCCCTTTCCTTGTCGTTACCGATTATGGCGTAACTCAAGTTACGGGTACTGCTTTCGACGTTTACAAGCAAAGCGGGCAGATGACAGTCACCGTTTCCGAAGGCAAGGTAAAAGTTTACCGCGAAGGAGCCAGGGGTCAGGCAATCGAACTGACAGCCGGTTTACAAACCACGCTCAACATGTATGGCGCCGGCCCGGTATTGCATACCGACGCCCGGCAGGTTTCTGCCTGGAAAAACGGCTTGTTGGTATTTAACCAGCAATCACTGGCTTCTGTGGTCACCGAACTGAACCGCTATTTTCCCGGCAAAATCATGATCGCCGATCCGCGCATTCGACAACGCATCGTCAGCGGCGCGTTCGACTTGGCTTATCCCCAGGACATTCTCAGCGCGCTCGAAAAAAACCTGGAACTGCGCTCACTGAGTATTTCCAGGGCTCTGACCATGCTCTATCAGCCGGGTTTTTGAAACATAAAGCCTGCCGGATCGGAGCAATATTTTCAGTCGCGCTTTATCATCTAGCCGTCGCACTGATGGCTGCGCCATCGGCATCATGTGCGCAACCTCCCGGGCAACTGGCGCGGTCACCTCATGGCCGGCGACTATAGCGGTTACAAATTCCCGTTCACCGCCGAGCGCGATGGCGCGCCGTAAGTTCTTCGATTTGCATGAAGCTTAATGATAGCAATTGTGAAGTTTGTGGTCGCGTTTAATACTTTGCGACTGTTTAGGCAATACACTGTTTCTCATGCCTGTTGATATCTTTACAGGATATTTATTCCCGATTTCTTAAATTTGAACCTCGTTGAAACTGGATCGAGGTTGAAACCATGCAAATTTTTACTGTCGACGAACGGCATCGTATCGTTATTGTTGGGGGAGGAGCCGGAGGACTGGAGTTGGCGACTCGTTTGGGCAATACGCTGGGACGGCGGAACAAAGCCATAGTTACACTGCTTGATTACAGTCCCACGCACGTCTGGAAACCATTGTTGCATGAAGTGGCGGCCGGCACCCTGGAGCCGCTCGATGAGGCGTTGGAATATCTCGGCCACAGTGCCGACAACCACTACCGGTTTTTTCCTGGACGTATGAACGGACTCGATCGCGGTAAAAAAGAGATTCGGCTGGAGTCGGTTCTGAACGAGAAGGGCGAAGAAATCGTATCCGGGCAGTGTATCGGCTACGACACCCTGGTCATGGCTGTGGGTAGTCTGAGCAACGATTTCGGCATCAAGGGCGTAGCCGAGCATTGTTTATTTATCGACACGCAAGCCGAGGCCGAACAGTTCCATCGGCAGTTCATGGAGGCTTACCTGCGTGCCCAGAATCAGCCGAAATCAAGTCAGCGCCTGGAAATCGTCATTGTGGGCGGCGGCGCGACCGGTATCGAGTTATCGGCGGAGTTACACCGTATTGTGCAGGCGCTTTGCGAAATCAATGCGTATCGTTACGACGGCGGGCGCCCCGCTGAAGTCGGTATTTGCATCATAGAGGCGGCGGAACGGCTGTTGCCGGGATTACCACCCTATCTCTCGGCCGCCACGAGCCGCCAACTCGAAAAGCTCGGCATCGCTGTCCTTACCGGCGAACGTGTGCTGGAGGTTACCCGGGAGGGACTTAAAACCGGGAAAATTCCTCATGTGCCTGCGCACATCAAAGTATGGGCCGCAGGCGTCAAGGCGCCGGCTTTTCTCCTGGAACTCGACGGCCTCGAAACCAATGCCATCAATCAATTGATCGTGCGGCGGACTCTGCAAACCTCGCTGGATGACAACATTTTTGTCATCGGCGATTGCGCGGCTTGTCCGCAGCCCCATTCGAACCGGAACGTACCCCCCACTGCGCAAGCGGCACACCAGGAAGCGTCGCTAACCTACACCAACATTCTCCGCCGCCTTCATGGAAAAAAGCTGTTGGAATATAGTTACCGTGATTACGGCTGCCTGGTAACGTTTGGCAAATACAGCACGGTCGGCACCTTGATGGGAAATCTGCTGGGTCAGGTATTTATCGAAGGATTCATGGCCCGGCTGGTTTACCTTTCCCTGTACAAAATGCATCAGGCGGCTTTGTTCGGTGCGTTTCGCACCGCGCTGCTCGCTGTGGTCGACACTTTCACCCATGGTTCGTGGCTTAATTATGGAAAAATCGACGCGCGTTGTGCGCGCGCGCCGCGAGGATTTGCCAGCGGGCCCGGTTATCCGTTGTATGCGATCATGGATGCGATAGTGGATCAATACAGCCCGGTACTGCTGGATTTTCAGCTACGGCTGGAAAGGATAGAGGCTGATATTTTCGCATCGCGCTTTAATCATGAGACGCTGGTGAAGCTCTATGAACTCAAGCGCGAGATGCTGTTGCTGCAAACCGCCGCAGTGCCGCTGCTTGATATTTGCAATGCGCTGACATGAATTCACTCCGCGATGATCCCGAAAGACATCCGCCCGTATTTTCGCGATATTTACGATCACGTTAAACGGCTTGACCAGTCCAGGGGCGGCATGCGCGAAATGCTGACGGCGGCGATGTCGATCAATCTGATTCTGATTACCGTCAATCAGAACGAGGGGATACAGCGCTTGGCGGGTTGGGGCGCAATTCTCGCTATTCCGACCATGGTTTTCAGCTTGTTCGGCATGAACTTCCGTTACATGCCCGAGCTTGACTGGCGGTATGGTTATCCGGTAACGCTTGGCCTTGTAGTTCTTTCCTGTGTCTGGTTGTATCGACGGTTGAAAAGAGCCGGCTGGCTTTAGGGAAACACTGATTTAATCGGTTTTTGCCACAAAAAAATGGTAACATTTTGATTTCATGTGGCTGGAGTCGACATTTTTTGATTAAATCAGCGGTTCCTTAGCGGGCGGCAGAAAATTTATTTTTCAGCTTTCGTACATGCTGTTTCCTACAGATGCATAAACTAACCTTATTCTTCTCATTCGGGATTTTACGGGAAATATGCGCGTATGGCCCTTGGCCGGAATGCATTGTAGGAGCGGGCTTTAACCCGCGATCCTGGTTATTCCCGGGCTAAAGCCCGCTCCTACAAGGATATAATAGAAGTTGGATGCTGTTTGGTGATCTGTGCGCATCTCCCCCGCCAACGCACATGGGGGTATCTGCAAAAGTTCCCTTTCCCAGCGGGAGAGGGAAATAAAAAAATAGCTTGGCTTGGTCGATACCTATGCTGGTAGAAATGCAAGAATTAACGTGCTTCCGCAGCAAGAGCTTTCTGAATTTGAGCCATTTTCATGTTGGAATCAGCGGCTTTCTGGTAAGCGTCGATCAATGCCTGATTGTGTTCCTCTACGTCCTCTACGTTGCGTCCTATTTCATAAGGCCGGTTTCGCGGCTGCACTCAGCAACTTTCTGTGCTCGTCTGCCTTGATCTGGAGTTCCTTCGCGATGGTTTCGTACCGTGCTGCCAGAGCCAGATGGTCATTTTCCGTTTTGGCGGTTTGAACTTCGCCTGCGGTAATCAAATCCAGCGAGGTATTGTTCGAAGCGCACCCGGTCGATAATAGAAACGCTATCACAATCAGAATTGAAAACCCTGTTTTTTTCTTCATTGGCGCGTTCCTGAATATGATGGTCCTCGGGCTGTTAGAACATGATGATGGCGTCGGTGGAGAACAGGAACTGCGTCGTTTGCGGCGCGCCGCTGCTGTTGTAGCCGAGCGGGGAGTACCCAACTGCCAGATTGGATGAACTGACCCAGTCAAAGCGTGCATTTGGACGCACGGTAAGCCACTTTAGCGGCTTCCAGTTCAGCCCCAGCGTAACTTCGTAATAACTGGCCGACAATAATCCGGAGTTCGTATAATTCGCGCCGACATAGTTATACATGCCGCCTGGACTCCCTGTGCTGGGATTCCAGCCTGCCGCCACGCGCGCCGGCGCGCTGACCCTGAAGCCGTCGTTATCACGGAACCATTCAACGCGCATACCCGCGCCTAGCCCCTCCATGAGGTCATAGAACAATTCGCTGTTGATGCTGTACCACTGCGGATTTTGGCTGGTAGCTACCGGAATGTTACAGGCCGCGCGTCCGTTGCTGCCGTTAACCGAGCAGACATTATTGGCAAACCCGTGATCGTGTTGCAGCACAAAATGCAGATTGTCCAGAAAGTTATGCTTTAACACCAGGCTAAAGAAGCTCCAGGTACCGCTCCCCGGCGTCGATGACGTGCCGCCATAAGTACCCGAACCGTAAAGTGAAGTGTTTTTGTCGTCACTGCTCAAGGTCAGGCCGGCGATGCCGTCCCAGTTACCCCACTGGCCATTGAAGCCGCCGTCAAAGCCTCCGGTGCCGCTATTGGTTATCACGCCGCCCAATGCCGACCAGTTCGGATCGAAGGTATAACTGAACAGTGCGCCGGTATGGGTGAAAGGCTCCCATTGCATGCTGTAAGCATGGGTATAAAAGAAGTTGTCAGGCGCGGTGACAACTTCATAGCCGATCGGCGTATAAAAATGCCCCAGCTTGACATTGAGACCGTTGCCTATCGGAATATAGCTTTCAAGGTAAGCCTGCGGTAATGCGATACCATAATATTGGCCGCGCATGATATTCAAATCCCAGTTGCCGCGCGTAGGATTCACATTGCCGGTGGTGACGTTGATGGTCGGGATACCGTAGGTCTGGGTAAAAATGGAGTCGGTGCCGTAGTTAAAATCAAAGCGCCCGCCGAAACTCCAGTCGTCGCCTTCCGTTGCCACTGCGCGCTGCAGATAGACGTACAGCTGATTCAACTGCAGCATGTCGGCGCGGTCGCCAAAGGTGGCGCCGCCGCCATTGAATCCTTGCGTTGTGGCCATGCTGTTGCCATTGGCGTTGTAGGTAACACCGCCGTTTATCCAGCCGCCGATTTTTAAACCACTATCGCTCAGCAGCTTCCAGCTATTGGGGTTCAGATCACCCACCGTCTCTAAAAGTCCGCCGGCTTCGCTGATACCGGTCGCCTGCGCGGCGCCCATGGTCAGCCCCATGATCCCCGTTGCCGCCAGCGCCCTTAATAACAAATTTTTACTTGTTGAATGTAAGCGTCCAGTCGTCCCGTCTACATAAAAAATAAGTCTTCCGTCATGCTTTGCATTTTCCTTGAGGAGTCGAAGCATGAATAGCATGAATAACAAGCAAGCAGAGCAGATACGCCATATCGAGCAGTGGCGAGCCAGCGGCCTGAGTCAGGTCGAATATAGCCGTCGGAACGAGCTGAAGCCGGCTACTTTCAACTACTGGGTGCGGCATCTGGATGCCGAAGCATCCGCGGTTCGCCCTCTTTCACCTTCGCGCGCCGGTTTTTTGCCGGTATCGATTGATAAAGTAGCTGAACCGGCGGCGCATGCGCTGCTATTGCGGACAAGACAGGGGTACACCCTGGAACTCTCAACGTCGACTTCTCCTCGCTGGTTGGCGGAGCTGCTGCAATGTCTGGATTGATCGCTCATCCCGTCCAGATTTGGTTCAGTGTCGCGGCGGTGGATATGCGTCGCGGCATCGACGGTTTATCAAGCCATGTGCAGCAGGTGCTGGGACATGCGCCTTGCGCGGGGTCGGCCTTCGTGTTTCGCAATCGTGCGGGTAATCGCATCAAAGTATTGCTGTGGGACGGCACCGGAGTGTGGTTATGTCAGCGCCGTTTGCACGAGGGCCGCTTTATTGGGCCGAAGGCGGGAGAGCCCTGTGTTTCTCTCACAGTCGCGCAATGGGAATGGCTGATTGCCGGGGTCGATTGGCGGCGCTTGTCGTCTGTCCCGTCGGCGGATTTACGGGCTTGAACAGCGCCTGCATTTTCCGTAAAAACCTGCTGAAACCCAGCATTCATGCGGGTTTCAGCGTGACTCCCTACCGAGCATCGGGTATAATAACACCATGAATTTACAAGCTAAACTCGATCAACTGAATCTGGAAGCAGCGGCCAAAACACAGCTGGCATCGGCGATCGATTCGTTGATCGAACAGGCGCGGCAGGAAACTGAACAGCAGTTCGACGCAACGCTGAAAGCCAAGGACGATGAAATTCGTATCAAGGACATCAAGATCGAGGCGCTGACCCTGGAGCTCAGCATCCTGCGCCGCACCCGCTTCAGCGTCAAAAGCGAAGCACTGCCCGCTGTGCAGCGCGATCTGTTCGAAGACACCTGGAACGAAGACCTCTCCGCCGTTGAAGCGCAAGTCGAACAGCTGGTCGAAGAACAACCCTGCACCACCGTCGCCAGACCCAGGCGTCCGCGCGCAGGCCGTCAACCGCTGCCAGAACATTTGCCGCGCATCGAACACCGTCACGAACCGGAATCCTGCCTGTGCGGACAGTGCGGTAAAGACTTGGTCAAAATCGGCGAAGACATCACCGAACAGCTGGATGTCGAACCGGCCAAATTCTTTGTCCACCGCCATATCCGCCCGCAATACGCGTGCAAGGCCTGCGAGACGGTCAAGGCTGCGCCGATTGCACCCGCCATTATTGATGGCGGCATGGCGGCGGTCGGCTTGCTCACCTGGGTGATGATCGGCAAATACCAGGATCATCTCCCGCTCTATCGTCTTGAACAGATCGCCGCGCGCGACGACGTGATCCTGTCGCGTTCGACGCTGGCAGACTGGGTTGGTCGTGTCGGTGTGGCGTTACAACCGCTGGTAGACCGGCTTGCCTGGCATCTGTTGCAGCGCAACGCCCTACACGCCGATGAGACGCCGGTGGCGCAACTCGATCCCGGCAACGGCAAAACCAAAAAGGCCTACCTGTGGGCCTACCGCAGCAATGATCTGGAACCGGGGCCTCGCATCATCGTCTTCGACTATCAGCCCGGACGTAGCGGCGCACATGCGCGCCACTTCCTCGGCAACTGGCACGGTCACCTCATGGTCGACGACTATGGCGGTTACAAATCCCTGTTTGCTGCCGACCGCGAGGGCGCGCAGCCCTGTATCGAACTGGGCTGCATGGCGCATGCGCGCCGGAAATTCTTCGATTTGCATAAAGCCAATAGCTGCCCGATGGCGCTGGAAGCCCTGCAGCGTATTGCCAGGCTGTACGCGATAGAAGGCGAAGGCAAAACGATGGACATCGAAGCACGCAAGCAACTGCGCCAGGAAAAAAGCAAGCCCGAACTAACAGCCCTGCATGACTGGCTGATCGAAACCCGCGCGCGTACTGCCAACGGCGGCGGCTCCGCCAAAGCGCTGGATTACGCAATCAAACGCTGGCCTGCCCTGATCCGCTATGCCGACAGCGGCCATCTGCCGATCGACAACAACCCGGTGGAAAACAGCATTCGTCCTATTGCCATCGGCAAAAAGAACTGGCTGTTCGCCGGTTCCGAGCGTGGCGGTCAACGCGCCGCCGCAATACAGACCTTATTGGGCACAGCCAAACTCAATGGACTTAACCCGGCGCGCTGGTTGAAAGACACGCTGGAAAAACTGCCGGTCTGGCCCAACAGCCGTATTGATGAGTTGCTGCCCTTTGCCGTTATGGATATTAAACCGCAGGCGTAAGCGCAGGAATAGATGGTGGCGTTACGCGCTTACTTGAATGATGGATCATATTGTTCCTCCGGATATTACTTACGGCAGGTATTGTTGTCGTATTCTTAATACCGGCTGTCATGTTATTTTTTAGCGTCTAAAAAAAGCGTAAATAATTAAACAACGGTGAGAAACAATGTGTTTGTCAATATAAAACTAACGGCGCCTGTCAGGCCACAGTGTCCGGCAAGGGCGGGTCAGCGTACGAAGCAGCAACGATTGCCAGGTCTTCCTTGTACTGTACCGCGCAGATTGATCATGCCGCGAATAAAAGCGGGTATGCGCGGCGCTTCGGTTACTTGCCCTGGTTCGACAGTTTCCTTGATACGCCGGATATCGATGACGAAAAGCTTTCAAAACCGTACAAATTCGCTTTCATCCAGAGGTTGGGCGTTCGGCGCGCTCGTAACCGATCCGTGCTGTTTGGGCGGCTTGCCATTGTTATTCGACTGCGCGGGCGCGCGCGTCCTGTTGCCATGGCCTGCCGGCGCTATTGACGCCATATTAACCTTGAAAAAGCTCATCAAATCCTGCAACTGTTCGGCCTGCCCGCTCATTTCTTCCGCAGTCGCCGCCAGCTCTTCCGACGCGCTGGCGTTTTGCTGGGTAATCTGATTAAGCTGGGTCATCGCGTTGTTGATCTGGTTGACGCCCGAGGTTTGCTCTTCGGAAGCCGAAGCAATTTCCTGCACCAGGTCCGAGGTCTTGGCGATGCTCGGCACGATTTCGCTCAGCAAGGTTCCGGCTTTTTCCGCCATATCCACGCTGCTGCCGGCCAGCTCGCCGATTTCCTGCGCGGCAATCTGGCTGCGTTCCGCCAGCTTGCGCACTTCAGCCGCCACTACCGCGAAGCCTTTGCCGTGTTCACCGGCGCGTGCGGCTTCGATTGCGGCGTTGAGCGCGAGCAGATTGGTTTGATAGGCAATGTCGTCTATGATGCCAATTTTATTGGCGATGCTTTTCATCGCGGCAACGGTCAGGGTAACGGCCGCGCCGCCTTCTTCCGCCTCTTTGGCCGCTTTGGCGGCCATGCCGTCGGTTACTTTGGCGTTTTCGGCGTTTTGTACCACCGAAGCGCTCATCTGTTCAACCGCGCTGCTGGTTTGTTCCACGCTGGCGGCCTGTTCGCTCGATCCTTGCGACATGCTTTGCGCCGTGGCGCTGACTTCGCCGCTTGCTTCGGTCAGCGCATCGGTGGCCGTCATGACCTGGCTAATGGTTTGTGCCAGTTTTTCTATGGTGTTGTTGACGATGTCCTTGAATTCCTTGAGCCGGCCTTTGTAATCGCCTTTAACCGACTGGGTAAGATCGCCTTTTTCCAGGTCGGCCAGCACCGCGATCGCTTCGTTCACAGGAAGCAATATGCCATCCAGAATCTGGTTTACCCCTTTGATCAACTGGCGCCAATCGCCGTGGAATAGTTCGGCATCGGCGCGCTTGTCCAGCTCGCCGTTGGCCGCTCCCTGAATCAGCATGCCGGTCTGGCCCAGCAGGCCGCTTACTGTCCTGACGAGCACATTAAGGTTGTCTCGAATGACGAGATACTCGCCCTTGCTGTCGGCGGTAATGGCAGGCGGAATCACGCCTTTGGCGATTTGATCGATGTAGCCGGAAGCGATTTTAAGCGGCTCGGCAATGTTGTTGACGGTGTCGTTGACGCCTTGCACCAGTTTTTTGTACTCGCCCTGGTGTTTGGATACATCGGCGCGGATATCCAGCCTGCCTTCCGCCGCCGCCTGTATCATCACATCGGTATCCGCCAGCACCGACCGGAGCGACGCGGCCATGCGCTGCATCGCGGCTTTGAGCCGGCCTGTTTCATCATTCGAATCGACTTCGATATTTGCCGTCAGATCTCCTGCGGCAATGGCGTTGGCGGCCGCCATCGATTCGGCCAGCGGCCCGGTAATGCAACGGGTAATCCAGAAGGCAATAAATATGGACGCCAGCAAAGCGGCGGCGCCGAATGCGAGCATCAGCGCGCGGGTGGAAAAGTAGTTGTTTTCGCTTTCCTTCGCGTTTGTTTCCATCAAGTCGGCCTGAAAGTCGACCAGATCGTTGATCGTTTTCAAGTAAGCGGAATTGGCGGGAACAAGTTCCTTGAGCAGGAAGTCGACCGCCTGTTTGCGGTCGCCTTTTACCAGATTAAAGAAAGATCCGTACTTGCCGTTGAGCGTCTCGCGCGCCTGCTTGATGGCGGAGAACAACTCCCTGCCCTTGGGCAAGACGATGATCCTGTCGAGTTTGTCGAGGGTCTCTCCGTTTTCGGCGCGCTGCTTTTGTATCATTTCACGGTTTTTTTCGATCTCGGCAGGGTCATCCACCATCACCATGTTGCGCAGCAATCTTCCGTTGTTCAGCGTGCCTTGGGCGACTTTGTTGGCCAGGCTCACTTTGACATAACGATCCTGGACGATCAGCCGGGTCATTTCGTTCATGGCGGCCATCTTGTCGATACCCAGCACGATGATGCCGGCCAGCAAAAGGCAGACAAAACCGAAACCGAGACCGAGTTTCATTGCGACGGACATATTTTTGAACATCGTTGTTTCTCCTTCTACATGGGGTGTATGAATGAAACAGGGATAGGGTTCATGTGTATGGCGTTAAATACAAAGAGGATGCGCGGCGAAAAACGAGCAGATGCGGCGAGTGTTTTATTGATGGTGGCAGCGGAGAGACGCTACGGATTATTCGCGCCCAAATATCGGCGCCACACGCTTGAGTGGCGGGAAATGTTGGACCGGGCAGGGAGATTGCAACACGGTTAACGCAATCTTTGCAGCGCATGTAAAGATTTGTAAACCGGTCGTCAGATGCGCGAGGCGATTTTCGTGGCTTTGCTGTCATGTCAAGTCCTTACGTCCATAAACAAGTAAAAAGCCGCTGCTGCAATTATGTCTCAATCCTATTGATTGAGTCTACTTAGGGAAACACTGATTAATTTAAAATCAGCGCAAAATCCGATTAAATCAGTGTTTCCTTAGACAGCACTAAATGCTTGGTGTTATCAATACAGTTGCGCCAATCAAATAATTCGGCATGCTTTCCTGACCGCCCGAATATCTCTCTTTCATTGACGCCGCTGCCGTACAGCTTGAATCAGGTGGTTTTCAACCACCTTGTTGATGGTTTGTTACATCCTTTTTATGGGGTTGGTATTTTTCAGCTAAATGTAAATCATTATATTAAAAGATTTATTATTTTGGCATTGTTTTTGCTTTCCATAATGAGGGCAGTTTATGTTGCACTTGAGCTAAACAGATTCCTTGTCGGTAGCATGTATATGAAAATAATTAACAAAATAAAAATTTTCTTTGACTATTGCGTAGAAAAACTTAGATACCTATCTGAGCTATGAAATGCTGAGCGCATAAGCGCTGTTGGCCCGCCAATAACTACCCCGCTAAAACTGCTGCATAGATCAATGAACAAAAATAAACCAAAATGGAAATCTAAAAAGCAGGGGGCAGCCGCCAAAAAATCTTTCCTGGGCCAGGAAAAAGCACCCTGTTTAAGCGAAATTAATACCCTGATAGCGCTGTTCACCGCAGGGCGGTACATGGAATCCATAGCGATGGCCCGAACCATGACAGAGCGCTTTCCTCGGCACGGGTTTAGCTGGAAGGTTTTGGGGGTCATATATAACCAGCTGGGGCGCTTTGACGATGCGTTGGCGCCCATGCAGAAAGCGGCGACACTGCTATCAAGCGACGCTGAAGTGTATTATAACCTGGGCAATATCCTCTATGCTCTGGGGCGGCTGGGTGAGGCTGAAGCAAGTTACCGGCGCGCGCAGCAAATAAAACCGGATTATGCCGCGGTGCATTACAACCTGGGCAACATCCTCTACGGTCTGGCTCGATGGAACGAGGCGGAAGCAAGCTACCGGCGCGCACTACAGAGCAAACCGGATTACGCCGAGGCGCACAACAATCTCGGCAATGTTCTGAATAACCTCGGGCGGCTCGAAGACGCCGCAGCCTGCTATCGAAGGGCGCTGAATCTCACATCCGGCTCTGCCGAAGCGCATAACAACCTGGGGACTGTTCTGCAAAACCTGGGACGGCTCGAAGAAGCCGTGGCAAGCTACCGCCGGGCGCTGGAGATCAAACCGGACTACGCCGAGGCGCACAACAATCTGGGCAATGTCCTGAATGGCCTCGGACGACTTGATGATGCTGTGGCAAGTTACTGCCGGGCACTGGAGCTCAAACCGGATTACGCCAAGGCGTATAACAATCTGGGCAATGTCCTGCAAAAACTTGGCCGGCTCGAAGACGCGGTGACAAGTTACCGTTGCGCACTGGTGATAAACGCGGATTTCGCCGAGGCGCATCATAATCTGGGCATTGCCCTGGAAAACCTCGGACGACTTGATGAGGCCGAGGCGAGCTACTGCCGGGCGCTGGAGGTCAAAACGGATTATGCCGAGGCGCATAACAATCTGGGTAACGTCCTGCAAAACCTTGGCCGGCCCGAAGACGCTGCAGCAAGCTACCGCCGCGCACTGCAGATTAAAGCGGATTCCGCCGAAGCGCATAACAATCTCGGCAACACCCTGAATGAGCTCGGACAATTCGAAGACGCCGTGGCGAGTTACCGTCGCGCGTTGGAGGTGAAACCCGATTACGCCGAGGCGCACAACAATCTGGGCATTGCCCTGGAAAACCTCGGACGACTTGATGAGGCTATGGCAAGCTACCGCCGCGCGCTGGAGATCAAAGCGGATTACGCCGAGGAGCATAATAACCTGGGCGTGACCCTGAATAACCTCGGGCGACTCGAAGAGGCCGTGGCAAGCTACCGCCGGGCGCTGGATATCAAACCCGATTACGCCGCGGCTTACGGTAATCTGGGCACCGCCCTGAAAAACCTCGGGCGGCTCGACGACGCCGTGGCAAGCTACCGTCGGGCGCTGGATATCAAACCGGATTTCGCCGAAGTGTATAACAACCTGGGAAACGTACTGAAAGACTTGGGGCGGCTCGATGACGCCGTAGCAAGCTACCGCCGGGCGCTGGAGCTCAAACCGGATTACTTTGAGGCGCATAGAAACTTTATACTGCTTAAAAGCGTGACGCCGGAGGACAAAAGCTTTCTGGCGCTGGTTGGTTATTGGGATGCGATACGGAACAGCAATTCTTCACTACCGGGAAAAGAATTAATACCGTTACATTTTGCGCTGGGTAAGTGCTATGACGATATTGGCGATTACGAAAAAGCCTTTCCGCATTTCCTCGAAGGGTGCAAACTGAAGCGCGCCACATTCGGCTACAACCCCGATCGAGCCGGTCAGGAACTTGCCGGAATCATCGATATTTTTGACCGGGCGACAATAGATCGCCTGCGCGGCAGCGGCGATCCCTCACGGTTACCAGTTTTTATACTGGGTATGCCGCGTTCCGGCACGACGTTGATAGAACAGATGATCGCCAGTCACATGGCTGCCCATGGCGCGGGTGAATTGTCCATGCTGATAGAGATTATGCTGCGCGACAATGGCATGCCGGGAGTCAGCTTCCCGGAGAATTTGCTTCCGCTCACCCGGGAACGGCTTACCTCCTGGGGTGAGGAATATATTGCCAAGTTGAAATCGCTTGCGCCGGACGCACAGCGCATTACCGACAAGTTGCCGGGGAATTTTATCGGGGTAGGTCTGATTCATCTGATGTTGCCCAACGCAAAAATTATCCACGTCAACCGCAATCCGATGGATACATGCCTGTCCTGTTTTACCGAGTTGTTTGCCTGCAGCCAGGAGTTTTCCTATGATCTTGACGAGCTGGGGCGTTATTATGCGGATTATGCCCGCTTGATGGCGCATTGGCGCAACGTATTGCCTGCCGGAGCGTTTCTCGATGTCAATTATGAGGATATCGTAAACGATACCGAAGCGCAGGCGCGCCGCATAATTGAATATTGCGGGCTGGAATGGCGCACGGCCTGCCTCGATTTCCATAAAAAAGAGCGCCCGATTCAAACCGCCAGCGCGGCTCAAGTTCGCCAGCCGATCTATAAATCGTCAATAGAACGATGGCGGCATTACGAAAAATTTCTCGGCCCCTTGCAGGATGCGCTGAATCTACACACCAAACCGGCCGATACCGGTGCGGTTTTGTAATGAGCTGGATGGGGCTTTAAAATCGTCTTTTCAAAGGGTATTGGCATTCTGCTTTCAGAGTTCAGGCGCCGCCTGCCGGTTCGAATTGCCGCGCGGTGGTGGAGAGCCCTGACAGGAAAATCCTCAAATGACCAGCCCAGCCTATAATTCCGGTAGATCGATCGGCCACAACGCTTCTTAATAGCGGCAAAAAACTGATGTTTGCGCATTACGTCAATCAGGCTATATTACGCCGATCAAATCGTTTGGTTTATTACAAGATTTGCCGTACATTGCAATACCTTCTCCACCTCGGTGGGGCATCTCACCACACCGTCGCCGTCCGTGTACACAGCTCGCCATGCCAACAGGGTAGCAGTGTTAATCATCAAGAAAGTCAGGCGGCTGATAACAACAATGGATTCAATGAGAAACAATATGACGATGGAAGCCCGGGACTTCCTGCAACGCGCCTTTGCGGACGGACACCTGCAACTTGTCACCAGCGGCAAAACCGAAAAAATTCGCTACGTGGCCGTGAATGTCTCCGAAAAATGGAGCGATCCGGAAGAGAAGGTTCGCGCCGGCTATTACGCCGAGCTCATTTTTACCGTTACGGATACCCTCCCGAGTGCATCGGTGTCGAAACCACCGTACCGGACCGCACCCCAACGGATCGCGCGGATCTGGTTATCTTCCGCGACAAGGAGCGCACCAAGCCTTATGGCGTCATCGAGTGCAAGCGCGACGGAGTTTCCGATACCGAATTCAAACAAGCGGTAGAACAAGCTTTTGGAAACGGCCACGCGCACAAATTTCGCGCTGAGTACATCGGCGTTATCGCCGGACAAACCCGCGCTTTTTATGACTGTTCCGATAAGTTTGGCGTGCTGGAGCGCGAAGCGAACATCGTCGCCGATCTGCCGGTTCAATACGGCAAGCCGGAAGAGTTCAAATACTACAAAAACGCTTTTCCCAAGCCGGACATCGGCGCCGTCACTCGCGACGACCTGATCAAGACCATACGCAAATGCCATCAAACCCTATGGGGCGGTGGCCGCTTGTCGCCGCCCATGGCCTTCGGCGAGCTGACCAAGCTGATTTTTCTCAAGACTCGCGATGAAAAAAGTCCGCGCAAAAAGGGCGAACCCTACGAATTTCAGATCAAAACCAACGAAACACCGAAGCGGCTGGCGGCCCGCATCAAGGCGATGTACGCCATCGAGCGCCAGAATGAGCCGGATGTTTTTAACGACGATATCAAGATCGACGACATCACCTTGAAAAACCTGGTGCTACACCTGGAGAGCGTCAACCTCTCCGCCACCGATCTGGACACCAAGGGCGTCGCTTTCGAGCAGTTCATGGACGGCTTTTTCAAGGGCGATTTCGGCCAGTATTTCACGCCGCGCAACATCATCGCTTTCGCCATCCAGATGCTGGATATCAAGGCCGACGACACGGTGATGGACCCCGCTTGCGGCTCCGGCGGTTTCCTGCTGCACGCGCTTGACCATGTGTGCAAGCTGGCGAGCGAATACTATGACGAGGACAGCAAGGAGCATTTCAACTACTGGCACAGTTTCGCCGAAAAACGGCTGTACGGCATCGAGATCAACGAGGAAATTGCCCGCGTCGCCAAGATGAACATGATCGTCCACGATGACGGGCATACCAACATCATCGGCAACGACGCGCTGGAGCCGCTTGCCGCACTCGGCAGGAAAAGCCAGGGCCTGTTTGACATTCTGGGGCTCTACCGGGAAACCGTATTCAATGCCGAAACCGGAAAAAATGAAGAGGTCATCAAACGCGACGAAGCCAAGGGCTTTACCAAGATTCCGACCAATCCGCCTTTCGGCGCGGTCATCAAGGACGAGCTGCACAGCTACCTCTCCGGCTATGATCTCTCCCGCTACCTTGCCAAGAGCGGCGGCAAGGATGAGGACGATGCGGAGGACACCAGCGCCGACCCCACGGCGGGAAAAAAGGCCATCAAGCAGCGCGCCAGCGTTAAAACCGAAGTCATATACTGTGAGCGGGTTTGGCAACTGCTAAGACCGGGTGGAAAGGCCGGTGTCGTGTTGCCCGACGGTTTGCTCACCAACGCCAGCCTGCAAGGGGTGCGCGACTGGCTGCTGGGGCGTTTCAAGGTGCTGGCCGTGGTATCGCTGCCGCAATTCGCTTTTGCCCATTTCGGCGCGGGGGTGAAATCCAGCGTGGTGTTCCTGGAGAAGCGCAAGCCCAATGTGCCCGCCTCGGACGACGAGGCCATTTTCATGGCGATGGCCGAAAACATCGGCTATGACGCTACCGGCCGCCCCACCTAACAAAGCTGCCGAAGGTGCTGGAGACAGTGGGCGGCGCTAACGCGCCGAAACTGGCTTATCTGGAACTGCCGGAGGAAAATCTTAGCGATGGCTTTAATTCTTTCAGAATCAAGATTAAGCAATCGAGTAAAACTATTTCGGATTGACGGCAATCACCGCCTGAGCGCTGCCGGTGACGCCAAACCGGGAGAGGCGAATTACAGCCTGCCAACGCCCTTCTGCATCGTGCTGTACGATGATCCGGATCAGGCTGAGCGCTTTGAAAAAGTGCTGTTCCACAACATCGATGCCAAGCAGATTCCGCTAACCTCCGAGGAAAACCTGCGGCTGATTTTAGATGAGGGGGAAGAGTGTCTTTTCGACGATAAAACCCTGCTGGAAAGTCCCAGCTTCGGCCCGGCCTACTATCGAAGGCATGCTGTTTTTCTTGCGAACCGGGCATTTCACGCCGCCCGCCGCTGCTCCGTCAAAACCGGATAAAGGCCTGTTGCTTGCGCATCCAGCACGGTAATCTCTGCCAGATCTCCATCTTCCGCATAGGCAATGTTTACATGCCAATCGCAGGAGACTTCACGCACAATCGGCTTGTGATTGAACTTCAGGTATAAGATATCGTCATCCGGGTGGCAAATGGATTTCATGATTCCTCGCAGATATTTACAAGCGGAACTAAAGCTCGATTACCAGCCGTCCGAAATTCGCCGCCGTAACAACATCTCCGTCTATCGCGCAGGGTTGCCCGTCCGCGTGAGCGATTCTGACCCCCGGATAACGGAAGGTGATTTCATCGGGAGCCGGTCCGCTCAAAGCCAGATCGATGTTTACCTGCTTCGAATCGCGGCTGGCTTTCAGGTTGAGGGTTCCGAATGTCGTGGGCAAATCGCGCAGGGTAATCTCTCCTGTCGCCCACCAGTCATCGGGAACCGCGCGGAACAATTCCAGGGTAGCGCCGTTCTCGCGCACCAGCATGCGCCTCACCGCCGTGGCGAATTCCGCGCCTATCCAGGTATGGGGCATGTCGCCGATATAATCGGCGGCTCGCTTCTCGCCCCATACCACCTCCGCCCAGTGACGCCAGCCCGCCGGCCGCCGCCAGGCAAGGCTGTCCGTCAACAACCGGTAGGCGTCGTCGAAACGTCCGAGCGCGACCAGGGCGTTGAGGTTGCGGATTTCGTAAGGCGTAAAACCGCCGCTGAAGCCGGGCGCGCCTATCGCATCGAGATGCGCGATGTAGACGTCGTAAGTCGCCGTCAGCAGCGCTTGCGGCAGGACATCATCCACCCGGCAAGGCTCGAACGCGACGGAAGTCGAGGTTTGATCGACATCCTCGTGGTCGGCGGATGCCGGAACCAGTCCCCTGCCCAGGAGGTCTGCGGTCAGCCGTATCGAGCGGGCCAGGTTGGCGGCCAACTCCCGGCCCTTGACCTGGGCATGAGCGGCAACAGCCTCGTTGCCTATCTCGGCCGCCAGATATTCGCAGTCGCGCCAGGCGCGCAATGCAAAAAAATCGTCCCAGTAGCTGTAAACCGGTTTGTTGTATCCCTCGTGGCTGATGGAAGGCGCGAGCAGGCCATGGAAACGGCTGTCCGGGCCGTACAGTGCGTCGGTTCGGGCGCAGAGTTCTTCGATGAAGCGAGTTGCGCGCGTCACGGGTTCGAAAATGCGCTTCAGGAATTCGCGATCCCGGCTGAAGCGGTAGACGTCGGCGGCGATGGCGACAAACTGACCCTGCGCGTCGAACTCGATATCGCTGCCGTAACCGCGGTTAACGCTGCCGTCGGGGTTGAGTATCGGCGGCACCAGGCCGTTTTCGTAGATGCGTTCCGCATACCAGACTACGTAGGCTTTGGCCTCGTCGATCAATCCGGCGTAAAGCAATGCAAGCGCCTGTGACGAACCGTCGCGTATCCAGATGCGGTCGTAATTGCGTGGGCCGGGCTTGAACGCGGATGCGGTGGCGTTGACCAGGATCAAACCGGTTTGCGCTTCCAGGGTGTCGGAGATTTCCAGGTTGCCGAGCATGATTTTACGCGCGCCGATCTTGTCGCGCCAGAAGCGCACGGCGCGCTGATGGATATCGGTAAACAGCTCGTCCGCCGAGGGCGTTATTCCGTCGCGTAGCGGGAGCGCGGCTACGAAAGCGATGCTGTCTCCCGGTTCGAGCGAGAACTCGAACTCGCAGGCGGCGCTCAACAATCCGGAACCGGATTGCAGTGTGCGGACCGTTTGCTGCGCGCCGTCGGCGATCGGTTTGACGACGTCGTCATCGTCGAACTCAACGATAGTCACGGCGTCGGGTACGCTCGAAAACGCGGCGTAAGGCCGGTCATTGACTTCGAGCCATCTGTCGTCGACGGCAATGGCGTTGATGACGGCATGGCCGCCTTTTTGCCAATAGGGGTTGATTTGAACGGGACGCACGGCAAGAACCAGCGCGCCGATCCGGCGCCGCCCGGAGCGGTTGGATATCCGGTATTCCACCATTGCCTGACCGCCCTCCGCCAGCGCGGTAACCCCGATTTCAATGCCTTGTGCAGACCAGGCGACGCTGGGTATCGGCAGCGCGCCTTCGGCCAGCGACTGGTTAAGCGTAGGCGAGCCCGGCGCGCCGTGCAAGCTTCCCTCTATCCTCAGCAGCGGGGTCAATTGACCGAACCCGATCCGGGGTTCAATGTTGCCGTATTCGTCGAACAGGGCTTCATTCGAGTGACCGACCTCGCCCAGCGCCGTCCAATAGACTTGCCTGTTCAATAGCGCCTGCGGGTACAGTTCGCCGCGTCCGGCCTGAGCGGCGCGCTCCAGGCGTCCGATCGGCATGCGGTCTTTATTGAGGATGCGGACCTTGAGTTCGTTGACGACCGCCCCCTCCGGCGCGCTCGATTCGTGCAGGGTAAAACGGAGATAGCGGCTGGTGGTGGTTCGCCAATAAAAGTCGTCGTAACCGCCGTTGCTGGTCAGAATACGGCCGACTTCGCGAAACTGCTCGCCGTCGTCGGACAGATGCACGGAAAAAACGGTGCCGTGGGTTTCCCCCCATTGGATCTTTACCCCCAGCGGAGAGCGCTGATAGCCGAAATCGACGGTGATGCTTTCGCCGCATGGGAGTTTGACCGGCGCATGGCCGAGCGCCGCAATCCGTCCTTCCTCCAGCACCGACAGGGCTTCGGCAGGACTGTACACGTTGATTTCGACGATCTCCAGCCGCCGCTCCGACTCCGGGTCTTCGCAACTCCAGCGCAGAAATCGCGCTTCGGACGGAGGGAAGGCGAAGACATTTTGCCCGCCTTCGCCATGTCCGGTGCGGCAGATAGGCGTCCAGACATTGCCGTCGAGCGATATGACGAAGCGATAAACGTTGGCCGCCTGCCTGCCCCAGTACACTTCGATCCCGCCCAGCGTCGTTATTTCTCCGAGGTCGATTTGCAGCCAGATTTTTTTGAGCGGATCCGATATCCATGTCGTCGCGTAAATATCGTCGATTGCAAAGCTGGGGTCGCCGCTGCTTGCGGTTACGGTCCAAAGGCGTTTGGCGGGGATGGTCATTGAATGCTCCTTGATCGAATAGGGAGGCGCAATATGGGAATATAGTATCAGGATTGTCCGGTCTTATACGCAGGATATGGCCGCCAGCGCCTGTTCTACCTCGGCAAACAGCGGACGCGCGCCGGGGCTTTCGTCCGCGCAGCGGGCCTGTAAACCGCCAAGCGTCTTAAGCTCGCCGCGAGCGTCAGTCGACGCGTTGCAGCGTTCCAGTAATTCCTCCAGTAGACAGGCAAATGCGCGCACTTCGATGCGTTGCAGCGCATGAGCGTGTTGCCGGTCCTCCGGCTCGAAGAACGATGCCGCGCCAAAGTCGCCCAGCAGTGCGCGGCCTTTTCCGCAGTGCAAAATATTGTGCGCGTACAAATCGCCATGCATGATGCCTTGTGCGTGAAGATGGCTCGCAGCGGAAGCGATGCCGTGGGCGATGCCGATTGCTGTAGTCAGGGTAAAACCCGTTTCATCCGGATAGATATCGCGCGTGCAGGAATCGAGGCTGGGCGGACCGGCCAGGTTGCTGAAATCCGTGTCGATCAGCGGCATCACCAATCCGTTTGCGCCGGCGGGGTGGTCTTCCAGCCTGCCCAGCACCGGGATCAGGTTCGGATGAGCGCCGGCGCTGAGACTAGCGGTCATTTCGCTGAGCGGCAAGCCGTCGCTGGTCACAGCGCCCTTAAATAGTTTCACCGCTACGTCCTGCCGGGTTGCTTCATCCCGCCACTCGGCTTGATGAATCACGCCGGAAGCGCCTTCCCCCAATTGCTGCTGCAGCTGGAGCCGTTTCCAGGCGATGCGGGAAACAGCAGCATCGGCCAGCTTCGCGGCTTCGGCGTCCGCGCAAAACGGATTGCCCGCATAGGCCAGCCAGGAAAGCCGCGGCAGGGAAAACAGCCATGCGGGGAGTCCGGTCAAACGGTTCGCGGCGATGCGCAGCAACTCCAGCCGGGTGCAGGCGGCTATTTCTTCAGGCAGCGTCTGTAGAAAATTACCCGCCAGCATCAGTTTTTGCATTCTGGTGCACAACCCGATTTCCGCAGGAAGCTCTGCGATCCGGTTGTCGGTGAGTATCAGCCAGCGCAGCGTAGCCGGTAGCGCCGCAGCCGGGACGGTTTCTATCCGGTTGGTTTTAAAGCCGATCATGTCGAGCCGGAGACACCGGCCCAGCACGTCGGGCAGCCGGGTAAAGCGGTTGCCGGAACAAAACAGTATCCTCATCTGGTGCAGCCGGGGCAGATCGTCCGGCAATGACGACAGCGCGTTTCCCGACAGGTCGAGAATTTCCAGCGTATCCGCCAGATCGAAAATCTCGCGCGGGAATTGCTGCAAGCCGCAAGATAAAGCAAGCCGTCTGCTTCCGGCCAGCTTCCCGGCGCGTAGTTGTTCGAGTACCTTCATTTATGCCGTTTCTCCATGGTAAACGCAAAGTTTCTGTGACAGCCGGATAAAGCAATGCGGAAGCCAAACTTTGCCAGTGTAACTTCCGTAGGGTGCGCATTATGCCCGAATGTCGCAAACAACACTTTGTTTGTTTCGTTTATCGTTTTGGTCGAAATGCGTTAATGTTATCCATATGATTTGTATGGTATAAATTAAAAATCTAAACTGGAGTGAAATTTGCTTGCTGTTGATTAAAGCGGCATCTACCCTTATCGAACGCAGGTAACTCATGAGCAAAATCGGAATTTTTTTCGGAACGGATACCGGCAGCACCCGGTTGGTAGCTAAAAGAATTTACAGCCGGCTCGGCGAATCGCTTGCCGACAAGCCCAAAAATATCAACCGCACCCGCCCCGATGAATTGTTGCAATACGAAGCGTTGATCCTGGGTACGCCCAGTTACGGCCTGGGCGAACTGCCCGGTTTGTCGACCGGCTGCCAGGAAAGCAACTGGCAGGAGTTTGCGCCCTACCTGGATGGCGCCGATTTATCCGGCAAACGCGTTGCGCTGTTCGGGCTGGGACATCAGGAGCGGTACGCCGACCGTTTCGCCAGTTCCCTGATCCATCTTTACCGGCTGTTTTACGGCCAGGGCGCCGATATTGTCGGCAGTTGGAGCACCGACGGCTATCAGTTCCAGCACTCGCATGCGATCATCGACAACCGCTTTGTCGGGCTGGTGCTTGATCAGCGCGGTCAACCGGGCTTGACGGATAGCCGGGTAGACCTATGGTTGACTCAAGTGATGCCGTTATTGCTGCCGTCGGTGGGTGCGGGCTGGCGTCCCTCATAAACGAGATGAGTGGAACATGAGTTTGATGGCATCAGCGGAAACAATTGCCTGGTTACAGGACTACCGATTTCAGCCGGAGCAGCCTTTGCTCGCCAATAGCGAAGGCGGGCAGCCGCTGATCATGGCGGCTCAGCAAGCCCGCGGCGATGTACTGGCATATCTACTGCAGCAGCAGGACGTTAATTTGGGCCTGCTGGACGCTTATGGAAATAATGCCTTGTGGGCCGCGTGCTTTGCCAATGCGCCTGTTTGCATCGCGTTGCTGCTGGAAGCGGGAATCGATATCGATTATCAAAATCCCAGCGGCGCGACCGCGTTGATTTATTCGTCTTCCAGCGGTAGAGACGCAGTGGTCGAGCAATTGCTGCAAGCGGGCGCAAACCCGTTGCTGACGACGCAGGACGATTTCAGCGCGCTGGATCTGGCCGCTAATCGCCGGTGTTTGCAACTGCTGCGCAACGCGGTAAAAGCTTTGCAATAAAAGCGGTCGAAACCAGGTCCGCCTTCTTTTTCTTGCGTGTCGCGTCAGCCTGCGCCATTATTGACAGCATCAGGAAAGGAACGGTCATGTTATCGCATCATCGGCGCAAGTGTCTGACGCTCAATGAAAAGGCCGAAATAATCCGTAGTGGCGGCGTAAAGGCTTCCAACTCCCGGTCAGCCGGGCAGCAGTCCCGCATTGCGCAAGCCGGCAAAATTTTGTTTGCGCTGTATCTTGCCCCCGCTGTCTATCTGTTATGGGGCGCGCTTACCAACTCGTTGGGCGTTAATCCGGCTGAAACGCTGATTAATGATTCGGGCCTCTGGTCTTTGCGGTTGCTATGGTTGACGCTCGGAATTACCCCGTTGCGGAAAATCACCGGGTGGCATTGGTTGATCCGATTGCGCCGCGTCCCGGCGCTGTTCTGTTTTTTCTACGGCTGCCTGCATTTTCTTTTTTACCTGGTTTTCGAACAGGCGTTCGATTTCGCGGGGGTCATTGCCGATATAAGCCAAAAACCCTATATTACCGTAGGTCTTGCAGCGTTCCTGATACTGACGCCTTTGGCCGTCACCTCAACCGATGCGATGAAGCGCCGCCTCGGCGGCAGGAACTGGCGAAATCTGCATCGCTTGACCTATGTCGCCGCAATCGCCTCCGCATTTCATTACCTGCTGCTGGTCAAGCGCGATATAGGTCCGCCGGCAATCTATATCGTGTTGCTGGCTTTGTTATTTCTGCTGCGGCTGGTTAAACTGCCGGTCAGGCCGCCAAGCAAGGAGCTTATATGATCAAACGCAACAACGCTGCCATACAGGCATCGGAAATCACGCCGCGCGAATTGTTTTATGGGCGGAGGCGGTTCATGCAGATGGCCGCCGGAGCCGGTGCGGCAGCCATGCTGTCCGGAGCGGCATCGGCGGGGGACAAACTGGCAGGCGCAAAATCGACCGCTTATATGCTGCCGGACAAGCCGACTCCGCTGGAAGACGTAACGCGCTACAACAATTTTTACGAATTCGGCGTCGACAAGGAATCTCCTGCGAAATCGGCTGGCAGCCTGAAGACGCGCCCCTGGCGCGTAGCCGTCGAGGGCGAGGTGCAAAAGCCCGGCGTGTTCGATATTGACGCCATGCTGCGCTGGGCTCCGATGGAAGAGCGCGTCTACCGGCTGCGTTGCGTCGAAGGGTGGTCGATGGTCGTTCCCTGGCTCGGCTTCCCGCTGGCGGAATTGATCAAGCGGGTGGAACCGACCGGCAACGCCAAGTTCGTCGAGTTCGTCACGCTCCACGATGCGGAACAAATGCCCGGACAGCGCAGCGGCGTGCTGGAATGGCCTTACCGGGAAGGATTGCGCATCGACGAAGCGATGCACCCGCTGACCCTGCTGACTTTCGGGCTTTACGGCGAGGTGTTGCCGAATCAGAACGGCGCGCCGGTGCGTGTGATCGTACCGTGGAAATACGGTTTCAAGAGCGTCAAGTCCATCGTAAAAATCCGTCTTCTCGAACAACAGCCGGTCACCAGCTGGATGCAGGCCGGGCCGAGGGAATACGGCTTTTACGCCAACGTCAATCCCGCAGTAGACCACCCGCGCTGGAGCCAGGCCAGGGAACGCCGCATCGGCGAGTTTTTGAAGCGACCCACGTTGCCGTTCAACGGTTATGCGGATCAGGTGGCGGGGCTTTATGCCGGGATGGATCTGGCTCGGTATTTTTAATTAAATAAGGGTGTCATATTGGATAGAATGCAATTGTTTTTGTTGACTACTCAGCTTTCATGCCGCCATCCCGTCATGGATTGCCGGTATCCGGTCGACAGGGATGTTGCTCAAGGCATCCATGGAATCCGGGACTCTCCAATCTTAACGTGGCTCTTTTTCAACGTCTCGCTCGGTGGTGCGGAAGAGTGTATTAATTGGCAGCGCTGGATGACAAAGCGGACATACGGCTCGCACCATAGAGCCAGCAATGCTTCATCGAAACCGTCGCGCATAATCCCTCCGCATTTTGGCGGGGTGGATTAACGTATTTCTGAACGAAATGCGTCGCTTTATTGCCCCCGCTTGGCCGCCTCATAAACCGGCATCAGCTGCTGCGCGCGAACCTGCATGGCCTGAATACGGTCTTCGGTGGCGGGGTGGGTACTGAGCCAGCCGGGGCCGCTTTTTCCGCCGCTGGCGGCAAGCATTTTCTTCCATAGCGTCACCGCCGCATTGGGGTTGTAACCGGCCCTGGCGGCGAGTTCGATGCCGACGCTGTCGGCTTCGTTTTCCGCTTCGCGGCTGTTGGGCAGTTGCAGGCCTACGGTTGCGGCGCTGTTGGCCAGGCCGGCAACGCCGCTCAGATTGTAGCCGGCAATCGCGCCGGCGATGACTCCGAGGGTGATTCCCGCTTGCTGCATTTTCGCGCGAGAAAGTTTTTCCGCCTGATGCGACAGCATGGCGTGTGAAATTTCATGCCCCATGACTTCGGCGAGTTCGTCGTCGGTTGGCTGTATTTTCTGCAGCAGGCCGGTATAAACGGCGATCTTGCCGCCGGCCATGCACCAGGCGTTAACCTCGTCGCTTTTCAGTACATGGATATCCCACTGCCAGTTGCGTGTTTCCGGGCGCATGATGCTCGCTTGTGTAATCAGCGGCGTAGCAATGGCGCGTACCCGTTGCAGCGCCGCCGGATCGTTATCCAGTATCTGTTTTTGCGACGCGCCGGCGATTAATTGGCTGTATGCCTGCGCCGATTGTTGCGCCGCTTCGCTGTCGCTGACCAGCATGGCCTGACTGCGTCCGGTAATGGGGTTGGTGGCGCAGCCGCCGAGCGCGAGCAGTGCGATAAGAATAGCTGTAGATAAGTGTCGTTCCATGCAATAAACCTCGTAGTGCGTACCGAATGGCAATAAGTGGACTTTGAGAGCGAGTGTGCTATCCAGACTCCGGTTTGCGTAATTATTCAGACCATTTGTCAGTAGTTCCAATGATCTTCGGTTAATCCGTTCGTGGAGAGTTTGTCCGGAGTGAAGCCGTAAAAAACCAACGGAAAATCGGATGGCTGAATAAGTACCGTTTTTTATATTATCAGAACCAGTGCGCCGAGAAATAAGCCCAGAGCGGCGATATGCGCCACTTTTTGCTGCCAGTTGAGCGTGGGCCACCAGACCTTGATGGCCAGTTTGCGCATTGCCCAGCGTTTGGCGAGAAAAGCTTTGGCATACCGGAAGATAACCGGCAGCTTGTACAGCAGCAAGCCCGTCAGTCCGATGGAAATCAGCAGTCCGGTCCAGGCTGTTGCCTTTTGAGTGGCTTCCTCATCCAGCCCCAGGCCTTTTTCGTACAGTACATCCAGTATCATTTCCAGCGTTTCGAGCGAGTAGAAAACCGCTTCATCGGCTATGGGAATCCATAGTTCCACGCTTAGAGCGAGTACGATAAAAAGCGAAATTCCCCAATAGTCTTTTCTGCTGATAACACACCTCCCGCTTGCGGCATATTGTGAGCGGTACACATTGATCCGGGCGGCTTTCGCGTCGCCTCTGGAATGTTGTAGCCCGCATGGAGCATGCGTATGCGGGATGTGCACAACTCCCCGTCATCCGGAATTTGCTGAAGCTTCGTCCGGGCTACGTTGGTTAATCAATAAATTACGCAACTACTCAGATGCCGTTGCATATCACTGCAGGAGCGGGCTGTAGCCCGCGAAAGAGACTGATCGCGGGCTAAAGCCCGCTCCCACAAGAGATAGTTTCATTTCAGCCACTTCTGTGGAGAGGAAGCGGGTTGAGCCAGACGAACCTCCACTGCCTGTCCTGTCCGGAGAATGACCGAAGGGGTGGATTCACGGTGTGTCCCGGCTGGTTTACTCCGCTTCCGGCTACTCCGGTCGTGAACTTTCAACTAGCCTCAGAATTGCTGCCTGTTTTCTAAATAAAACTGATTCCCTTTCTACCCGCGATACGCATGCGCAACGCATTGAGCTTGATGAAGCCCTCCGCGTCGCGCTGATCGTAAGCGCCCTGATCGTCTTCGAAAGTGGCGATGGTGGCGTCGAACAGGCTGTTGCGTTCCGATTTGCGTCCGACCACGCTGACGCCGCCCTTGTAGAGTTTCAAGCGAACTTCGCCGTTTACCGTGGCTTGCGAAGCGTCGATCATCTGCTGCAACAGTTTTCTTTCCGGGCTCCACCAGTAGCCGTTATAGATCAGGCTGGCATAGCGCGGCATCAGTTCGTCCTTCAAGTGCGCGACTTCGCGGTCGAGGGTGATGGACTCGATGGCGCGGTGCGCTTTCAGCATCAGCGTGCCGCCGGGCGTTTCGTAGCAGCCGCGCGACTTCATGCCGACATAACGGTTTTCGACGATATCGAGCCGGCCGATGCCGTTGCTGCCGCCGAGCTGGTTCAAACGCCTGAGTACTTGCGCCGGAGACAGGCGTTCGCCGTCCAGCGCAACGATATCGCCGTTTTCGTAGCTTAATTCGATGTAAAGCGGTTTGTCCGGGGCATTTTCCGGGGAAACCGACCAGCGCCACATGTCCTCCTCCGGCTCCCACCACGGATTTTCAAGCCCGCCGCCTTCGTAGGAAATGTGCAGCAAATTGGCGTCCATGGAGTAGGGCGACGCCTTGCCGCGTTTCATTTCGATAGGAATACCGTGCTTTTCGGCATAGGCCAGCAGGGTTTCGCGCGAGGTCAGATCCCACTCTCTCCAGGGCGCAATGACCCGGATGTCGGGTCGCAGCGCATAGGCGCCCAGTTCGAAGCGCACCTGATCGTTGCCCTTGCCGGTGGCGCCGTGCGATATCGCGTCGGCGCCGGTTTCGTTGGCGATTTCGATCAGGCGCTTGGCGATCAGCGGACGCGCGATCGAAGTGCCCAGCAGGTATTCGCCTTCGTAGATGGCATTGGCGCGAAACATCGGAAATACGAAATCGCGCGCGAATTCTTCGGTCAGGTCGTCGATGTAAATTTCGCGGATGCCCATCGCCTGCGCCTTGGCGCGCGCGGGCTCGACTTCTTCGCCTTGACCGATGTCGGCGGTAAAGGTGACAACCTCGCATTGGTAGATTTCTTCCAGCCATTTGAGGATAACCGATGTATCAAGACCGCCTGAATAGGCGAGGGCCACTTTTTTGATGGATTGCTTCGACATGGGTGCAGGTGTTTATGATTGGAAAATGGGGATATTATAACGGGATTCGGTCACGCGGTTTGAGGGTTTATCTATTTGACGCCTGGTTTTATGATAATGTTTTCTTTTAACACCTAAACTTCATGCGAACAATACCGATAATGGACCGAAAAGCCAGCATAGAACGCAACACCCTGGAAACGCAGATTTGCGTCAGTTTGAACCTGGACGGCAGCGGTCTGTCCAATTTGGATACCGGCGTAGGATTTCTGGATCACATGCTCGACCAGATTGCGCGGCACGGTTTGATCGATCTGGATATCCGGGCCAGCGGCGATTTGCACATAGATGCCCATCATACCGTCGAAGATGTCGGCATCGCGTTCGGGCAGGCTGTTGCCGCCGCCGCAGGCAGTCTGAAGGGTATCCAGCGTTACGGTTCCGCTTACGTTCCGTTGGACGAAGCGTTGTCGCGTGTCGTGGTGGACTTTTCAGGCCGCCCCGGACTGGAATACGGCGTGATTTTTCCGCGCTCGCTGATCGGCAGTTTCGACGTGGATTTGCTGAACGAGTTTTTCAGGGGGTTTGTCAATCACGCCCGCGTTACCCTGCATATCGATAATCTTAAGGGTGTAAACGCGCATCATATCGCCGAAACGGTGTTCAAGGCCTTCGGTCGCGCGTTGCGCGCAGCGCTTGAATTCGATCCGCGCCGGCTCGATACGCTTCCTTCGACCAAGGGCGTGCTTTAGTGGCAGGGGGTGCGGAGTTTTGCTTGCGCGCATGTACTGATACGGCTTTTTTGTATTTGTAATGAGTTTGTTTTGAATTAATCAGCGCTTCCTTATAAAATGGACAATCCTGATCCCATCGCCAACGCCTTCCTATTCTAAATCGGTCTTTCTATGTCCTCGGTCGCCATTATCGATTACGGAATGGGTAATCTGCACTCCATCGCCAAGGCTGTTCAATGCGCGGACTCCGCGACCCATGTGCAAGTCAGTTCCGATCCTTCCGTAATTCTCGCCGCGGATCGCGTGGTGTTTCCCGGCGTCGGCGCGATGCGCGATTGTATGGCCGCGGTACGCGAACGAGCGCTTGACGGCGTTATTGCCGAAGCCGCGAAAAATAAACCGCTGCTGGGGATCTGTCTCGGCATGCAGGCCTTGCTGGATGAAAGCGAGGAAAACGGCGGTACGCGCGGCCTTGGATTGATATCAGGCAAGGTGGCGCGGTTTCCCGAAGGATTGCAGGATCATTCCGGCAACAAGCTGAAAATTCCGCACATGGGCTGGAACCGCCTGCATCAGTCGTTCGCGCATCCGTTGTGGAACGGCATTGCCCAGGAAACCTGGTTTTATTTTGTGCACAGTTATTATGTTCAACCTGCGCAGGCGTCCGTACAGGCGGCAAGCAGCGATTATCCGGAGCCGTTTACGGCGGCGGTTTTATCCGGGAATATGTTTGCGGTTCAGTTTCACCCGGAAAAAAGCCAGGCGGCAGGTTTGAGGTTATTGTCCAATTTTCTTACATGGGCGCCCTGACGCGACGCAGGGTACAGGCATAGACAATTAATAGACTTATAGTGATGACGAGGAATCTGACATGCTTTTAATTCCGGCTATCGATCTCAAGGACGGGAAATGTGTCCGGTTACGGCAAGGGCGCATGGAAGACGACACGGTTTTTTCCGATGATCCTGTCCAGGTCGCGGGGCGGTGGATCGCGGAGGGCGCAAAGCGTTTGCATCTGGTCGATCTGGACGGCGCTTTCGCCGGCGTGCCGCGTAACGGCGACGTTATTCACGCCATTCGCGAAACCTACCCTGACGTACAGATCCAGGTGGGCGGCGGCATCCGTGATGAAGACACCATACAGGGCTATCTCAATGCCGGCGTCGATTTCGTCATCATCGGCACCAAGGCGGTCAGCGCGCCGCATTTTGTCAGCGATATCGCCGCCGAATTCCCCAACCACATCATTATCGGTCTGGACGCGAAAGACGGTAAGGTAGCGATCGACGGCTGGTCGAAGCTGTCTCATCACGATGTCATCGACCTCGCGCAAAAATTCGAAGCGGATGGCGTCGAGGCCATCGTTTATACCGATATCAGCCGCGACGGCATGATGAGCGGGGTCAATATCGAAGCGACGGCGCGGCTGGCGCGCGCGATACATATTCCGGTCATTGCTTCCGGCGGTATTACCAACCTGGACGATATTCGCGCGCTCGGGGCCATAGTCGGCGACGGCGTGATGGGCGCCATCACCGGGCGCGCGCTTTATGAAGGCACGCTGGATTTCGCCGAAGGACTCAAACTGGCGGAATCGCTGTAAGATGCTGGCGAATCGGATTATTCCGTGTCTGGACGTCGATAACGGCCGTGTTGTCAAGGGTGTGCGTTTTGTCGATATCCGCGACGCCGGCGATCCGGTTGAAGTGGCGCGCCGTTATGACGCGGAAGGTGCGGACGAACTGACATTTCTCGATATAACCGCCAGCTCCGACGATCGCGAAACGATGGCGCATGTGGTCGAACAGGTCGCCGGTCAGGTGTTCATTCCGCTGACGGTCGGCGGCGGCATACGCACGCTGGATGACATACGCCGCATGTTGAATGCAGGGGCCGACAAGGTCAGCATTAATACTGCGGCGGTATTTAACCCGGAGTTCGTGCGTGAGGCGGCGGAAAAATTCGGTTCGCAGTGCATCGTCGTTGCGATCGATGCGAAAAAGGTGAGCGCCGCGCCGCAACATTGGGAGATTTTTACCCATGGGGGGCGTAAGCCCACCGGTCTCGACGCCATTGAATGGGCGCGCAGGATGGCTGATTACGGCGCAGGCGAAATCCTGCTGACCAGCATGGATCGCGACGGCACCAAGAGCGGTTTCGATCTGGCGCTGACGCGTGCAATCAGCGATGCGGTGCCGGTGCCGGTCATTGCCTCCGGCGGCGTCGGCAATCTGCAGCATCTTGCCGACGGCGTGATAGACGGCAAGGCCGATGCGGTGCTGGCGGCCAGTATTTTCCATTTCGGCGAATACACCATTCGACAAGCCAAGGAATTCATGGCCGCTCAAAATATTCCGGTGCGTCTATAATGAATAAATCCTGGCTGGATGAAATCAGTTGGACTTCCGACGGGCTGGTGCCGGTAATCGCCCAGGAAGCGGGCAGCGGTCAGGTGTTGATGATGGCCTGGATGAACCGGGAATCAATGGCGCTGACGGTCGAAGAGGGATACGCCGTGTACTGGTCGCGTTCGCGCCGGAAATTATGGCGTAAGGGCGAAACGTCCGGGCATAGCCAAAAGGTGATCAACATGCGCCTGGATTGCGATGGCGATGTCATTTTGCTCGAAGTTGAACAGGAGGGCGGCATTGCCTGCCATACCGGACGCCATCACTGTTTTTACCGCGCGCTGAATAACGGCGCATGGGAAACTGTGGAGCCTGTTTTGAAAGAACCGGAGATCATTTACTGATGACTGCAAATATTTTATTCAAGCTGGCCGACGCGCTCGAGGCGCGTAAACCGCAGACGCCGGATCAATCCTATGTTGCGAAGCTGTACACCAAGGGTATCGACGCCATCCTGAAAAAAATCGGCGAGGAAGCCACCGAAACCGTGCTCGCCGCAAAAGGTGGCGATCCCGAGCAGATCGTATACGAAATGGCCGATCTCTGGTTCCATTGCATGGTGCTGCTGGCGTATCAGGATTTGGGGCCGATGGACGTACTGAAGGAGCTGGAACGGCGCTTCGGGGTTTCCGGCCTGGAAGAAAAAGCATCGCGGCGCGAAGACTAGATGACTATCCGGAGCTGGCAGGGTGATAGTCCGTCAGTTGGCGCGGGCGTTTATATCGATGCCGACGCGGTGGTGATCGGCTCGGTGCAATTGGCGGACGATGTATCCATCTGGCCGGCGGCGGTGGTGCGCGGCGATGTCAATTCCATTGCCATCGGTTCCGGCAGCAATATTCAGGACGGCGCGGTGCTGCATGTGACCCATGCTCACGAAGCGGCTCCCTCGGGTTTTCCGTTAATCATAGGCCGCAATGTGACGGTGGGACATCGCGCGGTGCTGCATGGCTGTACGGTTGGCGATCATTGCCTGATCGGTATCGGTTCCATCGTCATGGACGGCGCGGTAATTGAAGAGTATGTGATGCTGGGGGCCGGAAGTCTGGTGGCGCCCGGCAAGCGTCTGGAGTCCGGTTACCTTTACGTCGGCTTGCCAGCCAAGCGCATCAGGCCGCTTGGCGAGGAAGAAAAACAGTTTCTGCGCTATTCCGCCAGTCATTACGTGGCGCTCAAAAACGAGTGTCTGGCGAATTGGGAGCCGGGTTGGATTTACGCTCCGCAGGCCTGACCGCTCATGGTGCAAGCGTCGCCTTCTATCATGCAAACGCTTGCGCCATGAGTGGTTTCCCTCACCCAGCCTCTCTCGACGGGAGAGGCTGGGTGGTATTCGCTATGCGATTTGCACGGTAACGCTCTCGCTAGGCAATGAACATTGTAACCAGCTCGCCGAGCAGGAAAGAAGCCAACATGGCGAGCGGGATGCCGATCAGCAGCAGTGCGGATATTGCTGCGGTTTTCTGCATCCAGTCCAGCGACTCCCACCAGGCTAAAATCCGCTCCTGTTTATTGTGCTGCCATTGCTTGTAGACCGTTCCATAAGCGTCGCGATAAAGCGCGATTTTTTTCTGCAGTATTTTGGCCAGCTGTACCGTTTTGCGCACAATAAAGTAAACCAGCACCAGTCCCAGCACGAAACCGGTATAGGCGGTGGCGATTTGAGATAGGGCGGGATTGAGTCCGATAGCCTCGTACACGGTGTCCAGCGCTTCTTCTCCCGCTTCCAGCGCGAGTATGACGCCTTCCGAAAGCAGTTCCCATATCAGTTCCCAATACAGGAAGCTCACGGCGATGGCTGAAATGGCCAGTATCGCGCCCACTATCCGCCACAGCAGCGCGTTTCCGGATGATGCAGGTTGAACGGACATGGAGGGAAATGCTGGCTTTTGTCTGCGTCTGAACATTTTTTGTTACCTTGAAGTTCGGGCGTGCGCCGTGGAATGGGCAACGCGCATCTTTGAGTAATCTCTTCCTGTCGAGGGTTGAATCCTGGCGTGTGCCGTCCGTAGCGCCAAGCAGGCTACCATTCTGACACAATGGCTTCGTTCAAGCCATGCTACCGGCAAGAAGTGGAGTCAGCCGTTAAGCCGGGTTCTGTCAAGGACAGTCATTCATCTGGGGCGTATGTCGCCATCCGCCTCAAGCAACCTACCCGGGAGCCATGCGGGTCACATGTTGGGACCAGCCCTTGCTCCCCTATTTGGTCTTGCTCCGAGTGGGGTTTTCCCTGCCGCTTCCGTTACCGGAAGCGCGGTGCGCTCTTACCGCACCATTTCACCCTTACCTTCCGGCCCGCGAAGGCTGCAAGGCGGTATCTTTTCTGTGGCACTTTCCGTAGGCTCGCGCCTCCCAGGCGTTACCTGGCACTCTACCCTGCGGAGCCCGGACTTTCCTCCCCCCGCAATCGCGGGCAGCGACTGTCTTGGCCAACTCCATTATCAGTCTAACCGCATCAGGCTTCCTGCGCTACCTGAAATTTGGCAGGCCGCTCTGCAGGAACCACTTGTTTTTTTCCTGGTCTAAAAACCAGGTCTGCTGATCAATCAGCGACTTCTCTGCGCCCGCGCTCCCCAGTAAATAGCGGATTTCAACCTTCTGCGACAGCATGGAGCCGTTGCCGCTTTCCTGCTGGTGCAGCGGGTTGTACGACGTAACATGTACATTGCCAAATGTTTGCAGCCTGTACTGCGCGCGAAGCGGAGGCGCAAGCGAATCAAGGGCCTGATCGTAGCGGCTCCAGCGCAAGGCGGCGCCGTAAGCGTCGAGCTGCTCGTTCATTTTCAACATGCCCATGTCATGCGGGCATGCCGTCAGCGCAAGGTTGACAAGCAACAAGGTTGTTGCATGCAGATAGCGACCGATCGATCGAGCCGGCGGAGAAGAACTTAGTCTCGAACGCATGTTGGAAGTTTGCATATCCTGCATGGCGGATGATTATAATACCTGACTATAACCTGGGGAGAACAACAAATGAAAGCGCAACCGCAAAAGACATCTCAAATAAAAATCCTGGCCTGGGTCATGGCGTTGCTGGCTATTCCGTATTTTTTTCCGGCATTCATGCGTATGCAGGAAGGGCGCGAACTGGATGGCTCAACCGTGGAACAGGTCAGAAAGTCGGCCTTGAAGGTAAGGCGCACCATGCCGTCCGATGATCGCACCTTGTTCGATACCGCCTTCGGCGTACTGGAGAAACTAAAGAACGAAGAAGGTCCGGACGCGTTTGTAAAGGCGGTGGATGGGCTAAAACCGGAAGAAATAATCGATCTGGCGCGGCAGGAAGTCAATCAAAAAATTGCCGCCGGCAGCGACGAGTTCAAGCCGTATCATTCCTGGGATGAAATGATCAGCAAGGAATTTGGCGAGGCCTCGAAAAAGAACAATGGGCAAACCGCGCCGTTGCGAAATTCCGAACGTACCGGACGTTCCTTTTAGCCGGTATTGACATAAACTGATTCTTTACCCACAGCAAGCGTTGATGTACTGGATTTACGATTTGCCGAATTGGCAGCTGGCAGCTCTGACGGTCGGATTTTTTATTTTCATTTCGCTCACTGCTTTTGCGTTGAGCAGAAGCTGGATACACAGGCGCTTCAGTTTGTCGCATGAGACCAATGAACCGGTAAACGGCTTTTTTTCCGGCGTAGGGGTGTTTTACGGTTTACTGCTGGGACAAATCGCGGTGGGCGCATGGCAAAACGCTGATGATGTCGATAACCTGGTATCGCGGGAAGCTGCCGCCGCTGCTGCGTTTTATCGCGATATCAGCGGGTTTCCCGAACCGCAGAAGAGCCGTTTGCAAACCCAGGTGCGGGACTATTTGCATTATGTGGTCGATGTAGCCTGGCCCGCTCATCACAACGGCGATGAGTGTTTTAAAGGACAGGCGCTGTTCATGACGCGCATAGACAAGATAATGCTGGGTTTCGTTCCCGCGAACGAAGCCGAAAAAGCGGTTTACATGACCGCTTTTGAAGCGTTCAACAAGCTGGTTGAAGCGTATCGTCTGCGCGTCGATTCGGTGGATAGCGGACTGCCGCTGGAAATGTGGGTGGTGGTTTTTTTCGGCGGTTTGCTCACTATCGTGGTGAGCTTCTTTTTTCATATGAGCGACAGACGCGCGCATGTTTGTTTGACCGGCATGCTTGCGGTTTTTATTGGTTTGATGATTTTTCTGATCGTCAGCCTGGATAATCCGTTTCGAGGGCCGAACGGCGTGGGCTCCGAGTCGTATCAGCAGCTGCTAACGATTCTTGATGCTTATGATCCGGCGCTGGTCGATTAGCGTCTGCCGGCAAAGCAGTGCGAGGCAGGCCTTCGAATACAGGCCTCCATCTCACGCAATAAACCTAGAGAGGGCGGGAGCGGATATAGAGCGCCGAGCGTATTAGCTACATTGATGTAACGTTTTTGTCACTGGATTCCAAATAATCTCCCGGATCAAGTGCGGGGCAGGCTCTGCCGGAATGATGTTGTTTTCTTACCTCAGCGCTCTATAACCCTGCTAATTGGTTTTCTGCACTGTAATCAAGCGTCGGTGCGAGGTGCTGGACGTCTCCGCAATCGTAAGTTTCTTTATCAGAGGCGGCGCAGGCCGGCGGCTCTGCGCCGCTTGTCGAAAGCGGGGCCTGCGGAATACGCGAAGTGCTGTAAAAGGCGATGGATGCGAACAACATGGTTAACGCCAGCGCTATCGGGTCCAGAGGGTCCAGTGCCACCGAGAGAAGAACCAGCGCCGAGCTCATCTGTATAAGCGTGCCCTTCGATGCCGCGCTCAAGCCGCGATAGCGCTCCCATTCGCATAGGACGGCGCCCAGCACGGGCGCGCTCAGTAAACGCTCATGCAGCGCGGATGATGCGCGCGCCAGGAAATAGCTGGTTGCTACCAGAAAAGGCACGGTCGGAACGCCCGGAAGCAGCAGGCCGCCCAAGGTTAAAACGAAGCAGCCTCCGGCCAGAACAAAATAAGGGATGCGCCGCAATCCGGCGGCTTCCTGGATTTGGCGCCTGGCGGCCGTGCCGTAGCGGGTATCGACGATGGAATAGCTGTCGGCCCATCTCTGCCGACCTTCATGCAGGAGATCGAATGCCGTCACCGCCGAATAATCGTAATCAATCAGCAGGCGGTGCGGCCAGTATCCTATCCGGCAGGAAAGCACGCCCGGTATCTGCGCCAGTTGCTCGATCACCAGTATGAGGTTGAGATGATTCGCCGGATTGGGTGACCATCGCAGATCCAGGCGGGATACGGTCGGAGAACGCGCCTCCCAAAATGTAACGCCGGCCTTCGTCTTGAACGCAGTCAGCATATCCCAGCGGGTAGCGGAACGAACGCCGGCAGCATCGAGAGCCTGCGCGGCGCGCAGCGCATCGGCAAAATTCTTCGATAGTTCGGCGATATCGCAATCAAGCTCGAAGTGCAAACGTAGCGAAGATGTGGAAAGGTCGATGCCGGCGGATAGTACGCTGGGTATCATCACCGCTTTATCGATGATCAGGCGGCAAAAACCGCGCCGCTCGCGACGGAATACATGCGGAGAATGTATGCGCAGCCAGCCGGCCTGCCGGTTGAGATGGATGGCGTATTCGGTTGCTTCAATAGAGTGATGTGTGCTATTCATTTGTCGTCAATTACTTGACACCGGCATAGTCGTAATAACGGCGTCGGCGTAACGCTTATCATCGCATTTTCGGTGTCTCTCCTGTTATCGTATGCGCGCCGGCCTTTTTCTGCCGGTCTCGATATGAACAGGCAGGTCTTGCTACTTACTGACAATGGTGATGGGAAGCTTCGCATGCGCAGTGCAACAGTATGAGGGGTAGGGCTGATTCAGTCTTATCGGGTTCGAAGCCGGTATACCTTGTACGAAGTGCGTTGCCGCGGCAGGCCCGGCAATTCCGCTCCAGGCTCGAACAAACTGTCGACACAGGCTAATTCTATCTCGAAGTTTTCCGAATACAGCATTTTAATTTCTTCGTCGATACCGAAGGCTTGCGCCTCGGTCTCTCCCTCTTCCGCATCCTCAGTGGTCAGCAGAAACAGCTTGCGGGCTTCCGGTATCAGCCGTGTCAAATGGGCGACATAAAGTTTACGGATATCTTCGGGCAATGCCGTAAGCGACGCGCGGTCATAGACCGCATCGATTCGTCCCAGGTCGCTTGGGGTCAGCGAGAAATAATCGCCGCATAGAATACGCAGTGTCCCATGTTCCCACAGTGTAAATTTACCAGCCCTGCGCCGTACCGGCTGTAAGTGGTTCTCGTTGAAAAAAGCCCGTACCGCAATAGGGCTCAACTCAACGCCGATAACCTCATGCCCCTGGGCGGCGAGCCAGATCATATCCAGGCTCTTGCCGCAAAGAGGCACAAACACGCGGCTTCCCGGCTCCAGCTCGAAGCCGGGCCAAAAGCGGGTAAGAAACGCATTCACCGATTTTTGATGGAAATCGGTGCTACGGTCGCGCCAGCATTGTCGCCAAAGGCGATTGTCGCGGCTGCTGACGGCGCTGGTGAGCGCCTGTGTGACGAGGGCTGGCTTACCGGTTGCCTCTGCGTTCTTGTTATCGGCCGGATAATCTGGCATGGCGGTTCTTCTCCAGGAAGTGGGTTGTGTATCGGCAAATAGGACACAACACTTCGTGAGAAGAGGCATGCAGTTTGATAAGACGCTACTACGCGAATGCCGCCTCAAAGTTTCATTTAAGGGTATTGCCAGACTAGCATATCTGATAGGGAGTTGAGTAGCAGGGGCGAAGAAAAAGCGTATTTGGCAACTGCGGAATGGCGGCGGGTATATGTCAGGTAACCCGGCTCCAGATTACGATCCCGGCCGGGTTGGGGGAAAAAGAATGGGCAGGAGGAGGACAGACTCCCGTCTACCCATTTCGCCACATCGACTAGCGACAGTTTTTGTAAACAGATGCTGTCTCTATTTTAGACCATCCTCGCTTTCCCAACACCTGTCAGAATTGACAGTTTTAGCCGGCCGCAACCAGAAGCAGGCGAGTAATTTCAGATGGCGCGGCGATGCGCTTCGGAGGCCCCCAGTAGCCGGTACCGCGGCTGGTATAAACCCACAGGTTGTTGTAACGGTTAAGCCCGGCGGTGAAAGGCTGCTGTAAACGGACGAAGAAGTTCCATGGAAAAAACTGTCCGCCGTGGGTATGGCCGGACAGCTGCAGCGTAAACCCCGCTTCCGACGCCGCGGCAGCGCTACGCGGCTGATGCGCGAGCAGCAGGCGTATTGCCGCTTCGGGCGGCGCGCCGGCTATGGCTGCAGCCGGGTCGCTGCGCTGCGCCGGATCGAAGCGTCCGGCGCTGAAATCATTAACCCCCGCCACGACCAGTCGCGCATCGCCGTGTGCGATCACCACATGTTCGTTCTGCAGTATCTTCATTCCCAGCCGCTCGAATTCCGTGATCCACCCATGTACGCCGGAAAGATACTCGTGGTTGCCGGTGACGGCATACGCGCCATGCCGCGCACGCAGGCGTGAAAACGGCAGGGTATGGCCGGCAAGCCGCTCTACCGTTCCGTCGACCAGGTCGCCGGTCAGCGCTATCATATCCGCTTCCAGCAAGTTGACTGCATCGACGATGGCGTCGACATAACGTCGCTTGATGGTCGGCCCTACGTGGATATCGCTGATCTGCACGATGGTGAAGCCCTGCAGCGCCGCCGGAAGATTTTCGATTGGCACCTTGATCGTGACTACGCGCGCCAGCCGCCGTGCATTGATGAACCCGGCAAAAGTCAGCAGCAGCGCAAATAACGGAACTGCAACGGCAGAATCGGCGCGCCATTCAGACGCTGCAGTATTCAGCACCAGTAATGCCAGCAGCGAGATATCGCGCAACAGCGTCAAAACCAGCAGCGAGGAAAAAGCGCCCATCGCTGGTAAGCCGACCCATGCCAGCCGGTCGCTCAGTCTGGCAGATTCCAAACGGCGCGCGGCAATAGCCAGCAGGATAAACAGCCATGACAACAGCAATAGCAATGCAGCCAGCCAGCGATATGGCGTAGAGACAGGCAGATCCGGAATCAGGCGCAGCCCGATATAGAGATGTAAAATAAAGCCGAGGATAATGACGCGTATAAAAAAAGCGGAACGGCGCATGGCAGAACAGGGTCGGTTAAGTAATTGAGTATATGCACACTACAGCAAATGCGTCTCAGCGGGTAATATATCGTCTCGTGGCCCCCGCAGGCCAATAATCCTGCGTGTGATCCGTTCACGGCACTGCAGAAGCAGGAACCGAACAGAAGCCGCCATTCTTCAAGCAGAATGCGCCGGTATAGTAACTTTGGCATTAATCGAGCCGGTATGGCGGCTTCGCATTAATCGGCAAAGCGGTACTGCACGATCCGGCAGATACTGCGAAGCGCATTGTCGAACGCCGCCGCAAACTGCAGTAAACACGCCTGGGTGGTTTACGCCAACACCTCTTTGGCCGCCGATGTGCCGACGGTTCAGTTCAACAAGGTTTATCCGTTGCCGATGAACGACGAGGGATATCAATTTGAAGAACAATGGGGTAGCATTTGACAACAGGCCTGAACAGGACACGGCCCAGCCGTGCGATGGACCCGGTGTTGGCGTATCCGGAATATCCGAGACCGCAAACCCTGCCGGATTGCTGGAACGCATGCTGTCCGCGACTACCTGCAATGCGCCCTCAAGCGAGCCCGCCGGAACAAAGGCGCACCGGAGTCGATTGCATGACGGTCAAGGAGTTCCCCGTCTTCCTCAAACAGCACTGGCTGGATATCCGCGCGCAACGGGTAGCAGGGGCATGTATCTCCCCAGGCCGGGATTGATTGTGCTATTCTCGATACTGATGGAAAACCCGTTCGCTGGGGATACCAACGGCAGTGGATCGCTTTATCCAGTTGGCCGGTTGCGCAAGTTGTCTGCGCGCAATGGGAACCGCACTTTCGCTGCGACAGCTACGGCTTTCGCTGGGTGGTGGACATGGATCTGGAGGCCTTTCGACCGCGTCAGTCATGACCGGCTGATGTGCCGTCTTCAACGGCGCGTACCGTGTATCGAGCGCTGCTGCACCCGATACGCCGATGATTGCAATCTCGTCGTCAAAAGCCAGCGAGTCGGTGAACGCGTCTGTCGAGAACGCCGGCCGTTTACTCTTGCGTGGCCGCCCATATACAGGCGCAGGGTGGGTATGAGCGCCATTTGCGGCAAACAACCACCCGCTCGGTGAAATCCGTGGGCTGCTTATCCTGACGACACCCGTGTGACGCAGCCATGAGGCGGTTTTGTGCTTGCGGGTAGATCTGTCTGAAGCACGCCGACGCGACGGCACTGCACCGCCGGGCTTGGAAAGCATTATCATCGCCACCCGGACCGCTGTACCCGTCCAAGCAGAAAAAATACGGCGACTTTATCCGTCTCCGTTGCGCTGGAACGCTTGGCTGGAATGTGCGTTGAAGAAACTGGGTGAGATGGTCAGGGATTTGGTGGCACAGGGATAGCTGTTAATCAGCGCCGCTCAAGCGGCTTTGCAGTAGTACTCCGGCAGCCTGTTTGGCCAGCTCAGCAGCGCCCGAATGGCGCTTCATTTGCTCGGAAACAATCGCACCTTCAACCAGCAGGCTCAATTGCAAAGCTAGACTTTCCGGTGCTTCGATGCCGCACTGTCCGGCCAAATTGCTGATATAGCGCCTGAATTGATCGTAAAACTCCGCGGACACCCGATGCACGGGGTTGCCTTCCAAGGGAAACTCCGCCGCCGCGTTGATAAACGCACAGCCCCGAAACTCCGGGATTTCCATCCATTCTCCGAGCACATCGAAAATCGCCAGCAGCTTGTCTATCGGCTGCTCCGCCTTGCAGTCAACCTGTTCGACGAACCAGTAGGTGAAGTCCTTGTCGCGCTTGCGGAGGAACGCGATCACGAGTTCATCCTTGGACGGGAAATACTTGTAGAAACTTATTTTGGTGGTTCCCGCCGCTTTCACAATGGCTTCGACTCCCGTGGCCTTGATTCCTTGGCAGTAAAAAAGCCTGGAAGCGGTTTCGAGTATCTGTTCTTTCAGGTTACGGGCCATGGACACCAGGATGTTTGACGATATCTTAGCAATATACCGATCGGTACATTGGTTTTCAATGGAAATTCCCGGCCGGTATAATCTTGCGTGTATACCTGTACGGCTTGTTTAGACCCTTTTATAACACCTGACTGTTGTGACAGCGTTAATACTTACTCTTGAACAAGGAATACTGACCGGTTAGTATGTAATTCCTCCGGTCTACTTTTTGAGTCACTCGTAGCGTATTGATATGAAGTTAGTCGTATGCGCCATGAAAAGACATGCACCGAACCCGCATTCCTGCGGGAATCGTGGAGGTTTGGATATAGCCGTGAAATTGGAGCAGGAACTGGCCGAAGCAGGGTTGTTAGTGCCCTTGGAGCGAATGGGATGCCTTGGAGCGTGCCTGAATGGACCACATGTCCGGTTACTGCCCGCAGGCAAAAGCTGGCGCGGGGTTGGTTGCGAAGCTGTGGAGGAAATTGTTGCCTACATCAACGCCACGTTTCTAAACTTTGAACTCGAAAACAGGAAGTAACTGTTCAGCATGGCTGTTGAAAAGGAAGCGCGGTGAGACAAGCTGGACCTTCTGCGCCCAGAGATGGGGGCAGAGAGCTTCCACGGCCTGTGGTGAGCTACTTGCTCTGAGCGGTAGCCGAAGGGGTGGACTTTGCAGCTTGGTTAATATTACCGACACGCTTCCGCTGCATCGTTCTCGATTTGAAAGCTCAATCTCAATATTTACAAGTAAGAATAGGATAAATAAAGTGGAAGTTATGCTGAAAATGGGCGTCATCCTGATTTTCTGTTCGCTGGCCTGCGCCTGGCTGGGTACGTTTTCCCGCTGGTTCCCGATCAAGGGTCTGGATGGCGGTTTGATCAAGGATTACGGCCTGCTGATCAAGGCGCACATCGATTATATTCTGATGGCCGGCCTCAACCTGGTGATTTACGCCGTTGCTAAAGCGGCTGGCATTGCATTGCCTGTCGAAGCGTGCTGGCTGATCGCAATCGGTGGTTTCACCAATCCCACTGTATTTACCATCGCGATGCTCAAGCCGGATTTCTGGCAATATACTTGGGCCAAGGTATATACAGCCGCAACGTTTGTCGTTTCAACTGTCGGTTTCGGCTGGGCCGGCATGGTCATGTTCAACGCTGTTTGAGCATGCTAGCGGCGGCGCTACGTTAAAGTAACGCCGCCGGTAGATTCATGGTCAACCGCTGCAACTCGCACGCTCTCTTATAAATCAGGTAATATCGCAATTTAATTCAACCACACATACAAAAAGAGACCATGATTACTATCGGAATGAATTACCACGTTATTCCCGGCAAGGAAAGTCAGTTTACAAAAGCTTTTGAAGACGTTGCCAACGCGCTGGCGCAAGCGAATGGTCACGAGGAATCCAGGCTCTACAGCGAGCATGGCGAGCCCAGCAAGTTCCTGATCATTTCGCATTGGAAGGATCAGGCCGCTTTTCAGGCTTTCATAACGTCGGACGCTTTCCGCAATGTCACCAACTGGGGCGCAAGCGAAATATTGATCGGGCGGCCCACGCATAAAATCTACTGAACAATAATGATTGGCGATCCGCTTGTTTCGAGTACGATGGAGGCTCGATTAAAAGAGGATGAATTTAGTGAATCAGAAAACACTTTGTGCGTGTCTTGGCGGCTATGACGGCCTTACCGTTTTTGCCGAAGATTTACTGCCGCGTCTGCAAGCGGATTTTCAACCGGACCGTTTCTGGCAAAATCGAGGCGACAACGGCATCCCGAGAGAAAAGCGGCTGAGCTGCGCATCACAAGCCTGGGGTTGTTGGTAGGCAAGTGTGAAACCGGCAGGGAGAAGCAGTACTGGTGTTACGCACGCAGCCAGAGATCGCGGCATCTTTCGTAGTCGCTCTATTTGTAGTAGACAAATCTGTCTACATCCTGCTACGCTATCTTCGAATGTAGACATCACAGTCTATTATATGTTATCGGATATGTATTTCGGAGAATAGCTTATGGAAACCAGACCGCCTTTACCGCCATTTACCCCGGAAACTGCCGCGCAGAAGGTGCGCATGGCGGAAGATGCCTGGAATAGCCGCGATCCCGGTCGCGTCGTTCAGGTTTACACCGAAGATACGCGTTGGCGTAACCGTTCCGAATTTCCGGTAGGCCGGGAGCAGGTTCACGCGTTTTTACAGCGCAAGTGGGCCAGAGAGCTGGATTATCGCCTGATCAAGGAGTTATGGGCTGCCGCCGGTAATCGCATCGCGGTGCGTTTTGCATATGAATGGCGTGATGATGCCGGTAACTGGTTTCGAAGCTATGGCAACGAAAACTGGGAGTTTAACGAGCTCGGTTTGATGCAGTGCCGCTTTGCCAGTATTAACGATTTACCGATCAAGGCTGAGGACAGATTGTTTCTCTGGCCGTTGGGCCGCCGCCCGAATGAACATCCTGGATTGGGCGAGTTGGGTTTGTGAATAGCGTTTTCCGTCTTGTCCGATAAAAATCCTCCTGTTCCCGGTAGAGTTCATAACAGATATTTTCCGTTGAATCCGGGGTTCCGCGAGCATTGGGCTGCTCGCGGAGTCGATTTCGTTTGGTGAGCATGAGCAAATCCGTGGCCGTCCGGGCAGGGATGAGATAGTGGCCTGCACCCTCTGCAGGTTGACGGTGTCCTGATCTGTATGCAGACGTACCCAGTACGATGGGCTCAGCGGCAACTGTTTAAATGAGATTAATTAAACCGGCGCTTCATCAAGACAGTGGTAAAATCATACCCATAGATTGTGAAATGCCTTAGGCGCATATCCGACCGTCCGCGCTATATCATCTCTGCTATCAGTATATTTTGAACCTGTTTTATAAAAATCGCCCGACACAAGCCGATCTGGACGGCATGAGCCACGCTGAAAAAGATGCGCTGGTTCTGGAGCTGCTGGCTATACAGGAACTGTATGAGCGCAAATTAAGGGCGCAGGAGCGCAAAACAGCGGATCTGCAATCGAAAACGATCAATGGACCTTTGTGGATTGCCGTTGCTCTTTCGATCATAGCGCATATCCTGTTCTCGCTGTACTATCAGCAGCACCACGAAAAGCCCAAGCCGCTGCTGGCCGAGAAGGGCGAAAAACGCATAGAAGTCTCATTGTCGAGCCTGCCGCCGGCAAAATCAGCCGGTCCGCAAACTAACTCACCTGCGCCTCCTGCGCCTCCTGCGCCGTCAAAAGCGCCTCAACCTGTACAGGCGGCAACCAGGCCCAAGCCGGCCAGCAAACCGGTAAAGGTGATGAAACCTGCGCCTCCCAAGGTAGTCAAGCCAAGGCCGGTAAAGGAGCCTCCGAAAGAAACGCCCCCCAGGATAGCCAAACCCAGTCCGGTCAAGGAAAAGCCGGTTCAGACGTTTGATGATCCTTTTGCCTATAAGTCGCATAGTTTTTCCAGCGACATGGCGAGCAGTGGGGGCGGCGGTGGCGGCAGCGACAGCCATTCCGGCGGTCTTACTTCGCCTGAGGGAGGACTGAGTCCCGGTTCCATCGTCAATGTCAATCCCCGGATCATCTACCCGCGCCAATCGATGCAACGCAACTATCAAGGCGTGGTCAAGGTGCTGATTCATATTGCTACCGACGGCAGTTGCAGCGGCGTCGATCTGGTACAGAGCAGTGGCCATGATGAGCTGGACAATCAGGTATTGGGCGCTGTGCAGCATTGGCGCTTTACACCGCCGAAGCGCGGCAACATGCCGCTGGAGGGCGTTTTTCCCTTCACGGTTGTGTTTGGCGCGGACGAGGAGGTGGATTTCAACTGGCGGAGCGTGAAGGTGATGCCCGCAACGCGTTGACATCAAAAGCAGGTCCGCAAAAAACACGAAACTCACGAACAAACGATAGTGGCGAATTGCCTTGGGTAAGGCGCCGACGTATCCACCGGTACTTAAAGTGGTTGAGGCCGCTACCCTGAAGCAACGGTTGGAGAAGCCGTGTTATGAATTATTTTCGTGCCTTTCGTGTCTTTCGTGGACAATGCTTATTATCAGTAACTTAATATAAATTTAGCGGATTTTCCGGATCTATGCCCAGCATGAATGGCAAACGCCGGTCGGTGTGGGTAATTTGATAGATTTTGCCTACCCAGTTGCTGAGTATTGCCTCAGCCGTATCGTGCCAGGTGTTATCCAGAGTCGGCGTTATGAGCGACTCCGGAAATTTGGGGGGGATGGTTTGCTTTAAACGTGCTGAGCCAATCTGTTCCTTATGTTCCTCAAGCACGGCCTGAATCAGGCGTGAAAAATAGTGTTCCGGGACGGGAGGATAATCATTGCTCTCGCCTAGCGCGTAGCGCATGACCTCGCGTTTATATTCCTTGATCAAACTGATGGTATCGTATTCCGGGTGGCCCTGAAAAAAAACCTGACGGAAGCCGTCCGGGCTGGTGGCGAGATGTACGCCTGCTGTTTCGCTCGCAACCAGTACTCTCAGCTTGGCCTCGGCAAACTGATCGAGATGTATGTCGTTAAAGCGTGAGTGCGGCACGTCGAAACGGGTATTGACGCCGGCCACCAGCGGATGTGTACGGTCGAGCACCCTGTGGTTGTAGACTCCCCAGCGCTTTTGCGGCAAGCGCCTGCGTTTCTGACCGTAATGAAACTGCATGACGGCATGAGTGGCGAGGCATGAAAAGAGCGTGGAAGTCACATTATCGAAGGACCAGTTTACTACTTCTATCAGGGGGCGCCAAAAGTCTTCCAGGGCGAGATCGGGACGCGTAACATTCGCGCCGGTAATAATCAGCGCGTCCAGTCCCGATTCCCGGATTTCATCGAATGTTTCATAGTAGGCCGCAATATGCGTTTTTGCCTCCGCTCCGCGCACGAGTTCATCCAGTGTGAATAAATGCACATAAAACTGGGCAACTTCGTTGCTATCGCCTATCAATCGCAGAAATTGGCGCTCCGTCGCGGCCAATGCCGCGTCGGGCATCAGATTCAGCAAGCCGATATGCAGCTCGCGGATATCCTGATGTAAGGCGATGTCTTTGGGTATGATGATTTCGCCTTCTTCTTTAAGTGCGGTAAAGGCGGGAAGATTGGAGTTGGCTACGAGTGGCATAAGGGGGGCGATTCGGGGTGAAGGATGAAAGCACGATGAATCAGGCGATTTCTCTTGCAATGGCGTGTTCCAAAAGTGCCAGAAAGTCGGCTTCGCTGTTGACCTGTTTGATCTCCTCGGAGTGGACGACATAGCCATACTGCTCCGCCAGCGCTTCATATCTGGGTATGCGGGATACAAACAACCGCGGGAATATCCAGCGCACGAATTCGTCCGGATCTATCAGCGCGGCATAGGAAAGTTCGTGCTCCTGCATGTAGCGACTTAATTGTTCGTCTAAAAATGCTTCACGGTAATAGAGCGGTTTCGGCGCTTTTTGCGCACGGCTGACCAATGCCTCCTCGTCTTCCTTGCTGGCGCGTATGTATACGATCAGCGTATTTTTCGCGAGCGTATCCATCACTTCCGGACTTTCCAGTTCGCACAGGCTTCCGCCCGCATCATTGATAAACTTGTCATATCCGTAGATGGCTTTTGCCTTGAAAATAAACTCGGGAACATCGTGCATCGCGGCAATCTCCGCCGCTCTATGCAGGCTTTGCCGGCGTTTGAACTCATGCAGGCTCAACCCGCCCCTTTCGGGATTGCCCAGTTTTCCGAGAAACGTGGAAACCGGAGCAAGATTGTCGACGGAAATGTTATTGGTAATGTGTATGGTATCGGAGCGTAATAAGTCGCGTAACAGGTCGATCTGCATGAGTTGCAGTTTGATGTTGTCGAGTATCGGTTCGCTCAGATAACGGGTGCCGATGCGGTAGTCGCCTGAATAGTGAAACCAGCCGTTTTTGCGCAGCATGTTGGACAGACGCGTTTTACCGACGCCGGACATGCCAAGCAATGTGATGCTTTTATCATTCCATTCCTTGAACTGTTGTACGCTGAGTTTCACTTTGTTGTTCCGGTAGCGCTGAAAGTGGATAGGTTATCCTAAAAACGGCCGTAGGCAAAAGGGTTGCGACTCTACTACCGGCCGTTTTGGCATAGAGGGCAAAAAAACGAGGAGCGCTGGCTTATGCGCAAACTCCGTATCGTTGTCCCGCAACGGTTGCACGCCTGGCCGTTGCGTCCGTATACGTTCAGCGCCTGTTGAAAATAGCCTGGTTTGCCCGCTTCATTGACAAAATCGCGCAAGGTTGTCCCGCCTTGCGCAATGGCGAGCGACAGCACTGATTTAATTGCTGCGGCCAGTTGCCGGAAGTGCTGCGGACTGATGGCTTTCGCCGGTACAAGCGGGTGAAGGCCTGTAAGAAACAGGGCTTCGTTTGCGTAAATATTGCCGACGCCGACAACGATATGTTGATCCATAATATAAGTTTTAACCGGTATGGATCGTCCCTGCGCCCGTTGATGTAAATATTCACCGCTAAAGCAGTCGTCGAGCGGTTCCTGACCCAATGAGGCGAGAAGCGGGTGCATGAGCGGGTTTTGCTGAGACCATAACAGGCAACCGAAGCGTCTGGGGTCCCGAAAACGCAAACATTTGCCGCCGGCGAACGCAATGTCAATATGATCGTGCTTTTCCGGCGGCAGCCCCGATTGCGTGATGCGCAGACTGCCGGACATGCCGAGGTGAATAATCAGGTTGCCGTTATCCAACGCCAACAGCAGGTATTTTGCGCGGCGTGTTACGGCTAATACTGTCCGTCCTTGAGCAAGCTGTGCAAGTTCTGCAGGCACCGGCCAGCGGAGGCGCGTATCGCGCACCACAACCTGCTCTATTCCTTGTTGCTCTATGTGCGGAGCAATGCCGCTGCGCGTGGTTTCTACTTCGGGTAATTCCGGCATTGCTGGGGTTTGTTGCCTTGTCGGGCTATTAATTGGTCGGGATTGGCCTTTCGCCGCTCACTCTCGCCCAAAGGGAGAGGCTGACTAAACAATTGCTTGCCGACTCGTTTTGCTACCTTGCCCGGATAGAGGCGAAATGATAGTCGGCAAGCTACTTGTCCGGCTCGTCCTCAGTATCATGCTCGTCAATTTTGAGTTGATCGTCGCTGTCGGCCGGTTCTGAGTCTTCTTCTTCCACGTTGTCATTCGGGCTGACCGGCGCGGCAGGCGCCACCGCCGGTTTTAGAGCCAAAGTCAGTAGCTGTGCCGCGGTTTCGGCAGTAACCTGATATTGCAATCCCCAGTCAGCTCTGGCGAGGATGAGATCGGGGTCGCGTTTTAATATCACGAACTCCACCGGCGCGTGGTCGGTAAAGTCGATATGTATGATGTCGCCTTGCACCGGTTGTGCGATTTGCATGACATCGATTGCTCTGGCAGTTTGCCAGTTTGCCACCAGATCCGCTGCGCCCGATGCGGCAGGGCTGGCAGGGTCGACCTGCCAGCGTCCGTCCTTATCCTGAGTCAATTTCAGTCCGGGCAGCGTTAGTACATTCGGTTTGCTCCCTTCCGGCAACAGCTTTCTTTCCACGTATTCGGTTGCCGGAGCGGAAATATGGTGAGAAAAATCATCGTCAACGAGATGCAGGGTTTTGCCTACCCAGACATAGCGACGCAAATCGATCGGGTCGACGCCGCCAAAAACCATTTTGACCTGGCCCAGCGTTATGGACGCCTTGGGCTTGTCCAGTTCGAATCTGGGAAGGTCTTCGGTATTCAACGGGTAATGCGAGGCGCTGGCGGCGTGAGAGATGGCCAGCAGTTGCCCGACGCGGATGTCGTTGGCGGGAGCCGAAAACGGCGCAGTCAGCCACCAGTGGTCTTCACGTTTTTCGAAGGCAATTTCTCCGCTGTTGTTTTTCAGCACGAAGTGATCTATCGTCGTATCGTCAAGTTCCGTGAGACGGACGGATTCGGGTTGTTCTTCCTTGCCCGGCTCGAAAATAACTATCGCGCCAAGCACCAGCACCGCCAGCAACAGCAGTAGATTAATCAGCAGTCTTTTCTGCATCAGCGTTTTCTCCGTTTAAACCAGATAACGGCGCCGGAAACGAAGAACAACAGGGGTAACAGAATCAAAAAAACAATCGCGATCGCTATCGATGCAATGGGAGATAAATTAAGCGCTCTATCGGTTGCGGTCAGAGGGGGGATGTTGATGAAGCGGTCGTCCTGCGTCAGCCAGTTGACCAGGTTGACGCCCAGGTTCAGGTTACCGCCTTCACCCAGATAGCTGTTAGCCAGGAAATCGCCGTCGCCTATTACCGCTATACGCTGTTCCTGGGGGGGGGCGGTATTTTCTGCGGTGCTGCCGGCATTATTGGCTTGGGACGCAGGACGCGCTCTTGCCAATGCAAAACCGATAACCAGCGGTCCTTGACGCTCGCCTTTGTCGGCGTCGAACTGCAGCTTGGTTTCCTTGAGAGAACCGGTTTCAGTCCAGGCATGCCTGAGCGTAGACAGTATCGGGGTAGGTTGAAAATCGGTTTTTCCGCTTGTTTCGAGCGCGCTTGCCATTGGGAACAGCGTCATGATGGAAAAACCGCGCATGGCCGGATGAGGCGGATATTCGGTGACCATGACAAAGGTAGGGTCGTTGATGCCGAACAGCTGAGCCGAGGGATCGACTATTACCCCCGGTAAAAGCTTCAAGCCGAATTGTTGCAGGAGCGGTTCCAGTCCATGCGCGTCACCGGCGTCTTGCAGCCATAGCAAATTGCCGCCTTTGTTCAGGTAATCCTGTATCAGCCGCACTTCGCCGGACATCAGCCGCACGCGCGGACTCGCCAGCACCAGCGCGCTGGTATTTTCCGGAATAGCGGGCGTTTGCGCCAAATTCAGTGTGGAGGCCGTTATGCCTTTGCGTGTCATTTCATCGCCAAACTGGCCCATATCGGCATCTCCCTTGTTCCTGGGCGAGCGCTCGCCATGCCCTTCCAGAAAAACCAGCCGCCGTTCGCCGCCCTGCAGCAAACGTTGCAGGGCATTGGTAATGCCGGATTCGTTGGCTTCCTGTACTTTTTCGCTATGCCCGTGGTATTCCAGCAGCAGTTCCCCATCCACTGTGATGCCTTGCTCGCGTACCTGGGTCGGCTGCGTGTCCGGGTTGATAAACCGGCAGGTCACCGATTTGTTGTAGCGCTGGTAACGCTCCAGTTGATCCTTGATGCGATCCCTCAGCACCTTTTCCTCGCGTGCGAAGACGGTAATGTTGACCGGCGAATCCAGCAGGTCGACTACCTTGCGGCTGGCTTCCGAAAGCGTATTGCGATTGCCCGCAGTCCAGTCGAATTCGGCGACATAGCGGGTGCTCAGCCAGCCCAGCAAGCCGGTGATTGTTAGAAATAGACACAAAAAGGCCAGATTTTGCAGGCGAATTTCCAGGTGGGTACGGGCGTTGATTTTCATTTCTGTAATCTATCGTTATCCAGAGAATGTACGCTAAGTACAATAAAGGCGAAAATAACGAGGAAGAAATAAGCCAGATCGGTTGTGCTCACCAGACCGCGCAATAGATTTTCGTAATGATGCAATAATGACAACTCCTGTAAAACGCCTCCGGATTTGTCGTCGCTTTTGCCCGACCAGTCGATGATCCACAGTCCGAGCAGCGCGCCGAATGTGGCGACGGCGGCGACGGTGGGTTGTGCGGAGTGAGCGGAAATATATAGCCCGATCGAAGCGAAGCTGCCCAGCAACAGCGCCATGGCCAGCAGACAGGCCGCCAGTTTGCCGAAATCCAGCCCGCCGCCCAGCAGCAGCGACAGAGGCATCAGCGCTATCAACGCCACCATAACCAGCAGAAACGCGAAAACGCCGAAGAATTTTCCCAGAATAATCTCGTTGATCGACACCGGCGCGCTAAACAATAAACTCAATGTGCGGTTGCGGCGCTCTTCCGCGATCAAGCGCATGGTGAGCAAGGGCGTAACCAGCAGCATCAGCACGCCGGTGTTGCCGAACAAGGGTACGATGATCATATCGGTGACGCCGGGGGCGTCTTCCATGCCGGCGATTCGCGGTTGCAGCATCAGATAATAATCCAGCTGCGTCAGAAACATGAAGCCGAGTATCAGTTGCATTACACCCAGCACCGCCCAAGCCAGCGGTGAAACGAAAAGCGTGCGAAATTCGCGCGCGGCAATAATCAGCGCCATCATGACGGCAACTCCTGTAACGGATCGGCTGTGTGGGTCATATCGATGAAAACCTGTTCCATGCTGCGCCGCTCCGCTACCATTTCCAGCAGGCCGCAGCCGGATTCAACAACCGTACGGGCGATCTGTTCAGCCGGAGTGCCGTCCTTTTCGTGATAGATGCGGTACTGATGTTCTCCCAGATCGTCAACGGACTGAACTGTATCAACTCCGCTCAGGCGCTCAATATCCAGCGGGCGCGCCGTGGTCAACAGCAGACTGGAATTACGCATTTGGCGTTCCAGTCCGTCGATGGTGTCCTTGAGTACCAGTTGTCCCTGATGGATGATCTGCACATGTGTACACGACTCCTGGACTTCCGGCAGTATATGCGTGGACAGAATGACGCCGTGCTCTTTGCCCAGTTCCCGGATCAATTCTCTTATTTCCCTGATCTGTATCGGATCGAGTCCCACCGTGGGCTCATCCAGGATAATCACCGCCGGCATATGGATGATGGCCTGCGCGATGCCGACACGTTGCTGATAACCCTTGGAGAGATTGTTGATCAGACGCGCGCCGACATCGCTCAGTCCGCACCGGTCCTTGGCGGTTGCGAGCGCACGCGCCTGCAGTCTGCGCGGAATACGATGCAGCTGTGCGCAGTATTCCAGGTATTCGTCGACGGTCAGTTCCCGGTAAAGCGGAGGAATCTCGGGGAGATAGCCCAGCGCGCGCTTGGCCTCGCGCGGCTGATCGAGCATGTCGACGCCGTTGACCATGATGCGGCCGGAAGAGGGCGCCAGATTGCCGCAGATTATCTGCATGGTAGTCGATTTCCCGGCGCCGTTCGGCCCGAGGAAACCGAGTATTTCGCCTTTTTCCAGCGTAAAACCGACATTTTTAACGGCGCAGTGGTCGCCGTAGTAGCGGTAGAGTTGTTCAACTTCAATGAGCGTATTCATATGCCCGTTAAGATACCGAACTCGTGATAGGGAATGCAAGGATAGCTTAGTATATCCATCGATATTGGATGGAACAACTTTCGTCACGGTCTGCTGAAGGGAGCCACCGCCTTATTCGGTTTGCAGGGAGCAGACTGGTTCGTGCGTCCGCATCCGTTCAGTGGTGCTGAAAGCCGCGCATCGTTTTATGAAATCGCTTATTATATATAAGTATAGCAGCGGCAAGTTTGAGGGCATTCATGCGGTACCAGGAGAGCGTCGAGGAAAGCGTAACATTTGTGAAGCAGATTATGCCTTTGATGGCCAAGCACTCTGCGCCCATGAATCCCATCAGTTTCGCTGTCTGGTACGAATATATCTCGGGGGTCAACCCGCGGCTGAAAACGGCTATGGACTTGGCTTTGACTGAAAAAACGGTGTTGGACGGGGACACCATGGAAGCGCTGTACCGCCGTTTTATTGTCGTCCTGAACGAGGACGTCATGGCCCAGCTTCCTCTGGAGCTTCAGCGCCTGATGGCCAATGCTTCGCAATCGGTCGCCATCACCGAGCAGGAGGTCGAACACTATAGCCATTCTTTGCAGCAATTCAGTGAGAAATTATCCTCAGAAGCGGCGCCGACGGGCTCGGACTCTGAAAACGCCCCCGGTTCTTTTTCCGGGCGAATATACAATATGTTTAATACCCCGCAAGCAACTTCGGATAGCACTGTCGCGCAAATGCTGCAGGAAACCCAGCAATTGAAACAGTCGACCAGCTCTCTGGTCGAGCGGCTGCTTGAGAACTGTAAAGAAATTGAAGCGTTGCGCGCCGAGGTGATGCGGGTACGGCAGGACTCGCTGGAGGATAGTTTAACCGGTTTGGCCAACCGGCGCGGCTTTGATGAGGCGCTTGCATCCCTGTTAAGCGAGAGTAGCGCCGGAGCGTTCAATTGCTGTCTGGTGATGGCGGATATCGATCACTTCAAAAAAATCAACGATACCTACGGTCACCTTTTCGGTGACAAGGTTATTCAGGCTGTCGCGGAGTTGCTGAAACGCAATGTTTCGGACGAGGATGTGCCGGCCCGCTATGGCGGGGAGGAGTTTGCCGTGCTGTTACCGAAAATTTCGCCGGAAGGCGCACGCGCTTTGGCCGAAGCAGTCCGCGTCGCGGTTGCGTCTTGCCGGATCCGGCGCGAGGACAGCAATGAGCAGATCGGAAACTTCACCATCTCTCTGGGCGTCGCAAGGTATATTCGGGGAGAATCATCCACCGATTTCCTGAACCGAGCCGATAAAGCCTTGTACACCTCGAAGAGCCAGGGACGTAACCGGGTGACGGTTTACGGTCACAATCCCTAAACCTAGTATTACCGGCTTATTTGGCGCCGATTTTAACTACCGGTGCTTTCCTGATCTGTTGCAGGCCTATCAGGGTTTTCCGACCAGCGCAACGGAATGCTGGTTAACCATTTCAGGATCGAAATTGTCCCAAATTTCCTGATAGGTCCGCCCCAGCAAGGGGTGTACATAATCGGGCGCTATTTCCGCCAGCGGCTCCAGCATGAACGCATAGCGCGTTATGTCAGGATGCGGCAGCATCAAACCGTCTTCGGTAATTACCTGATTGCCGTAAGCCAGCATATCGATATCCAGTGTACGCGCTTCGAATTTTGCCGCGTCCGGTTTGCGTCCGTGTTTTACTTCAACCTCGCGCAGCAGGCGTTTCACCTCCCGGGCCTCCCGGTTGGTCAAAAAACCTACGGCCAGGTTGAAAAACGGTTTTCCCGGAAATCCGATGGCTTCGCTTTCATATACGCTGGAACAGGTGCTGATGCCAAATAGCTGTTTCAAGTCGTCCAATGCTTGCGTAATATGCAAGTGACGGTCGATATTGCTGCCTATACTCAAAAAAACATCGACTTCAGGATTTTTCATATGCGCTGTCCCCGCTCAATAATCACTCCAACTCCGCGCGCAGCAGGTACTGCGCCTTTTTTATCCACTGATAAACGCAACCAGGGTACATTGAATTCGGTCAACACAATTTCCGCTACGCGTTCCGCCAGCGTTTCCACCAGCAAAAACTGACTGCCGCGGACAAATTCGAGCAAGCGCATGGAAATCGCCTTATAATCCAGACAGTGTTCAATTTGCTCCGAGCGCGCGGCTTCGCGTATGTCCGTCGCCATTTCCAGATCAAGGACTACCGTTTGCAACGTCACGCGCTCCCAGTCATAAATGCCGATAATGGTCTCGATCTCCAGACCTCGTAGAAATATAATGTCCATGGTTATTCCAGACTTGGCGTGAAAGTTAAGTGTGCCGACAATGGGAGTAGCATACGCATCATGCCTTTGCTACAAAGCATTGAGGGTATTGGGTCGTCCCGGCGCAGCGAAAAATTCGCAGCGCAGTTAATTCTACCCCAAACTGTTTTACAGAATTTCGCGTATAAACGGACTACCGGCAAAACATCACAAATATGCATAAATCATGAGCACTCTAGGGTATAGTCTAATTGTTCCGGCTGCTTATTTACTCGGTTCACTTTCGAGCGCTGTTATCGTCAGCAGGATACTCGGGTTGCCGGATCCGCGCAGCGAAGGCTCCAAAAATCCAGGCGCTACCAATGTGCTGCGCCTGGGCGGCAAAAAAGCCGCCGCGATCACGCTGTTGGGCGATATGCTCAAGGGGCTGATTCCGGTCGTCGCGGCACAAATGCTGGGCGGTTCCGGCGAGCTGGTGGCGGCAACAGGGGTGGCTGCCTTTTTCGGACACCTTTATCCGGTTTTTTTCGGCTTCAAGGGCGGCAAAGGCGTTGCGACTTCGCTGGGCGTGCTTGCCGGGTTTTCGTGGGCAACCGGATTGAGTGTGCTCGCCACCTGGCTGCTGGTTGCATTCCTGGGCAGGATTTCATCCCTGTCGGCGCTGGTTGCGGCCTCGTTGGCGCCGGTTTTCGTCTGGCTGTTGCTAAAGGACATCGCGCTCACACTGGCCGCGGCGATACTCGCCGTAATGCTGCTTTGGCGCCATAGCGCGAACATCAAGCGTATTTTGAATGGAACCGAGCCTAAAATAGGCAAGAAATGATGAGCTATCCGGCACGCTGATGCGAGCCTTCGAAGTTCGCTTCACAAGTCCGCTCCGGCAAAGATACACAACGATAGCTGATTGATCATAAAAAACAGACACTTAAAATACCGGCGCATCGTTCCCTGCCCACAGCCTGTAGCCGACGCCCGCCTCGGTTAAAATATAGCGCGGACGCGCGGGGTCGGTTTCGAGCTTATGCCGCAAATGTCCCATGTAAATGCGCACATAATGGCTTTGATCGGCATGCGAGGGACCCCAGACATCCTGCAGGATTTGCCGGTGCGTTACCACCAGACCGGCATGACGCGCCAGCAGCAGCAATAGTTTGTATTCGATCGGCGTCAAATGAATCTCGGATGCGGCAACGAACACCTGCCGCCGGGAGAAATCGATACGCAAATCGCCCACGCTGAAAACGCCGGTCAAGGAGGGCGCATCAGTTCGCGCCGCGCGCCGGGCAACTGCTTTGATGCGCGCAATCAACTCGGCGTTACGGAACGGCTTGGTCAGATAATCATCGGCTCCGGCATCCAGCGCACGCGTAATATCGCTTTCGCGGTCGCGCGCGGATACCACAATAATCGGTACCGGAGATAATTTGCGCAGCCTGACCGCCAAATCGACGCCATCCGTATCCGGCAGACCCAGGTCCAGAATAACGATATTGGGGCCGTGGCTTCGGACGAGGCTGAGGCCTTGCTTACCGGTAGCCGCTTGCAGCACATTCCAACCGGAATCTTCCAGGGTTGTTGTTAAAAACAAGCGCATTTGCGGATCGTCTTCAATCAGCAGAATGCGCAGCGTGTTGCCGTTCATGGTTTCAGCATCTCCGTTTCGCCCGTATCGATCCGGGGTTGTTCATGCGCGGGCAATATTATCTGAAAAGACGCGCCGCCCTGGGCTCTGTTTTCTACGCGCAGTTCTCCGCCATGCGCCTCGACGATGGAGCGGCATATGGACAGACCTAAGCCAACGCCGCGTTGCACGCCTTCCGACTCCACCCGAAAAAACTTGTCGAAGATTTTTTGCTCCAGACCCGCCGGAATTCCGGGTCCGTTATCTTCGACAAAAATCTCCAGCGCATAACGTGTTGTTTCCGCATGTAAATCAATAGCCCCATCAGCTGGAGAATATTTGCAGGCATTATCCAGCAGATTCATCATAACCACCTGGATCAGCGGTACATCGACATAGACCAGCTGCAATCCGTCTGTAACCTTGAGGTTTACCCGCCTGGCCTGCAGCATATCTTCGCAACGATGCCAAACACTGCCGATAATCTCCTCCACGGTAATCCACTGCCGGTGCAGATTGACCTTGCCGGATTCGAGTTTGGCCATTTCCAGTATTTTAGCGGTCTGATCAGACATGAATCGCGCTTCTTCGTGTATTGCGTGGATCAGCTTTTTGCGACTGGCGGCGTCCAGACGTTCGCCGCCTTCTTCCAGACTGCCGGAAGCGCCCAGTATGGTAGCCAGCGGGGTGCGCAAGTCATGGGAAATTGAGTTCAGCAATGAGTTTCTGAGCGTTTCCGCTTCCATTTGCACCATCATAAAGCCGGTCTGTTCCGCCGAGCGCACACGTTCCAGCGACTGCGCTATCTGGTTCAGGAAGGTTTCCAGCAGGCGCCGCTGCTCGGGAAGAAACACGCGGCGCAAATTGGCAGGCTCCATCACCAATACGCCCAGCATGCCTTCCGATCCGGTCAGCGGCCAGTAAAGAGCGCGTTCGCCGGGCAGGGTCTGGGTTCCGTGTCCGGCCGGCTGCGCATGGTTCATTACCCAGCGCACTACGCCGAGGTCGACTCCGCACAACGATTCGGTAATCGGCGCCATGACCGGATAAGCGGCATGTCCATCTCGGTCGGGCAGAATCACGGTATTGAGCGCGTCAAATTCGTCATGAATATGACGCACGCTGGTCAACACGATTTCCTGCTCAGATCGCGCATTGGCCAGCTCCTTGCTCAAACGATACAGCGCCGAAGCGCGGCCTTCGCGCAAAGCGGCAATTCTGGCTTGCGCGCGCACTTTGCCGGTCAGACCGCTGGTGATGACTGCAACCACCAGCATCACCAGCAAACCGATCATATTCTCCTGATCGGAGATCATAAAAGAAAAAATCGGCGGGGCGTAAAAGAATGCAAACAACGCGGCGCTGGAAAATGACGCCAGTATGGACGGCCCGCGCCCATAGCGTATTGCCACCAGGAGCACACCGAGCAGATAGATCATCAATATGCTGGCTGGTTTGATTACGTCGCGAAAAGGCCATCCCGCTGCCGTGCATACCAAAGGTATCCACAAGCTCCCTAAAAAACGGGAAAATTGATGATCGCCCGACCCAGGGGCGATGATCAGCTCGGCTGACCGGCGTTGTCGCTGTGTTATAATAGCCGACCGGGCCTCGCCGCCCAGCAGATAGAAATTCAGATCGGGCGCTCGATTGATGATAGTGTCCACCACCGATCCGAGAAACCAGCGCCGCCACCCCTGTCGGCCCGGTTTTCCCAACACCAGCTTGGTCACATTGTTGTCGTGGGCATAGGCGATCACCGCGTCCGCCATATCGGAGCCCGACAGCGTGACTGTCGATGCGCCAAGGCTTTCGGCCAAACGCAGCGCGCGCAGTATGTCGTCGCGTTTTTCCGCCGGTAATTTCTGTAACTCCGGCGTTTCGACATAGGCGGCTATCCATTCGGCATGCAGACTCGACGCCAGACGTTTTGCCGCCCGCACCAAACGCTCGGCCAGATCGTTCGGGCCGATGCAAACCAATATGCGCTCGCCGATCTGCCAGATACTGTCTATACTGTGATCCGCCCGGTACTCCTGCATCTGCGCATCGACGCGCTCTGCGGTGCGCCTGAGCGCCAGTTGCCGCAGCGCGATCAGGTTGCCCTTGCGGAAAAAGTTGCGAATCGCATTTTCCGCGCGCTGCGGCAGGTAAATCTTGCCTTCGCGCAAACGCGTCAACAGTTCGTCGGGAGACAAGTCGATCAGCGCGATTTCGTCGGCGGCGTCAAAAAACGTATCCGGTACGGTTTCCCAGATGCGCGTGCCGACGATGCTTCCCACATCTTCGTGCAGACTCTCCAGGTGCTGCACGTTCAGCGTGGTGTAGACATCGATGCCGAGGTCCAGCAGTTCCGCGACATCCTGCCAGCGCTTGCGATGGCGCGATCCCGGCGCATTGGTGTGGGCGAGCTCGTCCACTAATATCAGCTCGGGCCGGCGGTTGAGCGCGGCGTCCAGATCGAATTCCTTGAGCGTCATGCCCTTATGGCGAGTAACCAGACGCGGCAGCAGTTCGAAGCCGTCCAGCAGCGCTTCGGTTTCCTTGCGCCCGTGAGTTTCGATCAGGCCGACGACGACATCGTCGTGCGACATGCGTTCACGCGCGGCCAGCAGCATCGCAAAAGTTTTGCCGACCCCGGCGGCCGAGCCGAAGAAAATCTTCAAGGCTCCGCGTTTCCGCTTTGCATCCGTCCGTTTGACGCGCGCCAGCAATGCATCGGGATTAGGCCGTTTTTTTTTCATCTCCGTAGAGCCTGGTTTTTGAATCCATCATCGAAACGTGCAAGAAACGCCTTTGAGCGATTGCCGCACACCCCGTCCGGGTCCGCGGTTATTTTTGTTTTCTGAACAGGAAAACCCGCCAAAAAACCAGAAGAAAGGTTACAAAAAAGAAAAATTCTATCAACATGCGCGGAAGATATCTTGCAATTTCCATTGTATATACCTCACTTAATTATTAACCGAATAACTATTCCGTTGACGGAAAACTCAAGGGTGGATCATCGCATCCAACGCCAGATTTAACGTCAGAACATTCACTCGCGTTTCCCCGACAAACCCCAGCCATGGGTGTTGTACCTGCGCATTCACCAGCGCTCGCAAACGCGCTTCCGATAAATGACGCGAATTCGCGACGCGTTTCAATTGATATTCCACTGCTGCCAGGCTTATTTCCGGGTCCAGTCCGCTCGCGGAGGACGTTACCAGGTCGATCGGCACCGCCGCCTGATTACCGGGGTCGGCGGCATGCAGCGCATCCAGGCGCGCCTGCGCGTTCTGTAGCAGCGCCGGATTCAGCGGCCCCAGGTTGGAGCCTCCCGACAACCCTGAATTATAGGGGGTAGGGGATGTCGCCGAGAGCCTGCCCCAGAAATACTGCGGCTCGGTAAAACTCTGGCCGATCAGCTGCGAGCCGATTACCTTGCCTTGACGCTCGATCAGGCTGCCGTTGGCCTGATAGGGGAAAAATTTCTGGCCTATCGCGGTAACCAGCAGCGGGTATCCCACCCCGGTTACCAAGGTCAGAAAAATAAAACTCGTGAATAACGGTCTGATTATGTTGTTCATTTCTACTCCGCTTTTTATATATCTTTGTAGGAGCGGGCTTTAGCCGGCAAATAACAGACCAACAGACCGCTCGCGGGCTAAAGCCCGCTCCTACAGGGCATTTCAAAAGTTTAGGGGGGTCATTTATTTAGAAACTCAGATGTGCATGGTTACAATGAGCTGCTCTATATAAAACTCAATGTGGTCAACGCCATATCAATCACCTTGATCCCTATGAACGGCGCAAAAAAACCGCCCACACCGTACACCAGCAGATTCCTGCCAAACAACTGCGCCGCGCCCAAAGGCCGGTAAGTCACGCCTTTCAGCGCCAACGGAATCAACAGCACGATAATCAGCGCATTGAATATCACCGCCGACAGGATCGCCGAAGACGGCGTCGCCAGATTCATCACGTTCATCGCGCCGAGTTGCGGGTATACGCCGACAAACGCCGCCGGAATGATCGCGAAATATTTGGCGACATCGTTGGCGACGCTGAAGGTGGTCAGCGCGCCGCGCGTCATCAGCATCTGCTTGCCGATTTCGACGATCTCGATCAGCTTGGTCGGATTGGAATCCAGATCCACCATGTTGGAAGCTTCCTTCGCCGCCTGCGTGCCGCTGTTCATCGCTACAGCAACATCGGCCTGGGCCAGCGCCGGGGCGTCGTTGGTGCCGTCCCCGGTCATCGCGACGACGCGCCCCGCGGATTTGTGCGTGCGGATCAGCTCCAGTTTGGCTTCCGGGGTGGCTTCCGAAAGAAACTCGTCGACGCCCGCTTCCGCAGCTATCGCCGCCGCGGTCAGATGATTGTCGCCGGTGATCATGATGGTTCGTATGCCCATGCGCCGCAGGTCGGCGAAACGCTCGCGTATGCCGCTTTTGACGACATCCTTCAGTTCGATGACGCCGAGCACGGTTGCGCCGTCGGTGACCACCAGCGGCGTGCTGCCGTTATTGGCCACGGATTCGACGCGCCGGCGCACCTGCTCGGGAACGGTGCGGCCCTGCGCTTCGACATAACGCTGCACCGCATCGGCGGCGCCCTTGCGCAACTGGCGTCCGTGCATATCGACGCCGCTCATGCGCGTGCGCGCGGTAAACGGAATCACTGCGTCGATCTCTTCCGGATCGTAACTGTTTTTCAGGCTGTAGCACTGATGCGCCAACAGAACGATGCTGCGCCCTTCCGGGGTTTCATCGGCCAGTGAGGACAACACTGCCGCTTCGGCCAGCATTTGCTCGGTAACACCCGGCGCGGGATAAAAATCGGTCGCATGGCGATGGCCGAAAGTGATGGTGCCGGTTTTGTCCAGCATCAGCACATCGACATCGCCGGCGGCTTCCACCGCGCGTCCCGAGGTGGCGATGACGTTGGCCTGAAACATCCGGCTCATGCCCGCCACGCCGATCGCCGACAACAAGCCGCCGATGGTGGTCGGTATCAGGCAAATCAGCAATGCAACCAGCACCGGAATGCTGACCGGCGTCCCGCCTGCGTTTGCGCTGAAAAGGGCATAAGGCAGTATCGATGCGGCGACCACCAGAAATACGAAGGTCAGCATGACCAGTACAATGGTCAATGCGATTTCGTTCGGCGTCTTGCTGCGCTTGGCGGATTCGACCATTGCGATCATGCGATCCAGGAAGCTGTCGCCCGGATCGGCGGCAACCCGCACCACCAGCCAGTCGGACAACACCACGGTGCCGCCGGTTACCGAGCAGAAATCGCCGCCCGATTCGCGCACCACCGAGGCCGATTCGCCGGTAATCGCGCTTTCGTCGACCGAAGCGGCGCCTTCGACGATCTCGCCGTCCGCCGGAATGACGTCGCCCGCCTCCACCAGAAACACATCGCCGCAACGCAGTTCGCCGGCGGATACCGGGGTCCAATCCGCATCATGCTTTGCGCCGCGCAGTTTTTTGGCCTCCGCCGTTTTACGCATGGAACGCAGCGTAGCGGCCTGCGCCTTGCTTCGCCCTTCCGCCAGCGCCTCGGCGATATTGGCAAACAGCACGGTAAACCACAGCCATAAGGCGATGGCGAGGATGAAACTGACCGTATCCGCGTCCTTTCCGGTCAACAGCGCCTGCAGCAGTAATACGCTCGTGGCAATACTGCCGATGTAGCATACGAACATCACCGGATTTTTCATCTGCACACGAGGCGCCATTTTTGCCAGCGATTCCCATAAAGCCGGTTTGAGTGCTTGCGGGCTCAACAAAGAAAACATCGGTTGTTTCATGGATGGCTCCAGGTAGTGGTTTGAGGCGACAGCGCGAAATGTTCGGCAAACGGTCCCAGCGCCAATGCCGGGAAATAGGTCAGCGCGCCGACGATCAGCACCGTCCCCACCAGCCACGCGCCGAACAGCAGGCCATGCGTCGGCAAAGTGCCTTCGCCTGCTTCCAGCCTGTGCTTTTGCGCCAGCGAACCGGCAATCGCCAGATACGGAATCAGCGCGGCAAAACGTCCGAACCAGAGCGCGGTGGCGAACAGGCTGTTGTAAAACGGGGTATTGGCCGACAAGCCGGCAAATGCGCTGCCGTTGTTGTTCGCGGTCGACGAAAAACCGTACAGAATTTCGCTGAAACCGTGCGCTCCCGCGTTCAGCATCCCGGCCTTGCCGACATCCAGACTCACGGCGATGGCGGTGCCGAGCAGCACCAGCAGCGGCGTGACCAGTATCGAGATCGACACCATTTTCATTTCGAAGCTTTCGATTTTCTTGCCCAGGTACTCGGGGGTTCTGCCGATCATCAGTCCGGCCAGAAAAACCGCCAGCATGGCGAACACGATCATGCCGATCAGGCCGACGCCGACGCCGCCGAACACCACTTCGCCGATCTGCATCAACCACAGCGGTACCAGACCTCCGACAGGCGTAAACGAATCGTGCATCGCATTGGTGCCGCCGGTGCCGGAGGCGGTGGTAATGACCGCCCACAACACCGAGCCGGCTATGCCGAAGCGCGACTCCTTGCCTTCCATATTGCCTCCCGCCTGCAGCGCGCCGGGGTTTTGATCAATGCCCAGCGGCGTCAGCAACGGGTTGCCGGCCTGTTCGAAACACAGCGCGACTATCGCGGAGCCGACAAACATGACGGTCATCGCACCGAACATGACCCAGCCCTGACGCGTATCGCCGACGATGCGTCCGAAGCTGTAACACAACGCGGCAGGCAGCAAAAACATCGCCAGCATGCCGGCAAAGTTGGCGAATGCGGTCGGATTCTCGAACGGATGCGCGGCGTTGACGTTAAAGAAACCGCCGCCGTTGTCGCCGAGCACTTTGGATGCGTCCAGAGACGCCGCCGGCCCCATGGGCAATAGCAGAGACGATGCTTCGGCGCTGTTCTGCAAGGCCTGCACCGGCTGATAGGGTAGAAAGTTCTGTATCGCGCCCTGACTGACCAGAAACACGGCCAGTATCAAATACAACGGCAACAGGATGTACAGACAGGAACGCAGCATATCGACCCAGAAGTTGCCGATCAGCCGGGTTTCATGGCGCGCAAAGCCGCGAAACAACGCAAACGCGACACAAAGGCCGGTAGCCGGCGCGATGAAATTGAGTACGCCCAAACCCAGCATCTGCGTCAGATAACTCATGGTCGCTTCGCCGGCGTAAGCCTGCCAGCATGCTGCGGTGATAAAGGATATGGCAGTATTTAAAGCCGAGTCGGCGGATACGGCCCCGAGTTCTTGCGGATTCAGCGGTAAAAAGCCTTGCAGGCGTTGCAGCAGATACGCCCACAACACCGCCACGGTGTTGAACAGCAGCAGCGCCAGCGCATAGTCTTTCCAGTTCATTTCGCGTTCGGCGTCGATACCCAATAGACGAAACAAGCGCCGTTCGAAAGGCGCAGCCCAGCGGATATAAACAGAGCTTGTTTCCATGGCCTGCGCCACGAAAACTCCCAACGGTTTGACCGACGCCAGCAATACCAGCAGAAAAGCTCCCAGCAGGAGCATCGAAGACCCCGTCATGTGTAATCCTCCGGTTTGACCAGCACCGCGATCAGGTAAACCATCAACGCGACCACGATTGCCAATGCAATTCCATACTCGATGGTCATGGCCGCTCCTCCAAACCGGCGCAGCCGTCAATCAGCCACCAGATAAGCACTACAAATACCGCCAATAAAGCCAAGTACAACAAGTCCATCATGCAACCCTCATTTCAAGTGTTGCCGTCATACTATTTGCGGGGGTATAAAAAAAATGTAAATCATTGCAAACTAATGGTGTATTGATTGTTTCTTTTTAGGATGCAATATAAAGGTCAGCAGAGTCAGGGCGCCATGGTGCTAGATTTTGTCGATAAGCTGTCCGTACACACCGGCAGCCGGTTCGTCCGCGCCGCTAGTCCCGGTGATCCCGGAATTCTACGACCTTCATAGGTCTGCGGTTTTCGGGGTGCGGCGGTCATTCCCAAATAATCCGGGTGGGCTGATATGCTGATTGCGGGGCGCTACGCGTGCTTGTTGTTTGAAAGACTGCTACGCATCGTCCGGTTAAACCGCTCTGCAAGCCAGTCGCGACAATGGCGGGATAGTGCCGGCTGATTGCGACAACGTCTTGTCTATCCAAACTGAGGACATTGCAGCAATGCGAAAATCGGGCTCCGGAAAATAAATCGGCTATAACGATCTATATGCGCGCTACCGCACCGTTGGCGCCCGGCATTTCGATTAAACTTTCGCAACCGTCGTCTGAATACCAGCGACTGCGCTTATATCCCCACGACCTGACTTTCGGCCTGACCGCATCCTCAAAGGAGATCCCCATGGCTATCATCAAAAAACCTGTGAACGCATACCGTGACGTGTCGGGCGAAGTCCGTACGTCAGCCGCTACTACCAGGGATGCGGAAGCTCAGCGTAAGAAAGCGCGTACCCTGGCCAAGCAACAACAAGCGGCTGAGCGTATCGCCGCCGCTACCGGGCAATTGTCCGCCGGTGTCAACGAGGCCGCCGCCGCGGCCGAAGAACTGAAGCGCGCTTCCGATCAGATTGCCACCGGCGCCGAGGAAGCTTCCGGCGCAGCCCAGGAGTCGATGGCGGCATTGACTCAGGTGGCCGGCGGCATTACCAGTCAGATGCAAAACGCCGATATAAGTCAAACCAAGATGGACGCCTGCCAGATTCTGGTGTCCAAAACCGGTGCCGAAGTCGCCAACCTGGTCAACAACGTCAGTGTTGCGGCGCAGCGCCAGATAGCTTCCGTGGCGATGGTCATTGAGCTGGAAAGGCAGGCCGCCAACATCGGCGACATCGTCAAGGCGGTGGGACGCATCGCCGACCAGACCAACCTGCTCGCACTGAATGCCGCCATCGAAGCGGCGCGCGCCGGCCAGCACGGCAAGGGTTTCGCCGTGGTTGCCGATGAAGTACGCACCCTGGCGGAAACCTCGGAGAAGAGCGCGAAGCAGATTCAAGACCTGGTGGGACAAATCCAGCTGGAAGTCAAGGCGATTGCCGACGATATCAACACCTCCGCCAAAACCGCGGAAGGCGAAATTGAACATGGGAAAACCATCATCGCGCAACTGGAGCAAATCCGCGTCGATGCGGTTGAAGTGAGCAGTGGCGTGCGCGAAATCGCAACCGGCGCTCAGCAATCCAACACCGCCTCCCAGCAAGCGCTTCAAGCTTCGGAAAGCATCGCTTCCGCAGCCGGCGAACAATCCACCGCAGCCGAGGAAACCGGTAAGACCGTTGCCGAACAGGCACAGGCTTTGGCCGAATGCGAGCAATTGTCGCAAAACCTGTCGGAACAGGCCGATGAACTCAAGAATTCCACCGATGTCGCCAAGAGCGCTGAAGAGGTCGCTTCCGCCGCCGAAGAGCTTTCCTCCGCGGTACAGGAAATCAACCGTTCCGGCACCCAAATCATGACCGCCATCGAACAGATAAGAAAAGGAGCGCAGACACAGGCCGCCGCTACCGAAGAATCCGCTTCCGCTCTTACCCAGATTGAGAAAGGCCTGGAGCTGGCGCAAGCGCGGGGTACTGTCGGCCTGGAAAAAGTAAACGCCATCAGAGGCCTGCTCGATATCAACAAGACATCCATCAATGCATTGATCAGCGGCATCAGCGCTTCGGCCGATGCTTCCACGGGCAGCATCAAGCGGGTCAAGAATCTGGAGCTGGTGTCGCGGCGCATCGACAAGATCGTTGACGCCATCGCCACCGTATCGATACAGACCAACATGCTGGCGGTCAACGGCTCCATCGAAGCCGCGCGCGCCGGCGAGTTTGGCAAGGGTTTCGTGGTGGTGGCCACCGACATTCGCAACCTGGCTCACGATTCCGCGGAAAATGCCGAGCATATCAAGGATTTGGTCAAGGCGGTGCAGGACCAGATCGGCGTGGTGAGCCGCGATCTTGATGAAATCGTGGCTGCTGCGTTGGATTCGGTGGAAAAGGCCAGGTTCAGCACTGCGGCGTTGGTAACCATTGAAACCGATGTCGCTGACGTGGAAAAAGGCGCTCAGGGTATCCTGGACGTTGCCAACGAAGTGGCGGTGGCCCTGGGGCAGGTAAAAACGGGTGTGGATCAGATTTCCGCTGCCGCCCAGGAAGCCGATAAAGCGGCTACGGAAGCAGGTGCCGCCGCCACGCAGCAATCCAAGGGAGCTGAAGAACTTGCGGCCGCCATCGAAGAAATCGCCTCGCTCGCCGATGAACTGCAAAGCGCCTGAATATCCGCCACTGATCCCTTGGAGGTTGTATGACTACCGAAACGCTGGAACAGCCACAGGATAGTATCCTACCGGAGCAAGATATCCGTCAGGCGCTGGAAACCAACATCTGCCAGTTCGTCACTTTTGTTGTCGGCGATGAAGTGTTTGCCGTGGATATGGCGCCGGTACAGGAAATCATCCGCGTACCCGAAGTGGTGTGCGTGCCGCTGGCGCCGCCTACTCTGGAAGGCCTTGCCAACCTGCGCGGCAAGGTGCTGCCGATCATTTCGCTACGCCGCATTTTCGGCTTTCCCGAGCGTGAATACGACGATTCCACGCGCGCAGTAGTCATCGACCTGGGGCAACCGCTGGGTTTTGTGGTGGATCGCGTCGCCAGCGTGGTCGCGGCCGAGTCCGGCAAGATAGAGGACGTCGGCGCTATTAGCGGTACAGTCAATACCGATTTCCTGGCTGGATTGCTGAAGGATGTCGGCGGACACGCGATGATTATGGTGCTGGACTTCGCCAAACTGATAGCCTGTGAATTCACCGAAATTGCCGCGCTATCCCGTGCCGGCGTGAACGGGTTGGCGAGCACTCGCAGCGAAACGGCAAAAAAAGAGGAAAAAGCGGGCGACGAACTGCAACTGGTGAGTTTTGTCGTCGCCGGGCAGGAATATGCCATTACTATCGACGATGTGCAGGAAATCGTGCAGGTACCTGAGCATATCATTCATGTACCGCACTCCGAAGCGCATGTACTGGGAGTGATGACGCTCAGAAACCGGCTGCTGCCGCTGGTCAGTTTGCGCCACATGTTTGCGTTGCCGCCGCAGGACGTCGATGAACGCAGCCGTATCGTCGTGGTTTCCCTGGGAGCGGCCTCAATCGGGATAGTCATGGACAGCGTTAATGAAGTACTGCGCGTAGCCAAGGCGCATGTCGACGCCATGCCCGGTCTGTTTGCCCGCGACGGCGAGTCGGCCGACATCAGCGAAATTTGCCGGTTGGATGAAGGCAGGCGTCTGGTATCGATCATATCCGTAGGCAACATGTTCCGCCATTCGGCCATCAGGGAGGTCTTGAGCGTTGTGGAGAAAATGCAGGACGAAAACGCGCTGAATGCAAGCGGCAACCCGCAGGATGATGGCATGGAAGACGATGAACAGATGGTGGTGTTCCGGCTCGGCAAGGAAGAGTTTGGCGTGCCGATCGACAGCGTACAGGAAATCGTGCGGGTGCCCGACGAACTCACCCGTGTTCCCAAGGCGCCTGAGTTCGTCGAGGGCGTCATTAACCTGCGCGGAGCCGTGTTGCCGGTTATCGACCAGCGCCTGCGCCTGGGATTGGAGGCGGCGGAGCGCAACGATCATCAGCGCATCATGGTGTACCGGTTCGACGGCGTGCGCACCGGTTTCATCGTCGATTCAGTCACCGAAGTGCTGAAAATTCCCAAAAACGCCATCGAAGCGTCGCCGCGGCTTTCCGGAGAGCAGGCGCGCGTGATCGCGCGCATCGCCAACCTGGAAAAACAGAAGCGCATCATCCAGTTGATCGATCCTTCCCGCCTGATGGAAGGCCGGGAACTGCAAGGACTGGCGGCGTTGACGCAGTAAACGGCCACTGCCTTGATTAAACTGCTCATAGTCGATGACTCGGCGTTGATGCGCCGCCAGCTGATCGCGCTATTCGAGGCCGAGGGCGGTTTCGAAATTCGTCTGGCGCGTAACGGCAAGGAAGCGGTCGAAGAAAACACTTTTTTCAAACCGGATGTGGTGGCTTTGGACATCAACATGCCGGAAATGGATGGCCTGACCGCGTTGTCGCTGATCATGGCGCAACGGCTGGTGCCGGTGGTCATGGTGTCGTCGTTGACGGAAAAAGGCGCTCTGGCTACATTCGAGGCGCTGGCTTTGGGGGCGGTGGATTACGTGGGCAAGCCGGAGGGCACCATTTCGCTCTCCATCGACCTGATTCGCAGAGAATTAATAAGCAAAGTTCGCACGGCGTCACGCGCCAGGCCGAAAACCGCACGAGGGCTCGCTTCGCGCATCAAGGACGAACGCACACAACAAAAGCCGCCGTGTCCGGCAATCGTGCGGCGCGGTATTGCCGGCGAGTGCGTGGTCATCATCGGCGTATCCACCGGCGGGCCGCGCACATTGGAGGATATCCTGCCTTTACTGCCGGCGGATCTCCCATGGCCGGTACTGGTAGCCCAACATATGCCGGCCAGTTTTACCCTGCCGTTTGCCGTGCGTATGAACGAGCTGTGTCCATTGCGGGTGATAGAGGCCGCGCGCGCCATGCCGCTTGAAGCGGGCGCCATTTACATCGGCAAGGGCGGTGCGGACCTGGTGCTGACGCGACGCGGCGCCTGCGTCACGGTATTGGCCATGCCGGAAAGCAAGGATTTTCTATGGCATCCTTCGGTGGAACTGATGGGGCGTTCGGCTTTGGAACACTGGGACCCGGCGCGCGTCGTAGCGGTAATGCTTACCGGCATGGGCTATGACGGCGCCGATGCTTTTGCCGAGATCAAAAAACGCGGCGGACGCACCATCGCCGAGTCGGAGGAAAGCGCCGTGGTATTCGGCATGCCCGCAGAATTGATCAAACGCGGGGGGGCGTCCATCGTACTGAGCGCGGACAAGATCGCCAATCAGATTATTAGCTGGGTCAAATAGGCCTACGGGATGATATATGCCCATAATAAAGCAGCAAGCACCACAAATTAGCGGAGAAGATAAACGGCAACGACCGAGAGATTTCGATGGTTTGACGGCAGCGCTGAACAGCGGCGATGAGGTGATCAGACGCTGGGCTGTGCGCGATCTGGCGGAATTTCCGGCTGCCGGCGGCGCTCTGGCGGCCAGACTGAAACGCGAGCCCAATGCCGCCGTACGCAACGCCATCCTTACCGCGCTGACGCGTCTGGGCGATAAGGAGGCCGTGGATGGACTGGTGGAATGTCTGCGCAGTGAAGACGTCGCCTTGCGCAACGCGGCCATGGAGGCGATGAAGGAATTACCGGCGGAAGTCGCGCCCATCATGGACACGCTGCTCTCCGACAACGATCCCGATGTACGTATCTTCGCAGTGAGTATTCTCGAATCGTTGCGCCATCCCCGGGTGGAGGTCTGGCTGAAGGCCGTGATAGAGCACGATCCGCATGTCAATGTCTGCGCGACGGCGGCAGATTTGCTCAGCGAGCTTGCTTCCGAAATTTCCAGGACAGCGCTGGAACGCCTTCCGTTACGTTTTCCGGAAGAACCCTATATTGCATTCGTGACCGATCTAGCCCTGAAGCGCCTCAATGAAGACCGCAGCCGCTAACAAGACGGGCATGACGATCTGCGAAGAGGACTTTCTGAAGTTCCGTGAATATTTTTATCGCAAATCCGGCATCTATTTCGAAGACTGCAAACGTTACTTTGTCGATAAGCGCCTGCTGGAGCGTATTGATGCGACCGGTTCGGAAAGCTTCCGCAGCTACTTTGTCCTGCTGCGCTTTGAGACTGGCGGCGAAGAGCTACAGGCATTGATTAACCTGATGACGGTTAATGAGACCTATTTTTTTCGTGAAGAATACCAATTCCAGTGCATGGTCACCGGCCTGCTGGGGGAAATCGTTCAGTACAAAACAAACAACTCTCCGCTACGCATCTGGTCGATACCTTCTTCATCGGGCGAAGAGGCCTATTCGATTGTGATTTACCTGCTGGAATACTGGCCGGGCATTCATCTTTGGGATGTGGAAGTTCTTTCCTCGGACATCGATACCCGGATTATCAGCCTGGCACGGCGTGGAGTCTACTCTCCCCGCTCGGTGCAGCACCTGCCGCCGTACCTGTTGACAAAATATTTCACTCCGATCGGCTGCAATTACAAAATTAATGAGGATATCAAGCAATCCGTGGAGTTCACCCGCGTCAATCTGATGGATACCTCCGATGTACGGGCTTATCGCAACTTCGATATTATTTTTTGTCGAAACCTTTTGATTTATTTCGATAACTTATCGCGCCATCTGGCGGCCGAAACCTTTTTCGATGCGCTTAATCCGGGCGGTTTTATTTGTCTCGGTCATTCGGAATCCATGAGCCGCACGTCCTCGCTGTTTCGGGTACGTAAATTTCCCGAAGCCATAGTCTACCAAAAGCCCCGGCAGGATATATGAAGCGCATCCTCATTGTCGATGATGCGGCCACGGTTCGCCTCTACCATCGCAAGATCCTCGAATCAGCCTGTTTTGCTGTAGAAGAGGCCGTCAACGGTATCGAAGCATTGGAAAAGACCCTGCGAGCGCCGTTCGACCTGTATATCGTCGATGTGAACATGTCCAAGCTGGATGGTTATGGTCTCCTTAAGGATCTGCGCAGCCGCGGTATGCCGCAGGCGCCGGCGATTATGGTTTCCGCCGAAGCCTCAGCCAAAGATCGAATCCGGGCTTTTATTGCGGGCGCCAACCTTTATTTGCTCAAACCGGTCAAACCGGCGCAACTGTTGTCGCACGCATGCTTGCTGCTGGGCGAAATATATATTGGCAAGGTGCGTCCATGACTCCTTTACTGGAACAATTTATTTCCGAGGCGCGCGACTTGTTGCAAGGCATCGGTGAAAAACTTTTACAGCTTGAGACTAGCCCCGGCAGCCCGGAACTGATGAAAGAACTGTTTCGTCTGGTGCATACGCTGAAAGGCGGCAGCGGTCTGTTCGAGTTCCCGGAAATGACACGGGTGCTGCATGCCGGCGAAGACTTGCTGGATACGGTGCGCGATGGACGCGTGGCCTATTCCGAGTCCCTGGCGGACCGCTTGCTGGAGACCATGGATTTCGTCGGCCTGTTGATGGACGAAATCGAGGCAACGGGAAGCAGCAGCGCCGCACACGCCGATTACTCGGCGCATCTGGCCAAATCGCTGCAACAATTGATGGGCGATAGCGGCGAAGTCAAATCCGTCGAATCGGTCCCGGGTCCAGCAAAAACCGCCGCAATCAGCGCGTCGCTTTCCCTGGCCTTAAGCGAACTGCCTGCAGCCCTGCGCATGCGGCTTTACCGCGATGTCATGGCAGGCTCGCCCCTGTCGTGGCTGGAGTATACCCCGGAAGCAGACTGCTTTTTCAAAGGCGAAGACCCGTTATTCCTGATGCTGCAAATCCCGGAAACCGTTTGGGGCGGCATCGCCTCTGCGCAGGCAATGCCGCCTCTGGCAGAGTTGGATGCATATCGTTGCCAGCTTGTTTTTCGGGCGCTGACCGCGGCTGAACCTGCCATATTGCATGAGCTGTTCCGCTATATTCCCGAACAAGTCGGCATAACTGCCATACCAGCCCTGGTCCTGGCCGCGCCTCATGACGATAACAACGGCGTACCGGGTTCGGAATCCGATGTCGACGGTTTCCGTGCCATCGTTCAGTCTCAGCGCGAAATATTGAGTTTACCGGATAACGACGCGTGGTTGCCTGGACGCTTGCAGTCAGTCGCGGCCACTTTGGCGGCTTGTTTGCGCGCGACGGGAAGAAAGGAATTACTGGCAAGTTTGGAAAAGTCGCTGGCGCTTGCCTTGACCGAGGTCAAAGCGCTGCCTTTGCAAACTTGGCTGGATGAATTCCTGCCCGAATTGCCGGAGAAAGAGAAAAACAGTCAAACCTGCAGGGAAGTTCCCCCGCTCCCCAGGGCATCGGGGCTGCGCGCCGCTCTTCGTACGTCCGAATGCAGTTCAGCCGGATTTACGGGGCAGCCGCTACCGGAAACACCGGATAATACAGCGCCTGCGTACGAAGAGCCTTCCGTAAGTACGGCGTCTCATCCTGACGTGGAGATCAAGTTCGGGCGCCGCGCCGAGGACAGCTATGCCGTCGCGAGAACGCTCAAGGTAGATCAGGGAAAAATTGATCGGCTAATGAGTTTGATCGGCGAAATGGTGGTAGCCAAAAACAGTTTGCCTTATCTCGCCAATCGTGCCGAAGCGCAATACGGAGCAAGCGAGCTTGCGCGCGAAATCAAGGCGCAATACGCCGTGGTCAACCGTATCGCCGAAGAAATGCAGGATGCCATCATGCAGATACGCATGATGCCGGTATCATTTATTTTTCAACGATTCCCGCGTCTGGTACGCGACACATCAAGGAAACTAGGCAAGGAAGTCAACCTGGTGCTGGCAGGAGAGGATACCGAGGCGGATAAGAACATTATCGAAGCCTTGGCCGACCCCCTGATTCATATCGTACGCAACAGTCTGGATCATGGTCTGGAGCCGCCGGGTCAACGCCGCGCCGCCGGCAAGCCGGCGGCCGGACGCTTGAGTATATGCGCCAGTCAGGAATCGGATCGTGTGCTGATAGATATAGCCGACGACGGCAAAGGCATCGATCCGGACATTATCAAGCGCAAAGCCTATGAAAACGGCCTGATAGATGAGGCCATGCTGGAGCGTATCACCGATCGGGAGGCCGTTAACCTGGTGTTTGCCGCCGGTTTTTCCACCGCTGCCGTAGTGTCCGATCTATCGGGGCGCGGCGTCGGCATGGACGTGGTGCGCAGCACCGTGGAAAAGATCGGCGGCATCGTTACATTGGACAGCGAAAAAGGCAGAGGCACCCGTATCCGTTTGTCATTGCCGCTGTCGATGGCGGTCAGCAATGTGATGATCATCGTAACCAACGATAAAGTGTTCGGCGTGCCGATGGAAAGTGTGGTGGAAACGGTCAGAGTATCGCGCTCCGCGATTCGCTCCATCCAGCGGCGACTGACCGCAGTCTTGCGCGAACGCATAATTCCGTTGCTGTCGCTCAATGATTTATTGGCTCTGAACGTACCGCAACGGGCTAATGAGGACGGCGAACTGGCGGTGATGGTGGTGCGCGTGCATGACGATCTGATTGGCGTCATCGTCGACGATTTTCGTGAAACCGTGGATATCATCCTCAAACCGCTGACCGGCATTCTGGGCGGCCTTCCCGGCTACGCCGGTTCGGCGTTGCTTGGCGACGGCTCGGTACTGATGGTGCTGAATTTCAGGGAGCTGATTTAATGGCTATCGAATATCAAAAAAACACGGCCCGTTTCGACGGTGTGGTTGGCGCGGACGAAGCGGAAACACTGCTCGAATGGCTGCAAAAGCACACAAAAGGCAAACTGGCGCTTTCCGCATGCAGCCATCTGCATGCGGCCAACCTGCAGGTATTGATGGCAGCAAAAGCGCAGATCTCAGCCTGGCCGGAGGATGAAGTTTTAGCTGCGTGGTTAAAATCCGCTCTTGCGCAACAGGAGTTAAATCAATGACTAAAACGATCGGGGTCGTAGACGATTCAGCCACCATGCCCATGAGTTTGCAAAACATCATGGACATTCCCGGGTACAGGGTCTTATCGGCGGCAGACGAGGAAATTGCGCCCGGCCGGCTGAAAAGCGGCGCGAACCCCGGCCTTATCAATACCGACATCAAATATGCCGAATATGGACGGTATCGATCTGATTTGCCATGCGCGCACACTGCCCGGTTTCCGTTTTATCCCGATTCCGGGGCTCACCACCGAGAACCAGCAGGCCAAGCGCGACGAGGCAAAGCAACTGGGCGCTATCGGCCTGGCTGGTTAAACCCGTAGGCGGACCGGATCTGCTCGAGGTTTTCAAGCAGGTGTTGCCGGGAGTCTGAATACAAGCCGCTACAGCTGCGCCTATGGGACTTTGGCGTCGTTGGTTTAAACGCATCCACAATCGGTGTTTCCCTAATGCGAGGGCGATATGACAACGAACAATATGCACAGCGACGTCGTGCCGGCAACTACAGAAGAAAAGATGACAAACGAAGACTTGCTGATTCGTTACCATTGTCTTTTCAATGCGGCGCAAGACGGCATTCTGATTCTCAATGCGAAATCCGGCATGATAGTGGACGCCAATCAATTTCTGATCGATCTGCTTGGCTACTCGCTGGAAGCACTGCTCGAAAAGCACCTATGGGATATCGGTTCTTTCAAGAATATCGCGGCCAATAAGACGCACTTTCTGAAGTTGCAGAGTAAAGAATATATACGCTACGAAGACCTGCCGCTGGAAACCGCCAGCGGGGAAGAAATCCATGCGGAGTTCATTAGCAATGTCTATATGGAGGCTAAAACGCAGGTCATCCAATGCAATATTCGCGACATCAGCGCACGCCGGCGCTACACGGATCATCTGGAGGAAACCGTACGGCAACGCACGGCGGAACTGATACTGGCGCGCGATGCCGCCGAAGCGGCCAACAAGGCCAAGAGCCTGTTTTTAGCCAATATGAGTCACGAATTGCGCACGCCGATGAATGCCATTCTCGGCTTCTCCAGTATGATGCGCCGCGACCCCCAGATAACCGAAAGCCAGCGCGAAAACCTCAACATCATCAACCGTAGCGGCGAACATCTGTTGAACCTGATCAATGATGTGCTGGACATGGCGAAAATTGATGTGGGACGCCTGCAACTGGAGATTGCGCCGTTCGATCTTTTGGGTATGGTGCGGGATGTTACCGAAATGATAAAGGCGCGCGCTCATGAAAAAGGATTGCAGCTCTTGATCGTACATACGCCTTATGTTCCCCAATACATCAAAGGCGACGTTGAGCGCCTGCGCCAGGTACTGGTTAATCTGGTGGGCAACGCGGTGAAATTTACCGAACACGGCAGCGTAACCATCCGAATGAACATAACGGGTAATACCATTCAATCTCTGCTGATAGATATTGAGGATACCGGCCCAGGCATCAGCCCGGAAAACCAGAGGCGTTTATTCAAGCCCTTTGTACAATTGGGAAAGGAGGAGAAGCAAAAAGGCACCGGGCTGGGTTTGGCCATCTCATCCCAGTTAATGGCATTAATGGGCGGCAGCATTATCGTCGTCGAAAGCACACCGGGCAAGGGTTCGCTGTTCCGCATCGAATTACCGATAGAACTGGCGAGAGCCGACGATGTACTCAAATCCGAGACGCATGGCGAGGTAGCGGGGCTTGCTCCTGGCCAGCCCCGCTACCGTATTTTGATCGCCGAAGACCAGGCTGAAAATCAATTGCTGCTCAGCAGATTGATGACCGATATCGGGCTTGAGGTGAAAGTGGCTGAAAACGGCGAGCAATGCGTGAATTTTTTCCAGGACTGGCGCCCCGATCTTATCTGGATGGACAGGCGCATGCCGGTCATGGATGGCGGGGAAGCCGCGCGGCGCATTCGCCAGCTACCTGATGGCCGAACCGTGAAGATCGTCGCGGTAACCGCTTCGGCCTTCAAGGACGAACGACAGGCAATGCTGGATGCCGGTATGGATGACTTTGTGAGCAAGCCCTACCGTTTCAATGAAATCTACGACAGCCTGGCGCGACAACTGGGCATAACCTATCGCTATACCGAAGAAAAGGAAGCCGCTGCTTCTGTCATGTTGACCCCGGCGTTGCTGGCCGTGTTGCCGGACGCATTGCGTACTAAACTCCTGGGCGCCCTGGAGAAGCTGGATCAGGAACAAATTACGGCAGTGATTCGGCAGGTCAGTGAAATCGATTCGGGTTTGGGTTGTACGCTGTCACGCCTGACGGGAAATTTCGACTACCCGACCATACTGAACGCACTGCGGGGCCGGAACTCAACAGACTCTTGACTTGATGACCGGTTTTGCCACCGGTATCCAGGTTGTAGCCACATGATGCTCTCTCACTCAGGCAGCATATTGTCTAAAACTCAGAAGGTCTATTTGGACAAAAATACAGTTCTGTGACTTTGATTGCCAAATGGCGGGGATAGGCATGAATCAGCGCTTCCTAATAGTCTGATTGTTTTTGTAGAGGCATTCTTGCCGAAAAAACGGCGCCCCCGTCAGGAAGATTGGCAGCCTCAATCCTTCCGCCGTGGCGGCGCATGATGGCTTGCGAGATGGCGAGGCCGAGGCCCGACCCGGGTACGGTATTGGTTCGGGCAACGGCTCCCCGGTAGAAACGCTCAAACAGTTGCGGAATCTCATCAAGCTGCATGCCCGGTCCGCTATCTGACACACTTATAACCGCTTCAGGGCCGTCGATGGCTATCCGGATAGTCACACATCCGCCGGGCGGCGAAAATTTTACGGCATTATCCAGAAGGTTGGTGAGAACCACGCTTACAGTGCTGCGGGCAATGCTTGCGGTAAGCGGTGGTAAGGGTTTTGCAGTAATCCACACCTGACGTGCGTCGGCAACCGGTTGCATCCTGTCGACTACCTCCTCAACCAGAATATTAAGGAAAACTGTTTCAACCGGATACTGTTCCTGGCCAGCATCAAGCCGGGCCAATACCAGCAACGCTTCCACCAGCAGTGTCAAACGATCGACTTCTTCAAGACAGGAGCGTACCGTTTCAATGTATTCCGCCACATCGCGTGGCCGCCGCAGAGTTACCTCCAGTTCCGTGCGCAGTCTGGATAACGGCGACCGCAATTCATGAGATGCATCGGCAGTAAAACGGCGCTGAACTTCGAGACTTTGCTCAATGCGATTCAGCATTTCGTTCAACGTATCCACCAGACGTCCAATATCGTCATGTGTGCCGGGGTGCGGCAGGCGTTCACTGAGATTGGCTTCGCCAATATGGCGGGCTTGCTTCACAATATTGTCGATTGCCTGAAAAACTTTGCGTGTCAGAGATGCTCCAACCGTTCCGACCGCTACCAGAAGCCCGAGCGCCATGACGATAAAGAGCAGGCTGGCGGAATCCAATACATTGCGTACATCGTCCAGAGAACCGGCCACCTGGATTGTCAGCGGCTTTTCTGATGAGATTACCGGCATGGAAATCATGCGTATCGGTTCCTCGCCGAATGTCCTGAGCGTTTCAAAAACGGTTTCCCCCGCAGCCAGGCGCGCCAGCAGTGCCGGCGTCGTCGGTAAGCGCGATGCGCCCAGGTTGGCGCTACGCGCCAGGACTGTTCCTTCGGTATTGACAATCTGCAATAGCCGGTCAAGACGAACCAAGGAGGGAGGGGCGAGACCTGGTGAAGTTTCATGGATGCGAATCGGTTGTTGCCCGCTGGCGTCCAGCATCGCCGCTTCCGTTTCTGCGAGAGCCAATAGCGCCGCGTCGAGTTGGTCATGGATTGCTTTGGAAAGCATCCAGTAAGCGCCAAAGGCGGTGAAGGCGAGAATGACCAAAATTACCGCCAGATGGGTTAGAACCAACTTCATCCGGAAGTTGATCCTAGCCTTCATCAGTCATAGCTCCGGGTTCATCCTTCACGAGACGAAACCCGCGGCTGCGCACCGTCTCAATCAAGGGTCGAGCATCGGGTGGGTCGATTTTCCTGCGTAAATTGCTGATATGCGCATCGATCAGGTTATCGATGCCGATCAAATCGGTTTTCCAAACCTGACCGGCAAGACTTGTTCGAGACACAACTTGGCCGGCCTGCCGCATCAGGATTTCCAGGATGGCATACTCTTTCGGCGTCAATACGATCGGACGGCTGCCGCGCGTGACGCGGTGGGCGCCTGGATCGAGCGTGATATCGGCCACAGTCAGCGCGCCCGGCTGAGCCGGTTCGGAACGGCGTAGCAGCGCGCGTATCCGCGCCATCAATTCTTCGAAGACAAAAGGTTTGGTGAGGTAATCGTCGGCCCCGGTATTGAGGCCCGCGATCCGGTCGCTCACCGCATCGCGGGCGGTGAGCATCAGAATCGGAGCGCGAATGCCGCGCCGGCGCAGTTCGCGGCATAGAACGATTCCTTCCTTGCCGGGAAGCAGCCAATCCAGCACAATCAGGTTATAGTCCATATAGCAGGCTTGTTCCTCTCCTTCTTCCACCGAGTGGGCAACATCCACAGCGAAGCCCTCCTCCTTGAGTCCCTTTGCCAGAAGCCGAGCGGCTTTGCGGTCATCCTCAACCAAAAGGATTTTTATCGCTACCATAATTCTTTGCATGCGTAGTCATGAGCGAGTCTGGATTTGTCCGTCAATAGTTTAACCTGCTTGTTCACACCGGCTTGTATTCTGAAGAAGAATTCAGACTTGCTTAATCTGTTTTTTATTACCATATCCGCCGTTATCATGGAGACTCAAGTTTTGGGACCGTTCCTGCAGTCGAAATTGAATGATTAAAAAGTCGGCAAACTAACCACAACCCAATCGCTTGTGCTAGCTTGCCTGTTTTGACGGGCAGCACCCATGAAAACAGCGCGTTGGTTGCTACCATATTCACTGATAACGTCTCGCTGAATAATAGGGCTGGTTTTGTTTGGTTTATAAAGTATTGATTCAAATGTTTAAAGTCGTTAACCAGGATAGTGTCATGTTTTTCTTCCAAGCGCATATGCGACTAGTCGTGCGTGCTCGCTACATCCCTATCTTGATCGCATTACTGGTCGCATCGGGATTTTCTGTGCGGCTGCATGCAGAAGTAGCCGAGCCTGAGCCGCGCGGAGAAGACGAGTTTTCTTTCATGAAGCTGTTGAATCAGTACGGACTCCACGATATGGAGGACGAACGCTGGAACGCTTACGGGCAAAGCACTTTCGTCTATAACTACCATCCGGCTTTTTCAGCGAAATACACTAATTTCGGTGGCTCTACCAACTCCTTGACGCCTAAAGCGGAAATTTCGTTTACCGGGACGGTCACCGGCTACTTTGGCGTGAAATTGTGGGACGGCGGGCATGTTTATCTTGCGCCGGAAATGATTTCGGAAACCCCTTTTTCAGGTCTGAAGGGCTTGGGCGGCTCGATACAAAACTTCGAGCTACAAAAAAACGGCACAGAGCAACCCACCATCTATTTGTCGCGCGCCTATCTGCGTCAAACCTTCAATCTGGGCGGCGAACGGATCAAGCTGGAGTCCGACCCGTTGCAGTTGGGCACTACGGTAGACGGCAACCGCCTGGTTTTAACCGGCGGCATTCTCAGCGTACTCGATGTTTTCGATAAAAACATCTATTCGGGCGATCTGCGTCAGCAGTTTTTGAACATGTCCTTTCTGTCGTTTGCCGCCTACGATTTCGCCGCCGACGCACGCGGCTACTCCTTCGGCGTGGTGGCCGAATACTATCTAGACGATTGGACTTTCAGGGCTGCCCGTTTTTTGCCGCCTCAAAACCCCAATCAACTGGATTTGCAATGGTCGACGCTGGCCTATTATGGCGACCAGTACGAGCTGGAACACCGGCATACCCTGTTCGGGCGTAAAGGCGCGGTACGGTTGCTGTTTTTTCACAACCATGAAAACATGGCCAAGTTCAGCGATGCAATCAGTGCGTACAATAATTCCGGCGGAGCTGAAAACGCTACGGCTTGTCCTGCCGGCGCATTCAGTTACGACAATCAGAATCCGACTGCGCCGGATCTGTGCTGGGCGCGCAAACCCAACGACAAATTCGGCGGCGGCATCAATCTGGAGCAGGCGATAACCGACGATATCGGCATCTTCTTCCGCGGCATGTATTCGGATGGTCAGACCGAAGTGTATTCCTATACCTCTACCGACCGTTCCATTTCACTCGGCACGCTGATCAGCGGCGGCCTCTGGGATCGCAAAAAGGATTTGCTGGGGCTGGGCTATTCCCAAGGCTGGATATCCGGCATACATGCGCAGTACCTGGGCATGGGCGGCATCGACGGCTTTATCGGCGACGGCAAGATAACGCAGAAACCCGAGCAGGTGGTGGATCTGTTCTACAGTTACAACGTCTGGAGTTCGCTCTGGGTTTCTGCGGACTACCAGTTTATCGCCCACCCGGCTTACAACGCAGACCGTGGTCCGGTTAATGTCGTTTCCGGACGCGCCCATGTCGAGTTTTAACGCATCGCAACAATCAGTTGTTTTTCAGGCATTAAATTTACGTAACCCTGTTCAACCGGCCCTGAATCAGCGTTGCCCCGATAGCGCCGTCGTCAGCAGGAAATCGGCATAGTGCCGGAAAAATCGTGCCGAAAAACCGAGAAACGCTCGATTTTGTGACATGGATCAAGGTTAGGAGCAGTCAGAATTATAAAATAGCACCCGACGATAGAGCCTACCTCATGTATTTATACACACGCACCGGTACGCTTTCGTTATCCTCTGGTATGATGTCATTGGGCTGCCTGTTTGGCAGCCCTTTTTTTGCGGACGCGGCAGACTTAAGATGCGACAATCTGTCACGCGGCAATATGCCACATTCATAAAAATCATGTTTATTATAAAATTATCGACACTTGAAGGGATTCTACCGTTCAAGCGATCTGGCGCAGTGCGTGAGATCCTCCTCCTTCTCTTGAGCAGGGCGTCTAGCAGGCACCCTGTTTTTTTTTACGCCTCTGCATGGTGAAGTGACGTAACCATGAAGACGGAACTTCTTTAAATATTGATGTACAGGCATGCTCCCAATCAACATAAACATGGGAGTCGGCGGCCAGCTCGATTACGGCATCAACCGCAGAAAACTTGCGTAATAGATCAACAAATTGCCGGGCGTTGCTAGGTTCTGTTGACGTATCACCGCAACCAAATGAGAGCTGAGACAAAGTGAAGGAAGGCCATGTAGTTGCGAGCCGTTTTTTCAAAACGCGAAAATATTCTCCGGTAATGTTTGATTTTGTCGAAGAAGCATTCAATCAGACGGCGTTCCTTGTAAATAAGCCAATCGCATTCGCGCACCTTGTTCCGATTGCAGCGCCGGAGGAATGGCGGCTTTCATATCCCTTGCTACGATGGCCTGGACCAGCGCATCGCTGTCATGGCCTTTGTCGCCGACAAACGCACGCGCACCCGCCGGCGTCAGCGCCGGCAAGGTTTCAGCCTGCCCTCCGGTCAGTACGAATTCGAGGGGATTCCCCCAAAGCATCCGTGATGGCGTGAATCCTGGTGCTGAACCCGCCCTTCGATTGTCCCAAGGCTTCGTCCCCGGCGTTGCCGCCCGCCGCGCCAACCGGCGCAGGGATGAGCCCGGTTGATGGTGGAGTCGATAAACACGCTTTGCACATCAGGATGATGGATGCATCCGGCGAACAGCGACCGCCAAACCCCATGCCTGCTCCAGCGGGAAAAACGCTTGAACACGGCGTTCCAGTTGCCATGCGCTTCCGTCAGCAAACGCCATTGCGATCCCGATCGAAGAGTTTGCAGAACGGCGATCAGAAAGACCCGGCACTGTTCCCCGGACGTCGACCGGACATGCCGATGCTTCACCAGTATGGGATAGATAACGCTCCAGTCTTCGGCGCTAATGTCGAGCCGGTTAGAGCCATTTTCGAAATGGTTCCAGCTTCACTGGTGGCGCGTGCTCATGTCAATAGAACCTAATATAGAAGCGGCATATCTGTCCGGAATAAGGGCCTTTTCCGGCCTGTGCCGGAAATCGTATGCACTCCGGCCCCAGGCCTTTCGCAGTATGCTCCCGATTAGTCCGTTAATCCCGGTAATCAGCAATCGGTTCCCGGTCATTACGCCCTCCCGGCTTTAAACCATCGCATCCAGCTCATTCCAGCGCTCATATGCCTGTTTCAGTTGCGATTCCAGAGCGCCAAGGGCGGCCAGCTTTTCGTTCATGTCGCGCTGTTCCAGTTTATAAAACGCCGGGGACTGCAGCAGCGCGTTCAATTCTTCCTGCCGCTGTTCCAAAAGCTCGATTTGCGCAGGCAAAGCTTCCAGTTCTTTCTGGTCCTTGTAACTGAGTTTTTTTGCCGTTTTCGGCGACTCAATCGCCGTTTTCTGCTGTGAAGCCGCCAGCGCGGGCTTATTCTTGTCGGGTGTTGCCGCAGCTTCAGACAGTTTTTTGTATTCCAACCAATCCGAATAACCGCCCACATATTCGTTAACGACGCCGTTCCCTTCGAATACCAGCGAGCTGGTCACCACATTATCCAGAAAAGCGCGGTCATGGCTGACCAGAATCAGGGTGCCGTCGAAATCCATCAGCAGTTCTTCCAGCAGCTCCAGGGTTTCCATGTCCAGATCGTTGGTGGGTTCGTCCATAATCAACAAATTGCACGGCTGACTGAACAGGCGCGCCAGAAACGCCCGGTTGCGTTCGCCGCCCGACAGCGTGCTCACCGGCGAACGCGCGCGCGCCGGCGAAAACAGAAAATCGCCGAGGTAGGACATGATGTGACGGCGCTGCCCGTTGATTTCGACATAATCCTTGCCGTCGCCCACGGCGTCCGCCAAGGTTTGCTGCGGGTCCATTTCCGCGCGCAATTGATCGTAGTATGCGATGCTCAAGCGGGTGCCGTGCCTGACCGTGCCGGACTGCGGTTCTATCTGTTTGAGCAGCACCTTGATCAGTGTCGACTTTCCGGCTCCGTTCGGGCCGATCAGACCGATGCGGTCGCCGCGCATGATGGTAGTGGAAAAACCGTCAAGCACTTTGGACCCCTCGCCAAAAACAAGACTGACATCTTCTACTTCGATGACCATCTTGCCTGAGCGCTCTGCGGTTTCCATGCTGATTTTGGCCTTGCCCTGCAGCGATCTACGTTCGGAGCGCTCCTGTCTCAGCTTTTTCAGCGCGCGCACGCGGCCTTCGTTGCGGGTGCGTCGGGCCTTGATGCCCTGGCGTATCCAGACCTCTTCCTGCGCCAGTTTCTTGTCGAACAAGTCGTTGTGGCGCGCTTCTTCTTCCAGCGCCGCTGCTTTCTTTTCAAGAAAATCGCTGTAGCTGCCCGGCCATGAGGTCAGTTTTCCGCGATCCAGATCGATAATGCGCGTCGCCACTTTCTGCAAAAACGCGCGATCATGCGTCACCAGCAGCACCGAGCCGGAAAACTGCAACAATTGTTCCTCCAGCCATAATATGGTTTCCATATCGAGGTGGTTGGTCGGTTCGTCCAGCAACAGTACTTCCGGATCGATTACCAGCGCGCGCGCCAGTGCAACCCGGCGGCGCCAGCCGCCGGAAAGCCCCTGTACAGGCAGTTCGCCGGGCAAATTCAGGCGGCTCAGCACCGATTCCACGCGCTGTTGCAAACTCCACCCGTCCAGACTTTCCAGTTCATGCTGCAATTGGCCGAGCTTGTCCAGCGCCGCCGGATCGGTTTCTATCTGTCCCAATACTTCATGATATTCGGTAATCAGACGACCGACTTCGCCCAGGGCGTCGGCAGTAGCCTGGTAGATCGTTGCGTTGTCGGGCAACACCGGCTCCTGTTCCAGCATCGCGATACGCAAACCGGGCTGACGCCACAAGTCGCCGCTGTCGATGCTGACGAGGCCGGAAACCGCTTTCATCAGCGTGGATTTGCCTTCGCCGTTGCGGCCGATCAAACCGACGCGCTCGCCGGGGTCGAGCTGAAACTCGGCATGGTCCAGCACCGGACGCACGCCGAATGCAATGGAAACATCGGTCAGTTTAATCAAAGCCATAAATAATCCAGAAAAGAAGGTAACTATTCCGCGAGTGCTGATGAGCTATGATCGAACAGGTCGAAGGCAAGCCAGTCGAGACACGTTGCAAGGTCTCGACTGGCTTGCCTCGCTTCCTCTTCATCGGCTACGCTGAATAGTTATAAAAGAAGATGCTAAAGCGTCTATTTTAATCCATCCGCGCCCGTAACGCTTACTTGTAGCTTTATAATAATAATATGTTTCGGCTTCACAAATTAGAACGGCTTCCTTTGGTTGGACCCGGAAACGACGCAGAAAAGGGCAAGTGATATGGCCAAAATAGAAGGCTTTCGCATAAAAAACTTCAGGGCGTTGAAAGACGTTACGCTGGGTCGGCTCTGGAATCAACAGCAAGCGGAGCCCTTGACTCCGCTGACGGCGGTGATCGGAAAAAACGGCGTAGGGAAAAGCACTTTATTCGATACCTTCGGTTTTCTGGCCGACGCATTGAAACTCGGTGTCGAAGAAGCCTGCGACTCTCGTGGACGCGGGGGATTCGAAAAGATCCGGACTCAAGGAGAAAAAGGGCCGATAGAATTTGAAGTTTATTACAAGGAAGAGGGAAACGCGCGTCCCATTACCTATGAGTTGGCGATTGCTTTGGATAACTCCAGGCGCCCTTATGTGTTAAGGGAGCGTCTTAGGCAAAGACGCAAAGGACAAACGCGCGGATGGCCTTTTTCTTTTCTCATACTGGAAAATGGCAAAGGCGTGGTATGGAAGGGCGAGCAGGAAGGCCGTCTAATCGAGGAAGAAAACGGATTTGACCTGTCCAAGCTCATGGAAGCCATAGAACAGGAAGCATCCGAGGAATCCAAAGAAACCGAAGCCATCGAGCTGGAAGACAAGCGTAAACTCGGAATCGCCACGCTGGGTTCGCTCAAACAGCATCCGCGAATTTCCGCGTTCCGCCGATTTATAGAAGGATGGTACCTGAGTTACTTCACCCCGGACGCGGCACGTAGCCTGCCCCTGGCCGGCCCGCAAAAACACCTCAACATACACGGCGACAATATCGGCAATGTCGTGCAGTTCATGGAACGTGAACACCCTAAACGTTTTCAGTCGATCCTGAACCGGATTGCCGACAAAATCCCCGGCGTCAACAAGATCGATACCGAAAGGACTAACGACGGTCGCCTGCTGCTCCGGTTCAACGACAGAGGATTTCATGACCCGTTCTATTCGCAACAAATGTCGGATGGAACGCTGAAAGTTTTCGCCTATCTGTTACTGCTGGAAGATCCGCCACCGTTTTTATGCATAGAAGAACCGGAAAACGGGCTTTATCACAAGCTGCTGGAATCGTTGGTTCAGGCGTTTCGCGCGCATGCAACCGGACGGAAAGGTGGATCGCAGGTATTTGTTACAACGCACCAACCCTATCTGGTCGATGCCCTCGATCCCGATGAGGTCTGGATACTGGAAAAAGGCGTGGACGGTTTTTCGATAATTCGCCGCGCCAGCGACGACGAGCTGGTACGCAATCTGGTGGCGGAGGGCTTGCCTCTGGGCGGACTCTGGTACAGCGATTATCTGGATGCGAGGTAATCCGGTGCATTTCGAATTCCTTATCGAAGACCAATCAGGAAAAAAAGCGCTCGAAACGCTGGTTCCGAAGATTATTGGCGACGGACACAGCTTCAATATCCACGCATATAAAGGGATAGGGCGTATTCCCCGAAAACTCGGAACTGGTTCCGACGCGGGTAAACGCATACTGCTCGATCAATTGCCCAGATTACTCAGGGGACATGGAAAAACATTTGCCGGTTACTCCGGCAGCTATCCGGCTGCAGTTATCCTGGTTTGTGATCTGGACAAGAGATGTCTGGCGGGCTTCCGGAAAGAGCTGTTCGATATTTTGCATGCATGCGACCCAAAACCCGAGACGCGTTTTTGTATTGCGATAGAGGAAGGTGAAGCATGGTTTCTGGGCGATATCCCTGCAATTAAAAAAGCCTATCCGAAGGCAAAAGATAACGTTCTGAACGGCTATGAAAACGATTCGGTCTGCGGGACCTGGGAACTGCTTGCCGATGCCGTATTTCCTGGCGGATCGCCGGCGTTAAAGGCTGATGGCTGGCAAGCCATAGGCGCTGAAAAGTCGGTCTGGTCTGAAAAAATATCGCCTCATATGACGATAAATGAAAACAGGTCGCCCAGCTTTCGTTATTTTGTGGCTAAACTTCATGAACTCGCGCTAAAAAAACGCATGTGACGCATTAAGGAAACGCTGAATAGCGCCTTTTCGTTCATATGGTTCGACAAGCTCTCCAGCCGCATTCGCGGCGCTACGCCCACGAACGAAAACAATCAGTTGCCGTTCGTCTTGAGCCTTTCGAAGGACTTAAACACTTAACCTCTGTTTACCACAACCGGAAGGCCCGATCTGCACGCCCGAGGTACAGCCGACTACATTGACTCCGGCAAAAACAACGCGCATTTCCTCTGCAATTACATCCGGATCGTAATCGCAGGAACAAAAAAGACCACCAGAGACATGTCCTGCTGCACGACGTCCGCATAAAACTGGCGCACGGCCCGCCGAGGGGCCGATTCGTTCGTCTGCGCTATACGGACAGGTTTTTGAAATCTCCTCATTAAGACGAACGAGGCCCGCGCCGTGTGCGTACTGGAAAAAATCAACCCAGCTTTGCGATTACAGAAGCAGCCAGATCATTGGTACCGTAGGTCGTGTCTTTTTTCAGATCCGGAGTAAGATAGATACCTTCGCGGATCACGTTTCTGACCGCCTGTTCGATGTTGCGGGCGGCATCCAGCTCGCCCAGATGCTCCAGCATCATAGCGCCGGCCAGTATCATCGCGGTCGGGTTGGCGATGCCTTTGTCTGCTATATCCGGCGCGCTGCCGTGCACCGCTTCGAACAGCGCGGCGTCGGCTCCGATGTTGGCCCCTGCGGTCAGTCCCAGGCCGCCCACCAGTCCTGACGCCAGATCGGAGAGAATGTCGCCGAACAGATTGGTGGTCACGATTACGTCGTAAATTTCCGGCTTCATTACCAATTGCATGGAGCAGGCGTCGACAATGCGGTCGTCGAATTCGATATCCGGATATTTCGCGGCGATTTCGCGCCCGATTTCCAGAAACAAGCCGGAGGTGCATTTCAGTATGTTGGCCTTGTGAACCAGGGTCACCTTTTTGCGCTGCGCTTTTCTGGCGTACTGGAATGCATACTCGATAATACGTTCGCAACCCTTGCGGGTGACGACGGCAATGCTTTCCGCCGCAATTTTTTCTTCATCGACCTTGATAAAATGCTCGATACCGGCATATAGCCCTTCGGTGTTTTCGCGTATCGTCACCAGGTTGACATTGCGAAACAGCGTATCGGTGCCTTCGAACGACATGGCCGGGCGTACGTTGGCATACAGATTAAACGTTTGGCGCAACGTTACGTTGACGCTGCGGTAACCGCCGCCGACCGGCGTCGTCAACGGTCCCTTGAAACAAATGCGGTTGGCGCGGATCGACGCGATGGTGGTTTCCGGCAACGGGTTGCCTTCGGCTTCAACGGCGGCCATGCCTGCAATCTGCTTATCCCATGTTATTTTAACGCCGGTAGCTTCTATGACCTTGACTGCCGCCTCCACGATGGAAGGGCCGATACCGTCGCCGGGGATAAGGGTAATGGTGCGCATGGAAAGACTCCTGAAATACTATAAAAATATGATATGTTACATGAAATAAATCCCATCGGCCCCAGCAAATCGCTATGTTTAATCAAATGACGACTCATGTAATCCCAGGCGCTCCGGTCAAGCTGCCGCGCACGCTGGTCAATCAGCTGCTGCATTTTGCGCAGGCCAGCCCCGGCAAGGAAGTTTGCGGATTGATCGGCGTCGACCGGCAGCATCTTTACCATTTTTATCCGATTCCTAATGTCGCGGAAACGCCGGGCAACCGCTTCGAGATGGAACCTCTGACCCAAATTGCCACGTTACGCGATATACGCGAACGCGAGCTCGATCTGTTTGCGATTGTGCACTCTCACCCCGGCAGCGCGGCGGAACCATCCGCCGCCGATTTGACGGAAATAGGCTATCCGGAAGCGCTTTATCTGATCATTTCATTGAATACGCGCGGGGTGCTGGAAATGAGGGCTTACACGCTGGACGGACAATCGCAGGCTTTTCGTGAAGTTCCTTTGATCATGCAGCACTAAACATGAAATATACCGATCTGCGTGATTTTATCGCCCGTCTCGAAACGCAGGGTGAGTTGAAGCGCGTCCGCACCGAAGTCGATCCCCACCTGGAAATCACCGAAATTTGCGACCGCACGCTGAAACGGCAAGGCCCGGCGCTGCTGTTCGAAAATACCAAAGACTCAGGTCTTCGCCTGCTCGGCAATTTATTCGGCACGCCGCGGCGCGTGGCGCTGGGCATGGGTGAAGACTCGGTTGACGCCTTGCGCGAAATCGGCAAACTGCTCGCCTTTCTGAAGGAACCCGATCCGCCGAAAGGGCTGCGCGATGCTTTCAGCAAGTTGCCGATGTACCGTCAGGTGCTGAACATGGCTCCGAAAGAAATATCGAGCGCGCCGTGTCAGGAGCAGTTATTGCTCGGAAACGATATCGATCTCGGGCGCTATCCGATCCAGACCTGCTGGCCGGGCGACGCCGGACCGCTGATTACCTGGGCGCTGGTGATTACGCGCGGCCCGGAAAAGGACCGGCAAAACCTCGGCATTTACCGTTTGCAGGTCATAGAACGCAACCGCGTGATCATGCGCTGGCTGGCTCATCGCGGCGGCGCGCTCGATTTCCGCGAATGGCAGGCTGCGCATCCCGGTGAACCGTTTCCGGTCGCGGTGGCGCTGGGCGCTGATCCGGCCACCATACTCGCGGCGGTTACGCCGGTGCCGGACACGTTGTCCGAATATGCGTTTGCAGGCTTGTTGCGCGGCGATAAAACCGAAGTGGTCAAGGCGCGCCTGAGCGGCTTGCAGGTTCCAGCCAGCGCTGAAATTGTTCTTGAAGGCTTTATCTATCCCGGCGATACCGCGTTCGAAGGGCCGTTCGGTGATCATACCGGCTATTACAACGAGGTGGACGAATTCCCGGTTTTCACCATCGAATGCATTACCCAGCGCGAAAACCCGATCTACCACAGCACCTATACCGGCAGGCCGCCGGACGAGCCGGCCATACTCGGCGTGGCCCTGAACGAAGTGTTCATCCCGATACTGCAAAAACAGTTTCCCGAAATCAAGGATTTTTACCTGCCGCCGGAAGGCTGCTCCTACCGCATGGCGGTGGTCAGCATGAAGAAACAATATCCCGGACACGCCAAGCGCGTGATGTTCGGCGTCTGGAGTTTCCTGCGTCAGTTCATGTATACCAAGTTCGTGATCGTAACCGACGACGATGTCGACGTCAGAAACTGGCAGGACGTGATCTGGGCCATCACCACGCGCATGGATCCGGCCAGGGATGTCACGCTGATCGAAAACACTCCCATAGATTATCTCGACTTCGCCTCGCCGGTCTCCGGGTTGGGGTCCAAGATGGGGATGGACGCCACCAACAAGTGGCCGGGCGAAACCGGCCGCGAGTGGGGCGTTCCCATCAGCATGTCGACGGAAGTGCAAACCCGGATAGATCGGATTTGGCATGAGTTAGGGATAGATTGACGACATGTATCCCTTCTTCTTGCCGGCCGGATATCGGAGAAACCGCTATTGGCGGATGCGCTTGCGCTTTCCGCCCTACGGCTTGATTGACCCTATGCGTGTTGAAATCGGGTAGGGTGGATAAGCGCGCATCCACCGGGAGCCGCATCCGAATGCTGTATCCTTAGCCGCCGGTCACGCTTGCCGGTGCATAGAAAAAACCAAAGCCCAGCATAAAATACAGCGCAACCAGTAAGGCCCCTGCTTTGCGTTTTAACCTTCCGACCTGCAGCATGTTCATGATGGCAACCACCGTCATGACCACCGCAATCAATTCGAACTGCGAAAATACCAGGTTCATGTCCTGTCCCAGGTAATAGCCCAAAAATACCAGCGTTGGCGCCACCATCAGCGCCATCTGGGAGCTGGAACCCAGGGTTATGCCCACGGAAAGATCCAGATGGCCGTTGCGCGCAAAGCGCACCGCGTTGAACAATTCCGCGGTATTGCCCACCATCGCCAGCAGGAAAACTCCGACAAACAGCGGGGTCAGGCCCAAACTTTTAGCGGCCGGGTCGACCGCGTCGGTCATGATTTCGCTCATGACCGCCAATGTAACCGTAACGGATATCAGAATCGCCAGGGCCTTGTTCCTGCTCCAGCCGCTCTCTTCCTGCTCGGGAGTTTCCGGTTTAACCGCGATTTCCAAAGTATCATCCGCCTCGCCCTTGGGTTTTTCCGGGAAAAAAGTAAGAATTACGCTGCCCAGATAGATCACAAACAATACGATCGAAATTTCCAGACTGATTTCGCGTTCGGAGGTCGTGCTGAAATTGAATACCGCGGGGACGATCAAACCGAACATCGCCAGCATCAATAATCCCCCATGCGTGCGTGCGGACTCTATGTCGTAGTGCAGCTTCCGGTGTCCTTTAAGATTGGCGGCCAGGAAAGAAACACCAAGACCGAACAGCAGATTACCGATAATCGAGCCGGTGATTGAAGCCTTCACCATTTCCACCAGTCCCTGCTTCAGCGCAAAAAAGCCGATGATGATTTCCGGCGCATTGCCGAGCGTAGCGTTAAGAAACCCGCCCATGGTCGGTCCCAGATAACGCGCCAAAGCCTCGGTGGCGTCCCCTACCAGACTTGCCAGGGGAATGATGGCAAGCGCGGAAGTTGCAAACACCAGGATAGGATTGGCGTCTTGCCAGTCCAGGACGATCCCAACCGGGATAAATACCAGTAACCATTTCAAGCCCATGAAACACCTCTATATTTTTACCATAAGACGGAGTTGTAGATCTTTCAGCGCCCTTATTTCGAGGCTGAGGCCGGATAGTGTGTCGAAACGCGCGTACACAGGTGGAAGTCTAACGGTAAAGTTCCTATCTGCAAACCAACATTCCCGGAACCATACGCAATCAATAGCGTACGAACCATTTTGCATACCGATAGACTAGTTGATTATCATGCCTATGTAATATTGTCTGGAAGCGGTTCCGTTGGCTAAATGCCATGATTAATGTATTTCCTGTTGTGAAATAATGGTTCATCATGTTTTTAGTCGCTGGATCGAAAAGTGATGAATTTTTACAAAACAAATATATGCGCTAATATGGAAACTATTACAGACGATTACCTGTCTGCATTGTCGAATCGCGTGGGAGCAGCGCTGTTGTCCAGTGGGTTGCGCCTGGCTGTGGCGGAGTCTTGCTCCGGCGGTTGGATTTCCCAATGCGTCACGGAGACCGCCGGTAGCTCGGCCTGGTTCGAATGCGGTTTCGTAACCTATAGTAATGCCGCGAAACAAACCATGCTGGGCGTGCCGGCAGCGCTGTTGTCCGCTTACGGCGCGGTAAGCGCGGAAGTCGTTGTCAGCATGACGGAAGGCGCGCTGGAGCGTAGCGGCGCCGATTGGGCGCTTGCGGTCAGCGGTATCGCCGGCCCTTCCGGGGGCTCGCCGGAAAAACCGGTTGGAACGGTATGGATCGCCTGGCAGCGGCGTAACGAAGCGGCGCGCGTTTTACATTTCACCGGCTCGGGTGACCGGCATGACATCCGTGCTCAAACAGTCGTGCAGGCGCTGGAGGGGCTGCTGGCCTATCTAACTGGCTGACCGACAAAACGGTTAGCATTTGCTGGAGCATCAAAACCATTTGTAGGATAATGCAGGGCTTCGAGCCGAACCCCACACGGATACATACAGTATGGATGAGAATAAACAAAAAGCGTTGAACGCCGCGCTCTCGCAGATTGAGAAACAGTTTGGCAAAGGTTCCGTGATGCGGATGGGCGATGTCGGCGCGCTTGATATAGAAGTGATACCTACCGGCTCGCTGGCACTGGATATAGCGCTTGGTTGCGGCGGTTTGCCGCGCGGACGCGTCGTGGAAATCTACGGACCGGAATCTTCCGGTAAGACCACGCTGACGCTGGAAGTCATTGCTCAGGCCCAGAAACTGGGCGGCGTCGCCGCATTCATCGACGCGGAACATGCGCTGGATCCGGTTTACGCTGAAAAAATCGGCGTCAATCTGGCAGACCTGCTGGTTTCCCAGCCCGATACCGGAGAGCAGGCGCTGGAAATCACCGACATGCTGGTGCGTTCCGGCAGCATTGACGTCGTTGTCGTGGACTCTGTTGCGGCGCTGACGCCCAAGGCGGAAATCGAAGGTGAAATGGGCGATTCCCATGTCGGCCTGCAGGCGCGGCTGATGTCGCAGGCCTTGCGTAAATTGACGGCCAACATCAAACGCTCCAATACGCTGGTTATTTTCATCAATCAAATCCGCATGAAAATCGGCGTAATGTTCGGCAGTCCCGAAACGACTACCGGCGGCAATGCGCTAAAATTTTACGCCTCGGTGCGGTTGGATATCCGCCGTACCGGCGCGATCAAGAGCGGCGATGAGGTCACAGGCAACGAAACCCGGGTTAAGGTGGTGAAAAACAAGGTTGCGCCTCCTTTCCGTAATGCGGAGTTCGAAATCCTCTATGGTGAGGGCATCTCGCGCGAAGGGGAGCTGGTCGATCTGGGGGTGTCCGCCGAATTGATACAAAAATCCGGTTCCTGGTACAGCTATGGCGGAGAACGTATCGGGCAGGGCAAGGATAATGTACGCAATTATCTGAAGGATCACCCTGAAATCGCAAAAACGCTGGAAGAAAAAATCCGCGAAAAAGCCTATGCGGCGGCCAATAAACCGGCTCCCAACCGGGCGGCGCCCGCGGCGGTAGAGGACGACCTCTGAGCGAAGCCGATCCTCGTGTTCAGGCGCGCGCCACGGCTGTCGCGCTGCTCGCGAGGCGGGAGCATAGCCGCGCGGAGCTGTTGCGTAAACTGAAGTCGAAAGGGCATGATGAAACGGTCAGTTCGCAGGTTATCGATGAGCTTGGCGGCGCGGACTGGCAAAATGATGAACGTTTCGTATCGGATTTTGTCCGCAGCCGGACAAACCGGGGCTGGGGACCGCAGCGTATACTTTTTGCGTTGCGCGAGCGCGGCATTGCCGGGAGCTTGCTGAAAAGCTGTCTGCAACACCAGGATTTCGACCTCAGGATATTTGAGACCTATACGCGCAAATATGGAAGCGGGGCGCCCGCGACGACCAGGGAAGCGGGGGCTTGCGCGCGTTTTCTGGCCCAGCGTGGCTATACGCAGGAACAAATACGGAAATTGTTTAAACAACTGGCGCTGTCAGCGTTTGATACTATAGATGAGTTGAGTGAGCATGAGTGATCCTTTGCATAAATTCAAGCCGGGACTGTTTAATCAGGCTTAAACCTAATCCGTCGACAACGTAAGTTTTTCCACCACCGATACCTGCCCATGACCAGCGCCGAACTACGAGCATTGTTTTTAAAATATTTTGAGAGCAAGGGCCACACTTGTGTGGAATCGAGCTCACTGGTTCCGGTCAACGATCCGACCCTGCTGTTTACCAATGCAGGCATGGTGCAGTTCAAGGATGTGTTCCTCGGGCGCGAATCCCGCCCCTATGCGCGCGCCGTGTCATCGCAACGCTGTGTACGCGCGGGCGGCAAGCATAACGATCTGGAAAATGTAGGTTATACCGCGCGTCACCATACATTTTTCGAAATGCTGGGCAACTTCAGCTTCGGCGATTATTTCAAGCTTGATGCGATCCGTTTCGCCTGGGAATTTTTAACCGTTACTCTCAAGCTGCCGCCGGAAAGACTCTGGGTCACCGTTTACGATCAGGATAAGGATGCCGAGGATATCTGGATAAAGAAAGTTGGCGTTGATCCGGCGCGCCTGTCGCGCATCGGCAGCAAGGATAACTTCTGGTCCATGGGCGATACAGGTCCCTGCGGCCCCTGCACCGAGATTTTTTACGATCACGGCCCGGATATTCCCGGCGGCCCGCCCGGCTCGCCGGAAGAAGACGGCGATCGTTACGTTGAAATATGGAATCTGGTGTTCATGCAGTATGATCGCGCCGCCGACGGTCAACTGACTCCGCTGCCCAAGCCGTCGGTCGATACCGGTATGGGGCTGGAGCGCGTTGCTGCAATCATGCAGGGCGTGCACAATAATTACGATATCGACCTGTTCAAAAATCTGATCAAAGCCGCCGCCAAACTGACCGGCGCCGGCGAGTTGGGCAACAGTTCGCTGCGCGTAATCGCCGACCATATTCGTTCCTGCGCCTTTTTAATCGTGGATGGCGTGATTCCTTCCAACGAAGGACGCGGTTATGTGCTGCGTCGCATCATACGCCGCGCAATACGCCACGGATACAAATTGGGCATCAAGGAGCCTTTCTTCTTCAGGCTGGTGGAAACCTTGTGCGCGGAGATGGGGCGGGCCTATCCTGAGTTGATCAAGGCTCAGGCCAATGTGGAGCGCGTGCTGATCAAGGAGGAGGAGCGTTTCGCTGAAACGCTGGAACAGGGCATGAAAATACTGGATGCCTGCATAAAAAATCTGGACGGCGATGTTATTCCAGGCGCCACTGCTTTTCAGCTTTATGATACCTACGGCTTTCCGGTCGATTTGACCGCCGATGTGGCGAGAGAACAGAATCTGACCGTGGATATGACCGGCTTTGAACTGGCCATGGCGGCGCAGCGCGAACGCGCGCGCTCGGCAGGTCATTTTGCGGCAAAATACGCTGGCGAAATCACGCTTAACGCGCATTGTACGTTTGACGGTTATGATCATCTTAGCCGCGAAAGCAGGATCCTGGCTCTGTTTAGCGGCGGCAAAGCGGTGGAGACGCTTAAAACCGGGGATGAAGGCATCATCGTGCTCGATACCACGCCTTTTTATGCGGAATCAGGCGGTCAGGTTGGCGATCGCGGCATGATCTGCTCCGATCACGGAATTTTCGAGGTTCTTGATACGCGCAAGCAGGGCGGGGATCTGATGCTGCATACCGGCCGGGTCACCAGCGGAGCATTCGCCAAGAGCGCGCGTTGCCGCGCCAGTGTGGATCACGAATTAAGGCATGCCACTGCGCTTAACCATACGGCAACCCACCTGCTGCATGCCGCGTTGCGCAAGGTGCTGGGCGAGCATGTCGCCCAGAAAGGCTCGCTGGTAAATGCCGAGCGGCTGCGTTTCGATTTCTCGCATTTTGAACCGGTGTCCTTGAGCGAAATTGAAAAAATCGAGAGTCTGGTCAACAAACAAATACGGAGCAACCACCCGGTCACCGCTCAGGTCATGGCGAAAGACGACGCAATGAAACTGGGGGCCATGGCGCTGTTCGGCGAAAAATACGGTGACGAAGTGCGCGTGCTGCGCATCGGTCATTTTTCGACCGAGCTTTGCGGCGGCACGCATGCAGAGCGCGCCGGCGATATGGGTTTCTTCAAAATTATTGCTGAAACCGGGGTTGCCGCAGGCGTGCGGCGCATAGAGGCGATTACCGGCGCCAACGCCTTTGACTGGGTCGCGGAGAGCGAAAATATACTCCGGGCCATAGGTGAGCGGGTAAAGTCCGGCCGCGAAGGGCTTGATGAAAAAATCCAGCAACTGCTCGATAAAAACCGCCAGCTGGAAAGAGAGTTGACGCGTTTGCAGGCAAAAGCCGCCAGTAGTATCGGTACGGATCTGGCATCTCTTGCAGAAGATTGCGGCAGTACCCGGGTGCTGGTAAAGCGTCTGGATGAAAGCGAGCCCAAAGGCTTGCGCGAACTGGTGGATCAGATCAAGAACAAGCTCGGAAGCGCGGTTATCCTGCTGGCGTCGGTCAAGGACGGCAAGGTGAGCCTGATCGCCGGCGTCACGGCGGATCAAACTCCCCGCATAAAAGCGGGCGAGCTGATCAATATCGCCGCAGTCCGTGTCGGCGGGAAAGGCGGCGGGCGGCCCGATCTGGCTCAGGCGGGCGGCAATGATCCTGCGGAACTGGATAATGCGCTGGACGATGCGCGCGCATGGATACGGAATCATTTAGTATAGGTAACCGCGCTCGACCGGATCCGTTCCGAACGGATTTGTCCTTCGGATGGGGAGGAAAAAACGCAACGACGCATTTGGAGAAACGCATTGGAGATCAATGGCACTTTACGTTCATAAATATGGCGGCACCTCGGTCGGAACCACGGAACGCATTAAACATGTGGCGGGTAAGGTCGCTGAGGCAAGGTCGCGAGGCGACGATATAGTCGTTGTCGTTTCCGCGATGAGCGGCGAAACCAACAAGCTGGTTGCTTACGCCCGCGAAATACAGGAAATACCCGCCTCCCGAGAGTTGGATGTGTTGCTCTCCACGGGAGAGCAGGTCACCATCGCCCTGCTGGCCATGGCGCTGGAGCAGATAGGCTGCCCTGCCGTATCCTACACCGGATGGCAGGTGCGCATCGTGTCCGACAGCGTGCACAATAAGGCGCGCATCGTATCGATCGATACCGAGCGCATGACTGGCGATCTGAAGGCCGGTAAAGTCGTGGTCGTGGCCGGATTTCAGGGTGTAACGGCTGGCGGCGATATTACTACGCTGGGGCGCGGCGGCTCTGATACGACAGCTGTCGCGCTGGCGGCGGCGCTAAAAGCTGACGAGTGTCTGATTTACACCGATGTGGACGGCGTTTACACCACCGATCCGCGCGTTGAGCCGCGCGCGCGGCGGCTGGATCGCATTACCTTCGAGGAAATGCTGGAAATGGCCAGCCTCGGCTCGAAGGTTTTACAAATCCGTTCGGTTGAGTTTGCCGGTAAATACAACGTACCCTTGCGCGTACTTTCCAGTTTCAAGGAGGGGCCGGGTACATTGATCAGTTATGAGGATGCAAAAGTGGAAGAAGCGTTAATTTCAGGTATCGCCTTCAATCGTGATGAAGCCAAGCTGACTATACTGGGTGTGCCGGATCGGCCCGGTGTAGCATCCCGCATACTGGGGCCTATTGCCGAAGCCAACATTGAAATTGACATGATCGTGCAGAATAACGCCGACGATCAGACTACCGACTTTACTTTTACGGTGAATCGCAACGAATATCGAAAGGCTTTCGATATTCTCGAAAAAACCTGTCAGTCGCTGGGGGGCAGACAGGTAACCGGAGACGACAAAATCGTCAAGGTTTCCATCGTCGGCGTCGGTATGCGCTCTCACGCCGGTATCGCGGCGAAAATGTTCGAGGTTCTGGCCAAGGAGAGCATCAATATTCGCATGATAGCCACCTCCGAAATCAAGATTTCCGTGGTGGTCGATGAAAAGTACCTTGAGCTGGCGGTGCGGGCGTTGCATGAAACCTTCGAACTGGAACGTGAAAAACTCCCATCCACGCATTAGGCGCATGAGGGAGCTGTTTTATAGTTATTTAAGAACAGTGCCTTGCGAAGATACAGATAAAAACTATTGGATGTAGAGAATATTGTTGGTAGAATGACCGGCCTGACTTCCGGGTTGTGGGAAAGGAAGCTCGGAAACATAATAAAAATATCAAGGATCCAGAAGGTAGGGGGGCTTATGCTAATACTGACTCGGCGAGTAGGGGAATCCCTAAAGGTCGGTGACGAGATCACCATTACTGTGCTTGGTGTAAAAGGCAGTCAGGTACGTATTGGCGTCAACGCGCCAAAAGACGTTTCCGTTCATAGAGAAGAGATTTACGAAAGAATAAAGAAAGAACAGGGCGACACGGAACTACCCACAGCGGGTTAGCTCCGGCTTAAAAAGTTTAGGAGGGATGGCCGAGAGGCTGAAGGCGCTCCCCTGCTAAGGGAGTATGGGTCAAAAGCCCATCGAGGGTTCGAATCCCTCTCTCTCCGCCAACATTGGTAAGGGGTTGACGTACACTGCAGTTGGCGGTGCGTCATCCTTTTCATTTTTATGGCTTGGCAAGGCCACGGGATGGTGTTTTGCTTGCAAAACAGGGCGGTATGGTTCTGTCGTCGTTTGAGACGGATGCATAGCGGAGTTGCAGTTTAATGACGGAAAAACTCCGGGAGTCCGTTCGGCGCTGCGACAAAACCATGAGGTTGTTGTGCAAACAGGTTCCAGATAATTCAGGTTGCAGCCATAGAGCATGGCTGCAGTAATTGATCATTCAGGTTATTTAAGAGGAAAATAGAATGGTAACCATTCGTTTGTCGCGCGGCGGCGCCAAAAAGCGCCCATTTTATCATATAGTGGTCGCGGACAGCCGCTCCAGAAGAGACGGGCGCTATATCGAATGCATCGGATTTTTCAACCCGATAGCTCGCGGGCAGGATGAGCGTTTACGCCTCGACCATGCACGCATCGAACACTGGGTAGGTCACGGCGCGCAAACGACCAGCCGCGTCGCCGGCCTGATAAAGGAATCGGCAAAAGCTGCAGTTGTGGCCGTATAGTACCTGCCGCCAGCGGAAAGCGTTTGGAAAAGCCCGTATTGCTGGGAGAAGTTACCGGTGCGTTCGGTATACTGGGGTGGGTCAAAATTCACTCTTTTACCGAGCCGGTAGGCAATATACTGAAATACACCCCCTGGTTTGTGGATGACGACGGTCAATTCAAGGAAATCAGGGTATTGTCGGGCAGGCAACAGGGGAATGCTGTCGTAGCGCAGCTGGAAGGAATCAGCGATCGCGACGCTGCTGCGTTGATGCGTGGCAGCAATATCTGGGTAGAGCGGAAAACCTTGCCGGAGCTCGCCGCGGGTGAATATTATTGGGACGACCTGATCGGACTGAAAGTCAGATCGGTGGAACAAGCCGAGTTGGGCGCTATCGTTCAAATGATGGCGACAGGAGCCAATGATGTGATGGTGATACGCGGCGAACGCGAGCATCTCGTCCCTTTTGTCAAAGACCGTTTTGTGGTCCGGGTTGACCTTGACGCAGGTGAAATGGTAGTGGACTGGGATCCGGATTTTTAACCGTGTCGCAGCCGGATATGCGTTTCGACATTGTTACGTTGTTTCCGGAGATGGTGGAGACAACGGCCAGAACAGGCGTCACCGGGCGCGCGCTGGAGCAGGGCAAGGTCGTTTTACGAACCTGGAATCCGCGCGATTACAGCGAGGATCGCCACCGGACAGTCGATGACCGTCCATACGGCGGAGGTCCAGGCATGGTCATGTCGGTAGAGCCGCTCAGAACTACGATACGCGCCGCGCTGGCGGACGATCAGACGCAGGCAACGGTGGTGTTCCTGAGCCCGCAAGGCAAAAGACTGACGCAAGGCGGCGTCGTCCGCTATGCAGAAATGCCGAGACTGGTACTGGTGGCGGGACGCTACGAAGGCGTAGACGAACGCCTCATTGAGGAAATGATTGATGAAGAGTGCTCGGTCGGCGATTATGTGCTGAGCGGTGGTGAATTACCGGCGCTGATCCTGTTCGATTCCGTCGTGCGTCTGCTGCCCGGAGTGCTGGGTCACGCTGATTCGGCCGAACAGGATTCGTATATGGCCGGACTGCTCGATTGTCCGCATTACACCCGTCCGGAAATCATGGACGGCAGGAAAGTTCCGGATGTATTGCAGAGCGGCAACCATGAAGCGATCAGGCGCTGGCGGCTGAAACAGGCGCTGGGGCGGACATGGCTCAGGCGTCCGGACTTATTGGAGCAATGCCGGCTCGATAAGGAACAGCAGTCGCTGTTGAACGAATTTAAAAGAGAAACGAATGCGCAACGCGGGTGAGAGTTACCGCCTCCATCCGTAGCGTGGGTCTGGCATCCAGGCTCGACTGAATTAAATTTAAAACCAATACTGTAGATTTCTAGAGGGTAAGCTTATGTCTAGCACGATTATTCAACAACTCGAATCCGATTGGATGGCCAACAAGGTTTTCCCGTCCTTTGCGCCCGGCGACACCATCGTCGTCCAGGTTAAAGTCAAGGAAGGAAATCGCGAGCGCTTGCAGGCCTACGAGGGCGTTGTGATTGCAAAGCGCAATCGCGGTTATCACTCCGCTTTCACGGTAAGAAAAATTTCCCATGGCGAAGGCGTAGAGCGCGTATTCCAGACTTATAGCCCGCAGATCCAGGAAATACAGGTAAAGCGCCGTGGCGATGTGCGCCGCGCAAAACTTTACTATCTGCGCGATCTGTCCGGCAAGGCTGCGCGCATCAAGGAAAAAATCTAGGACAAAGCTGCTGCGCTGGTCATCCGTCCGTTTGGCAATATTGCCCCGCCGAGTATCTCGACGAAGGGCGAAAAAGCGCGCAGAGTGAATGGCCGGGTCCTTTCAGGGTCCGATAAGGCTCGTTCGTTAATCAGACCATCCCAGGGGTTAAGGCAATGCCAATGCCAATGCCAAGCTTAAAACAAGATCCATTTTATGGTAAAACGGATTTTCGCGAAGCACGCACCGCGCGCCGCCGTGGTCGCGCTGGGGCGCGGCACAGCCGGTGTGGAGCGGGGTAATGTGAAGTAATATGGCCGGGATCGGTTGAATTATCCTTCCGCAACGATTCCGAGTCTATCCCGTCATTCCCATAAGGGATATGGACAATCAAATCAACGCCTCCGTAACTTCGACGCCTTTACAACACCTCCTGCTTTATTGCCGCCCGGGGTTTGAAAAGGAATGCGCCGCGGAAATTCAGAATACGCTGCTGGACTCCGATGTTGCCGGATACGCCAATGCCCAGCCCGACAGCGGGTTCGTGCTGTTCACGCCCTACGAGGCGCATGAAATTCCGCGCCTGATGCGGGAAATCCGCTTTTTCGAGTTGATCTTCGCGCGGCAATTGATTTTTACCGCGCCGGTTTTGACCGATTTGCCGCCCGACGACCGCATTACGCCGTTGCTGAATTGCGCCGAGTCGTTGTCGCCGTACTATTCGGAAATCCTGCTGGAAACGGCGGACACCAATGAAGCCAAGTCTCTCTCCGTTTTTGTACGCAAATTTGCCGGACCGCTGGCGAAAGCGGCGACATTGCGCGGTATGAGCGAGTCCGGCAGTAAAAAAAAGCACCCCGGATTGCATCTGTTTTTCAGCGATTCCAGCAAGGCTTACGTGGGCCTGTCGCGTAGCGGCAACAGCTCTCCGTGGCTGATGGGGATCCCCCGCCTTAAGTTCCCGCGCTCCGCTCCGAGCCGCTCTACGCTCAAACTGGAAGAAGCGTTTCACTTTTTTCTCGGCGAAAACCCGCGTCAGCTTGAACCGGCCATGACCGCTGTCGATCTGGGCGCCGCGCCGGGAGGCTGGACCTGGCAATTGGTAAAACGCAGCATCCGCGTCACTGCGGTCGACAACGGCCCGATGGATCGCCAGCTGCTGGAGTCCGGCATAGTCGAGCATGTGCGCGCAGACGGTTTCCGCTTTCGGCCCGTCAAGCCCGTCGACTGGCTGGTTTGCGACATGGTGGAACAACCGGCGCGCATCGCCAGGCTGGTTGCGCAATGGATGGCGGAAGGCTTGTGCCGTTACGCCATTTTCAATCTCAAACTGCCGATGAAAAAGCGCTACGATGAGGTACGGCGCTGCCGGGAACTCATGGAGGTCATGCTGGATGACGCAGAAGTCCCGTTTCAGCTGCGTTTCAAGCAGCTTTATCATGACCGTGAAGAAGTGACAGGATACCTGGCGCGACTGTAACAGTTCAGCGGCTGAATTGTTACGGTAAAACCATGCTTTTACATAAATGTAGCCCGCATATAGCTTGCGTAGTGCAGGATCGTGACCCCGTTCCCCCGGATTTCAACCGCTAAAGCTTCATCCGGGCTATGGTAAATCGACCCTGTTCCTGTACTGGCAATCCAGTTGCGTCACCCTAGCCTTCAGCGCAACGAGATCGCCGGTGTTGTCGATAATATCGTCGGCGCAGTCGCGCCGCTGTTCGCGAGTCGCCTGGCAGGCGATGATTTTATCCATCAATGAGACGTCAACGCCGGGGCGTTGCGTCAGGCGTTGACGTTGCAGCTCGACCGGGCAGTCAACCAGCAGTATGCGGTCAACCGCGTCTTGCTGGCGGGTTTCTACCAGCAGCGGGATCGCGATAATGCAGTACGGACGATCCGTTATCGCTCGAACCGCTTCGTCAATTGCTGCGTAAATGAGCGGGTGCAACAGACTTTCGAGCTGTTGCCTGGCTGCTGTATCCTCGAAAACACGCATGCGCAGACGTTCGCGATTCAAGGTGCCGTCGCTGTTGATCAGCTCCAGTCCCAGTGCCTGGGCAATGGCGCATAACGCCGGTTGACCGGGTTCGACCAGCGAACGCGATACCTCATCGGCGTCAATGACGGGTATACCCAGTTCGCCGAACAGTTTGGATACGGTGGTTTTTCCGCTGGCGATGCCGCCGGTGAGCCCGATTCTAAGCATGGCTCAAATGACCGTCCCCAGTTTGAATATCGGCAAATACATCGCTATGACCAGCCCCCCGACGACCACGCCCAGGAACAGCATAATCGCAGGCTCGAGCAGGCTGCTCAGACTGTCGACGGCATTGCCGACTTCTTCCTCGTAAAAATCGGCGACTTTGCCCAGCATGTTGTCGAGCGCGCCGGACTCTTCGCCTATAGCAACCATCTGCACCACCATATTGGGAAACAGCCGGCTCTGCTGCATGACATGCTGCAGGCTTTGCCCTGTGGCGACATCGTTGCGCATCAGCATGATTGCCGTGCTAAAGACTATGTTGCCGCTGGCCCCGGATACCGATTTCAGCGCACCGACCATCGGCACGCCTGCGGCGGTCAGCGTGGACAAGGTGCGGGCAATGCGCGCAATACAGGCTTTGCGTTGAATATTGCCGATGAGCGGTAAATTCAATACGATTTTATCCAGCAAAATTTGAAAAGAGTTCGAATGGTTTTTCAGCCAGATCCATGACAAAGCCAGTGTCAATACAATTGCCAGCAGCAGATACCAGCGCTCATGCAGAAAGCGCGATAGATTAACGACCTGCTGCGTGAATAAGGGAAGCTCCGCGCCGAAGCCTTTGAACAGTTCCTCGAATTGTGGAACCACGAAAATCAGCAGTATCGTGGTGATCGTCATGGCCACCAGCATCACGGCGGCGGGATAGGTCAGTGCTTTTGCTACCTTGGCTTTCAGCGATTGCGTGCGCTCCTGGTAGTCGGCTATGCGCTGCAATATGGTTTCCAGCACGCCGGCCGATTCGCCGGCCTGCACCAGGCTGCAGAACAGCTTGTCGAAATGCAGGGGGTGTTTCGCCAGCGAGTCGGCCAACGTATTGCCGGTTTCCAGGTCGGATTTGATGGTCAGCAGCAGATGCTGTATGGCCGGATTATCGTGGCCGCGTCCGAGTATATCGCAGGCCTGCACCAGCGGCACCCCCGCGCTCATCATGGTAGCCAGTTGACGGCTGAACAGCGCAATATCTCGCGAACCGATGCGCCCTTGCGGCGACAAAGTGCGCGGCTTTTGGCGCAGGCTGCCGACATTGATACCCTGCCTGCGCAGGCTTGCGCGCGCAATGGTTTCGCTGCGCGCATGGGTTTCGCCTTTAGCTTGCGCGCCGTCCGCGGTTAGACCTTCCCATAGGTAGCAAATCGATATTTGTTTGTCGGCCATGGTTGTTAATACCTTTGATGTCACTAACCCCTGGAACGTATTGTAGCGGTTACTGTAACTATTCAGCTCACTTGTCAGAAGTGTCAATATCTTTATGTTAATCCTTTCGTGGGCTCTGGACGAACGGAAAATCGGGTCGTGCAGTAACAGTTGTTGAGAAGTTGGCCGTAAAATTACAGTTGCCTGTGCCGTAGGGAAGAAGATACGAAGCAATGTGGTCAGGAAGTAATGGAGTCGGAATAAATTGATCATGATTTCTTGCTGCTCAATTTCTTGTAGCAATTCAGCATCCCCGAGAGTGATGTTATAAAAGGGTCTACGGGCAAGGCAGACGAGTCCCCACGGACGGATTTACGGCGTGTCTCGACACCCTCCGCAGACCCAAAGCCGGTAGCTAAAGTCGTTCCGGCAGAGCCAGCCCCGGACTTGATCTGCGGAAGTACCGGAACCCAGACGTTCAGGAAGACATGCGAAGTAACGTCCTTGTCGACTGGATACCGGCTATCCATGCCGGTATGATGGCTTAACTTAATGACATTGCGCTAATCCCTCGTTATCCGATCTATTTCCGCCAGACTGGTAATACCGTCCGCCACTTTTTTCAGACCCGCTTCTCGCAGGCTGACTATGCCTTCATGCTGGGCCTGTTTGTTCAGCGCGATGACATTGCCGCCTTCCAGTATGATGCGGTTGAGCGCGTCCGAAATCGGCATGACCTGATAAATACCCACGCGGCCACGGTAACCCTTGACACAATGCTCGCATCCGGTAGGCGCATAGACGGTCAGTCCGGCTATTTCCTGTTCACTGAAACCGGCTTCCAGCAGCGAGGCCAGGGGCAGCTTTTCGGCCCTTTTGCAGTGCGGACACAAGCGGCGCGCCAGCCGTTGCGCGATGATCAGCAATACCGACGAAGCAATGTTGAACGGCGGTATGCCCATCTGCAACAAGCGCGTCAAAGTTTGCGGCGCATCGTTGGTGTGCAGCGTGGAAAGCAGCAAATGGCCGGTTTGTGCAGCTTTCACCGCAATTTCAGCGGTTTCGAGGTCGCGAATTTCGCCTACCATCAAAATATCGGGGTCCTGGCGCAGAAAGGCGCGCATGGCTTCGGCGAAGGTGAGCCCTGTTTTCGGGGTGACGTTAACCTGATTGACTCCAGGCAGTACGATTTCAACCGGATCTTCCGCCGTTGAAATATTCACATCGGCGGTATTCAGCTTGCCTAAACCTGAATACAGGGTGACGGTTTTTCCGCTGCCGGTCGGACCGGTGACCAGTATCATGCCGTAGGGTTTTTTAAGCGCATCCAGAAAAGCCTGTCTTTGCTCGGGCTCGAAGCCGAGCTGATCGATGTCGAGGCGGGCGTGATCCGAGTCCAGCAGCCTGAGCACGATCTTTTCGCCATACAGCGTCGGGCAGGTGTTGACGCGGAAATTGATGGTTATGCCTTCCGGCGACACGGTTTTTATGCGCCCGTCCTGAGGGAGGCGATGCTCGGCGATGTTCAGATGCGCCATGACCTTGATGCGCGACACGATACGTGCTGCTAGCGTTGCCGGCGGCGCGGCGACTTCGTGCAGGATGCCGTCGTGGCGGAAACGGATGCGGAAGCTGTGTTCGTAGGGTTCGATATGAATGTCGGAAGCTTCCTTCCTGACCGCATCGGAGAGCAGGCCGTTGACGAAGCGTACGATGGGTTCTTCATCGATCCGACCGAGGCCCGCGTCCTGCGTGGCGGCTGAAGTATCGCCGTGGCTGCCGTCGATCAGCTCCTGCAGGTCGCGAGCGGCATTGCCGTACAGCGTTTCTATCAGTTTCGCCAGCTTGTGGGCTTCGACGACGATGCAGTTTAAACTCAGACCGGTCTGAAATTTTATGTCGTTCAGGCCTTGTAAATTGCTCGGGTCCGCCGTGGCGATGTCGAGGCGGTTTCCGCGCCGGAACAGCGGCAACAGTTGCTGGCTGCGTATCAGCTCGGGTTTGATGGCGTGCTGCGGCAGCGCGCTATGATTGAGCGCGTTCAGATCGAATAACGGCAGCCCGAACTCTTGGGCGACAAAATGCGCCAGAACGGCCCCGGAGATTACCTGTTGCTGTACCAGAACGGTGACCGGGGGCAATGCTTGCTTCCGGGCCGATTGCAGGCAGTCGTGCAGTTTGTCGGCGTCGAGCAGGCCTTCCTGCAGTAGCCGGTTGATCAGTCCGCTTGCAGGAGGTGAGGCATCCAAAGCAGTATAGCCGGACGGTTGGTCTAAAAGGGAGTGTTGTGCTCAACCCAACGCTCGCTGTCGTTGGCCAGCACTTCTTTTTTCCAGAACGGCGCGCTGCTTTTCAGCGCTTCAAGAATATGGCGGCAAGCGTCGAAAGCGACAGAGCGATGCGCGGACCAGACCGCAACCAGCACCAGCGCATCACCTGGCAGTACATAGCCGACACGATGAATCACCAACGCATCAATTATCGGCCATTGCCGACGGGTTTCATCAATGATTGTTTCGATCTGGCGTTCGGTCATGCCGGGGTAATGCTCCAGTGTCATCGCCTGTACATCGTCGTTGTCGTTGAAGTCGCGCATGGCGCCGATGAAAATGGCGCTTGCGCCCGCTTTTCCCTTTAATTCAGGAATGCCGCTTTGCGCCGCCGCCAGCTCCAGCAGCGGTTCGAACGGCATAGCGCTGATACGGACTGCCATGTCAGCCGCCGGTGACCGGAGGAAAAAAAGCCACTTCATCGCCATCTTTAACCGGCGAGTCGGGTTTTGCATAATCCATGTTGACTGCGGCAAGGATGTTATCGGCCATGGCCTCCCCCTGATTGACGCACTTCCAGACGTCATGAACCGTGGCTATGCCGTCCGCCACCAGTGTTTCTTCCGGACGCCCGAGTTGCTCGCGCAGGCTGGCAAAGTAACGGACTCTGATCGGCATACCGTGGCGCTTAATCGTAATGAATCAGATCATAAGGCAGACTGGGTTCATTGCCTGACGCCAGATCGGTCAGAAACTTCCAGAAAGTGTCGGCCGACGGTGGACAGCCCGGCAGAAAGTAATCGACCTTGACCACTTCGTGGATCGGGTGAACCTTGTTGAGCAGCAGCGGCAATTCCACATCGTTGGGGATTTGCGGATTGAGGGTGTTGTAACCGTCGAGATAGGCCTCGTTCAGGCAGTCTTCAAGCTTGATATGATTGCGCATGGCCGGAAGTCCGCCGTTAATCGCGCAGGCTCCTACCGCAACCAGAATGCGGCAGGATTTGCGGAATTCACGCAAGGTATGCACGTTCTCCGCGTTGCATAGCCCGCCTTCGATCAGTCCGATATCGACGCTTTCGCTGCAGTGTTTTATGTCGGTCAGCGGCGATCTGTCAAAATCGGCGATTTCCGCCAGTTGCAGGATGCGTTCGTCGATATCAAGAAAAGACATGTGGCAGCCGAAACAGCCGGCCAATGAGGTGGTTGCTACTTTTAGTCGCGTTGCCATGCCTGCTCTCCCGTGTCAAATTGATCGAGACTCCATTCGCCGACGGTCTGGTGGTCGAACAGCCGCTCGCCTATCGGCGCTTCGAAGCCGTGGCGTTTGACTATGATCGCGCCGACCGGACAGATATGGGCTGCACGGTCATCTGCGCTCAGGTCGGTGTCTTCCAGCAGGCCGGATTCCGCGTTGACCACCAGTTCCGAATGGATGCCGCGCCCGGAAATAGCGAACACATTCTTACCGTCGACATCGCGGCTGGCGCGCACGCATAGCGAGCACAGTATGCAGCGATCGCGATCGAGCAGTATGTCCGGGTGCGACGCGTCCATCTGTCTTTGCGGGTAAAACAGCGGGAAATGGGTATCGAGCATGCCCAGCTCGTAACCGACGCCCTGCAGCTGGCAGTTGCCGCTTTTTTCGCAGCTCGGGCAGAAGTGGTTGCCTTCCACGAACAGCATCTGGGTCAGGGTCAGCCGTATCTCGTTCAGCTCTTCGGAATTATTGAATACTGTCTGGTTGGCCGCTGCCGGGAAGGTGCAGGCCGAACAGTTGCGCCCGTTGACCTTGACGGTGCACAGCTTGCAGCTTCCGTGCGGGGTAAATTCCGGGTCGTGGCACAGGTGCGGAATATAGACGCCGGCGCGCATCGCTGCGTCCATAATGGTGTCGCCTTCCTGGAATGGGATGACTTGCCCATCCAGATTAAACATGTTTTCTTCTATCACATGCCCTCCGTTTCCAAGTGCGCCTGTGCATCGTCGCGTCCGGTAAGACGCCGGGAAGTTTCCAAAGCCTTGTCGAGATTGAAGCCGGGTTCGAAAGTTGTAGTTTTCAGGTGAGCCTGATAGATTTCCGGAAAGCGCTCCAGGGTGCTGAGTACCGGGTTGGATGCGGTTTGTCCCAGACCGCAGTGGCTGGCGTGCTTGATTTGCGTGGCAAGCCGCGACAGTTCGAGCATGTCCCCGGCCGTGCCGTGTCCGTCGCAAATCTTGTCGAGCAGGTTTCTGAGCAGGGAAGTGCCTACCCGGCATGGCGTGCAGAAACCGCAACTTTCATGGGCAAAGAAATGCGTGAAATTGCGCGCGATTTCCAGTACGTTTCGCGTTTGATCGAACACGATGAACGAGCCGCCTGTGGCAAGGTCTTCGAACGCCAGGGTGCGGTTGAATTCATTAGCGCCGATGAATGTTCCTGAGGGGCCGCCAACCTGGATGCCCTGAGTGTTTTCAGCGCCGCAGTCCTGCAGTATCTCGCGGATGGTGACGCCGAAAGGATATTCGTAAATGCCCGGATTCGCGCAATCTCCGCAAATGCTGAGTATCTTGGTGCCGCATGATTTCCCTGTGCCGTGGACGGCAAACCATTCCCCGCCATGCAGGGTAATCAGTGCGGCAGCAAGAAAAGTTTCGACATTGTTGACCACGGTGGGTTTGCCGAGATAGCCGCTGGTAACCGGGTAGGGTGGACGGTTGCGCGGCACGCCGCGCTTGCCTTCCAGGGATTCGATCAGTGCCGATTCTTCGCCGCAGATGTAGGCGCCCGCGCCGAGATGAATTTCGATGTCAAAATCGAACCCCGCCTGCCCGACAATATCCGCGCCTAATAACTGCTGCTCCCTTCGCGTATTGAGGATGGCTTCAAGTTGCGGGCGCAGATGCCGGTATTCACCGCGCAGGTAGAGAAACCCCTTGTTTGCGCCGATGGTGGCGGCGCATATCGTCATGCCTTCGAATACGCCGTGCGCGTACTGGTTGAGCAGGACACGATCCTTGAACGTACCCGGTTCGCCTTCGTCGGCGTTACATACCACGATGTGCTCGCCCGCTTCCTGGCGGCAGAAGCGCCATTTACCGGCAGTCGGGAAGCCCGCGCCGCCGCGACCGCGCAAACCGGATTTTTCGATAGCCGCCAGCGTGGCGTCAGCGCCTTGCTGCAAGCCTTTTCTGAGCGCCGCGCCCAGCGGCAATTCCGAATTTAAAAGCAAGCCGTGTTTGTGTATGTTGTCATCGACCAGAAACAGTTCTTCCGGCCACTCGGATAATGCAATGTCGCGTTCGATCAGATCGGCGATCCGGTCGATACGCGCATGGGTAAGGTGCGGTATCCAATGCCCGTTAACCAGTCCGGCGGGGCCTTGATCGCATAATCCGGTACAGGAAGTGTAATCGACACTGACGCGTTCGTCCGGGCGAGTCTGACCGATCGCCACGCCGAGCTTTTGGCTCAAATAGGCTGCGATATCCCGGCTGCCGAGCAGGTGATCGCTGATGGAGTCGCTGACCAGCAGGTGAAACCGGCCTTGTTTTGCAGTCGATAAAAAACTGTAGAACTCGGTTACACCCCGTACCTGTGCGATCGGCACGCCGGTTTCTTCGGCTATGACCGGCATTGCGAAGGAGGGGATCTGGTGAAAATGATCTTGCACATCGCGCAGGATTTGCAGCAAGCGCGTAGGTTCGGCGCGGTGACGCGCCAGGGTGTTGCGTATGATTTCCACATGCATAGTATCGGTTCCCATTCTGAAATACCTGCAGACCGTGAAATGCCCGTACCGGACGGGGGTATTTGAATTCTACCTGAAATTATGGGAGAAGATACACTACTGTTTTATGACAGGCCGGGAGGCTCTTCGAGAACTCGATAATTGAAAATTTAGCTGCAATAGTAAGATGTTATTTTTATCTGCATAAGCAGACCGGTAAAACCGGTCGTTTGACAAAAAGCATATGAGAAAAATCGGTAAATCATCGCTTCCCTGGTTACGGAGCGGTATACCTGATGTGCCGCATGGTTGACGAGTAGTGTAATATTGGCCTGTATCTTGAGGGGTTTGATATTTTCCGGTATCCCTGCGGACGGTTCGTATATCATTATTCCTTTTTTATTCAATCATTTTACGGAGTATTTCATGACAATCAAAATTGCAATCAACGGCTATGGGCGTATCGGACGCAATGTATTGCGCGCGGTGTACGAATATGGGCGCAAGGATGTCAGTATTGTAGCCATCAACGACCTGGGCGATGCCAACATCAACGCGCATCTGACGCGGCACGATACCGTGCACGGTCCTTTTTCCGGTACTGTCGAAATAGACGGCGGCGATCTGGTTGTCAATGGCGATACAATCAAGGTGTACTCCGAACGCGATCCGGCGCGCCTGCCCTGGTGCGAACTCGGCGTGGATGTCGTGCTCGAGTGTACCGGTATTTTCAGAACCAAGGAAAAGTGTTTGCCGCATATAGGGGCAGGCGCCAAAAAAGTGATTATTTCAGCGCCGGCGGATAAAAACGAATGCGATGCGACCATCGTATTCGGCGTCAATCATTCGGTGCTGAAAGCGTCGGATATCGTGATTTCCAATGCTTCGTGCACCACGAACTGTCTGGCCCCGCTGGTGAAGCCGTTGCTCGACAGTATCGGCGTCGAGCACGGGTTGATGACCACCATCCACTCCTACACCAACGATCAGGTGCTGACCGATGTTTACCACAAGGATCTTTACCGCGCGCGCGCGGCGGCCTTGAATATGATTCCTACCAAAACCGGCGCGGCTCAGGCGGTAGGTCTGGTGATTCCCGAATTGGCCGGGAAAATGTCCGGTTTCGCGATACGCGTGCCTACCCCTAACGTTTCCGTGGTTGATCTGACTTTCGTCGCCGGACGAGCAACCAGCAAGGAAGAAGTCAATCAGATTCTGAAAACCGCGTCGGAAGGCCCTCTTGAGGGGATACTGGGTTACAACACGCAGCCGCTGGTATCCAGCGATTTCAATCACACGACTACTTCATCCAATTTCGACGCGACGCAGACCATCGTGATCGATAATCTGGTCAAGGTATTGAGCTGGTACGACAACGAATGGGGGTTTTCCAACCGTATGCTCGATACCACGGTTGCATTGATGAACGCGAAGTAAAGGGGAGAGGCAGCCATGACGCGTCCGGTTTTTCGCCGCACCAAAATCGTCGCCACTTTAGGCCCCGCTTCTGAAAGCGAGGAAGTGATAGAGCAACTGCTGTTGGCCGGTACTGACGTAGTCAGACTTAATTTTTCACATGGCACGGCAGACGAACATCGCCTACGCGCGCAGCGCGTACGAGAAATTTCGGCGAAACTGGATCGCCATGTCGCGATCCTGGCCGATCTGCAGGGACCCAAAATCAGGATTGCCCGTTTCCGTGGCAACGGCAAGGTTCTGTTGCAGGAAGGGAATCCATTTGATCTGGATACCGCATTTTCGCCCGATGACGGCGATGAAACGCAGGTCGGATGCTCCTATACGGCATTGCCGACCGATGTGGCGGTGGGTGATACCCTGCTGTTAAACGATGGGCTTATCGAGCTCGAAGTGCGCGCGGTCGCAGGCACCCGGGTGAGTTGCGTTGTCACGGTTGGCGGGGTATTGTCCAACCACAAGGGCATCAACAAACTGGGCGGCGGCCTTTCCGCGCCGGCCCTGACCGATAAGGACAAGGAGGATCTGAAAACCGCCGTCAGCATCGGCGCCGATTATCTGGCGATCTCGTTTCCGCGCTCGCGCGATGATGTACTGGAAGCCCGCAAGCTGCTGCAGGAGCAGGGCAGCGATATGGCGATCGTTTCCAAGATCGAGCGCGCCGAAGCGGTGCGGCATGGCGTGATCGAGGGAATTATCGACGCTTCCGACGTCATCATGGTGGCGCGCGGCGATCTGGGCGTGGAAATCGGCGACGCCTTGTTGCCGCATGAGCAAAAACGCCTGATTCGTCTGGCGCGCATGCAGAACAAGGCGGTGATCACGGCGACGCAGATGATGGAATCGATGATCGAAAACCCTCAGCCGACACGCGCCGAAGTGTCCGATGTAGCCAATGCGGTAATCGATGGAACCGATGCGGTCATGTTGTCCGCGGAAACCGCGTCCGGCAAGTTTCCGGTGCGCGCGGTGGCGGCGATGTCGCGGGTTTGTCTGGCCGCGGAGCAATATCCGCGCGCGCGGCAGTCGAGCCATCGCGTTGATCAGGTCTTCGGCCGCATAGACGAGGCGATTGCGATGTCGGCGATGTATATCGCCAATCATTTTCCCGTCAGTGCTATCGGCGCGTTGACTGAGACCGGTTCGACTCCGTTGTGGATGTCTCGCATCAGTTCCGGCATCCCGATTTTTGCGTTCACCCGCAACCTGAAAACCTGCCGGCGAGTGACGCTGTTACGCGGCGTATACCCGATCAGTTACGATCCGCGCGGCGAAACGGATCATGCTGTGATTAACAAGTCGATTGCCGAAGAGTTTCTGCGCCGGCATCTGGTTACCCTGAACGACATGGTGATCTTGACCAAGGGCGATCTGGCCGGCCATATCGGCGGCACCAACGCGCTTAAAATCAGCCGCATCAGCGATATTCTGGCGGTATGTTACTCTCGTTCTTCGGACGCTCAGTAGCTGCGTTCTACCGAAAACAGGGCGAGACTGATCAAGGCGCATTTGAACTCCGAATCGGCCAGGCAGGCAAGCGAGGCAATCGCCTTGTCAGCTTCCTGCCTGGCGCGAATCGCGGTGTAGCTGAGCGCGTTCGTCGCTTCCATAATGGCATGGACTTCCTTGAAGTTCTCGCGGTTGCCGTTTTCTATGGTATTCCGTAAAAATGCCGCCTGTTCTTCCGATGCATGTTCAATCGCATAAATCAGCGGTAGCGTCGGTTTGCCTTCCGCCAGATCGTCGCCCAGATTTTTGCCCAGTTCCTCAGGGTCGGCGCGATAGTCCAGTACGTCGTCGACCAGCTGGAAAGCGGTACCCAGGCGCAGGCCGTATTCCTTGAGCGCGGATACCACGTTTTCTTCCGCACCGACCAGCACTGCCGCCAACTGCGTCGCCGCGCTGAACAAAATGGCGGTTTTACGGGCGATGACTTCCAGATATTTCTGCTCGGTGGTTGCGGGATTGTTGCAGTTCAGCAGTTGCAGTACTTCCCCTTCGGCGATGGCGGTAGTGGTGTTGGACAGAATTTCCATGATGCGCAGGCTGCCCAGGCTCACCATGATCTCGAAAGCGCGCGAATAAAGGTAGTCGCCCACCAGTACGCTGGCCGAGTTTCCCCATATGGTGTTGGCGGTATCCTGGCCTCTACGCTGCGAAGATTCGTCGACCACGTCGTCGTGGAGCAGGGTCGCGGTATGTATGAATTCAATGACTGCAGCCAGCGTGATATGCGCCGTGCCGGTATAGTTGAGCGCTTTTGCCGTCAGCAGCAGCAGTGTGGGACGCAGCCTTTTCCCGCCGCTGTTGACGATGTAGTGACCAATTTGATTGATCAGTATCACATCGGAACTGAGTTCGCGAATAATCAGCGCATCCGTAGCCGCTTTTTCCGGACTGATCAGATTTTGAATGGCGAAAAAATCCTGTTTCAAGACGTTTTCCTGTGTCGGTGTACTCTCTGGCGCAGCGGTTATGGTCATGCGAATAGGAAGATGGCTGGGTTTTTGATTGCGCATTTCGGTATCGTAGGGAGCTAGCCCCGGATGTGTCAAGCCTGGTTCTGTCATGCTTTGTTTTATTATCTCAAACTTCGCCCACTCTGCGCATGAATGATGCGCGTGGGATATTGAAGCTCGCCGATATTGCCCGGAAAAAAATGCAAATCGGCATGCGGAAAGTATCTTCGTGTCCTATGAGCCGTTTTTGCCGGGACGGAGCCGTGCGGGTTGGCGCTGGTTGAAATCAGCGGTCCGCCGAAGGCTTTGCAAAGCGCCACGCAGCCGGGATGGGCCGTTACCCTGAGAGCCAGTTCATGACTTGCTCCGGTTAACCAGGGGGGAACCCAGATTTGCGCCGGCAATATCCAGGTAACCGGCCCCGGCCAGCTGGATTGCAAGCGTTTGTCTGTGTCGGCGTCAAGCGGCTGGATGTACGGCCCCAATTGCTCCATGGCTGCGGCGATCAGGATCAAGCCCATTCCGTAATGACGTTGTTTTAGGGCCAGCAGCCGCTCCACCGCATCGGCGTTGAGCGGATCGCAGCCCAGACCATACACTGCTTCCGTAGGGTAGGCGAGAATTCCGCCGTTGCGCAAATGCCGGACGGCCAGTTGGCTGCGGAACGGCGTCAAGCTGGTTCCGCGCTGTTGATGTCTCCCTCGTATGGGGTGGCGTAGCCGCATTCCTTTTGCGGGCAGACTTTTTCAGTGCCTCTGCGTTTGGTGGTTTTCAGCGTCAGTATCGGCCAGCGGCAATTGGGGCAGGGTTCGCCCAGAGGGGGGTTCCACACTGCATAAGTGCAGCCGGGATAGGTCGAGCACGAATAAAACAGTTTTCCAAAACGCGATTTGCGTTGCGTCAGGTTGCCCTTTCCACATACCGGACAGATGATGCCGGTATCCTGCGGTTTTTCCAGCGGTTCTATGTGCTTGCAGGTCGGGTAGCCGCTGCAGCCGATAAACTTGCCGTAACGTCCGGTTTTGACCACCAGTTGGGCGTCGCATAGCGGGCAGGTGCGGCCTTCCACCACTTCCGGTTCCGCGGGGGCGCTGTCGTCGTTAAGGTTGCGGGTGTATTTGCAGGTCGGGTAGCTGTTACAGCCGATAAAGCGTCCGTTGCGTCCAAGGCGTATCGACAGTGGCCCGCCGCATTGCGGACAAGCTTCTTCGATGGCTTCGTGCGTCACATCTGCACGTTTCAGGCTGCCGTCTTTTTCGGTTATCAGCGACTGGAACGGTCCCCAGAAGTCTTTCAGCAGCGGTATCCAGTTTTTTTCGCCGCGAGAGACCGCGTCAAGTTCGTCTTCCAGATTGGCTGTAAAGTGATAATCGACGTACTGGGTAAAATGCTCGGTAAGAAATTTGTTGACGATGGTTCCGACATCGGTCGGTACGAAGCGTTTGTTGTCCAGCTCGACGTAGCGCCGTTGCTGCAGCGTCGAAATAATGGAGGCGTAGGTCGACGGACGGCCGATGCCGAACTCTTCAAGCGTTTTGACCAGACTGGCTTCCGTATAGCGGGGTGGTGGTTCGGTAAAATGCTGTCCTGCGATCAGATCGAGCAGTTCCACACGCTGCCCTTGCTTCAGGGCGGGTAAAAAACTTTCATCTTCATCGCCTGCGGGCGCGTCGTCCCTGCCTTCCAGGTAGACGGCCATGAAGCCCGGGTTGATGACGGTCGAACCGGTGGCGCGTAGTATATTCCGTTCTCCGCATTGCAGATCGACCGCCGTTGTGCCGATAGTGGCGTGTATCATCTGGCAGGCAACTGTGCGTTTCCATATCAGCTGGTACAGTTTGAACTGGTCCGGACTCAGATGCGGTTTGACTTGTTCCGGAGCGCGCATTGCGGATGTGGGGCGGATGGCTTCGTGCGCTTCCTGGGCGTTTTTGCTTTTGGTTTTGTAAGTGCGCGGCGTGCCGGGTACGTTGGCCTTGCCAAAGCGCTGGGCGATGAGATCGCGTATTTCCTGTACCGCTTCATTGGCCAGATTGACCGAGTCGGTGCGCATGTAGCTGATCAGGCCGACGCTCTCGCCGCCAAGATCGATACCTTCATAGAGCTGTTGCGCGACGCTCATGGTCCGGCGCGTGGTGAATCCGAGTTTGCGTGCGGCTTCCTGCTGCAATGTGGATGTGGTGAAGGGCGCCGCCGGGTTGCGTTTGCGTTCCTTTTCTTCTACTTTTTCCACGACGAGATGGCCCTGAGCCAACTCCAGCAGCCGGTCTCTGATGCCGTAGGCCTGTTCTTCATTGACGATACTGAATTGCTCGATCTTTTCGTCCTGATAATAAGTCAGGCGCGCCTTGAACGAGTGCCCATCCGTAGAGGATACCGATTCGATGGTCCAGTACTCGCGCGTTTGAAACGCGGCAATCTCCGCTTCGCGCTCCACGATCATTCTGAGCGCGGGGCTTTGTACGCGTCCGGCGGATAGTCCTCGCCGTATTTTCTTCCACAGCAGCGGCGACAGTTTGAATCCGACCAGGTAATCCAGCGCACGCCGGGCTTGCTGGGCGTTGATCAGGTCAATGGAAAGTTCTGCGGGATTGGCAATGGCTTCGGTGATTGCGCGTTTGGTTATTTCGTGAAAAACCACGCGATGCACCGGTTTGTCCTTGAGCAGTTTTTTTTCCTTCAGTATTTCGTACAAATGCCATGAAATGGCTTCGCCTTCGCGGTCCGGGTCGGTCGCCAGATACAGCGCGTCGGCTTTTTTCGCCGCTGCAGCAATAGCCTGGACATGGCGCTGGTTTTTTTCGATGACCTCGTACTTCATCGCAAAGTCGTGTTCCGGGTCTACCGCACCCTCTTTGGGCACCAGGTCGCGAATATGGCCGTAGGAAGCCAAAACATGGAAATCCTTGCCCAGATATTTTTCTATGGTTTTGGCTTTCGCAGGGGATTCAACAATGACCAGGTTCTGGCTCATGCTCGGGTATTCGTCAGGAGTTGGTTCGGTAAGGGACGGGACGGCAAGCGTTTTTATCGCTGCGGACACGGGTTCATGTCAGGGCAGGCAATAACGGAGCGCTGCATTTCAGTGCAAAAATTCGGGTAATGCTTCATACACCAGTGTCTCCATGCGCGCAAAGGCGATTTCCTCGTCCGGCTGGCTGAACAAAACCATCAGCACCACCCATTTCAGATTTTCCAGCGAGATGCTCGCTTCGTTCAGCACCATGACACGGTCGATTACCAGTTCTCGGCTGGCCGGTGTCAAGATACCTGTCTGTTCCAGAAAAATCAGCAATCCCCGGCATTCCGTATCCAGTTTTGCGCATTCCATATCGGAAAAAATCCGGAAAGCAGGAAGGGATGCCGTGGTAATCGGCCTTTGCTCGGACAGGGATTCCAGCCAGTCGAAGGCGCGGTTTACTTCGTGCTGGGGAAATCCGGCTTCGAGCAATTCCGTCCTGATTACGTCCACATCGGGCGAAGCGTCCATTTCTTCGTCCATATAATTTTCGAAGAGGTAGATCAGAACGTCAAAAACATTTTCTTTCATGCTTGTCTCTATAATTGTGGACGCTTCAGCGCCTCATACCCGGCTGTATCCGCCGTTACTGGAAATAATACGACCGTCAAGTTCCAGTGTCAGCAGCATTTGCGCAATGATATCGGGCGTCTTTCCGGTTTCCGTTATTAAAGTATCCACGGAGGTTGGTTCATACGCAATATATTTCAGCAATTGTAACAAGGTATCGTCAGTGCAATTTTGTGGTTCATTACTGTTCGCGCCCCTGTTTCGAATATTGGACAATGCTGGTAAGGATAGTTGCAGCTCTTCTATAATATCGTCGACGGTTTCCACCAGTTTTGCGCCCTGTTTGATCAGGGCGTTGCAGCCTCGCGCCAACGGATTATGCAGCGAACCCGGCATCGCAAAAACTTCGCGGCCTTGTTCCAGCGCCATGCGCGCCGTAATCAGCGACCCGCTGCGCAGAGCCGCTTCAACGACCAGCGTGCCAGCCGAAAGTCCGCTGATTATGCGGTTGCGGCGCGGGAAATTGCGCGCGAGGGGTTGGGCGCCTAACGGCAGCTCCGATGCCAGCACGCCGCCTTGCTCGATAATATCGGCGGCCAGACGGCGATGTTGCGCCGGGTAGACCTGGTCCAGTCCGGTGCCGGTAACGGCCACGGTTGCGCCTCCTCCATCAAGCGCGCCGCGGTGCGAGGCGGCATCTATGCCCAACGCGAGACCGCTGGTTATCGTAAGTCCAAGCTCGACCAGCGCGTGTGCAAATTTGTGAGCCACTTTTGCGCCCGCGGGCGACGGGTTGCGGCTGCCGACGATGGCCAGTTGCGGCGACGACAGTTTATCGACGCTGCCCTGCGCGAACAGTACCGGCGGCGGGTCCGGTATTTCCTTCAGCCGTTCAGGGTAATCCGGGTGGTGCAGTAGCAGGCAGTCCTGACCGGGAGCCGCAGCCCACGCCAGATCGGTTTCGATTAATGCCCAATCCGGTTTTTTGATCCAGGTTATGGCGCTTTCCTTGAAACCGGCGGACTTAAGCGATGTAGCGGATGATTCGAAAATAGCTTGCGGCGAGCCGAAAAATTCGCGGTAGAGCAGAAATTTGCGCGCGCCAATTCCCGGCGTACGCAAAAACGCCAGCCACCATTTCAACTCCTTGCGGTATTCTGCTCCTCTCAAGGCGCCGCTACCGTATCGAATACATGGACCGCTTTCCGGGTATTCATGATTAATGCAAAACTCAATTTTTCATAAGGATGGATGATAATGAGCCGTCCCTTGGTTTCCTGCGGGTAGCGCGTATGATCCTGGCCTGGATTTTTTTCAAAAATTTCGCGATGCGCCCTCGTATCCTGGACTATTCGCAGTATATGGCCGGCTTTCAGGCCGTTTCTCAACCCCCGGTCTATGACGACCGCCTGATATTGACCCATCAGGGTTACGCCGTCAACCACGCCGATGATGCTGCCGGCTATGGCGAAATCCGGCCGTGCCGGAATTATGTGCGATAACAGCGGTTCCGCTTCGCTACGCAACAAACGGTCTCCGATATGTGCTTCCCGCACGGTTTCCGTCAAGCGGAATACCGACGGGTCGCCCGCGGATTCCATCGACGCGGTGCCGATATATAGCGCTTCGTAGCCGAGTAATTCTCCGCTATGCGCATCCAGGCAGGCCTCGCCGGGCCTGAACAGCTGGTAGCCGGCGCTGCCGTTGTCCTTGACCGGTTCCGCATACAGTACGTCGCCGGCCCCCGCAACGAGATGTTCGTCGGCAAAATTGACGATGCGCGCCGTCTTGTCCAGTTCGGCTGGTTCCAGCGCGCGCATAGTCGCGAGAAAAGGACGGATAGCGGCGAGCGGGATGCCGTAACTGTCTGGTGAGCCCGGCAATGTGCGGATGCGGGGCTGGAGGCGGATGATATCTCCGTCGCCATGCGCTGCGCTGCACGATAAGGCGAGCAGAAATATGAGCCTGATTATGGTGCTAAAGGACATGCCCGGTCCGTTTTGTCGATGCTTTGCTTTGTCAGATGAAAGGGCGGACGATTTCAGCTAGAATTGTCGAAAAAGCTTTTCAATGAAAATGAATAGGCCTTGAGAATAGCATGCCTGTGTTAACTATACTCGAATATCCCGATAGCCGGCTGCGCAAAAAAGCGCTTCCGGTGCAGGCGGTCGATGAAATTATAACGTCATTTGTGAATGATATGCTGGAAACCATGTACGCGGCGCCCGGCATCGGCCTGGCGGCCACCCAGGTCAACGTGCATAAACGTATCGTGGTTATCGATATTTCCGAAGAAAAAAATACACCGCTATGTTTTATTAACCCGGAAATACAGGAAAAAACCGGCAGCGAAGAAATGGAGGAAGGCTGTTTGTCCGTGCCCGGTATTTTCGAGAAGGTGACACGAGCCGCGCGCATCAGGGTGCGGGCATTGGATCAGCGCGGTCAGCCGTTCGAAATGGAGGCCGAGGGTTTGCTTGCCGTATGCATACAGCATGAAATAGATCATCTTGAGGGCAGGTTGTTTGTCGATCATTTGTCATCGATAAAACGCTTGCGTGCGCGCAAGAAACTGGAAAAAGACAGGAAGCAGGCGGCGCACAGTCCCCCGTCCAAGAATAATTCCGCAGCGTCTGCCGCCTCACACTTGCCGGGTTTGTAGGCCGGGTTAGTCTGATAAGGCGTAGCCGGACGGATCGAAGTCAGAGCGCCGGCTTACGCTGATTCAATTTAACTATGTGATAATAATGAGAATTGTGTTTGCCGGCACCCCGGAGTTCGCCGTCCCGGTTTTGCAGATGCTGCTGAATAGCGGGCATGAAATTTGCGCGATTTACACCCAGCCGGATCGCCCGGCCGGCAGGGGGCGTCACACCCGGCCCGGCCCGGTCAAATTATTGGCGCAGCAGCACGGCATCGAAGTGATGCAGCCTGTATCCTTGCGCGACTCGGAAGAGCAGGCGCGTTTTTGCGCGCTGAAGCCGGATCTGCTGGTGGTTGTCGCTTACGGCCTGATTTTACCCAAATGTATTCTGGATGCGCCGTTGCGCGGCAGCGTTAACGTGCATGCATCCCTGCTTCCGCGCTGGCGCGGCGCCGCGCCGATACAGCGATCGATCATGGCGGGGGATGCCGAAACCGGCGTCACCATCATGTCCATGGTGTCGAAGCTGGACGCCGGTCCCATGTTGCATCGCCTGAGCTGTCCGATTTTGCCGGAGTTGAGCGCGGCCGAACTGCATGACCGTCTTTCAGTGCTGGGCGCGGAAGCTTTGAAGCAATGCCTTGAACAAATCGGCTTGCCCGGCTTGCATGCGATCGAACAGGATGAATCGCTGGCGACGTATGCCGGCAAACTGGAAAAGCAGGAGGCGTTGCTGGACTGGAAGCGTCCGGCTTTCGAGTTGTTGCGCCAGGTGAATGCGCTTAATCCCTGGCCGGTGGCGGAAGCCGGGTTTGGTGAAGAGAAACTGAGAATCTGGCGCGCGGCCCTGGCCCCGGCGGGTGTGCGCGCGCCGGATTCGGCGTTGCCGGGAACCGTGCTGGAAGGACGCCATGTCTTCGATGTGGCGACCGGAAACGGCGTGCTGCGCTTGCTGGAAGTGCAGTTACCGGGCGGCAAGCGCCTGGATGCGCAGGCGTTTCTGAACGCGCATGATTGTTCCGGCATGCGTTTGTCCGGTGCCGTCGAATGAATACGCGGCTGTTGGCCGCGCGCGCGTTGCGCGGCGTGGTATCCGAATCCAGGTCACTGACTGCCGTTCTGGAAGACATATTGCCGACGATTCCGCGCGCGCTCGACAGAGCTTTCGTGCAGTCATTGAGTTTTGGCGTGCTGCGCTGGTATTGGCAGCTGGACTGGATCCTGAGTCGTTTGGCGGCCAAGCCGATACGCGACGATGAAATCCGCATGCTGGCGCTGCTGGGTTTGTACCAACTGATTCACAGCCGCGTCAAGCCGCATGCCGCGGTCGCTGAAACCGTCGCGGCGGCGGAAAGAAAACAATGGGCCAAGCCATTGTTGAACGCTTTGCTGAGGAGCTGGCAGCGGCGGCAGGATGCCTTGCGTCTGGAAATGCAATCCAGCTACGCCGCGGTTTATTCCCATCCGGACTGGCTGCTTGAGGCGATCAAGCGCGATTGGCCGGAGCAATACACCGTGGTGCTGGACGCAGCCAACCAGCCGCCGCCGATGGCGCTACGCGTAAACCGCCTGAAAACGGGCCGCGACGCTTATCTGGCGCTGCTACGCGAAGCGGGCATTGCCGCGGAAGCTTGCGCGCGGGTTGAGTCCGCCATAATTCTGGCGCAACCGGCCCCGGTGGAGCAATTGCCGCGATTCGACGCCGGCTGGGTTTCCGTGCAGGATGGGGCCGCTCAGTTGGCTCCGAGCCTGCTGGCGGTCGAGCCCGGCATGCGAGTGCTGGATGCCTGCGCCGCTCCGGGCGGAAAAACCCTGCATTTGCTCGAAAGCTGCCCGGACATCGATCTGCTGGCGATTGATCATGCGCCCGAGCGTTTACGGCGCGTGGAGCAGAATCTGCAGCGCGCCGGTCTCGACGCGCAGGCGCGTGCAGGCGATGCGTCGGATCCCGCGGCATGGTGGGATGGAAAGCCGTTTGATCGGATACTGCTGGATGCGCCTTGCTCGGCAACCGGCGTGATACGGCGGCATTCGGATATTAAAATGCTCAGACAGCCGGAAGATATTCCCCAACTGATCCAGGTGCAACGTCAAATGCTCGGCGCATTATGGCCTCTGCTGAAACCGGGGGGCATACTGGTCTATTCCACCTGTTCGATTCTGCGCAGCGAGAATGAGCGTCAGACGTCCGCATTTCTCAACGAGCATCCCGAAGCGAGTGAGGTCGCCATCCGGGCCGATTGGGGAGAGGCCGTAAGCTGTGGAAGGCAGATATTGACCGGAGCGGATGGCATGGACGGTTTTTATTATGCTCGTTTGACGCGATGAACGGACTGAAAATAATACGGCAAAGTCTGATTTTCTTAATGCTCACCTTTGGCATGCTGGCGCATGCTCGTGCGGACGATACCGGTTTCCGCATAATGCGTGCCGAGTTGCCGTTACGGCAAGGCCAGCATCAGCTTGATGTCGATATCGACTATGGTTTCAGTAATGCGGTGATCGATGCGCTCGATCATGGCGTTCCGCTTACCCTTGTTATCAAACTCGATGTCATGCGCGAAAATGCGTGGTCGTGGGATGCCTACATATTGCAGGAGCGAAAAAATTTTGAAATCCGCTTTTATTCGCTGACTAAAAACTACCAATTGACCTTGCTCGATACCGGCGATAAACGCAGTTTTGTCAGTTTGAATTCTCTGGTCCGGCAAATGAGCAAATTGAGTATCGTGCTGGAAAAAGCTGGTAGATTGATTCATGGCGAGCATTATCAGGCCCGTGTTGCGGTGACGCTGGATATCGAGGCCTTGCCGTTGCCGTTGCGTCCGATTGCCTATTTCTCTCCGGCCTGGTATTTAAGCAGCCCCTGGTATACATGGACATTCGAAGGCTGAAGCCCCCGTTAGGTTTATCGCTGATTGCGCTGTTCGTCGTGCTGGTTATTTCGCTGCACCTGATGAGTTCCGCGACGCAGGATTCGTCAGCCCTGGGCGGCATGTATTCAAAACTGCTGCTTATCAACTCGCTGGGTTCGTTTCTGCTGCTGCTGCTGGTAGGGGTCAATATTTACTGGCTGCTGCTGCAGCTCAAAAAACGCGTGGCCGGCTCGCGCCTGACCGCGCGCATGACGTTTTTATTTATCCTGCTCGCATTGGCTCCGTCTTCCATCGTTTTTTATTACTCAATGCAGTTTTTGCAGCAGAGTATAGATAGCTGGTTTGATGTCAGAATCGACCATGCCATGGAAGATGCGCTGGAGTTGGGGCAGGCCGCCCTGGATGAACGCATGCGCACGGTTTTGAAACAAACAGAGCAAACCGCCTATGCGCTGCAAAATATTCCCGAGTCGATGCTTGCCATCACATTGGACGAATTGCACGACCGCTCGGATGACGATAGCGAACTGATATTGTTTTCCCGCGAAGGCAAAGTCCTGCTGTCGCTGGGCTACGAGTCGCAGAATATCATCGTGGATTTACCCGGCGAAGGTGTATTATTCCAGATCGCACCCGGCAAGCCGTATGTCGGACTGGAGCCTTCTTCGGGCGGAAGGTTAAGAATTCGCGCTGTCGCTTTTGTGCGCGGCGACGGTGAAGAATACTACGTGCAGATTTTGCACCCGGTTTCTTCGCGTTTATCCGAGCTGGCTGAAACGGTTGAAGGGGCATTCGTACATTATCGTGAATTGACCTATCTGCGCAGTTCGCTGAAGACCAGTTTTGCGTTGACATTGTCCCTGATCCTGTTGCTGAGTCTGCTGGCGGCGATCTGGTCGGCGTTTTTGAGTATACGCAGCATCGTTGCGCCGTTACGCAGGCTGGCGGAAGGCACGCAGGCTGTCGCCGAGGGGCATTACGAACAGAAGTTGCCGGTGAATACGCGCGACGAGCTGGGGTTTCTGGTGGAATCGTTTAACATCATGACGGCCAGGATTGCGCGCGCCAGGGATGAAGCGCATTCATCCCGGCTCGAAGTGGAGCGTCATCGCGCCTATCTGCAAACGGTGCTGGGCAATCTGTCCAGCGGCATCATGAGCTTTGACAGCGATATGCGCCTGCAAACCAGCAATCAGGCTGCCGATACCATATTGCACGCAGATCTGGAGTCTTTGCATGGCCAATTTCTGCCTGCTGTGGCGGATGAGTATCCGGATCTTATGGAATTGCTGGAAACCATAGGCGAGCATTTATCCAGAAAAAAATCCTGGCAGGACGATGTGCAGTTCGACGGCGCCGGGGGCCGGCAACAGCTGTTGTGCAGGGGGACGCCATTATTCGATCAGGAAAATGTATGGCAGGGCGCTGTTGTCGTTTTCGATGATGTGACCGCGCTCATGCAGGCGCAGCGCCGCGCGGCATGGGGCGAAGTCGCTCAGCGCCTGGCGCACGAGATCAAGAATCCGTTGACGCCGATTCAGCTTTCCGCCGAACGGTTGCAGCACAAGCTGTCCAAGGTCTTGACCAGCGATGCGGATGCGGCGATGCTGGAGCGCTCCACGCGTACGATAGTGCAACAGGTCGAAGCGATGAAAAGCATGGTTAATGCCTTTGCGGAATACGCCAAGCCGGCCGCCATCAATCTGCAGCGCATGGATATCGCACAATTGGTTGGCGAAGTGATTGCGCTTTACCCGCGGCAGAGCGGTGCCGATTTTGATTTCAAGCTGGATCCGGGGTTGTTTTATATTTTTTCGGACCCGGTCGCGATGCGGCAGGTATTACATAATATGTTCAAAAATGCCATGGAAGCCTGTGGTTCGGAACAGCGCTGTAAACTATTGCTTGCGCTTCGGCATATTGCAGACGGCGACATGGTCGAGTTGATTGTGAGGGATAATGGTCCGGGGGTTCCGCAGGAGCAGGCGGAACGCTTGTTCGAGCCTTACGTTACCACCAAAAGCAAGGGTACGGGACTCGGCCTGGCGATCGTAAAAAAGATTATTGAAGAGCATGGCGGCAGCATATGGCTGGACACCGCGTATCATGACGGGGCGGGTTTCATAATCAGGTTGCCCGCCGCGTAAGAGTATAACTTGCTGCAGGTGCGGATTTCAGCTCGCGAAAAATCGGTAAACCGCGAGCTGAAGCTCGCTCCTGTCACAGGATTCATGGAGAATATTGCATGCCCGAGGCATACGTTCTGGTTGTGGACGACGAGCCGGATATCCGGCAGTTGGTGAGTGAAATCCTGGCGGATGAGGGTTACGAGGTAGCTGTCGCGGAAAATGCCGCGATGGCGCGCCAGTTTCGTGAGAGCCGGACGCCGGATCTGGTTTTGCTTGATATCTGGATGCCTGATGAGGATGGGGTTACCTTGCTCAGCGACTGGATGACGGCGGGTAATGTTTCGTTTCCGGTGATCATGATGTCCGGCCATGCAACCATAGAAACCGCGGTCGAAGCCACCCGTTTGGGCGCATACGATTTTCTCGAAAAGCCGCTTTCTCTGGCAAAGCTGCTGCTGACGGTCGAGCGCGCAATGGAGCATGCGCGCCTGAAGCAGGAAAACACCCGGCTGCTGCGCCGCGTTGAGCCGGTGGTCGAGCCGATAGGCAGAAGCGTGGCGATGGAGCGGTTAAGAGAACAGGCGCGGCGTTTGGCTCAGCATGACGCTGGCTTGCTGCTGGTAGGGGAGCCGGGTAGCGGCAAAGAAGTGCTGGCCCGCTATATTCACGCCCAGTCGTCGCGCCGCAACGGGCCTTTTATCGATGTCGGCACCGGCTTGCTGGCGCACGGGTCAGCATCGATAGCGTTGTTCGGAAAAGAAGACGACGGTGTCGTCAGTCGCGGCTTGCTGGAACAGGCTTATGGAGGCGTCCTGTTTCTCGACGAGGTGGCGGATATGGATGATGGCGCTCAATCGCGATTATTAAGCGTGTTGGAGACGCAGAGTTTTATCCGTGTCGGCGGTACGCGTGCGATACCGGTTGATTTCCGGTTGATTGCCTCAACACGCAAGCCGCTGGCCGATGAAATGCGAGCCGGGCGTTTCCGTCCGGAATTGTTTTATCTTCTTTCCGGCTTGACGCTGAAAACACCCGCGCTCCGCGAGCACAGTGAAGATGTTCCCGAGTTATTGAATTATTACGTGGATTATTTTGTCAGCAGGGAAAAATTGCCATTCCGCAAATTTCCGGTGCCGGTGCAAAACTATCTGCGCCATTACGCTTGGTGCGGAAATTTGCGTGAACTGAAAAATCTGGTGCAGCGTTTATTGATACTGGGTAGCGGGACAGAAATTACATTGGATGAAGTCAAGGCGGTATTGGGTGAGCAACCGGCGATGGGCGACGCGCGCAGCCGCGTGCCCGATTACTACGAAATGCCGATCAAGGAGGCGCGGGACAGTTTCGAGAAAGGTTATCTGGAATACCATCTGGATAAATTCGGCGGCAGCGTGGCGCGCCTTTCAAATGCCATAGGTCTGGAACGCACCCATCTCTATCGCAAACTGAATGCCCTTGGCATCAAATTCAGGGACAAGAAGCTTGACTTGTGATCTGTATTGAATCAATGTCGAAAGAGGGATGATGCCTGTGTCGTTGCAGGAAAAGTGGAATGCAATATATAGTGGGGGCCTTAGCCGCTCTCTGGCGCCGAGCAGGGTATTGCTGGAAAATACGCATTTGCTGCCCGGCTCGGGAATGGCGCTGGATTTGGCGTGCGGCTTGGGAGGAAATGCGCTGTTGATGGCCGAACGCGGGCTGGCTGCGCATGCCTGGGATATTTCCGATATTGCGCTGCATGCACTCGAAAAACAGGCGTGCGGCCGGGGTCTGGAAATCAACACTCGACAATGCGACGTAGAGTGCGGCGATTTGCCGCAGGAAAGCTTTGATGTCCTTGTCGTCAGCCATTTTTTATGCAGGGCATTGGCTCCCCGGATTGTTTCGGCTCTGAAGCCGGGCGGGTTGTTGTTTTACCAAACCTATACGACGGAAAAGCTTGCTGAAGAAGGGCCTCGTAATCCCGATTATCTTTTGAAGCCCGGAGAGTTGATTTCGCTGTTTTCAGCGTTGCGTCCACTTTATTATCGCGAGGACGGTATTGTCGGCGATTTGTCGCTAGGGTGGCGTAACGAAGCGGCGTTGGTAGGGATCAAGTCACAAATAACGTAAAGGAGTTTTCATGTCGGACATAAAAGAGCTCGCGCCTCAGGAAGCCTGGAATGCGATGCAGGCGGCGCCTCGCCATTTGTTTATCGATGTCAGGGATCGTATCGAGTACGCCATGGTGGGTCATCCTCCGGGCGCTATCAATATCCCGTGGAAGATTGCGCCGGATTGGACGCCGAACCCCGATTTCGTTCGCGAAATAAAGTCGCGCGGGGTATCGCCGAATACGCCGGTCTTTTTGTTATGCCGTAGCGGACAGCGATCGTTGGAGGCGGCCAAGGCGCTGGCGGCGGATGGATTTCAGGATTTGACCAATGTTGGCGAAGGCTTCGAAGGCGGAATGGATGCACAGAAGCATCGCAGCACGGTCAGTGGCTGGCGTTTTCATGGTTTGCCTTGGGAACAGAGTTGAACCCTTTAGGATAAGACTAAGCGCATTCATGGGCCAATGCCGTTAAGGCAGGAGATTTCCGTTGGTCCTCGGCCTGTCGAAGGACAGGCGGAAAAACTTGATGGAAGACGTTCAGGGTTCGACAAGGCTTTCCTGAGCGTAGCCGAACGGCTTTTCCTCGCTGAGCGTAATTAATGGTATTGTCCATGGAGTTAAGCCATCTTGTCGCGTTCATGGACAGGAGAAAATACTTCATGTTGTTGCAGGCGTTTGGCGTATTATTTGTTCTTGATTCAACCCTTCTGCACATGTTGCAAGTATCATGATATATCTGGATCACAATGCGACGACACCGCTGGATAAGCGGGTTCTCGATGCCATGCTGCCATATCTGGGCAGGTTTTACGGGAATGCTTCCGGACTTTACCGCTTGGGGCGTATCAGCCGCGATGCGATAAACCTCGCGCGAGAACAGGTTGCGCGTTTGGCTGGGGCCGATCCGTCCGAAGTTTATTTTACCTCCGGAGGAACGGAGTCCAATAATCTGGCGATCAAGGGTTTGGCTGCGAAGTTGCCCTTGGGGACGATGGCGTTCGGCGCCACGGAACATCCGTCGGTGCGCGAATCCGCGCTTTCTCTGAAAGGGCGCGGCTGGGTAGTCGACGAACTCCCGGTTGATGGCGAAGGGCGAATATGCCGACCGGCGCGGCTGCCCGACTCCCTGCGTTTTGTTTCCGTCATGCTCGCCAATAATGAGACCGGCGTGGTGGCGGATACGGCTTTGCTGCAACAGATAGCCGCAGATAGCGGATGTTTGCTGCACTGCGATGCGGTGCAAATGCTGGGCAAGCTGGCCTTCGATTTCAAGCGTTCGCCGATCGATTTATTGTCTGTTTCAGCGCATAAGCTTTATGGTCCTAAAGGCGTCGGTGCTTTAATCGCAAAAAAATCCGTTTCATTTGAGCCGTTATTGCATGGCGGCGGCCAGGAAAACGGGCTGCGCGGCGGCACGGAAAGCGTAGCGGCAATAGTCGGCTTTGGAAAAGCGGCTGAGCTGGCGCAGGAGGGTTTACTGGGAGATTTTTCGCGGCTAAACGATCTCCGGGTTTTTCTGGAGAAAAAGCTCGAAGCTTTTCCGGGGGTAGCAGTGTTTGCACGGCAGGCGCCGCGTTTGCCAAATACGGTTTTGTTCAGCGTTGCGCGAGTGGAGGGCGACGCCCTGGTGATGGCCATGGATAAGCAGGGTGTAGCTCTGTCCAGCGGATCGGCCTGCTCCAGCAGCAGCGGCGAGCCAAGCGCGGTTTTGACGGCAATGGGCGTTGATCCCGAAATGGCGCGTACAGCGGTACGTGTCAGTTTGGGCAAAGAGAATACGCAAGCGGAGCTGGAGCAGTTTGTTGACGTGCTGCAGCAGGTGATAACTGATTTTCGGAAGTAGTCGGGGGTGGAAACATGTCAATTTCATTGACTGAGCAGGCGGCGCAACAGGTCGCCAGACAATTGTCGAAACGCGGCGGCGGGTTGGGACTGCGGCTGGGGGTGCGCAAGTCGGGGTGTTCCGGGTATTCCTATGTGCTGGATTATGCGGATGTATTGTCGGCAAACGATACGGTTTTTGAATATCACGGCGTCAAAGTCATCATCGACGAGGAACACTTGCCCTATCTCGACGGCTTGCAGGTCGATTACGCCCGTGAAGGAATCAATGCCGCGTTCCGTTTTCATAATCCGCGCGCGCAGGCTACGTGCGGCTGTGGAGAGAGTTTCAGCATATAGCTGACTATTTGTCCGGCCGCCTTTGATGTAGGGATAAGGTCTGTGGAGACCCGCCGTCATAATCGTGCCACCTCCCAGCTACTTTCCATCGCATCTTACGCGCTGGTAGATAATAGTAAACCTGCAAGCCTAAGTAGGCGGAGCGTTGATAGGCTAAAACTTTTTTCGTGGTCTTCGTTGCTTGATTGTAACTATTCAACCTAACCGCGGGAGAGGAAGTGAACCGAGCCTGGCGAGACCTCTGCGCCGATGGATGGGCGCATAGAGCTCCGGGACGGACTTGTAGCGTGTCTCGACTGGCTTGCCCCAACCCGACTGCTTCGGTCATGACTTAAAAGCACTCACTGAATAGTCTGGCTTGATTTTTTTCAACCTGTTTTTTTTACAATGCGGCCAGCTCGATGCCTGCATGCAAGGCGCTGGCGGCCAGAACGGCGGAAATCCCCATTTGGCTCAGACGTGAAATATCGGCATGATGTCTGACGCCGCCCGCCGCAATGATGCTGCAATGCGGGGGTTTACGTGTCAGCATGTTTTCCAGCTGCAGCCAGTCCGGCCCATTAAAGCTGCCGACGTTGTCGAGGCTCATGACGATGACGTGGTCGGGCCAGCCTTCGGCTTGCGCCTGTACGCCTGCATAGCCTTTCGGCGCGCCGTTAAAAAAATCCAGCGAAAGTATCCAGCTTTTGACAGGGCTGCTCTGCAGCCTTTTCCATGTATCGCTGTCGAGCGATTCGCTGCCGATGACCGGTCTCAATCCGGGGCAGGCCTTCACTGAGGGTGGATAGCCGCTGTCCAGCCAGAGTTCGACGCCGGGCAGCTCCGTCCGTAATGTATGGATAAGCTGCGTTTGCGGCTTGTTTTCCGTTAAAGCGTCCAGATCGGCGATATACAGCGTTTCCGAGCGGGTGTGCCTGAGTAGCGCGTTTGCGACTGCGACCGGCTCGCAGCCGGAACACAAGGTGCTTTTTAGCGGCTGGTAAAGCGCGCGTTGTCCTTTGACGGCGTGCACGACCTGACCGCCGAGCAGATCAATGACTGGTATGATTTTCAATGATGAGGTCCCGGCCGTCCATGAATTAAACTACGCATTGCATTCAACCCTGTTACTTGTAGTGAAAATACTCATACTGGAATATGTTACCGGAGGCGGGATGCGTCAGGAATCCCTGCCTGACGGCCTGGCGGCGGAAGCGGAGCTGATGCTGCATGCCCTGCTCCGCGATCTGATGGATATAAACGGTGTTACGGAGCTGGTGGTACTGCGCGACGACCGTCTGCCCGCGCTGAGAATAGCCGGCGATATCCGGGTTGTTGCTGTGGGCGTAAGCACCGATTTTTCCGCCTGCTGGCAGTCTCATGCAGCGCAATGCGACGCGGTATGGCCGATAGCGCCGGAAACCGCAGGGATACTGAGCGGTTTATGCCATAGCGTGGAGGCCGGCTGCCGCCGTTTGCTTAACAGCTCAGCAAGCGCAGTCAGCATGGCAAGCAGTAAATTGGAAACCTGCCGGGTTTTGAGGACGCATGGGTTGCCGGTAGTGGAAACCTGCCGCTTGCATGAAGCCGTGTGTCCGCCCGGACTGGCGGTAATTGTCAAGCCGGACGACGGAGCCGGCTGTGACGGCATGTCGTATTTTGCAGATGGACTGCCTGATTCGTTATTATTGCCTGCCGATTTTCTCGTACAACCCTGGTTAAGTGGAGAAAGCCTCAGTCTGTCCGGGGTATTTTGTCATGGGGATGCTCTATTATTGAGCGTGAACCGGCAAGTTATCGACGTAACGCAGACGCCCATCGTATTAACGGCCTGTGAAGTCAACATTTATGACGACCGCGATGGCGCGTGGCAGCATTTGCTGGAGCGCGTAGCCCGCGCCATGCCGGGATTGTGGGGGTATGCCGGTATCGATTTGATCATGACGGCAACCGGGCCGTCGATACTGGAGGTTAACCCGCGGTTGACTTCTTCGTATGCAGGCATCAGGCCTGCTACGGGCGTTAATCCGGCTGAACAGGTATTGAAATTATTGCAAACGGGTAAAATAGCGCCGTTTGTTTGTCGAACCGATGAAATATGGCGAGTGCATCTCAATAAGGATAAGGGGCCGTTACTGTGAGTATTGATTTGATTGGTTGGGATATTGGCGGCGCCCACGTCAAGGCGGTAGCCTTACAGGGTGATCGCGTGCATGAGGTCATGCAGCGTGCATGTCCGCTATGGCAGGGGCTGGGTCAGCTGGATCAGGCGCTGGAAGAAATGATACAGGCCATAAAGCCGGTTAAGCATTGCCGTCATGTATTCACCATGAGCGGCGAAATGGTTGATCTGTTTCCTGATCGCAATACCGGCGTGACCAGTATCCTGCGCACGGTGGCCGCTCATTGCGATCCGGACTACGTGTGCGTGTTCGCGGGCATGCAGGGTTTTTTGCCGTTGCCCGTCGTGCAGACGGCGGATCTTCCCGTCATTGCTTCCGCCAACTGGCTGGCTACCGCCCGCTTTGCCGCGGCGCTGGTATCCGAAGCGCTGCTGATCGACGTCGGAAGCACCTCCAGCGATTTGTTTTTAATCGGCAACCGGCAGCTTTGGGTCAGAGGCTATACCGATCATGAGCGTTTGCGTTATGACGAGCTGGTGTATACCGGCGTCGTGCGCACTTCGTTGATGTCTTTCGCCAGACGCGTTATTTTCGAAGGGGAATGGGTCAACGTGATGGCGGAACATTTCGCCAGCACCGCCGATGTGTATCGTTTGACCGGAGAGCTGCAGGAGTACACCGATCAGGTGCCGGCGGCCGATGCCGGAGAAAAAACCCGGGAAGGCAGTATCCGGCGTCTCGCGCGTTTGGTCGGGCAGGATGTGGCGATGAGCGACCCGTCTTCGTGGGAGAGTCTGGCGTACCATTTCAGGGAAAAACAGTTGCAGCGCCTGACCGACGCCGCCATGCGCCAGCTTTCGCGAGGATTGACCGATGCGGACATGCCGATCATAGGCGCCGGAGCCGGACGTTTTCTGGTGAAGGAGGTGGCGGAACGAGTGCGGCGCCCCTATAAGGACTTCGACGAGCTGGTAGCCATGGACAGGAGAGATGGCGAATTTCAAATAGCGGATTGCGCGCCGGCATTGGCGGTCGCCTTCCTTGCGAGACAGGTAGTGTGAAAATAGCGTTCCCTCTTATTACCGAATTGCCTTATTTCCGCGACAGCGCGGCCTTGTTCATGCCTTGGGCCGATCGCAGTTGGGCGGTATTCATCGACAGCGGTTATCCTTATTGCAATCAGGGACGATATGACATTCTGGCAGCCGATCCGTGGTGTACGCTGGTGACGCGCGGCAATCTGACCGAGGTCAGGGCGCATGGCGAAACAACGCTGCTGTCCGACGATCCGTTTCAGCTGGTGAAAAACCGGTTGGGAGATATTGTACCCGCGATTTCCGGGTTGCCGTTCTGCGGCGGGGCCATCGGTTACTTCGGATACGATCTGGCGCGCAGGCTGGAACGCCTGCCGTCGACGGCAGGCGACAGCGAGGCGGTGCCGGAAATGGTCGTAGGCATTTACGATTGGGCGGTCGTGGTCGATCATCGCGAGCGCAAAAGCTGGCTGGTGGGGCAAGGTCGCGATGCGGCTACGGCGAAACGCTGGCCGCATCTGGTGAAAAGCTTCAGTCAGATACAGACGTTGGCGTGGAAGCAGACCGACTTTCATGTTACCGGAGATATTGTCAGCAACATGACCCGTGCCGATTACCGGAAAGCGTTTGCAAAGATTCAGCGCTATATTCATGAAGGCGATTGCTATCAGGTCAACCTTGCGCAGCATTTTACCGCCACTGGCGAAGGCAATGCCTGGTCGGCTTATCAGGTTTTGCGGCATATCAACCCGGCGCCGTTCAGCGCCTTTCTGAACTATCCTCAGGCGCGCGTGTTGAGCTCGTCGCCGGAACGGTTTATTCGCGTCGAAAACGGTCAGGTCGAAACCCGCCCTATCAAGGGAACGCGTCCACGCTCAAGCCAGATGGCGGAAGACAACAAGCGCAGGGACGCATTGCTGAAAAGCGCAAAAGATCGGGCGGAAAACCTGATGATAGTCGATCTGCTCAGAAACGACATCGGCAAAAGCTGCATTCCCGGCTCGGTGCATGTACCCGAGCTGTTTGCCATCGAAAGCTATGCCACAGTACATCATCTGGTGAGTACGATACGCGGGCGGCTTGCGCCGGAGCAGGATGCTCTGAGTCTGCTGCGCGGCTGTTTCCCCGGCGGCTCGATCACCGGCGCGCCCAAGATCCGGGCGATGGAGATCATTGAGGAACTGGAGCCTCATCGCCGGGGCGTTTATTGCGGCGCGATCGGCTATATCGGTCACGACGGCAACATGGATACCAATATCGCCATTCGCACCCTGGTGCATACCAGCGACCGGATACGATTCTGGGCGGGGGGCGGCATCGTCGCCGATTCGGATGCCGAGCAGGAGTATCAGGAATGCTACGACAAGGCGGCGGCAATGATCGAAGTGCTAACCAAGTTGCAGGCCGAAAATACCTGGGCGGATCGTGTGGGTTATTAAACTGGGCGGGAGCCTGCTCAACACCGAGGTTTTGCCGTTCTGGCTGAAGGCGGTGGCGCATGCCAACGCGGTTATCGTACCCGGCGGCGGCGCGTTTGCGGACACCGTGCGCGTGATGCAGCAACGCTGGGGGTTTGGCGAGCAGGCCGCGCACGATATGGCGATATTGTCCATGCAGCAGTATGGCCGCATGCTTGGCGATATGGCCGGGCTGCCGGTATTTAAAAAAACCGGCCGGTTCCAGCCGCCTCATGATCGCGCTGTAGTGTGGCTGCCAGATCCCGATGCGCTGAATCAGGCCGGCGTGCCGGTATCATGGCAAGTTACATCAGATAGTCTGGCCGCATGGCTTGCGGGTCAATTGCATGCCGAACATTTAATGCTGGTAAAATCCACCCGTTTGCCGTTCGCCGACGATATCGGTAAATCCGGTTTGCCGGTGCGCGTACCGGTCGAACGCGGCTGGATCGATGAAGCATTTCCGCGATTTATTGAGCATGCGTCGTTCAAGGTTTGGTTGTGCTGCGCATCGGAGCATGCGCGTGTGCGGGAGTTGATGAACGATCCGGCGGACGGTTTGCTGCGGGTGGTATAGCTTTACCGGCGGGTGCACGGAGCCCGTTATGGAGGGCATCGCCGCCGAAAAAATATTGGTTTAATAACAAAAAAAGAATAGCTATTCAGCTACCGGTATTGGCGGGCTGGGTAAGGCTGTCGAGAAACGCTGTAAATCCGTCCTATCCGTTCCCTTCGGCTTCCGCTCAGGGCAGGCCATGGAGGCTCGAGTTTTGGATTTCTGACAAAACACGGTTTTGCCAACCTCTCCCCGGCCTCTTTTCAGAACGATACCCTCGGTTGTATTGAATAGCCACAAATAACAATCCTGAGGAGGAGAGGGTATGTGTTGGAGTGGTGAAGCGTCGGCGGTTCTGGCTGGGGCGGGTTTTGGAACTGCTGCCTATGTCGCCTGGAGAGGCGAATCGAAAGAGTTATGGATACCGCTGACCTATTTTGTCTGCATGGAGCTGCTACAGGCGGCTACCTATGTATATATCAATTTGTGCGATGCGCCGCCCAATCAGATGCTGACATTATTCGGATATCTGCACATCGCATTTCAGCCGTTTTTCGTCAACATGGTGGCGATGTATTTTATTCCCGAGGCGGTGAAGCGGAAAATCGGGGTTTATATTTACGCGCTGTGCGCAGTCGGCGCAGTAGCGATGCTGGTCAAAATGTACCCGATGGCCTGGGCGGGGAAATGTATCATCGGTTTCGAGGGCTTCTGCGGCGAGCAGGCCTGTTCGGTGTCGGGCGACTGGCATATCGCCTGGCAACTGCCGCTGAACGGATTAATGTCGGATTACCCGGGCAATCCTGTCGGATTCCGCTACGGCCTGCACGGATTCGCCTACATAGTTACGGCCTTTTACCTGCCGCTGCTTTACGGCTCGTGGCGTTTTGTCGGCTTTCACTATCTGGTCGGACCGTTGATTTCCGATGTGCTGACCAGTAACCCGAACGAATATGCCGCCGTGTGGTGCCTGTTTTCCATCGCGCTGTGCGTATCGGTGATTAAAACGCCTGTCAGGCGTTATTTGCACGTAAACTGGTGGTTCGGTTACCGGCGGTTGTTGAATTATGCGCCTTCGGTATAGGTGGATTGGGCGCGGCGGGATTGAGGTGAGCGAAGATATTCTTTGGGGCTTGTGGTCAATACTCTTCCTGATTACCAGGATTCTTCTTCTGAACCAACATGCTCAGGATACCCACCAAGAAGCGGGTGTCCTGAGCCATGGACGGCAAGCTCCGAGCCATCCATTAGGCCTGGATTCCGGCAGTCCCTCCGGATCAAGTCTGGGGCAGGCTCTGGCGGAATGACGACTACGACCATGCGATACGAATTGACTGAAGAATCGTTACTAATCAGGAAAACCTTTATCTTTCTAGCCCTACCCGCAAAATAACCCCATCCGCCGCCACAACCTTGACCTTTCCCCCAGCAGCACAATCAACACCTTCAATTTTCCACCACGAATCGTCCACCCGCAGTTTACCCTGACCGTTGACTATCGGTTTTTCCAAAGTGAACACGCGTCCTATATATTGCTCTGCTCGCCGGTTGAGCCGGGGTTCGTCGGTTTGTGTCGGGTAGTGCTGGAAGATGCGGCGGAACAAGCCGATGTTGATGATGGCGAGCAGGGCAAAGCCTATCAGTTGATGACTGATGCTCAAATCCGGCAACAGCAGCAATACCACCCCTGTCAGCGCCGCCGCGACCGACAGCCATAGAAAAAACAGGCCGGGAGCCAGTAGCTCTACAATCAGCAGCAGCGCCGCGACAGCAAACCAATGCCAATAAACCCATTCAAGCGCCATGACCGGTTTTTTCCGATGATTTTGGGGTGAACGTTTGTTTGGTCAGTTCGCCGATGCCGCCCAGCGCGCCGATCAGGCTGGAGGCTTCCAGCGGCATCAGCACCAGTTTGCTGTTCGGGGCGGAGCCGATATTTTTCAGCGCTTCCACATATTTTTGCGCGACGAAATAGTTGATGGCCTGCAAATCGCCTTCGGCGATGGCTTTCGATACCGACAGCGTGGCCTGCGCTTCGGCTTGCGCCAGGCGTTCGCGCGCCTCCGCGTCGCGGAACGCCGCTTCCTTGCGTCCTTCCGCGTCGAGCACGATGGCCTGTTTTTCGCCTTCGGCGCGCAGTATCGCCGCCTGACGCGCGCCTTCCGCTTCCAGGATCAGCGCGCGCTTGTCGCGCTCGGCCTTCATCTGCCGCCCCATCGAGTCCACCAGATCCTGCGGCGGGCGTATATCCTTGATCTCGATACGGGTGACTTTAATGCCCCACGGCGTGGTGGCGTCGTCGACCACGCCGAGCAGGCGCGTGTTGATGTCGTCGCGCTTGGACAGCAGTTCGTCCAGATCCATGGAACCCATGACGGTGCGGATATTGGTCATGGTCAGCTGGTTGATGGCGATTTGCAGGTTGGTAATTTCATAGGCCGCACGCGCGGCGTCCACCACCTGGAAGAAAATCACCCCGTCGACGCGCACCATCGCGTTGTCCTTGGTGATGATTTCCTGCGAAGGCACGTCCATGACCTGTTCCATCATGTTGATGCGCGCGCCTACCTGATCAATGACGGGGACGATCACATTGAGTCCGGGACTCAATGTATTGGTGTATTTGCCGAATCGCAGCAAGGTGTACTCCATGCCCTGCGGCACGAATTTGACGCTTTGCACCACCAGAACGATGGCAAGCACCACTAGAAAAAACGCGAAAACCGAAAAACCGGACATATACTATCCTCCTCGTTTTTCCCCGTTCCCGATGACGCGGGGTATTCATACCATAGCATGATTGATAAGGTGAAAAGAACGGTTGTTTGAGCCTATTGGCGGATCAAGCGGCTTTGGAATAAGATGCTCGAAACGATGCAAGTCCCCTTGGGAGGTGTTCATGAACGCTATTGTGCGGCAGTCCGATAACCGTTATACCGTAACTGACTATCTTAGCTGGAACGACGACGAGCGCTGGGAACTGATTGACGGCGTGGCTTACAACATGAGCCCGGCGCCCGCGATCATACATCAAAATATCGCCGGAGAAATGTTTGTGCGTTTGAAGGAAAAGCTGCGCGGCAAACCCTGTCAGCCGTTTATCGCCCCGGTGGATGTCATCCTGTCGGAACGCGATGTGGTGCAGCCCGACGTTATCGTCGTTTGCGATCCGGCCAAAATCACCGAAAAAAACATTCAGGGAGCGCCCGATCTGGTGGTGGAGGTGCTGTCGCCCTCTACCGCCGCCAGGGATTTGCGCGAGAAGAAAGCGCTTTATCAACGCGCCGGAGTGCGCGAATATCTGGTTATCGACCCATCGGCGAACTATGTTCAGGCTTGGCGGCTGGACAACCAGCAGCATTTCTGCGAAGCGGAAGTTTATGCCGCTGACGATGTGTTGCCATTACATGCGCTGGACGGGTTCGAAATCGCATTGAGCGAATTATTCGGCCTGCCCGAGGCGGTGCCGGTTAAAGGGCCGCCACTGGGTTAAAGCCCGATTGACTTAGCGACTGATTGATAGGGATACTAAACATGCGAATACTGCACACCATGCTACGTGTTGGAAACCTGGATCGTTCCATCGACTTCTATACCCGTGTTCTGGGCATGAAATTGCTGCGGTGGCACGATTTCCCCGGCGGAAAATTCACGCTGGCTTTTGTCGGCTATGAGGATGAACAAAGCGCCGCGGTTATTGAGCTGACGCATAACTGGGACGTCGAATCCTATGATCTGGGTAATGCATTCGGGCATATCGCGATCGGAGTCGACGATGCCTATGAGACCTGCGCGCGCGTAAAGGAATTGGGCGGAACCGTCACCCGTGAAGCCGGCCCGATGATGCACGGCACGACGGTGATTGCCTTCGTGAGCGATCCTGACGGCTACAAAATCGAATTGATACAACAATAAGTCCGGCGCAGTGTCAGCGTTGTCTTCATCTCCTTGTCCTTGCGGTTCGGGTAAAAAATTCTCCGATTGCTGCGGGCGCTATCTCGACGGTGGCGAATATGCAGACGATGCCGAGCGTTTGATGCGTTCGCGTTACAGCGCGTATACGCTGCGGCGTGAAGATTATTTGCTGGCCACCTGGTACGTATCGACGCGCCCGGCAGCGCTGCATCTGGAGGAAACGGATATTCATACCCGCTGGCTTGGATTGAACGTCAAGCGTTATTATTGCAACCCGCTGCAACCGGATCGTGCGGAGGTGGAATTCGTCGCGCGCTACAAAAACGGCGGCGGCCGTGCGCATCGCCTGCATGAAATCAGCCATTTCGTGCGCGAGCAGGATCGCTGGTTTTATGTCGACGGGGAGACTGATAATGACTGATATCCGGGGCGGATTTACACAAACTAAACTTGTAACTATTCAACATACCCGTTGGAAAGGAAGTGAGGTGAGTCAGGCGAGACCTTCTGCGCCCATGGATGGGCGCAGAGAGCTGACTTGCAGCCTGTCTCGGCTGGCTTGCCTCACTTCCGATAGGCTTCGGTCAGGACTCAAAAACACTCGCTGAATAGTTACCTAGACTTTTAAATCAAGGAGTAAATGTTTATGCCGAATATAACACCAAAATTCGTCTGGTACGAGTTGATGACCAACGACTGCAAGGCCGCCGAATCTTTCTACCGGCAGGTAATCGGCTGGGATGCGGAAGATTCCGGTATGGCCGATTGCCCTTATACGATTTTCTCCGCCGGAGCGGTAAAAATAGCCGGTCTGATGGCTATACCCGAAGAAGTATCGGCAAAAGGCATTCCGCCCTGCTGGACGGGCTATGTTCTGGTCGACAATGTCGACGCCTATGCCGAGCGCGTTCAGGCAGCCGGCGGCGCGCTACGCCGGGCTCCCGACGACATTCCCGGCGTTGGCCGTTTCGCTGTCGTGGCCGATCCGCATGGCGCGGTGTTTATGTTGTTTAGCAACACTTGCGATAAGGCGGGGGAACCCGTAGCGCCCGCTACATCCGGCCATATCGGCTGGCACGAGTTGCATGCGGGCGATGGGGAAAGCGCCTTTGCCTTTTACTCTGGCCTTTTCGGATGGACCAAGGCCGAGGCTATCGATATGGGGCCGATGGGCGTTTATCAGCTTTTTTCAATGGGCGGCGAACCGGCGGGCGGCATGATGACCAAAATGCCGCAAACGCCTCAGCCTTTCTGGCTTTTTTACGTCAATGTCGACGCCATCGACGACGCCGTCGCGCGAGTCGGTCAAGCCGGTGGCAATATCGTCAATGGGCCGATGCAAGTCCCCGGCGGCCGCTGGATAGCCCAATGCCTTGATCCGCACGGTGCAATATTCGCGATGGTCGCACCCAAGCGTTAAAGTTGCGCCTCTCGTTTCTTCCATAAAAATGAAAATCCTCTCTTCCTCCGGGCATGCGTATCTACACATCTCCCTTCGCCTTTCCTGGAGTTTCAAACCTTCGAGGAAAGGCAAAGTCGGCGAAAGCTTGCAATTCCTCAATGGAATATTCATTCAAGACGTCCAACAGGCTGAAGCGCTTGAACAGACACCATCCAACAAAGCGGGCGCGGTGATCGGGCGCGTTCGCTTCGTTTGCCGTCCCGATAAACGCACCAAAACTCCCGCGTGCGCACCGTCTGTTCACCGGTTTCCTGTTCCAGCATTCCAACTGATGCCCGCTGCCTTGAGCAGTTTGAAGAACGATTCTATCTGCCGGCGATAGTTGTATCACAAGGTAATCCGCTCTGCCGGAACAGATAACTCCACGTTGGTCGGCAGATACCATTCCGCGAGGAGCTTGCCTTCCTGGTCCCGTATCCGGCCAACCACCCAGCGGGCGGCTAAGGGGTGGCCCGGAATGGCTGTTACCTGTAACGACCCGCAATCGAAAACACATGAACCCGCAATCAGCGCATCGGCAAACCCAGATTAAGTGAGAATGAAAATAGCGCTCGACCCACATTATTTGAGAATGAGCCCGCAATCAACCGCACCGACCTGCAATCAACCGCGACCAACCCACATTATTTGAGAATGACCGCTGCACCCAAAAACGGCAGGCGGCGCTCAAATTCCTCCCTGACGCCAGTCAAGAAAACGAGGGTTTTTTTAACATCATTCGGCGTGCGATTATCCATCATATTGGCAGCCCTGCCTTCAACATCTTTTCACGCAACTCACTCGTGCGTACTGGATCGAGTGTCTGGGTGAACAGCGCCCTGATTTCTGCCGGCTTGACGTCGAACTGCTCCGCCAGATCCTTGATACGGTAGCCGTTGCGCGTCAGTGTCGCTTCAATATCGTCTGAATGACGCGTCAATACGGTATTGACGATCTCAACGGAGACAGGCCTTTCGCCGGTTTGGTAACCTGCAGTCAAGGCTTGAGTCAGGTAGTCCTCTATCTGTAACGGCGTGCGCAACTTGCTGGACAGTAGGTAGATCGCGTCTTCAGATAGGATGGACTCCGCTTCTACCTGGCCTTCAGTGCACGTTTCAAGCAGCCAATAGATATATTCGCGCTGGCTGCCGGTGATGCCGTCCAGGGAGAAGAGTGTGGTGCGGTGACCAATTTCCTCCATCGTGGGCCGACGTAGATCGTTCCTCAGTTTGGGGTGGCCGGCGAGTACCACCGACAGTCGACCGCCGCCACCGCCACTCCGCGCAAGCTCAATCAGGCGTTTCAAGCTGGTCAAAGTGTAGGTGTTCAGGTCGTGTGCTTCATCAATGAACAGGGCGACGGGGCGTTTTCGTTTTTTTATCAGTTCGTGCAACTGCCTGTCACGGGTCTCGATGTCGGTCGGCACACGCATTTGTTTATCGCCAGACAGGTCGTAGAACAGCGCCGTAACCAGGGTCGATAGTTTGATGGCGCGCTTGTCGATGGCAAAGGACTGCGACACGATGACGTGCTTTTCCTCTTCCAGCGCCTGCCGAATACGCTCCAGCATGACGGTCTTGCCGATGCCGATCACGCCGGACAAAGCCACCAGCCGACCATCGAGGATAGCGCCGCGAATATCGCTCATTAACTGCTGGTTATGACTGGTTTCGTAGTAGCCTGCCTGATTCAATGGCACCGTCAGGCCGTAATGTTTCATCACGTCAACCCGCATGGTTTGTCTCCCTTTTTCTTGTTGCGTCGAAAGTAATCGCGCACGCGCTCCAGCACGATACGGCGCACGAGCGTTTCGCTCAGCACCTGGTCGATAAATGACCGATCTTCTGGTGGTAGCTTCGCCAACGGTTGCGCGAGATCGTCAGCGATGGCGAGTTTGGCCGCAATGACGCTGGGAAAGTGATACTCATGTGCTTCGGCATTAAAAGGCTGTTTCGGTATCGGCGCTGCCGCAGCTGCCGTCGGCGGTGAAAGTCTCACATCGTTGCCAGACAGTGCGGCGATAGGCAGACCCAGCTGATCGGCCAGGGCGCGGATATGATCGGCGCGTTCATCTGCTTTGCCCCGTTTGAAGCTGCGGTACCGGTGTAGCGGGATCGGGCCGGACACGGGATGATAAGGGCCGAAGCGTTCACCTTTGAACTCGACATACAGCTCGTCGTCGAACAAGCCCCACAGTAACACCACACGCTCGCCCGCCATGTCTGGCTCTACTTCATACTCGGTGCCGCCAACGCTGAGGCGGGCGTCGATGCCGACCTTGCGCCGTTCCGGCTCGCGGGCGAAACGGCAGAACTGTTCCCAGGCGCACATCTCGCGCACGCCTTCCGACGGCAGATTCTTCAGCCAGTCGTCCATCAGCGTGTGGGGTTCGGAGCGATGCCGGCGCGCATTATGGATATGGATCAGATGACGCAACAGCCACTCGTTGGCCTGCCGCTCGGTTTCCGGCTTGTGGAAGTGATACAGCGTCTCATAGGCTTCCTTGAGGGTGCGAAAGGCGCGCTCAACTTTGCCTTTTGATCGAGCCGTGGTACGCCTGCCGTCTTTCCCTGCCGGCATATGCGTTTGCCACTCAATGCCCAGTGCCAGCATGACGTTCTGGAATACCCGGCTCTTGGCGACCGGGCCATTGTCTAAATAAATCATTTTTGGCATCCCTTGAAAGGGAAACGCCGCATCGGCTTTCGGCGCCATTGCGTTGAACAGGAAGCGCAAAGCGGATTCTGCATCCTCACCATAGACGCAGCGGTATTCCTGATAGTTCACGCCGCTACGGTCATCCACCACGCTAAACAGCATGAGCGTCGGCTGGCCCTTCGAAGGATCAACCCATTCAGGCTTGTCGATATGCTTGAGATCGGAAGGCGACATATCGAACTGCCAACAATCGTTGCTGCATTCGGCCTGGAAACGCACGGCGGCAGGCTCGCGCGTCAGGCGTGGCTGATCCAGATGCCACAAGGACAGGTACCGGTTTACAGTCGTGCGTGTCAGTAGTCCTTTGGGTGCTCGCACCAAACCCAATGCGGTCTCAACGCCGTAGTCCTCTAACAGCCCAATAGCACGCCGGGTGGACAGATGCCGACCGTTCTTATTCGTCGTGCGCAATTTAAGTGCGGCAACCAACTCGCAGTAGCGCTCCAGTTCAGACGCTTGCAGTATGCGCGGCTTACCGTGGTCGGCACGGTGCGCTGCGTGTGGTCTGTTGAATTCGGTTAATGCCCGGTAGACCGTCGCAATCGAAACACCGTACAGTGTGGCGACAGCAGCGATTTGATTCGCGCGCTCGGAACTCTTGCGGGGTAAACGATCAAGCCGCTGCCGCAATTGCAGCAGGGAATCAATGGGTATTTGCTTATGCCGCGTGAATGGCGTCGGCATCGGCTTCCGCCAAATAGCTATACAGCGTTGGTTTTGAGATGCCCATCATCCGGCAGAGCTCATCAATACTGTGCTGGCGTTCATGGTAAAGGCGAATGGCGAGTTGCCGCTTATTGGAATCCAGCGCCTTAGGACGTCCGCCGGTTCGTCCTCTCGCCCTGGCGGCTGACAGTCCTGCCTGGGTGCGTTCGCGGATCAGGTTGCGCTCGAATTCAGCCAGCGCGCCAAACAGATGAAACACCAGTTTACCGCCGCTACTGCCGGTGTCGATATTTTCCTGCAGGCTTTTGAGTGCAACCCCGCGCTTCTCAAGCTTCTCGACCAAGGCAATCAGGTCTTTGAGGGAGCGCCCCAGCCGATCCAACCGCCAGACCACCAGCGTGTCGCCGTCACGCAGCACATCCAGAGCGGTCAGCAGACCGGGGCGCTCCGCCTTGGCCCCACTTTCCTTGTCTTCATACTGTTTGGAACAGCCGGCCTGCGTGAGCGCGTCGTGCTGCAGGTCAAGGTTCTGATCATCAGTAGAAATCCTGGCATAACCAATAAGCATTACACTACTCATGCGTCGGTGATGGAAAAAAGGGCGGGGCGGCATGGCTGAGTTGTAAATAAACTCGTGTGAAGGAAGTATAAATTAAAGTTGTATTCCTTACCGAATTTATTTACTGGTTTTGGGCTGTTTTACGATGATCTGTATGGTTGCCGGAAACAGTAAGGAAAACCCTCGTTTTCTTGACTGGCGTCAGGGAGGAATTTGAGCGCCGCCTGCCGTTTTTGGGTGCAGCGGTCATTCTCAAATAATGTGGGTTGGTCGCGGTTGATTGCAGGTCGGTGCGGTTGATTGCGGGCTCATTCTCAAATAATGTGGGTCGAGCGCTATTTTCATTCTCACTTAATCTGGGTTTGCCGATGCGCTGATTGCGGGTTCATGTGTTTTCGATTGCGGGTCGTTACAGTTACCCGTTACCCGTTACCCGTTGGCCTTGGGCGTCTTTTCCTTTGGGGCGGGCGGGACGGGTGACAACCCCTTCGGCACTGGCCAGCCATTGTTCCCCCGTCCGACCTTTGCAATCCACTCCACGCACCTGCTCGAACACCAGCTGCCGGGCTGCCTCCGCAACGCTATGGGCCCGATTTTCAAAGTGAACTTTTTATTCGCCCCTGATCCGTACCCGCCATCTTTGCCCGGCTGTGTTCCATTGCCGCCAATGGCCAGCCGAATCCGCTTCCCGGTCAATTAGATGCACCAATGGCCGACTGAATCCCTGGTTTTCCAACCATGTGATCCGTTCCGTCAGTTCGTCCGGATGCGTCTGACCGTCGCCCTGTCAATCCGGCACTCGCGTTCGCCATACCCTTTCACCGGTGACCCCATTCTGAACCGGGGCCGCCAGCGGCGCGCCGCTCGGATCACTCGCCAGTAGCGTACTTTGCAATTCGTAACCGACATCTGTGCCGTGTGTCGGTTGTTTGCGATCCTTCCTTGCTTCGCGAAACTTCGGCTACGCTCTCAGTCTTCGGTAATGGTCTTCATGTTTTCCTGTTCGTTATCGCCATGCACCCAAGCCATAAACAGTTGATAGCCCAGCGTCAGCATCACCGCTCCCAAAAACAGGCCGATAATTCCACCACCCGCCATGCCACCCAGCGCGCCTAATAAAATAACGGGCATTGGCGCGTTGACGCCGCGTCCCAGCATCAAGGGTTTAAGTACGTTGTCAACCGATCCCGCGATCAAGCTATACACTGTAAAAATGACCGCTACCGTGGTGGATTCCTGAGTATAAAACACATAAACGATGACGGGAGCCGTAATCAACATCGCAGGAATTTGCACGATACTTATCAGCAGCACCAGTAATGCCAGGATACCGGCGGCGGGAACACCGGCGACCATAAAACCCGCTCCCAGTAGCAGAGCCTGGATACAGGCGATGCCAATCACGCCCTGAGCTACCGCGCGAATAGTCGCGGTCGATAGCTCGACGAACTCGCCGCCTTTTTCCGGTCCGGTCATCCGTTTGGCGATCGCTATGGCCGCTGCATGGCTGGACGATGCATGCGCCATCAGCACGCCTGCCAGTATCAATGAAACCAGAAACATTAAAACCGCGACTCCGGCGCTTGCCGCATAAGCCAGAATTTGTTTGGTGACCGCGCCGATTTTGGGCTCGAGTTTGGCGATTACGCTACCGATATCCGTATATGCCGTAGACCAGAATGCATATACCTGTTCGCCGATCATCGGCCATTGCGCGACCGAAGCGACAGGCGCGGGTATCCTGATCGTTCCATTTTGCACTTCCTTCACCAGCGCGTTCGTAGAATCGGCGAATGAAATAGCCAATAGCGTGGCGGGAACCAGCACGCCCAGCAATATGACCAGAACCAAAGTTGTTGCGGCAAGGTTTTGTCTGCCGCCCATTTTGCGAGCTATCAATGCATGCAGTGGATACAACGCCACCGCCAGAATCAACGCCCACAGCATTAAACCGATAAATGGCCTGAAAATCTGGTAGCAGTAAACCACCAGAAAGCCGATCAAACCGACTCGAATGAACAAATCCAGCAATTTGCGTGAGATGATTTTTTCCAGCGCTTTGTCGGGCAACGAGGAAATACGAGGGATCGGCATTGAGGGTTCCTTAAGGTGATGGCGCTGTTATCGAGTTATTAAATCAGTCTGAGCTGAATGTCGACTAACATGCCGCGTATTGAGAATGAACGCAACCGCTTTCGCGCAGAAAATGTGAATTTGCGCGCTTCCGTACGACTTGTTCCGGGCTATTCGGCTTCGCTCGTCAAGTCGCTGAAATCCGACGAGGTCCTGGCACCGGAAAACAACGATGATCGGGCCGAACGCTCGGTGTCGCTGACGACAACCTCGATCGAAAAGTCGTTTCGCCGCAAAACCTCTGTCGTGTTTGGTTCTGTGCAGGTGTGCTGTCTGCCTGTATCTATAATTGATCGCATAATAACGCGGTTGCGAAACCAGCTCAGTATTTCACCTGTACGGAATAAGCCAGTGTCGTTTGGCCTTCAGCCGGAATATTGACTTTCCACACGGCGGTATTGCTTGCGGCTTTGGTATGCGGCTGGGATTCCTTGAGTATTTTCCAGTCGGCGGGGATGGGTTCCTGCACTGTGATGACGACGGCTTCCTTCCTGGCGTTTTTCAGCACGATCTCGTAAGCGCTTTCGTATAAAGCGCTGCCCTTCGCCGGGTCGGGAAGTTTTTTGAAGTCGGTCTGTTTTTTGTCGGCGGTGACGTCGAATGATTCGCCCAGTTTGAGTCGGACTTTTTCATTTTTGGGCGTGTGGTCGATGCGGTCTTCGCCGACGAACTGGGCGCTGCCGGCAGCGTCTTTCTTGTAAACGCGGATAATGCCCTTGGGCAGCGGCATGCCGAGCTGCGCGCTTTCCTTATTGTCGAACTCGATAAAGACGCCGGCCTTGAGTTTTTGGCCGAGGTCGCCGTAGCTGCTCTGATAGTAGTAATCCAAACCGCGCAACAGCAATTCCTTGCGCGCGGGGATGCCGGTTGCCGACAGCAGCGCGACCTGCTTGGTTTGATTTTCGGCAATGGTGGTCGGACGGTCCAGCGTGTAAAGATGATATTCGAGCAGCGATTCTTCGGCCATGCGCTGAGCGGGGGCGAGAGCCGCCATTGCCATCTTGGCCATGACGTGCGGCGGGGCGATTTCGTCTTGCACGCGGTTTACATCGCCGGCCACTAGTTGCAGGCGCGCGTTTTGGTAGGCGGCGCCGCTGGTGTTGGTCAGCGTAACCCAGGCGGAAATATCCAGCTTGTCATCGCCGGCGTTAAGTTCGGCAACGTAATCGGCTTTCCATCCCAGACCTCCGGTGAGATAGGACAGCTCCACTTCCTGCTGCGCCGCGCCGCTATTGTTGAGCGTCATTACCAGCGTGGGCCGCTCGCGCAGGTTGGCTGGAACATCGGGGTAGGTTATACGCCCCGGCATGCCGGTTTCAATGCGGTCGCCGATTTTCATCACCACGCCGTTGTTGGTTGCCAGTACCTGTGCGGATTCGCTGCTATCCGCACCGGTGGAAGGGTTGGTGCGGACGACGGTAACGGTCTTGCCGACATACTTGTCGAGCAGTTTTTGCGGCGTCAACAGGTCGAAGTCGAAATTCTGTTCGATTACGGCGAGCTTGCCGGGACTGGAGAGACTTCTCAGCAGCGCGGTTTCCGGCCGGATTTGCGCGCTGACATCGCGGAACGCCAGCGTACCGTGTCCGCCGGCGATGCCGATTTTGCGCTGATCCTTCACCAGTGCGAGGTTTTCGTTATAAATGGTGACCGCGACGCTTTGCTGATCCTGTAGCGTGCTGGTCGATTCGGCTGCGGCAGGCAAAGCAAGAATCAAGCTGGTTGCGGCTGCGGTCAGGCGCAGAGACATGGGCGGCTCCTTTCGGCGGGTGTGTAGCCGAAGCATAACACGGGATGGTTTACTTTCAATTCCGTTTTTTGTGGGTGCGAACCCGCCTCTTGCAATTCCTGGCCGCGAACGCATAAGGAGCTATAGTGGTAAACTTACGCAGGCTATCGCACCGACCTATTATCTAGGCATATGCAAGAAGATATCATTAAAGCAAAAAGTCCCGATCTTAACCCGCCGGAAATCAAAAAGGATGAGAAAACCATCCGCATTCGGGAAATGACGATAGACGATTTCCCCATGGTTTTTCATATCGGCGAACAGATTTTCACTGCCGACTATTCCCAAAGTCTGTACCGCACCTGGGACGAATACGAGGTGACGACGCTGTACAATTCCGATACCGAACTGTGTCTGGTGGCGGAAGCCGGCGGAACAACGCTTGGCTTTGCGATGGGAACCACGGTGGAGAAGCATCATTCATCGTGGAAATACGGATACCTGGTGTGGATGGGCGTGCGCAGAGATATACAGCAAAGCGGAGTAGGCAGCGAACTGTTCAAGGAAATCAAGCGCCGCATGCGTGAGCAGGGCGTGCGCATCATCATGATCGATACCTCGGCTGACAACAAGGCCGCCATCCGCTTTTTTCATAAGCAGGGATTCGGCAATATCCGCGAGCATGTGTATATGACGCTGAATCTTACGCGCAGAAAAAAGAAAACGACTGCAAGGAAAAAAACATGAACCAGCGCTTCGAAAAAGTTCGGCAGGCCATAGACGCCGAGCGGCTGAGAAAGACGTTCCTCGAAATGCTGGCCATCTATTCGCCGTCAGGGAAGGAAGAAGATATTCAACTGTATCTGGAGGCGCGCCTGATCGAGGCCGGGTTCAGCGTGGAACGTCAGCCGGTCGAAGAAGACCGCTATAACCTGCATGCGACCATGGGTAGCGATACCCCGCGTCTCTACCTGATCGGACATGTCGATACCGTCCGCGCCTGGGATCTGGATCGGTACGAGCCGAGAGAGGATGGCGATATCGTGCACGGTCTCGGCAGCGCCGACATGAAAGGCGGCTGTGCCGCCATGCTCGAAGCCTGGTTGGCCATAGCCGAGGCGCTGCCGCCGGCGGAGCGTCCGTCGATAGGGTTGTTGCTGGTCGTGGGAGAAGAAGAGAACGGCGACGGCAGCGTTGCGTTTCTGGAGGCCTACGGTCCGCCGTCATGGGCCGTGATCGGCGAACCGACCGGTTTGACGGCTTGTTTTGCGCATTTCGGCTATCTCGAAGCGCATCTGGTGACGACCGGACGCCGCAGCCATTCCTCACTGCCCGAATTCGGACACAATGCGGTCGAATCGATGCTGCGCGTCTTGCTGCACATCTGGAACAATCCGCTATTGGAAAACGAAAAATCGGAGATCGTCTACTCTATCAGGGAGATGAGTTCGTCGCGCGCCGGGTTTGTGGTGCCCGATCGTTGCGAGACCTGGATAGACTTGCATCTGCAGCCGGAAAAAGACCCCGCCCAGCTTCAGGAAGCAATGATGCGCATTGCGTCTACAGCCGATAGCGCCATTCCCGGCCTGGACTTGCAGGTCGAATTCGATTTTGCAGCGCCGGGATACAGTCTTGGCGTCGAAAACGATTTGGCGCGCAGTTTGCCGGCTATTTATGAATCGCTGGGGCTGCAGCTGCGTCTGGACGGTTTTCGCTCGCATTCGGACGGCAATCTGTTTTTCGCTGCCGGCGCCAAACCGATCATACTCGGCCCCGGCGCGCTGGAAGCTGCGCATACGCCCGACGAACAAGTTGCGTTTTCCGAAGTATGTGCGGCAGCAAACATCTATGCGGCGCTCTGTTTGGCGGTGGATGAGCATAACTCAACCGACTGGTGAATAGGTGTAGCGCCGCCGGAAGCTTTTTCAAAGCTCTCTTACATAATGATGGCAAAAGCAAGCCCTATGCTCTTGGCTTCCGGAGATTGTTCCGAGAGTGCTTGTTCGACATTAAGTATCAGGAATGGCTGTCCAAAATCAATTGCTCAGTGCTGAACCCCAGCGCTTTGGCCTCACTGATCAAGGTTTGTAAGATTGATTCATCCAGGATAGGTGTACGCGACAATATCCATAGATAATCTCGGTTAGGACCACAAATCATTGCCCAGCGATAGTCTTGTTTATCCAGTGCGATGATGTTGTAGGCACCATAAAATGGACCGAAAAATGAAACCTGTAAACGGCCAAGATCGCTTTTGCCGACAAAGTAGGCTTTGCCTTCTGCTGTATCCCTGCTTTTTTTCGTCGGATTGTAACCACTATTAAGCACTTTAACGCCACCATCATCGCGTAAACTATATCCGGCGCGAATATCGGTCAAGCCGCGTTCGAAACTATGATCCAGACGAGCAATCTCATACCAGGTTCCCAGATAGCGATTCAGTTCGAAGTCCTGGACTGGTGTTATACCTTGCGGAATACCTGTACAGGAGACTAGCAGCATCGTCAGGACAGTCAGTAAATTACGCATGGAAAATCCGTGTTTTGTATGGTCGCCCTGAATTTGTATGGACGACTTTGTAAGTGGGATCGAGCATAGGCATGGGTGATCTGGGTTGTCAATAGTGGACGCCATCAATGAAGTACCCACTGTTTAACTATCGCATGTTAAGACAAAATGGCAGGCGCGATGTCGCCGTTGACGTTACCGTGCAAATCGCGAAGCGAACGCCGGCCCTCCTCGCCCGCTCCACGACCGCTTGACAAAACAGGCCATCGCAATCATCATCCAGCACATGAATACTTTTTCCAGAAATATGCGACGTAGCGCCGATGCCCGACACGACTCGGGCATGCCGTGCTGCGTTTGCGATATTTCAATCGGAAGACTGGCGAATCCGCCGGACTGATTTAGAAAGTTTCCCAACAAGGCCACGGCTAACCCCCGTGGCCTTTTTTTTTCGCTGAAAAAATAGAGAGAGCCGATGAGTACAGAACTTGCGCATACCAAGGATTGTTTGATGGCGACTACGCCACGCCCGGACATCGTGTTCATACGAGGAGAAGGGGCCTATTTGTTTGATCAAAACAATCGCCGCTATCTGGACTGGGTGCAGGGATGGGCGGTGAACTGTCTGGGTCATGCTCCCGAGGTGATTGTGCAGGCGCTGAGTACCCAGGCTTCACGGTTGCTTAACGTTGGGCCGGCTTTTTACAACGCGCCTGCGCTTGAACTCGCCGGGCTTTTGATTTCGAACAGCTGCTTCGATCAGGTGTTTTTTGGCAGCTCCGGCGCAGAAGCCAATGAGGGCGCAATCAAGCTGGCAAGAAAGTGGGGGCAGAAATACAAAAGCGGTGCTTTCGAGATCATCACCTTCGCCAACAGTTTTCACGGGCGCACGCTGGCGACCATGTCGGCGAGCGGAAAAGTCGGATGGGACACAATCTTTGCTCCGCAGGTCAACGGTTTTCCGAAAGCAACGCTGAATGACATCAACTCGGTCACAGCGCTCGTCAATTCGCAGACTGTGGCCGTCATGCTGGAACCTATACAGGGCGAGGCGGGCGTCATACCGGTCAATGCAGAATTCCTTAAAGCATTGAGGCAGCTTTGCGACGACAACGAGCTGTTGCTGATTGTCGATGAAGTACAAACGGGGTGCGGTCGTACCGGTACGCTGTTCGCCCATGAACAATACGGCGTCGAACCGGACATCATGACGCTGGGTAAGGGATTGGGCGGCGGCGTGCCAATCTCGGCGTTGCTGGCCAGGCGGTCATGCTCCTGCTTCGATTACGGAGACCAGGGCGGAACGTTTGGCGGGAATCCGCTGGCCGTTTCTGCCGGCGTGGCGGTGATGCGAACTTTGTTATCCGATGGATTCCTGGAAGCAAGCCGTAAAGTTGGTACGCAACTGGCCGAAGGACTGTCCGCGATATCGAAGGAATTTGATCTGGGCGAAGTGCGCAGGAAAGGCGCTTTGCTCGCACTGGAGCTTGGCAGTAACGCCGGACCGGAAATAGTCACCGCAGCCAGAGAAAAGGGATTGCTGCTGAACGCCCCCCGGCCACATTGTCTACGCTTTATGCCCGCGCTGAATAGCGTTTCGGCGGAGGTGGACGAAGGACTGGGCTTGCTGCGGCAGATATTGAAGGAACTGCAATGAGGGCTTACCTGGCGGACAGCGAGTACATCGACTGGCGCCATCCGTTGCTGATGGCGAAGGCGGCAGAATTGGCCGATGGCGTGTCGGGCGATGAGGCGGTAGCCAGACGCTGTTTTGAATTTGTCCGCGATTGCATCAAGCACAGTTGGGACTACCGGATGAATCCGGTTACCTGTAAGGCTTCGGAGGTTTTGCTGCATGGCACAGGCTATTGCTATGCAAAAAGCCATTTGCTGGCCGCTCTGTTGAGAGCCAATGGTATTCCTGCGGGGCTGTGCTACCAGCGGCTGGCGGTAGCCGCGGAGGGACCGCCTTATTGCCTGCATGGCCTGAACGCAGTGTACCTTGAGCAATACGGCTGGTATCGGAGCGATGCGCGCGGCAATAAACCGGGGGTGGCTGCCGAGTTTATCCCGCCCGTTGAAAAACTGGCTTTCCCGGTTTTGCCCGTTATGGAAAGGGATATTTCCGGAATATGGGCCGATCCGCTGCCGATAGTGATTGCCGCATTGACGCAAAATACGACGGTAGAACAGGTTTATGAAAACCTGCCTGATGTTGAAGAGGCGGAAATGAGCGCTGCCGTCAATTGGAATAACAGCGGCATTTTTGAAGGATAAGGAGACCCGTTTTAGGGTTAGGATGAGTGCGGTAAGGCTCCCTGGGGAAACGCTGAATAAAGCGTTTTCGTTCATGGTTCGACAAGCACTCCAGCCGTATTCGCGGCGCTACGCCCATGAATGAAAACAATAAGCTGCCGTTCGTCCTGAGCCGGTCGAAGGACTTAATCAGCGTTTCCTTAGCGTAAACAGCTTGAATGGCGCAATCTATTGCGAATATCGCGCCGTTTGATTGGTCCCGCAGGCACTGCGACTTTTGCGTTATTTGCCTACATGCGGTGCCAGAAAATCGAAAATGCGCTCGTCTTCGCAATGCGCCACGTTAAAACGCAGCCAGGGCGAGGGTTCCTGGTAAGGCCGGAACAGGTTGCCCGGCGCCAGCATGATGTTTGCGCGCGCGGCCAGACTGGCGATTTCGGCGGCGTTGCGCCCTTCCGGTAAGCGCGCCCAGACAAACATGCCGCCACCGGGTTCCGCGTGCAACTGCAAACCGCACTGTTCCAATTTCACAATAACCTGTCCGCGCTTTTCCTGCAGACGCGAGCGTACCCGCTCGATGTGTTTGCGGTAACGGCCTTCCAGCAAAATCTGGTGCATGACGCGCTGGTTGATTTCCGAACTGGTGAGACCGGACAGAAGCTTCAGATCCAGCAGTCTGGCCGCAAGTTCCTTGCCGCAGGCGACGAACCCGACGCGCAGGCCGGCGGAAATGGTCTTGGAAAAACTGCTGACATAAATCACGCGTTTGAGCTGATCCAGCGTTGCCAGTCGCGGAGCCAGGCTGGGATTGAAATCGCCGTAAACATCGTCCTCCACCAGGTACATCCCGTGTTTTTCCGCCAGTTGCAGGATTTGATGCGCCACCGCGAGGCTGGTGCTGGTGCCGGTAGGGTTATGCAGCACGGTGTTGGTGAAAAACAGCTTGGGATGAAATTCCCGGATTAATTGCTCCATCTGCCCTACATCGGGGCCGTCGACATTGCGCGCTATGCCGTGCAAGGTCGCGCCCCGGCTTTTCAGATACCCGAACAGCGTGTAATAGCCGGGGTCGTCCACCAAAACCGCGTCGCCCGGACGGAGCAGCAAGCGCGCTGTCAGATCGAGGCCGTGTGTTGCGCCGTTGGTCATGATGATCTGGCCCGGTTCCGCGCCGATGCCGATATCGGAAAGGCGTTTTTGCAGCAGCTGCTGGCGTAGCGGCAGATAGCCGCTGACGTCTCCATAACCGGTCAGATACTCGCCGGATTTCCGGGACAGTTCATGCAGGCTTTTCTGAATAACGCCGCCGTCCAGCCAGTCGCCAGGCAACCAGCCGCAACCCGGCCTCACCGCCCCCGGCATCTGCTGAAACGTGTTGTGCAGCAGCCATAGCACATCGTCGGCCTGTTCCAGCCGGCAAGCGCCTGAAGCCGGTATTTCAATCTGCTGCCTGGTCGCGACATAAAAACCGGAGCCACGGCGCGAAGCCAGATAACCCAAAGCCACCAGCCGGTCATAAGCATCCACCACGGTGAAACGGCTGACACTGTGGAGAACGGCGAAATTACGTATGGAGGGTAACCGCGTCCCAACGCGCAATACGCGCTCTTCGATAAGGCGCTTGATGCCGGAAACGATTTGTTCCACCAGCGGGACCGGATCGAGCGGGTTCAGCGTGAGTATATGCGGCGTAACTGGCATGGTGTTTTGACCTGTACAGTTTTTATAATTGAATTATAAATTGTACATGTAGTGTGCCGGTTGCAATCGATAATCTATCGCCAGTCTTATGGACGGAGCTTGCTCATGGCGAAATTAATAACGATACTGGCAGGCTTGGGCTGCGCCGTTTTCCCAGGGTGCGAGAGCAGGCACGGGAGCGCTGACTTGCAAAGCCACAATAACACTGTTGAAGAAAGCGCACCCTGTCTGAGCAATCTTGGCCGGCTTCAAGCGGAATGCACTCCTGCCGTCAACAGGCAACGGATGGTAGTGATTCGTAATACCGTCCTGCCAGTAGACAGGTAAATGCCATGGCGCCGAGAACTGAGCGGGTTTTGCATCGTATTTACGTGGTCATAAACAGCGCATTGCTGCAATTATGGCGGCTGGCGCACAGGAGATGGTTTTGAAGCGGCAATCCCGATGCGGTGTTCCGGAGATGCCTGCTCATCTTAACATGTCCTGATTTGCGGCTTTAATGTCCTTTAGGAAGGAATGTAATTTGTAACCATGTGGATGGGTAAATTTCACCCATATTCCTAAAATTCGGAGGATATAAATCATGGTTCAAAATACCACTTCTAATAAACTGCAATCTTATGAAAGTTTTGCGCAGGGTATCTCTCCACCGGGAACGCCGCTGTTCCGAGTCGGCATTCTTGTTGGTCCTGGATTTCTGCCGATGGATATGGTGGGTGTTCATGCGGTCTTTGGCTTTTGTCCTGGAGTTGAAATCCATCTGATATGGAAGTCGCTGGATTTGGTGGAAGGGTTCCCGGCTTGGTGGACCAAGCCAACGACAACGTTTGCCGATTGCCCGGATGAGTTGGACGTATTCGCTGTCCCGATGTTGGCGCCTGAAACGGTAAATGACCCCGAGGTAATTGCTTTTGTGGCGGAAAAAGGCCGCAAAGCCAAATACGTGATTGGCGTTTGTAACGGTGTGGTTTTACTTGGCGCAGCCGGACTATTGAAAGGCAAGCGGGTAACGACTAGCCTCAATTCGCTCCCGCTTTTGACAAAACTGGGCGCCGCCGAAGTGGTGACCACAGGTGGCGTCGCGGTCGACGGTAATTTGTATACGGCCAGGCCGAGCATTGGCAGTTTTGAGGCCGCATTGATGGTTGCAGATATCGCTTTGGGCCGTAAATCCGCCCAATTGGCCAATCTGGTCATCGAATACGATCCGCATCCGCCGCTTGGTCCAGGAACGGTTCAGAATGTAGGCAAAGATATTGCCGGTCTCTATGAAGGTTTGATAGCTGATATTATCCAGGATTACAGTCTGGGAGCCATATCGGCCTATCAACAGCGGGTATCCGCATAACGACATATAAAAGCGGCGTCATCGTTTCTACGGCTCATGGAAACGATGATGTTCGCGGCATAACGCAAAGATGAAACGAAAAATTATTTTCTTCGTATATCCGGAATTCGAATCGCTAGACTTAACCGGTCCATGCGCCGCATTCAACCTGGCAAATGAGTTGTCTGGCGCGGGTTATGGCATCAATGTGGTATCTGCAACAGGAGGACCAATCACAGCAAGGGCGGGCTTGAGCATCGAATCATGCAAGTTGACCGAAGGTTACGAAAGCGCTGGAACGATACTCGTGGTGGGAGGACCTACGGCTCACCTTGTTGAATTGGACGCGGACACTAAAGAATTGTTTGCCGAAAATTCTCGTCATACCGCCAATCGAGTAGGTAGTGTCTGTACCGGCACATTTCTTCTGGCGGCAGCCGGATTGCTGAATGGCAAACGAGTGACGACGCACTGGCGCTATGCGGGTCTGCTACAGACTCAATATCCCATGGTTCAGGTCGATGTGGATCGAATATTTATCAAGGACGGCAATATTTGGACATCTGCCGGCATGACAGCCGGTATAGATCTGGCTTTGACGCTGATAGAGAATGATTTTGGCGCGGATTTGGCTAAAAATATTGCAAGAGAGATGGTCGTGTACCATCGCAGACTGGGCGGTCAGTCCCAGTATTCTGCCATGTTGGACATGACGCCGCCGTCCGGACGTATCAGGGATGTGATGTGTTACGCGCGTGAGCATTTGGGTGAGCCGTTATCCGTGAATCAACTGGCCGACGTTGCCTGCTTGAGCTTGCGCCAATTCAATCGTAATTTTTTAAAGGCAACGGGAGTAACGCCGGCTAAAGCCATTGAACGCCTAAGACTGGATGTTGCCCGCCCGAAAATTGAAGAGACTTCAGAGTCTCTTGAAAAAATTGCCAAAGATGTTGGTTTCGGCACCGCGGAAAAAATGTGCCGCAGTTGTCTAAACGTTTTTGGGCGTACGCCACAGGAGTTACGAAGAACCACACGAAAGCAGGTTTCATTAAACTGAAGACACGTAGGTATTTCTGCAATGGTGAGGTTTTTTTGAAACAAATAGGAATCAATAAGGTCATATCCTGATAAGAAATTAAATTAGAAACACCCCGTATTAGCGTTTGGCCCTGTTGATGTGTATTGATGAAGCGCCGCAAGCGTCATTCGGCGGCATTCGCGTTTAAAACGGGCTATTCCAGGATTTCGCCAAGCTGGTTCATTGAGCGCGGCCTACCGGCGGCGGAACTTCAAATCGCAGGAGTGATAATGCGTCTACATCACATGGCGTTGGCGCTACTGGTGGTCGCCATTTGGGGGATCAACTTTGTTGTCATCAAAGTGGGGCTTAAAGAAATTCCGCCGATACTGCTTTGCGCGCTGCGGTTTTTCCTGGCCGCGTTTCCGGCCATCTTTTTCATCAAGCGCCCCCCGGTTCCTTTCTACATGATTATCAAGTTCGGCTTGATCATGTTCGCGCTTCAGTTCGCGCTACTGTTTTCCGGCATGCATGCCGGTACCACGGCAGGTCTGGCGTCGCTGCTACTGCAGATTCAGGTATTCTTTACCGTCTTGCTGGCGGTGGTGTTTCTGGCGGAACGGCCATCGGTTTGGCAGATCGGGGGGGCATTGGTTGCATTTTCGGGAATCGGCTTCGTTGCCGCCAATATCGGCGGCGAAGTTTCGGCCTACGGTTTGATTCTGATCGTCGCGGCGGCTGCGCTGTGGGGAATCGGCAACCTGATGTCGAAGCAGTTCGGCAAAATCGACATGCTGGCGCTGGTGGTCTGGAGCAGCCTCATTGCCTGGCCGCCGCTGTTGCTGCTGTCTTCGCTTATGGAGCCGGATAGCTGGCGCATCGAAGTCTTTACGCATATTTCCTGGCTGACCGTTGGCGCAATCGGATACATCGTCTACCCGGTAACCCTGCTCGGGTTTGCGGCATGGAGCTGGCTGTTAAGCCGTTATCCCGCATCGACCGTAGCCCCGTTCACTTTGCTGGTGCCGGTATTCGGATTTACTGCGTCGACGCTGGTGCTGGACGAACCGCTGCAGTCCTGGAAGCTCATCGCCGCCGTGCTGGTGATAGGCGGACTGTGTATCAACCTGTTCGGGCCGCGTATTGCCGTTCGTTTCCGGCCAGGCTAAAACATCAATTTTGCATTCAGGGTCGTAGCCATAAAAACCAATAGTTACTATTTCGGGGGGTATCATGGAATTGTTTCGTAGCGATCTCAAACAGGCGGCGGAACGCGGACTCATCAGCACGCAGCAGGCAGAACGGCTTTGGGAGTTTCTGCAAGCGCGCGCACAGGATACGCCGGGATTTAACTTCACGCATGTGCTTTACTACCTCGGCGGCCTGATCGCCATCGGCGCGATGAGTCTGTTCATGACGCTGGGCTGGGAAAGTTTCGGCGGCTGGGGCTTGTTGTCGATTGCATTGGCCTATGCCGCAGCCGGACTCGCACTCACCGAATTCTTTCTGAAACGCAAACGCCTGCCGATCCCCGCCGGTATTACCGCGACTTTTGTGGTCGTACTGACGCCGCTCGCGGTTTATGGTCTTCAGCATGCGCTGGGCTGGTGGGCGGACGGGCGGGTTTTCCGCGAATACAACACCCATATCGACTGGCGCTGGGTCTTCATGGAGCTGGCAACGCTCGCCAGCGGAATCCTGATGCTATGGCGTTACCGTTTACCGTTTCTGATGATGCCGATTGCGGTCACGCTCTGGTACATGAGCATGGATTTCACGCCGCTGCTGTTCGGCGAAGATGACCCGGACTGGAAGCTGCGGCAATGGGTTTCTCTGTGGTTTGGGTTGGGCATGCTGCTGCTTTCTTTCTGGGTGGATATTCGCAACCGTAGCGGCAAGGACTATGCGTTCTGGCTTTACCTGTTTGGCGTCATTGCGTTCTGGGGCGGTTTATCGCTGATGGATTCGGACAGCGAACGCAACAAATTCATTTACCTATGCATCAATCTGCTGATGATAGGCGTCGGCGCGATGATATCCCGCCGTGTTTTCGCGGTTTTCGGCGGGCTGGGCGCTACGGGCTATTTCGGTCATCTGGCTTACGATGTTTTCAAGGACAGCCTGATGTTTCCATTCGCCCTCACCCTCATCGGTCTGGCGATTATTTATCTCGGCATCGTCTGGCAACGCCACGAACAGGCCATCAGCAAACGGTTGCGCGAATTGCTGCCGTTGCCGCTGCAATGCCGACTTCTACGGCAAGCGCAGTCGGAGTAATGCCGGAATTGGCGCATTTTTTGGCATCATCATTTATATGAACTGGCGCGACCATAACCCGCCGCATATTCACGCCTGTTATGGCGATCATGGAGCCCTGGTAAGTCTTAATGGAAAAGTCTTGAACGGTAGCCTGCCGAAGCGAGCCTTATCTCTTGTGTTTGAATGGCTGGTGATTCATCACGATGAGTTGTTTGAAGATTGGGCATTGGCGCAACAGTGCAAACCCTTGAATACAATTGAGCCCCTGGAGTAGCCGACATGATTCTGCATACTACTGAAGTCAAATATCCTGGCGAATATCAGCTTTGGCTCGTCTTCAACAATGGCGAATCCGGTCAAATCGATCTGGGACAAGAACTGTGGGCGAAATGTTTGAACCACTGAAAGATAAGGCGCTATTTGCAACCGCCTATCAACATCCTGTCATGAAAACCGTCGCCTGGGCCAACGAGGCAGATCCGGCGCCGGAATTGTTGCTTGAGCTGCTGCATGAACAAAATCAACAAGCGGTTTAGGAGCCGTTGATTAATAAGGATGTCGCAAGAAATAATCTACCGGAAGTTATCGTGGAGAGCGAAGCGCGCTAATGGATAATGAGGGTTGTGGCTGCTGACGAATAACGGAGCGTGATGGGTTATGATAAAGGCATTGAACTGAAGATGCGACGTTTGTTTGCGACACTATCAGCGAATCAAAGGAGTCTGACCCTTTAGGTCGGTCGAAAAAGATAGATGCAACTTATCTAGACATGACCCCTTGTTTTTTTTGACCCCTTGTTTTTTCAGGAGCAACCCATGCAATGCAATATACTCGATGCTCAAAGCCAGCTATCGCAACTGGTACAAGCAGCACTGGCTGGCGAGGACGTGGTAATTGCCAACAACGGGATTCCGGTTGTCAGGCTGGTAAAAGTTGAGAAGCAGGATGTCAGACGCAAGCCTGGTGCGTGGTCGGCGTTACCCAAAGCTGATCCCGATTGGGATTCGCCTGCTACCAATGCAGCCATTGCCGCCGAGATCACCGGCAGTGAATACCCATGACGCGATACCTTCTTGATACACATCTGATCTACTGGTGGATGACAGCAGATGTTTGTCTCGGAACATCCACACAAAATACCATCACTAAGGCTGAAATCGTCGTGAGCACCCTCAGCATATGGGAGATGGTGCTGAAAAATACCAAAGGCAAACTACCCTTGCCCCAAGGCGATATAACCGAACAACTTGAAGCACAGGGCTTTATCCTGCTGCCAGTCCTGCCGCGCCACATAGAAGCCGTGCGCTACCTGACTTGCGTACATGCCGATCCCTTTGATCGGCTGCTCATCGCACAAGCGCAGAATGAAGGGTTGACGCTGCTGACACGCGATACGGCAATACTTGCATTGGGATTAAATGGCGTCGAGAAAGGATGACAATGTTTCTTCTATGTCATGCAGCAAATAACAAGACCCCTTGCTTCCGTAGATAACCGAACTTGATTAGCTTACTGGAAAACGGCTGGCGTCTATCCCTTTTGGTCGAAAATGATAGATGCAACTTATCTAGACCTGACCCTATTTGCGATCTGGGACAAGAACTGTGGGGCGAAATGTTTGAGCCATTGAAAGATAAGGCGCTATTTGCAACCGCCTATCAACACCCCGTCATGAAAACCGTTGCCTGGGCCAACGAGCCAGATCTAGCGCCGGAATTTCTGCTTGAACTGCTGCACGAACAAAATCAACAAGCAGCTTAGGTGCCGTTGATTAATAAGGATATCGCCAGGAAAATCTCCCGGAAGTTATCCCATGTATTTGTCTTGATGTTTCATGATTTATCATGATAGGTTGGCGGCTGGAAAACCATAAGGGAAGGCGTCATGTCTCAAGTCCGTGAAAAATTTGCCACACAAGTCAATAGAGAAATTCTGGCAGCGGTACGCGCCTTGGCAGAACAAGAGGGGCGGCAGCTTCAAGCGCTTGTGGATGAAGCATTGGCTGATCTGCTGGAAAAACGAAAGCAGGCGCGTCCCCGTCCAGATGTCATGGCGGCTTACCTGGAAAGCCATGCGAAATACAGCGACCTTTATCAGAAGCTCGCGCAATGACCGATTACCTGACGTTATCGGAAGTTCTCGCTATTCATGAAGACCAAATCGAGCGCTATGGCGGCACCGCCGGTATTCGTGATGCCGGACTGCTGGAAGCCGCTTTATATCGCCCCCAAACCGGATCACGCCGACCTGATTGAAGAGGCGGCCGCGCTTTGGGAGAGCCTGGCTCAAAACCATCCCTTTTTGGACGGCAACAAGCGAACTGCTTTTGCGGTAATGTATACCTTCCTGGCTGTTAACGGTGTGACATTCACCGCGAGCGCCGAGGAAACTTACGCGTTCATCGCTGGTTTATATGAAAAAGGTGCTTTTCATTTTGATGCGCTGGCGCTCTGGCTTTGCCGGAATACGGTGCGTAGCTAACCGAGCTGATTAACTTACTGGAAAACGGCTGGCGTCCAGCCCTTTTGGTCGAAAATGATAGGTGCAACTTATCTAGACCCTATTTGTTCCTTGGTTGCTATTGCAGCTTATGGGTAATCAAGTAAAACTATAAGGATTTTAGGCGGATATTACCCTTGGTGCCAACTCTAAGTGATAGACTGAACCAATGCTGAAACAGGTTTTTGATAGAGAACAACTTTCTAAAGCACTTACATCATCAGACGTTTGGCAATGGGATTTATTGTCTGTTTATGGTGATGTCGAAACAGCCGTAGATCACACAGTTCAGTACTGGAAGTCATATAACAATGCCTTATCATCACTAGAGACAAGGACAGTAAAGAGCAAGCCAGTTTTTATCGCGGCGAATATGGAAGATTATTTTGCAATCAAGCTGCTCGATCGGTTTGTTCGACGAATTTATAAAGTTAGGCAGTCAGATCGTAATCGAATAGTCAGACAGCTAATAACGCTACTAAAAGACGCTGGCAACTATCACGTCCTTCGACTAGATGTCAAAGATTGCTATGAATCCATAAGATTTGAATATCTCATCAATAGGTTCGAAGATGATATGATTCTCGCCCCTGAATGTATCAAGTTACTTAACGGAATTTATAGTGATCTTTCGAGTAATCATGATATGCATGGTTTGCCGAGAGGGTTGTCAATAAGTCCAACACTTGCAGAGCTTTATTTAGAATCGTTAGATAATAAGGTGGCATCATACCCTGATGTGATATATAGCGCAAGATATGTTGATGATGTTATTATTCTAACGCCAGCAGGTAAGGAAAGTGGCGTACAAACTTATGTTGAAGGCCTCATGAATGAAATGGGGATCAGTCTCAATATAAATCCCGGCAAGTACTATAGCAAGCCTTCAAACTCAGCAGAGTTTGATTACTTAGGCTATGCGATCAAGGTGGCACCTGAAAATAATAAGCCAAACAAAGTAACTTTGAAAATCTCTCGGTCGAAGTTAAATAAAATTAAATCTCGAATAGCAATCAGTTTTTGTGATCATAAAAAGAAAAACAATATATCCCTTCTAAAAAGAAGGCTTGAATATCTTTGTATGCTGAAAATAGTACGCAAGGGTAAGAACGGAGATTTGTTAGCAGGCATTGCTCATAACTATCAGTATGTGACTGATGGCTTTGAGTGTTTAAAATCTCTTGATGCTTTTCTCTGTCAACAATTGGCCAACCCTCGATTTGGACTCAACCAACAAGAGAAAGATAAAATCAAGAAAATATCAATGTATGGAAATGCAAGAAAACGGAATATAGGGAAATTTAGCAAGAAGCAAACAGCTCAAATAATGCAGGTTTGGCAAAATGTCTGACATTATTAAAGTCGATACTAATGACAAGTTAAGAACGTTGCTAACCGATGTTCTTCCCTATGAACTACCTTTATGGTTCTCTAATTTCACAATGTATCAACGGTTTAGTACGCCAGCGCATGCTAATGCGTATAAGGCTATTTCGGCTCTAGATTTTGAAAGTAAAACTGGAGTCTATATTCCTTTGGACTACCTTGTATGTCGAGGCGGTAAAAATACGTCACGCGCAATATCAATCATGCACCCGGTAGCTCAGTTGAAAGTTTGTGATTTTTATAATGAATACGATGATCTAATCGAATATTACTGTACAAAATCAAAATACTCTTTAAGACACCCTTATAGAAAATCAACCAACTTCTATGGTAAAACCCAAGAAGGATCAAAGCTAACTGATGGTGTTGAAAGCGCAGACGAAGAACGAATTGTTTCAAGCTCCTATTTTAAATACAAAAAGTATCCTTTTCTATATCGTTTTTTCGAGTCTTATGAGTATCACAAACTGGAAAAGCAGTTTCACAGCATGCTTCAGGTTGATGTATCCAAGTGCTTTCCCAGTATCTATACGCATTCAATTGGTTGGGCTGTAAAAAATAAGCGATTGGCAAAAGCTAAATCAAAGGGAAGTTTTGATGGGGAATTCGACAGCTTAATGCAACTCACAAATTATCGTGAGACTAACGGTATTATCGTAGGGCCTGAAGTAAGTCGGATTTTTGCAGAAATTATTTTACAGAAAATCGATTTAAACCTGGTCGAGAAAATGAGTCAGAAAAACCGTCATATTTCGAAAGACTATGACTTTAGGCGCTATGTCGATGATTATTTTGTTTTCTTTCGCTCTGAAGAAGTGAAAACAGTTTTCATAAAAGCCCTGAAATCATGTCTATTGGAATATAAGATGTATTTGAATGAAGCAAAAACAACAATAGCTTCAAGGCCTTTTGCAACTGAGATATCCTTGGCTAAACACGCATTAAGCCATGCTATTGGTGAATACTACAGTTCACGTTATAATGAAAAAGACACAGATTTAGAATCCATTGCTCAGTTAACAAAGCCAAGCTCTAAAGCCAATAAGACAATATCTGAAATCAAAATGGCTTTGGCTAATCATAAAGTTGAGTACAGCTCAATTTCAAACTATCTGTTTAGTGCAATTACAAAGCGAATGCTTATGTACTTGTCAAAGGTAGCAGAAATTGATACAAAAGAAGAGTTTCATTTAAATTGGCTGTTAGTTGATTTGGATGTGCTGTTTTTTGTTCATGCAATGGATATTCGGATAAGGCCAACAGATAGATTGGCGCGATTAATTCACGATCTGCTTGAAAGAACTTCGGATTGGTCGGAAAGCCATAAAGAAATAATTCACAATAAAATTTTCAACCATGTTAAGCAAGCAATAAATATAGTTATTAATCATGCGAATGACATGATTGGGCTTGAGACATTAAACCTCTTGACTATTTTGACAATGCTACCATCAAAATATCAACTGCCGGAGAATAAACTGAAAGAGTATTTTGGTAGCTTGGAGAAGCATTCAGAAACCAATGATTTCTATTTTCGTTGGATAACATTCATGCTATATATAAAGAAGAAGCCCGGGTATGAGCAACTACGAGATGATCTGGTTAAAGCAGCTGATGATTACTTGTTGAAAAGCGACGATATGTTTATAGCTTCTGAATACTTTATGTTCTACTTTGATTATCTGGCTTGCCCATACATTGATGGGGCAGTGAGAAAAAATATGATAGAAAACGTTAAAAAAATTACCTTTGATAGCAAACAAAATCCAGTACAATTCAATGTGGATACGCAAAGCCGAATAGCGCTTAATGAAGATTTTATTGTTAGCTGGAGAGACCCAGAATATTTAAAAAATAGCTTAGAGAAAAAAGAGTATATTTTCTCTTACAACTAGTTTATGTCGCCTGCCTCCGTAGGTTTCTGCACTCACTTCGGTGTTTGTAAGGGCTTTGGGAAACCTTAGCCACACACACGATGGGAGGTAGGCGGCGCCCAATAATTCCGATAGTGACGTGATGGCGCTGCTTGATGATAAGGCGGAACTTAAATAAGAGTAAGCGCCCAGCCGACCCGTCTATATAAAAACTAGCATCTGTTCGCCGGTTCCGAGCGCGGCGGTCAACGCGTCTCTGCAATACAAACTTTACTGGGCACCGCCAAACTCAATGGGCTTAATCCGCCCGGCGTAATGATTAAAAGACACGCTGGAAAAACTCCCTGTCTGGCCCAACAGCCGTATAGACGAGTTGCTGCCGTTTGCTGTTGCGGATATTGAACAGCAGCCGGCATCGCTGGAATAGATGGTAGCGTTACGCGCTTACTAAAGAGGAAGCGAATAGGGTCAGAATAAATTGATCCAAGACGCCCGTTGCTTCACTTTTTATAGCTGAAAGTACTACCGAAAGTGACGCCACGAAAAGGGCTGCGGGTAAGGTTGGCGAGACCGTCTGCGGCAGGGATGTCGCAGTCGAGCCTCCAGGGATGGATTCACGGCGTGTCTCGACAGCCTTACCCGCAGACCCAAGGCCGAATAAGTACAAACAGCCGTAGTATAAGGTCTGTTGAAATAATACCCCCAATATCCACAAACCGAGACGCACTGAAAAAAATAATCGAATCAAACGCTCCAGTTCTCGACCTTTAAACCATCGACACGCGTAAATTCCCGCTCATTATGGGTGACCAAAATCCATCCCTCGGCGCGGGCATGTGCAGCCAGCCACAAGTCGTTGTTGCCGATGATTTGCCCGTTGCGTTGCAAAGCAGTCCTAATCTGTCCATAGTGTTCCGCTACGGTTTCCGTCAGCTCCGCAATTTGCATCATCGCAGCCAACTGGCTGATCACCCCCAGCGCGCGTTCGCGATACTGGCTCTTTTCTGCGCCGAAACGCAGCTCGCCCAGGGTAATCACCGACATAGCCAACTCATCTGCCGCGTGAAGGGCAAAACGTTCCCGCACCTGCGGAGGGTTGTGTTTGGCGATGTAAATACAAATATTGGTGTCCAGCAGATAACGCACCGCCATCAGAAGCTATCTCTATGCTGCGGCGGCATATCTCCGCGACCCTGCTCAAGAAAGTCGTCCGGCAGACTGCTCAACGCTTCGAAAATCGCCAGCGCATTGTCGGCCTGTTCACGCAGTACAATTTCGTTGCCGCGCCGAAAAATCTCCACCTTGCCTGTTTTAAAACGAAATTCCTTAGGTAAGCGGACTGCCTGACTATTGCCCGATTGAAACACGCGTGCGTATGCCATGGTATGCCTCCTTTGTATGATATACGAAAAGTATATACTTATTTAAGGGTGTCAGAAATACAAAAACCAACAGGCCGCGTTCTGTAAAATGACATGCCCCCCAAAAAATGCCAAGCCACATTTTGCATATTCGAACCAGGCTTTAGCTTGCAGTGAAGGAGTATCGCGTGACACATCCCAATCCCGGTTTTCAGATCCTGCTGGAATCGGCCAAACAACAAGACATACCGGTCCTGTTACCCTTGGTCCGGCAGTTTTATCATCATTTCGGGTATCCCTATCACGAAGCGCAGAAAACCGATGCCCTGATGCATTTTATCCAGGACGAATCGCGGGGGCGTTTGTTGATCGTTAAGAATAACGGAAATGCGATCGGGTATGTCTTGATCGCTTTTTGCTTCAGCCTTGAGTTCGATGGCGTCATCGCATTTGTCGATGAGTTGTTTATCGAACCTTCGAGCAGGCAAAAAAGAGCCGGTTCCCAAGTACTTGAGCAGGTGGAAAAACTATGCGGCAGTCTGGGTATGAAGGCTGTGCGGCTCGAATCGGAAGCCGATAACAGCAGGGCAACAGCGCTTTATGCGCGGACAGGCTACCATGACCACAAGCGTCGTTTAATGACGAAGCGGTTTAACTAGACTCTATGCTTCTTGTGACCGCGCATTGGGCGTGCGGAGTCGGTAAACGCGGTTTGTCATGCAAACAGCTTGAATATCCATGGCATAACCTCTGCGGCGAATATGAATCCCATCATCCATTTCACGATGGTTAAATCGGACCTGATGGGTGCGTGTTCAATCTGCAAATCTTTTTTGGTGAGTGGATCAGCTTCAGATTGCACATCGCGAAACGCTTCGGCAATGGCTTTCTGCCTGTTTGGCATCTACGCCGGATGATTCCAGCTTTTTAACAAACGTCAATGTGTCGAATGTGATCATAGCTATGGAAGTGTACCTCGTAGCCCTAGTTTACAACATTAGACAAACACCCGTTTCCGATTCATTTTTTACGACCATGGTTTTAAATACTTCCAATCAGCCTACACCAGCGGTCAGATTACGCCGGCTAGACACTGAGGATTACATGCCTGATTGCTTGGCTATATGCACAATCGTGCATATTATGCCGTCATGCATATAATCTTCGATCCCGAGAGAGCCGCCGCTAATCCGATCAATCATGAGGGCGTTACCTTTGACGAGGCTAAGCCGGTGTTGCTCGACCCTTACGCGCTGACGCGCGAGGATAGGGTGCCGATGGTGAGCAGCGTTTTGTAACGCTGGGCATGGGCGCAAAAGGGCGCATTTTGATTGTGGTGTGGACGCTGCGCAAGGATAGCATCCGCTTGATTTCCGCATGGAAGGCCAACCAACCCCAAAGAAAACGCTATGAACAACAATTCCGATCCGCTCTATAACCAATATGCCGACATGGACTTCGGCGATGCCAAGCCGGTCGTTGAAGTCCCGGCGCTGGCGCAACTTCAAGCCGAACAGGGCGGAAAGACGCGCATCACGATGCGGGTTGATAACGTTACGCTGGCCATCTTTAAGGCGCGCGCCGAAAAGAGCGGCGGCAATTACCAAACATTAATGAATGAGGCGCTACGACAGTTTGCCGAAGGGCAGACCTTGGCCGATGTGATAAGGGATACGATTCGCCAGGAACTGCATCGCGCTTAGTCAACGCCGGTGCCGCCGCTCCAGGCTGGAAAACGGCGCATGCCCAGTGTGAAGAACATCGGAAAGCCGTGTGCGTTAATAGCGCATGCACGGTTTGATGAGGGAGGGCAGGAGCAACTGACTAAGGCAGGGCTAATGAGACACCGCCAAACGAAAGAGACGGAAACAGTTAGGCTCGGCCTACGGAATGTGGAATCCTATTCTCTACTTATTTGCTCTTCTGCAGTTCCTGTCGCTTTTGAGGGCTGAAACGGATGCGCGGCTCTACCAGCAAAGTCCGCCCGTATTAACGCCAACACAGATTCAGCATATGATCGGCCGGGCGGTCGAAATGTTTCTTGTGGGAGCTTCGTTTCGAAACGCTGAACTGGAGCCCTGATATTCCGCAAGGATTTTACTCATCTGCTGAACACCGCTGACAATCTGTTCCGGCGTGAATGCTGAAAACCCCAACACTAACCCATTGCGTGGCTTGCGCTCGATGCCGTAAAACGATAATGGACGCGCTTCGATGCCGCATTGTTTCAAGCGCCAGGATACCTCGACATCATCGAAATTTTCCGGCAGAAAGGCGCAGGCATCGAGTCCGGTGGATATGGGGCAAACGTCGAGCAACCCATCAAGCTGCTCATCGCAGGCAGATGTAAACGCTTCGGCGCGTTCTTGATAGATCAGCTTCATGCGGCGCAAATGTCTGGCGTAGTGGCCTTCGGCAATAAATTCGCACAGCACGGTTTGGGCTTCCAGACCGACATGGCGGCAGGTCAGGCTCATTGCCGACGCAAACGGTTTTTGCAGCCATTCCGGTAACAGCACATACGCTAAACGGATACTGGGAAACAGCAGTTTGCTGAAGGTACCCATGTAGATCACCCGGTCGGTGGAATCGAGACTTTTGATCGGCGCAACCGGCGTACTGTTAAACCTGAATTCACCGTCATAATCGTCTTCCAGAATGGTCGCTTGATGCTGCTCGGCCCATTCCAGCAGTGCTATTCTCCGTTCCAGACTCAGTGCAGGACCAATTGGCGATTGATGGGCGGAAGTCACATAGGCCAGCTTGGCATGTGCAACCATTTGGATTGGCGCCTGGATGTCCATGCCGTTTGCGTCAACAGGTACGGCAATCACCTGGGCGCCAACTGCTGAAAACAAGGCTTTCGCGCCGGGATAACCGGGGTCTTCCATCCACACCGTATCGCCCGGATCGAGCAGCAAACGTATACACAAATCCAAAGCTTGCTGGGCGCTGTTGGTAATGACCACTTGCTCCGCCGTGCAACGAATACGCTGCGTATAACGCAGATGTTCCGCAATCGAAGCACGCAACGGCAGATAACCGGCCGGATCTGCATAACCCATGCTGCGAGGACGCAAGGCATTTGCACGTTTCGAGACAATGCGGTTCCAGATGCTCAATGGAAAGTGCCCGTAGTCCGGCTGGTTGGGTTTGAACGGAACGGGAGCCGGTTCTTCAGCACCATAAAAAAACGGGCTGTCCGCCAATACCTTGCCCATTCTGGATAACCGGCCTTTTAGCGAAACTGCGGCGCGGTTTTGTGGAGCAGGTGCGCTATCCAGATTATCCGGCAATTTGGCTGAGACAAACGTGCCTTTGCCGGTATGGGACTCAATATAGCCTTCCGCCAATAATTGTTCATAACCCAAAACCACCATGCTGCGAGAAACACCGTAGTGTTTGGCAAAATCCCGGGTAGTGGGCAGTCTGGCCCTGGGTTTCAAACGGCCACTCAAAATGGCCAGGCGTATCTCGCTGTAAACCCAATCTTTGATCGAGCATTGTGCCGGTTTCGTTGCAATGGAAAGTTCAAGCTGTTCTGCTTGTCTCATGACCTGCTTACAGTAAATTGGTCTGGTTGTTTTTTAACTTATTGGTATTTTTGTTAAACCATTTCATTGGTGATAATAGCATCCAGCTCGCCATATAAACAACACAGGAGTTGCAAATGACCAAACGCTTCAGCTATCAAACCAGTGGCTATCAGGCCATGTACGGTTTACATCAATACGTTCAGGATTGCGGGCTCGACCACGGCTTGCTCGAACTGATACGGTTGCGCATCTCACAAATCAACGGCTGCGCTTATTGCATCAATATGCATGCGCCATTGGCGCAACAGAACGGCATATCCATCGTCAAGATCCATCTGGTGGCGGCCTGGAAGGAAGCCAATGTGTTTTCCGAGCGGGAACTTGCTGCTTTGGCTTGGGCAGAGGCGGTCACGGCGCTAAGGGATGCCGAAGTGCCGGAGTCCGTCTATCGGTTGGCTAAAGTGCAATTCAGTGAAAACGAATTATCCGACCTGACGCTTGCAGTGGCCGAAATGAATGCCTGGAACCGGTTGATGATTGCATCGAGAACGCCGCCGGAAATCAGGCAGGAGGAATCCAATGATGCAATCTATTGACGAGATTATTGAAAACGATGACATCGTAGCGGTTTACCAACTGATGAGCATACTTCGCCCCCATTTGCCGGATGCGGCGGCATTTGCGGCCCGGGTGCAGCGGCAAGCTCAAGCCGGTTATCGTTTGGCGGGATTCCGACATGACCGGCAATGGCAGGGCCTGATTGGGTTTCGTCTGGGCGAAAACCTGCTGTATGGCAAATTTTTGTATGTGGATGATCTTGTGGTTGAACCATCCAGCCAAAACGGTGGTATCGGAAAAAGCCTGATCGAATATGTCAGAAAATATGCGCTGACGGTTGATTGTGCAAATTTGGTGCTCGATACCGGTTTGTACATGCCTTATGCCCAGCGGTTTTATTATCGGCAAGGCTTATTAGCCAAAGGCATGCGCTTTGTAGAAAGCCTCAATGGAGTAAACAATGCCTAGGATTTTAGTTGTGAACGGCAGTCCGCATGTATACGCAAGCTCCGGTTGGTCGGTCGTGGAATTTCTATTGGCGCAAATTCATGTCCTGTGGCCAACTGCCGAAGCCGTACACCGACTGTTGTCTGCGCCGGAAATGATCTTGCCTTCGGCGGCATACGCCACAGCTGTGCAGGATCGAGCCGCTGACGATAGTCCGGCATTTGAGTTATCCGAAATCCTGATTGGTGAACTGGAGTCCTGCGACTTGCTGATCATTGCCACGCCGATACATAACTTTACGGTTCCAGCCGCGCTGAAAGCCTGGATCGACTATGTATTGCGGATTAACCGTACCTTTGATGCTACGCCGACCGGAAAAATTGGAAGGCTAAACGATCGTCCGGTTTTTGTTGTGGTCACATCCGGCGGCTTTCATCAGGGTGAACGGGCCAGTCAAGCGGATTTCCTCAGCGACTATTTGCGTTGTGCATTGCAGACGGTTGGCCTCAAATCAATACAATTTGTTTATCTGCAAGGCATGGCATATGGAGAGGGTGCCGCAAGCCTGGCAATCAACGCAGGTATTGAGCGCATTCGATCATTGCTTCCGGCGTTATTGCAACAACAGGAGCGAAGCCGGACGGGCGTATAACGGTTTGCAATCGTCCGTTGCGATTGTTCCATTACAGTGATACAGCCAAGTTGAGACGGATTACTTCTTTATCGGCTGTGCGGCTCGAATCGGAAGCCGATAACAGCAGGGGGCAACAGCGCTTTATGCACGGACAGGCTACCACGACCACAAGCGTCGTTTAATGACGAAGCGGTTATAAGCTGAACGCGTTGCGATCAATGCGGCAGAGTAAGCTGATCGATCCAATGATGCTCCACAGCCTGACAGGCCGCCTCGATAACGGCGTCGGAGAGATGAACCCGCGTATCGCTAGTCCAGCAAAGCTCCCCGCAGATCGTACAGCAGACTGCACCGTTTAGCTTCGACCAGCAAACTCGCCGTGTCTTTTAAAAGAGTCGTCAGGGGCATCTGCTTCATCGGTGATGATCAGGTTTTTCAGTATGATGGCGCGCTACAGGTTATTGACCATGACGCCGACTTTAGAGGGCTGAAGTACCGCCTGCAGCTTGGGGTAGCGGCTGGCGCGGCGGATTTCATCCAGCTGTAGTTGTGACGAGACAACTTCGAAACGGCGCGGCGCGCCAAGCGCGGTCAATAACGTCGGGAGCTCTCCATGAGGTGAAATCAGCGCGCTTAACAGAATGTTGGTATCGAGTACCACGCGCATCAGTGCTGTTTAGCCCATTGCAGGGCTTCATCCACCATGTCGGATAACTCGGCTTCGCTGAATTTGGCGTTGGCGGTCTTGGCCTGTTCGGCGGTCAACTCCAGTATATGGGCCTGTACGGCTTCTTCTATGAAACGGGAGAGATCGCCTTTGCCGCCGCCCTGATTGGCAAGAAACAGGCGTAGCGATTGATCGGTCTCGGCGGAGACGGAGACATTCCAGCGGATGGTGCTCATGGTTGTTTGTCTTCGTTAAAATTGTGATTTATGCGTTTATACGCCCCAATAGTACAAGAATGCAATCCGCTGAGCGCTTCACTTTTCCGTCCCTGCGCGCGGTGTTTATCCATCAAGCCTTCAACCTCTTCTCCCAAGCCTCCTTGATCCGCTTGGCCGAAATCGGATACGCGGTTTTCAGCGACTGCGCGAACAGCGAAACGCGGAACTCTTCCAGCATCCAGCGGAAGTCATCGCGCTCCGGCGGCGTGGTTTTCTTGCCTTGCGCGATTCTGTCCCAAAAAGCCTTCCAATAGGGCAGCAGTTCCTGCAACAGTTTCTGATCGCGTTGCGGATCTTGCGGCGCTTTTTCCATCCTGAACGCCAAGGCTTTCAGATAACGCGGAATTTCCTTCAACGCGCGGTAAGGCGTATGCGTTAAAAAGCCGCGATAGAGCAACAGCGATAATTGCTGCCGGATGTCGGAGCTGGCGGCGACGGGGAGTTTGCTCATTTTCGCCGACAGCGCCGCATATTGCGTCAGATTGTCGCCGATGCTGGCGGCTACCGCGTTGCCGGTTGGCACCAGCTCCGAGCGTACTTCCGCCAGTCGTGCGTTGAAAGCGCTCTCGCTACGGATATCCTCCGCGCCTTCCACGAACAGCGTCGCCATGATGCGATCCAGCGTGTCGTCGCGCAGATCGGCTTCGCGTATGTTTTCATCCTTGCGGTACGGATGCGCCGGAAGCTGCCGGTAAGCCAGTTCGCTCGCGGGCGTGAACGGCAGGTTTTTGCGCAGGTATTTCAGCTCCTTGTTCATCGCCAGACGGAACAGCCTGACCAATCCCTGCTCATGACTGGCGCGCGCGGCGGCTGCGGTGTCGAAGATGCGCAGGCCTACGGTTTCGCCTTCGTCGATCAGCGCCGGGTAGCCTTGCACCTGCTGGGTTTGCACCTGCGGCGCGATGTCGCCGAATTCCCAACTGCGGCAGCCGCTCAGCGACAGCACGTCTGCGGCGATGGCGGTGAAGCTTTGCACGCCGAGTTGGGCGTGCTTGCATTTGAGCTGTTCCAGATCGCGTGAACGGTCGATGACCACGCTGTTTTCATCGAGTACGGCGTAATTCATGCGCAAATGCAGCGTCAAACCTTCCTCGCTCCAGGCGTCGTTCGGTATGTTCACGCCGGTTATCGCGTGCAGCGCTTTTCCCAATGCGCGCGTCAGAATAGGCTCTTTCGGGTCGATGCGCTGCAGTGCCTGCGCGGCATAATCCGGCACCGGCACGAAATGCTTGCGCAGGGTTTTCGGCAGATTCTTGATCAGCGCCGCAACTTTTTCCGCCAACAGGCCGGGTACCAGCCAGTCGAACGATGTGCGGGTCAGCGGATTCAGTTGATGCAGCGGAATCAGCGCGGTAACGCCGTCGTCCTCGTTGCCGGGCTCGAAGCGGTATTCGAGACGGATGGGAATATCGCCCACCTGGCATTGATCGGGAAAATCCCGATCGCTGACCGTTTGCTCCGCGTTGCGCGCGATGTCCTGCTGCGCCATAAATAAAAAGCGCGGATTGCTCTTTTCGATCTTGCGTCGCCACGATTCGAAGGTCACGCCGCTGTTGATGTCTGCCGGGATGCGTTCATCGTAGAACTGATAAATCGCCTCCTCGTCCGCCATCAAATCGACGCGGCGGCCTTTTTGCTGCAGGTAATCCGCTTCCTCCAGCAGTTGCCGGTTATGCACGAAAAACGGCGCACGGCTGTCGTAATCCATGGTCACCAGCGCCGAGCGGATGAACAGCTGGCGCGCCGCGACCGGATCGATGTTTTCATACGGCACGCGGCGTCCGTTAACCAGCGTCAGGCCGTACAGCGTGGTGCGTTCGAACACCGCGACGCGCGCGGCTTTTTTCTCCCAGTGCGGATCGTGATAATGGCGCTTCAGCAAATGCTGCGCACAGGCTTCCACCCATTCCGGCTCGATTTTGGCGACCATGCGCCCGTAGACTTTCGAGGTTTCCACCTGTTCCGCCGCCATGATCCATTTCGGGCGCGCCTTGAACAACGCCGAACCGGGGAATATCTGGAACTTCAGCCCGCGCGCGCCGAGATATTCGTTTTGTTCCTGACGGAAACCGATATTGCCGAGCAGACCGCACAGCAGCGGACGATGAATTTCGAAATATTCCGAAGGCGCCTGGTTAAAGCGCAGACTCAGCTCGCCGCGTGCGACTTGCAGGATTTGCTGGTGGATTTCCTCCCATTCGCGCATGCGCAGATAAGAGATGAAACTGTCCTGGCAATATTTGCGCAGCTTGTTGTTGGACAGATCGTGTTTCTGCTTCTCGAAATCCTGCCACAGCTTGAGCAGCCCTAAAAAGTCCGAGCGCTCGTCCTTGAAGCGGGCATGTTTCTGATCGGCGGCCTGCTGGCGGTCGGCGGGGCGTTCGCGCGGGTCTTGCAGACTGAGCGCAGAGACGATGATCGACACTTCGGTCAGGCTGTTTTCTTCCGACGCAGCAAGCAGCATGCGCGCCAGACGCGGGTCGACCGGAAGGCGCGACAGCTTGCGTCCGAGTTCGGTCAGTTTGCGCCCGGCGTCTATCGCGTTGATTTCCTGCAGGGTCTTGACGGCGTCGCGCACCATGCGCTCGTCCGGCGGCTCGATAAACGGAAAATCGGACAGCTCGCCCAGGCCCAGCGCCTTCATTTGCAGCATCACCGCCGCCAGATTGGTGCGGAGTATTTCCGGGTCGGTGAATTCCGGGCGGGCCAGATAATCTTCTTCGCTGTACAGCCTGATGCAGATGCCCGGCCCCAGACGCCCGCAGCGGCCCGAGCGCTGATTGGCCGAGGCTTGCGAAATGCGTTCTATCGGCAGGCGCTGCAGTTTGCTGCGGTGGCTGTAACGGCTGATGCGCGCGTAGCCGGTGTCGATCACCGCGCGGATGCCCGGCACCGTCAGCGAAGTTTCCGCGACGTTGGTGGCGAGCACGATGCGGCGTTTTTTGCCGGGCTTGAATACGCGCTCCTGCTCGGAGCCGGAGAGGCGCGAGTACAGCGGCAGAATCTCGGTGTCGGCGGGGTGGTGCTTGCGCAAGGCTTCGGCGGTCTCGCGGATTTCGCGCTCGCCGCTCAGGAAGATCAGGATATCGCCCGGCGCTTCGCGGTACAGCTCGTCCACAGCGAACAGAATTTCGCGCTGTTCGACCGCTTCGGTTTCGTCTTCCTCGTCGGTCTGCACCGGACGGTAGCGGATATCGACCGGATAGGTGCGCCCGGAAACCTCGATAATCGGCGCATCGAAGAAATGACGCGAAAAGCGTTGCGGGTCGATGGTGGCCGAGGTCACGACTACCTTCAAGTCGGGACGGCGCGGCAGCAGCCAGCGCAGATAGCCGAGCAGAAAGTCGATGTTCAGGCTGCGTTCGTGCGCCTCGTCGACAATCAGCGTGTCGTATTGATCGAGAAAGCGGTCCTGCTGGGTTTCGGCGAGCAGGATGCCGTCGGTCATCAGCTTGATCAGGCTGTCGGGGCGGGTGTGATCGTTGAAGCGGACCTTGTAACCCACGCCTGCGCCCAGCGGCTGTTTCAGTTCGTCGGCGATGCGCGACGCCACCGCGCGCGCGGCGATACGGCGCGGCTGGGTATGACCGATGTAACCGCTCAGGCCGCGTCCCGCTTCCAGGCATATCTTCGGCAACTGTGTGGTCTTGCCGGAACCGGTTTCGCCGCAGACGATCACCACCTGATGCGCGCGCACCGCCGCCAGAATTTCATCCTTGCGCTCGCTGACCGGCAGTTCTTCGGCGTAGTTCAGCGCCGGGATGCTGAGCTTGCGGGCTTCGTATTGCTCGACGGAGGCAGAAACGCGCGTTTGCAACGATGTCCATTGCGCTTCGTCCAGGCTGTTGCCTTTGCGGAGGTCGACGCTGAATCTTTCCAGGGTTTTGCGCAGCCGAAGCTGCTCGCGGCGCATGCAGTGGGTTAGCTGCTGTTCCAGTTCGTTTAATGCGGATTTGTCCAAAGTATGAGGCTCAATTTACGGGCGGAGTCTAGCGGGGCGGTTATGCGGGTTCGAATAAGGCAATATCTACCATCGGGTAGTGTTTACGGTTGTTTGTCCACAACGGGCAACGGTTTCCTGCTGTTTTTTAGCAGATGGATAACGATATCGGTATCCAGTATCAGCCGCTCAGGCATCATCGCTGTCGGATCTGAGTAGTCGGCTGTTTTTACGCAGTTCTCGAATGAAATTTTCCGGTTCGATGCCGGCAAAGCTTTCCAGCGGATTGATGCGTTCGAAAAACGCTCTGGCGTCAGCGCGACAGCATCTTGCTGGATGTCTTTTTCCTGGGAGCGGCGTATGAGCCCGGAAATGCTCACGCCGACATTGCGCGACCGCGTCTTGAGCTTTTCATACAGGCCGTCCCGCAGATACATCGGGGTGCGGTGCAGGGTTGCCCACCCTTGCTATTCAATATATACATACATTATAGAAGAAATGGCAGGGCGTGTCATGGCGACCGCTTTTGGGCTGAAATGGCTTGAATGGAGCACGTAACTCAATGAAATAACCCTTACTTTCCTTTGAGTAATTTAACGGTACGACAAAAACAACGTACGTCAATAATAACGTACGTTTTTGCTTTGTGGGTCGTCAGTAGAAACGGTAATGATCGACAGAACGCGTCATGCTTCGAAAATACCGCACTCAGGTTCAAGACACTTCGAAATGCAGCATCATGCCCATATCCTCATGCTCCACCAGATGGCAGTGATAAGGGTAACGGCCGCTATAACCGGGCGGGAAGTACACCAGCAGCTCAAGCAGCTCGTTGGACTGGATGCGTACCGTGTCGTGCCGCGCTTCGTTGTCGAAGGTGTTGGCATGGCTGACCGGCACAAAGCCGTTGCTGGTCGGATTGAGTACAAAACGCCGTTGCACTACGAAGTTGACCAGATGCATATGAAACGGATGCATATCCGGTACGGCCGGGCCGCCTTGGGTAATGATTGCCGCGCTCAGCGGTTGCTGGTTGCCGATATTGGCGACATACCAGCGTTCGTAACTGCCCGCGGCGGGTTTGATAGAGGAGGGCTGCAATGCAGGATAATGCGGATTTTGCGGCGATATGGTCTGGTTTTCAGTTTTCGGGTCGAAAAACGTCGCGCGCGCCACTTTGTAATTCTGGCCGGCTACCGGATTGCCGGGCGCCGGGTTGGCGCTGGTCAGATCCACATAGAAAGGTATGGCGAAGGGCGCGCCGCCGCCGGTCGCCTGCATTTCCCATATCTGCGTATCCTGCCAGTCCACTCCGCTGTAGGGACTGGCGCCGTTTAGCTGCGAAGTGTTGTTCATCAGCAGCACCAGACGGTTGCGGGCGACTGTTTTGCCTGCCGGCAAGGTCAGGAGCTTGCCGTCCCAGAAAAAACCGTCCTCGTCGGCATGCGCATGAAGAATTTGATCGAGTTTGGCCCGGTCCAGCGCGGCGGCCTTAACCTTCGGGTCGTCTTTCAGACAGAATTGCAGGATATTGGCTTGTTTGATGCCGGTTATCGATGCGAGCGGGGTGCGGTCGTACGCGTCGGAGGGAACGGGTTTTAAAATCGAAGCCGCAACGTAGGCAGGGCTGGCCGAGGTATTGATATCGTTTTCGGTTTGAAAGATCGCTTCCGGCCAGTCGCCGTTGTGCAGGCTGTTTACCGCCAGATTCACCAGCCGCAGTTTGCCGGTCACGGCAGGGTCGACGCCGGTCAAATCCAGCAGCAGGTCCAGTCTTTCGCCGGGCGCAAGCAGGATATAGTCGGTGGCCGCCAGCGTTTTGCTGACGGGGAGCAGACCGCCGTCGTTGCCGATGACCGTTAGTAAATCGCTGTGCCAGACTTCGGGTTGCGACGGTATCGGGGTGGAAGCCCAGGGATTGGGATCGATCAGCGCCAGCGCATAGGTGCGGGCATTGGAGCCGTTCAGCACTCTCAGGCGATAGACTTTCCGGCTCAGTTCGTGATGCGGCCAGGCGCGGCCGTTAACGAAGATGGTTTCGCCGAGAAATTCCGGACGATCGAACGTCTTGTCCGCAGGGTTTACCGGCCTGCCGGTCAGATAGTCCACGCAGCAGTAGTCGCAATCCACCATGCGATCCTGTATCACCAGCGGTATTTCCTGGGCAGCGCCGCCGATCAGATCGAAGAGGGAGGCGTCGGATTCGTCGCGAACAAAATACAGCCCGGCCAAGCCTGCATAGACCTGCGGCCCGGTGTTGTCCATGCCGTGGTCATGGAACCACAACATGCAGGCGCGCTGATCGTTGGGGTAATGGTACGTGGCTGAGGTTGGAAAGCCGTAGGGGTTGCAGGGGAAGCTTAGCGGCGTCAGCGGCCAACCGTCCGCACCAGGCAGCACCTTGGCGCCGTGCAAGTGGGCGACCGTGCCGACGGAACCGTTCATGCCCGGCATCATATAATCCATTGGCACCGGGTTGATCGGCGGAGACTGTAAATAACCCGGATTTCCCATGTCCGGCATACCCTGCATGCTGCCGCTGGACAGGTCGTTGTTCCAGTGTACATTTAACGGCGCGTTACGGTTCACATTGAGAATCGGGCCGAGGTTGACAGGCAACAAGCCGTGTCCGTCTTCTTTGGAGCCCTTGCGAATGTAGCGCCAGACATTGTCCATCGGCGGATCGTTGTTGGGGTTGTCCGAAAGTTTGGCTTTTCGGACATGTATGTGAATGTCGACAGTTTCGTCTTTTTTAGCGTTATAAATATCAAACTCGCCGATCGGTAAGTGGTTCTGAAACATGCTGTCTCCGTAAGGTTGGATGAAAACGCAATCGATGAATCGCTGATTGAAACCGGTTTCTTTCTTTCACTCGCGCAAGAGACGAGTAACGCTTTGAACGGAGCTAAAATTACGAAAGACGTTTTTTATAGCTCCTGGCTTTTGGATTATAGGCGTGCGGTTTCTCGAAGTAAGCTGTCAGATTTGACAGGACTTTAGCGTTTTATTGCGGTAGATCGGCAATTGCCGGAATGTTTGGATGAATTGGGCGTGCGCAGGCCGGCCTCGAATGTCGCTGTGGAATGTAGTCAACGGGCAGCGGTTCCGTAGCCATTGGCGGCCGGCAGATGGTTTTCCAGGGATAATTCTTCCCACAATGGAGATATTCCGTGAAGGCGCCTACTAAATTAATCGCACGTTAATATTGACGCACGATTTTCGTTTTGAGTTGGCACATTGGCGCTTTTCTACCCCTATAAGCGCTGCTTAAGGTATTCTAATTACAATACTGTCGCAAACTTCTGCGCTCCTCCGTTCGGAAGTATCAATGGCGGTCGCCGATGACGGTTCGCAACTGACGGACCGTGCTCAAAATCAGCGCAATGGCGCAATCATGAGCGGGTTAACGGTGTCGTTTGAACGCGCTATGTCGCCGCTGTCGGCGAGTGCGGTTTCCCATCCTCCACCCAGTGCCTTGTATATGGCGATCATGTCGGAAGAAACCTGGGCCTGGCTGGCTACCCAGTCGCTTTCGGCGCTGAACAACGTTCTTTCCGAGTCCAGTACGTTCAAAAACGAGGTAAGTCCCGAGCGGTAACGCTCCTGCGAAAGCGCCAGCGCCAGCCGATTGGATGCTACCGCCTGCGCCAGGGACGCGCAGCGCTGTTTTTCCTGGGCGTAGGCCACGAGGTTGCTTTCCACTTCTTTCAGCGCGCCAAGCACGGTGGATTGATAGGAAAGCAAGGCCTGATCATGCTGGGCTTCCTTGGCGGTGATATTGGCTTGTATTTTTCCCCAATTGAACACCGGCGTGGTCAACGTGCCGGCCGCGGACCATGATTTTCCCAACGCGGTTATATCGGTGAGCTGCGTATTCTGCAGACCTAAAAACGCGGCAATATTGAATTTGGGGTACATATCGGCCACGGCCACGCCGACATTTGCATTTGTCTGCGCGAGCTCACGCTCCGCTTTACGGATGTCGGGCCGCCGCCTTAGCAGTTCGGATGGCAGGCTGGCCGCAATATATTCCGGCGTGACCGGCATGGGTTGCTCGCTTTCGAGCAGGTTTTTCAGCGCGCCCGGTTGTTTTCCCAGCAGCAGTTCGATCTGGTACATCGCCTGTTTGCGCTGCGTTTCATACTGCGGCAGCGTAGCCTGGGTTTGAGCGACGAGGGCGTCTGCTTGCGCCGCTTCCAGTGTGTGCGACAATCCGGCTTCGACGCTGATTCTAGTCAAACGGGCGGTTTCGCTTTGGAGCCTGAGGTTTTCCCGGGTGACTTCCAGCAGCCGCTGGTCGCGGCGCATTTCTATGTAATATCTGGCGACATCCCCCAACAGCGTTATCAGGATGTCCCGGCTGTTTTCGACCTCGGCTTCGAGCGATGCCTGCGCCGCCTCCACCGAACGCCGGATCGAGCCGAACAGATCGATTTCCCATGATACATCGAAGCCGAGTTGCAGGATATCGGTGTAGCCCCCGAAGCCGTAACCGCCGGGAAGTCCTCCGGAGCCGCTTTGACCGGCATTGTTCAAGCGTCTGCTGACGCTTGTTTTCGTCGATACGATAGGCAGACCTGCCGCTATTGCTACCGTGCGTTGTTCGCGTGCTTCGACGATACGTGTATAGGTCTGTTTCAGATCGAGATTATTGAGTATCGCCTCCCGGATCAGGCGGTTCAGCGTGGGGTCGTTGAATTTTTTCCACCATTCGGACGAACTCCCCGGCGTTTTACGAAACCCCGCGCTTTCAATCCAGTGTTCGGGAAGTTGCGATGTCGGCGGCGTATAGTCGGGGCCGACGGTGCATCCCGATAATAGCGCCGTCAGCAGTAGAGTGGCGAGTTTCGTATTCACTGACGAAGCCTTTCCTGAGATAACGATGCGCCGGCCGTTTCCGTGGTTTCGATGAAAACATCCACCTGTTGCCCTACGTAAACCGGTAGACGTGAACGTTCGAACTTGAAAATAACTTGCAGAACCCGTGTATCGACGCGCTCCGAACTGGAACCGGTCAGCGATGTCTTGGGCGTGATGTACGGCTCGACACGAACGAATTCGAGGTCTATTTTTATATCGCGGTTGCCGCGCAAGTAGGCGGTCGCTTTGGAGCCGGGCCGAAACCGCCATGCATCGTTTTCATCAATGTCGGCGCGGATGTGCAAGTCGTCCAGATTTCCCAAACGCACCAGCGGCGTGGCAAGTGTCCCTGTCGCGGCATACTCGCCGGGATGTACGTTGACTTGCAGAATTTCACCGTCGGACGTTGCACGGACGGAAAGCCGTTCGACGTCGGTTTCTGCGGCTTTTACATCGGCATCTGCGGCAGTCACCGCTGCTATTGCGCTTTCCAGTTTGGCCGTTGCCAGCCGCTCGGCGTTACGCCGTTTCTCAAACTCGTCCATGCTGATAGCCCGGTTATCCTTTACATTCTGCATCAGTGCAAATTGAGTGCGATAGTCTTGAAGGCTGGCTTTGGCTTCGCTGACGGCAGCCTGGGCTTGCAGTAATTTTGCGCGTTTGACATCGAGCGCCGAACGGTACTCGCGTCCGTCGAGCTCGAATAGCACCGAGCCGGTTTTTACCCGGTCTCCGACACGGACATGGACCTTTCTAACGATTCCCGGCAGCGATGTGCCGATGCCGATATTGTCGGTGCTGGCCTCGATGATGCCGGAGCCGCCCAGATAGGCCGTGTAGGGCGCTTGCGCCGGCAGCGTCAGCGGTTGCGCTACCGGGGCTGCGCGTTGCGAACGCGCTGCGACAATACAGGCGAACAGGAAGCCCAGGACGGCGACCGTGGGGAGGATGCTGTTTTTCAGTTTCATTATTGATTTCGTGCTGTTACGTGTTCGATACGCAGGATACGTCCGTCGTCCATATGCGCGATGCGGTCGGCAAATTCGAAGATGCGGGCATCGTGGGTGACGATGACCAGCGCGCGTTCGCGGCTTACTGCAATCCGTTTAAGCATTTCCATAACGCGTTGGCCGGTGCCGTGATCGAGCGCGCTGGTCGGTTCGTCGCACACCACCAGACGCGGGTTGTGTATCAGCGCGCGGGCGATGGCAACGCGTTGTTGTTGTCCCCCGGAGAGTTGCGACGGCAATGCGTTTTCCTTTCCGCTCAGTTCTACCTCGCGCAGCACGGCCTCCGAGCGCGCCTGTGCGTCCTGTCTATTTACGCCGTTGATACGTAGCGGTATCGATACGTTTTCGGCTGCGGTCAATGCCGGAATCAGATTAAAGGATTGAAACACGAAGCCGATGTTGAGTCCTCTGAACGCAGCGCGTTCGTGCGTCCGCATGGACATCAAATTGCGGCCGAACAGCGCGCAGGAGCCTGCGTCCGGGTCGAGAATGCCGGCAAGCACGGAAATCAGCGTGGTTTTTCCACAGCCCGACGGACCGACCAGCATTAACAGTTCTCCGGTATGAACGTCGAGGTCAATGCCGCGCAAGGCCTGCACTGCGGTTTCGCCGCTGCCGTATCGCTTGGTTAGCGAATTACAACGCACGGCAAGCGGCCGAAGTGTTTCGTTTTTCATGCTTATCCCTTGAATACCTGGGCCGCTTCCAGTTTGAATACCTTGCGCACGCTGATAAATGCCGCCAGCAGGCAAATCGCCAGCACAGCGCTACCGCTGCCCAGCAATAATTGCCAACTAAGGTCAAGCCCCGGCCCCGGACTGTTGTTTTGTTTCTTGGCGACGGCGAAGACTGCGGAAATTCCTGCGCCTATCCCGTAGCCGATGAAACCGACCAGCAAGGCTTGAAGCATAATCATGCCGAGCAGCATGCGATCGGTTGCGCCCATGGCCTTGAACACGGCGAAATAGCGCAGGTTGTCGAGCGTGAAGTTATAGAAAATCTGGCCGGTCACCGCCGCGCCGACAATGAAGCCGATGACGACCATGAAACCGAAGTCCATCAGTATGCCCGTGTTCTTCATGAAGTAGTCCAGCGACTTTTCTTTGAACGTATCCGACGTCCAGGCTAGCAGTCCGGTGCTGCCCATGATGCGTTCTGCGACGTGCTGCGGCGATTCTCCGGGTTTGCTTTTGGCCACGATAAACGATAGCAGTTTGCGCTCGTTCAGCGAAAAGTGTTTGGCTCGGCTGAAAGTAGTGTAAATAATGGGCATGGACTGAAACGACGGTGTGGACAGCGCAATGCCGACCACGCGCGCGCGTTTGTCGTTGATTTCCAGAATATCGCCCACTTTTAACGGCGTTGCCGGCGCGCCTTTTTGCACGGGCGGCGTCGCCAGACGCCCGGTCGCTCCCGCTTGATCAACAATCACGGCGTCGGTCAGGCGCAAGTCCTCGAGCTTGCCTTCCAGCATCTCGGCCGGTCCGCCGATCAAGGTCGCGTCGTCGAAACCCAGCAGATTGGAGTTGACCGTTTCCCCGTTGCTCAGGCGCACTTTCTGATTGCCTTTGTAGAGCGGCACTGCCCATTCGACGCCCGGAACGCTGCGGACGCGATACAGCTCCGTGTCGCGCATCGGTTTGGAATCGTCGATGTGCTGCACTTTAGGGTCCATTACCCATATGTCGGGTAAACCGACGTCGGTAATAAAGCTGTAGGTGCGGGAAAGTATCGAAATCATGATGCCGGGCTGCTGGATCATGATGAGCGAAGCCAGCGCGATACCGGTAATGATGCCAATGTATTTGCCTCGGTCGCCCAGCAGCATCTTGAGCGCTATTTCCTTCATGGCCGCCCCCGCGTGCGATTATGGTCTGAGTTGTCCGTGTTTGCCGGCAGTGTCGTTATCAACACGATATCTCTCCGTGGTTGCATTGACGGGCAGTTTAGGAAAATGCGCTGTAAATGTGTGTGTGCGAAGTGTAAAAATGGGTAAAGTCAGACAATGAAGTTTTTTATTGCCGCAGCTTCGCTATGATCGTTATATGGTGCCGGGCGTCGACGGTATTGATGCTCATGAGTAAAGGGGACGATGCCGATAGTATCATCGGCCTGGAAGCGGATGCGGGCGATGATGACTCAAGTCATTTACTACGTGGGGACTGGCGCGCTTATACGCGGCATTCTCAGGCACGCGCGCAAGCCTTGGTTGGCGCGTCCGCCAGCGCTGATTTGTCCGAACGCTTGAGCGACTTTGGTGTTTGTCAGTCGGTCCCGCAAAACGCAGAGCGGAATGGGGTAGCCGTACACTGGAATTGAGTGCCTGGCTCAACCAGCCTGAAGAACGGGTACGCAATACGGAACGGATGGTCGGCAACAACGAGTTTTCGGGGCAAGGCGTGGGACGGCCGTTGGCCCGTTTCGATCGCAGTACCGACTGCACACGAACAGTGTCCGATAAGCTCGGCCAATTGTCCGGGGGACGCTGCCGTGCAATGACTGTGCGTGGCATAGGCCATCAAATGGCCCGTGAGTGAATCCTGTGGTGGGAAGGTTGCCCCGGATGTTTTTCCTTAGTTAGAAAGAAGCTGTTCACGATTCCGGATATACCTGTATTAAGAAGGGGCGCGGAGAGTGTTGACGGTTTTCGATCGATGTATCTCGAATCGGCAGCAGGTGCGCAGCGTATTGGTGGAGGGATGTTACAGCAGGTATAACATCCCTCTCCCAAAGCATGGGTATCTGCACAAGCCGGATAAATTGCGATGATATGTAGTATGCATCAGATTTTTTAAAGCTTGAACCACGGCTGAAGAGGCGGTTCGAAAACCTGGTCAGCGCGCATGGCAATTGCACGCGCGAGCCGGCAGCGGGCATGAAAACGCTGTTTGCTGGTACGCGCCGTGCTTCGCATGCGCAGGCATTGTGGCGGTTTCCGTCAAATAAACAAGTAACACCCTTGAGTTTGGCGAGGCCGTTGCCGGCGTTGTCTCAGCAAAACGTGGAGACAGAATGCGACGCCTAGCGGAATGGTATCTGCCGACCGACGTGGAGTTATCTGTTCCGGCAGCGCGGATTGCCTTGTGGTACAACTATCGCCGGCAGATAGAATCGTTCTTCAAACTGCTCAAGGCAGCGGGGCATCAGTTGGAATGCTGGGAACAGGAAACCGGACCGGCGTTATTCAGGCGCGTCCTCATTGCCACGCAGGCGTGCGTACTGGCTTGGCGGCCGATGCGGGAAACCGGTGAACAGACGGTGCGCACGCGAGAGGTTTTGGTGCGTTTATCGGGACGGCAAATGAAGCGAACGCGCCCGGTCACCGCACCCGCTTTGCTGGATGGTCTGTTCAAGCGCTTCAGCCTATGGGGCGTCTTGAATGAATATTCCATTGAGGAATTGCAAGCCTTCGCCGACTTTGCCTTTCCTCGAAGGTTTGAAATTCCAGGAAAGGCGATGGGAGATGTGTAGATACCCATGCCCAAAGGGAGGACGTGACTTATTTACGGCATGGGTTCAGGCCTCCCTGACACCGGTCAAAAACTGCCCGGATTTAACAAAAACAGCGCGCCGACGCTTAAAAAGAAACCCAGTAAAATGGCGGGCATCCAGCGTAAATGGAAGGTAAAGTTGTAGCCCTCCTTAACCAGCCCCAGCAAATGCAGCGCGGGCGCGGAGCCTATCGCCAGCAGGCTGCCGCCCACGCCCAGGGTCAGCGTCAATAACAGCCATTGTCCCTTCGGAATATCGGGGTGCATGCTCAAAACCGCAAACATCAGGGTTCCGTTATCGACAAACGCGGATGACAAACCGATCAACACGTTGGCCAGCGTGACGTTGATTTCAATAAATAAATAATGTGCGATCTGGCCCAGATAACCGATGAAATCGAGCGCGCCGACTATCAGCATGGCGCCGTAGAAAAACAGCAGCGTATCCCAATCGACGCCGGCAATGCACTTGTAAATGTCGAAACCCTTTTGCGATTCGTCGCACCCTTCTTTTTCGGATACCATCAAATAATAGGCGAAAAACTGCAATAGTCCCAAACCCGCTATCATGCCGGATACCGGCTGCATTTCGAGCAGTATATTTGCCAGGACTGTCATTAGGAGCGTGACGCCAAACAGAAAAATAATGCGCTTGCTGCCCCGTTTTAATATGATCGTCTCCTGGGCTGCGTGAGGCGTTTCCCTGGGGACGGCAAAGTGCATGATGGCGGCAGGTATAATAAAGTTGATCAGGCAGGGAACGGTCAAGGCAAAAAACTCGGTGAAATGCAGTATGTTTTTCTGCCAGACGAACAAGGTTGAAATACCGCCCAACGGACTCATGGTGCCGCCGGCATTGGCGCCGACTACAATATTGACGCAGGTCAGCGCGATAAATTTAGGCTGGTTTTTCCCTACCGCCAATACGATTGCTCCCATCAACAAACCGACCGTCAAGCTGCTGACGAACGTGGAAAAGAAAAAGGCCAGCGCGCCGATAATCCAGAATAGCTGCCGATAAGAATATTGCTTGTTGAGCAGGTAAATTCGCAAGCCGTTAAAAATGCCGCGTTCGCTCAAGGTATTCAGATAAGTCATCGACACCACGATAAACAGCATCAATTCGACGTAAGCCGTCAGGTTGACCTCAAACGCCGTGGCGGCGACTCTGGCCTGTCCGTGCAGCGTATAATAAATACAGATCGCGAACCAGATTAACGCCGACCCCAATATCATCGGTTTCGATTTTTTCATTTCATGAACATCTTCGGTCATTGCTATGATGTAGGCAACGGCCGTTAATGCAATCGCAAGATAGCCGACGAAATGATGTTTTAAGTCCAATTGCGCCGCGGCTGTTGCTTCTTCTGCAAAACTCAACGAAGGCAAAAGAAATACCGCTATTAAAAAGTGGAAATAACGAATACTGATGAGAGGGTGACGGGGTGACATATGGACTTACTCATGATTTAAATTCAGTCTGCCATTATAACGCGTCGGCGTTAACAGTGCGGATAAAGCCGGGCATATGTTCTCGTACCGGCTCATTGAACTCGTATCCGTCCCGCAGCGTTGTTAGTAAATGGCGGAAGGCGGATCTGCACGGTGTTGTTGCGCACAGATCTAGTCGCCTTCGATCGCTAAAAAACGTAATTTGTAGATTCGACCTTATCGATCTTTGTGGGATCATCAATTCCCTATTGGCGCGGCAAAAGCGTCCGCTACCAGGGTTTCGTTGTCCGAGCCGGTGAGCGCGCTCAGAAAATCCACCAAAGCGTCGATTTCCTGCTCCGACAAACCCAGCGCATGGATGCGCGGATCGAGCGTTTCATTGGCTATTCCTCCTCGATTGTAAAACTGCACCACCGATTTGAGCTCGCCAACCGAGCCGTTGTGCATATAGGGCGCAGTCAGGGCGATATTGCGCAGCGTTGGCGTTCGGTACTTCCAGCGGTCCTCCGGTCGTTGCGTTATTTCGTAGCGTCCGAGGTCGCCGGCCTTGATTTCCGCGACCTGGGCGATGCTTGCGCCATCGACGTCGAGGGCAATGCCCGGAGCGACCTGTACCGGTTGACGCGTGGGCTGTATTTTCATGCTGTCGAGATAGCCGACGCCGGTATTGTGCAGATCGTTGTCGGTAAACAGCGCATATTCGCCGGAGACGAGGTGGCAGGATGAGCAGCCGCCCTTGCCGGTAAACAATGCAAAGCCGGCTTGCGCCGACGGCGATAACGCCTTGTGCTCCTTGCCGAAATACCAGCGGTCGAAGGCCGAGTTGCCCGAAACCAGCGTGCGCTGATACGCCGCCAGCGCTTGTCCGACTGTTTCCATACCGGCTTCACGGCCGAAAGCTTTTTGGAACAGTCCCGTGTAATCCGCAAGCATTGCGAGCCTGTCCACTACGTAGCCTATCGACGGGTTTCCCATTTCATTGGCGGCCAGCAGCGGCCCCCATGCCTGATTTTCCAAAGTCGATTCGCGGCCGTCGTGAAACAGACGCGTCAGGTAAGCGGCGTTGTATAGCGTCGGCGCATTGCGCCGCACGCTACGGCCTTCGATGCCGGTCGCGGTAGCCTGCTCCCTGCTGGTGTAGCCTTGTTCCGGGATATGGCACATCGCACAGGAAATGGTTTGATTGAGCGACAGGCGGCGATCATGGAACAACTTGCGCCCTAGCGCGATTTTCGCGGGAGTGAGCGGGTTGTCTTTAGGGGTGGGGAGCTGGGGCAGGCCGAGCATAGGCTGCCGCGCACGCCGGAACAGATCGGCTGGTTTTTCCCTGCGCGCGTTAAGCGCCTGCGTATGGGTTTGGTAAGCGCTGTCGGCATAGCCGGATTTGTCGTCGCCGGGACGCAATGGATCCGTGGCGTCCGCAGATTCCGGGGCGTGATTGCCGACAACGGCAGGCGATGATTCACGCAGCAAGGTCTCGATATCGGCCAGGATCATGTCGGGATGCAACACCGATATCGTATAAATATTGCGTATCCGCTGGTGACTGTCGATCAGGAATACGCGCAGTAGATGAGAAAATTTACCGGTTAGACGGCCTTGCGCGTCATATTCTTTATCGATCGACTGCTGGTAATTTTGCAGTATCGGCAGGATTTCCATTTCCGATTTCGTGGTAAGGAACCGCCAATCGCTGCCTGCGTTCTGGAAACCTTGCCCGTAATGGCGCATGACTTCCGGTGTGTCGTGTTCCGGGTCGAAGCTGATGGTAATCAGCCTCAGCTTCCCGCTCAATTGAGGTTTGTTTTTGAGCCGGGTTTTGATTTGCTGCAATACCCCGGTTGCCAGCGGGCAGCCGTTGACGTCGTTGCAGGTGGCGTAAATAAAGCTCAACAGCACGATTTTTCCATCGTAAAGCGCGTGCAGGCTGACCGGTTTGCCGCTGCTGTCCACTACCGAGCCGTCAGCGGCGCTGCCCAGCACCGGCAGTATGTAACTGCCGGGCTGAGGCGCCGTGAACGGTAGCGCGCGATACCCGGGCGCCAATGTGGCCGATGCGGCTTCGTGAGCCGCCGCCGGTGAAATGGCGAATACGGCGAGCAGCGCAAACAGAAGGTTATTTGGCATTCGCTTGCAGCTGCGTTTGAGGAAGGGTTTGAGCCGAGTACAGCGCGCGCGCGCCGAAACGCATCTGGTGCGGACGTCCCAGTTTTTCGGTATGGAAGTCAATCGCGAATTGTTCCTTCAACTCCTTGCCTTCCCAATGATACAGTTTGAAAAACTGTTCGTTGTCCTTGCCCTTCTTATCCCAGTTCGCCAGCAGCGAAGTGGTGTAATACAGGCGTTTGCCGTCCCAGCTCGACGACACCATATTCACCTGCGCGCCGATATGCTTTTCATAAACCTGCACCGGTTTTTCCGGGTTGCTGATATCGAAAGCGCGGGTATTGCCGTCCATGAAAGTGTTGACCCACAATAGTTTGTCGTCGCTGGAAATGGAAATATCCACCGGCAGCGGCACTTTCGACGGCTCGCCGATATCGGCTACCGCTTTGGCCTGCCATTCGCCTTTGGCGTCCTCGTAAATCAGCCAGATTTGCGAGGTCAGCGCGGTGCTGGTAAAGCAGTAATTGTGGTTTTCACCCCAGGCGCAACGGATTTCCAGCGGCGCGCCGGGTACGTCGAACACTTTCTTCGGCTGTTTGGTATGCAGATCCCAGGCGACCACGGTATTGCCGAAATGCTTCATCGCTTCCGCGTCGGTCAGCATTTTGCCGAAGTCCATCATGTAATTGTTCCAGCCGGTGAAGGATGAAGTCAGCAGCAGATTTTTGCGCGGCAGTGCGCGAACGTCATAGTTATAGCCGTCGGCATATTTACCGCTCTTGATGGCGCCTTGCAAATTGCCGTCGGTCGGCATCCAGTGCGTAGCGACATAGTCGCCGCCATTGGTGTATTCCACCAGTGCCGTGCGCCCGCCGTGATCCTTATTGTTGGACAAGGCGGTGATCAGCATGCGTCCCGGCAGCGCATAGAGGGTATGCGGGCCTACCACGCCGCCGCTTTTTTCCACAAAGTCGGTAATCGTTTTCGATAGCGTGGGTTTGCCCGGATTGCTGTGAACGTCGAAGACAAATATCTTGCTGGTATCGAGCCCGCCCGCCCAAAGATACTGGCGATCGTCGGTAAAATCGGAATGATGGGCCTCGTTTCGCCCGCCAACCGACAAGGCGTCGACGACCTTGCCGTATTTACCGGATTTCGGGTTGACGTCCACGGTTACCAGCTTGTCCTGTTCATCGCCTACGCCTTGCTCACCCAGGGTCCAGATATAGACGTAATCTTCCTGCCCGGTAATTTTTTTCATGTAAGGTGATGCGCAGGTTTCATCGGCCTGCGCCGCGCCGCTCAGCATCGCGCCCAGGCTAAAGCCGATTATTGCAGCCTGTATGGCTTGGGACGGGGTTTTCCTGTAACTGCTTGATATACGCATATGAACCTCTCTTTATTATTTTAAATACGACCGGTCAGTTTTAAATCGCTGAAAATTTTTTGTCTAGTTCTTGAAATATCCCTCCAGTAAGTGACTGCAACAGTCTTCCAGCGGCTGTACCGACTGCTCGATTTTCATGCGCAATAAAGCGCCCTGCCAGGCATTGACCAGCAAATCCGCCATTTCGGCTGCACCGAGATCCTGGCGAAAACAGCCTTGCTGCTGCGCGCGCGCGATGCCTTCCCGCAGCTTGTCGCGGTAGCATTGCACGGCCTCCGACAACGAAATGCGGCAGATTTCGCTGGTGTCTCCGATTTCTCCCATAAGGTTCCCCAACAGGCAGCCGCCCTTGAATTGCCGGCGCGCAGATTCGTCTATCAATTCGCGAAAATAAGCCCGCAAGGCTGCCGCGCCGTTTGGTTCGCATTTGAGCCAATAATCGAGTTGCCGGATAAAAGGTTCGATGTAATGCCGGATGACCTCGGCTCCGAAGGTTTCCTTGCTGGCGAAATAATTGTAGAACGAACCTTTGGGCACACCGACGCTTTGCAGGATTTCCTGCAGCCCGCTGCCGTGATAGCCGTGCTCGATAATGCGCGCCACGCCTTCATCAAGCAGCTTTTCCCGCGTCAGTTGTCTGGTGGCGATATTTTTCATGCAGATATGATACGACCGACCGTCTTGAAATTGCAATAGTGCAATTTTAAACAGCGCTTACCAGCGGCTGACGGAACTGAAAATATCCATGCAGCACGTCGTTGAGTGGATTGAAGCGCCTAAAAAACATATTCAATCATCACGCGGTTATAGTAAAACTGCGAATAATCGGGGTTTCCGCTCAGTAGTCCCAGACGGTCGCGGATAGACAGCCCATTCAGCGTATGGCCTTTGGGAAAGGTATAGGTAATGTCCAGATCGAATTCCGACTGATTTCGGGTATATGGCGAGACATAATATTCGGCGAAACTGGCCAGGGCCTTGAGCTGTCTATCGTAAAGCCATGCCGTCGCGCTCACTTTGTATGCCTGGCCCGGCGCCTGTTTTTCGATCATGCCGCCGATCATGGAGGTAGTGTAAAGGGGATCTGTTGCGTAACCGGTGGAGTACGGCGACAGCAGATCGCCATTCGCGAATGCGCCTGTTTGCGCGCCTACTGCGTTATAGGCGGCTTGCAAGCTCAGCCATGGCAGCATATCCCAACCGGCGATTACGCCATAGGCCTGCACATTTCCGGCTTTGCCCTGGTTGCCGTAAAGTTGCAGATAGTTTTCGCCGTCGCCGGACTGGTTCGCGAATTGAAAGCCGATGAAAGGGTTCAGGCCGTCGCCGGTTTTACAGGTGTAGCGGCCGTCCAGCCATAGCAGATTGGAAAAATTGAAAAAATGGTTCCACCAGAACTGGGCTCTGATCGGATTGTCCTTTTTATCCATTCCATATTGCAGCGAGACGCCTTGCGCGCCTGAAGTTGCATGGTTCTGCAGTCCTTGTACCGGGCTGCCGCCGGCGTAGCCCGGATAGTATAGGTTGCTGGGTGTAAAAACGCCCTCGTCGCGCCCTTTGAAATCGGTCAGTCGGAATCCCGCCAGGGTGACATGCTCGAGCGGCGTCAGCGTGCCGTAAAACCCGCGAAAGGTCGATTGCAGCATGCGTCCGTCCGCAGGTCCCACCCAGGGCGTATCGATGACCTGCTCCGGGCCTTGCAGGGTGATAATACCGTCTTTATAGCGCAGAAACGCTTCGCCCAGCGCATAAAGCGTATTGCCCGGCAGGGTGGTGTCGACCTGATCGGGGTTGACGGGATTCAGGCCGAGACTGTTGGCTCCATACAGGGTAAGGCCGCTTTGGAATCCGTAGACTGACGGAGTAAGTATTCCCAGGTAGCCGCCTGCCGATACCGCTTGCTGGTCTATCCGGTACGGAGTCGGATTAAGGTAGTCGCGGGTGAAAAAGTAAGTGCGCAGATGACCTTGTATGACGGTCTGCTCGAAGAAGTCTTCGATATTATCTACTTCCGCATGACTGGTTCGTGCGCCCAACAGTCCGATCAGCAGAAATACGATGTGCGGCAGAAGGCTGTTTTTGATCAGCGGCATTCTCATCAATTAACGCCTGTGCGGACCGCCGGGCTCATCTTTACTTTACGGGGATTTCGAAATCCGTTACTCGGCCTGGTTAATCATATGTGTGGCGATTTGCGCCAGCGCCTGGTACAGCGGTTCGCGCAGTCTCTCGTCCGTTACCGTGTCGTCCAGCGCTTTTCTCATGCACAGCACCCATTGATCGCGCTCGTCGATGCCGATGGCGAACGGGAAGTGACGGCTGCGCAGGCGCGGATGACCGTAGGCTTCCCAAAACAGATTGGGGCCGCCGAGCCAGCCGGACAGAAACATGAACAGTTTGCTGTTGGCGCCGCTTAAATCGGCTGCGTGCATCTTGCGTATCGGGCGCGCTTCCGGCAGCTCGTTCATGTATTCGTAGAATCGATCGACCAGACGATGCAGCTCGGTTTCGCCGCCGAGGAGTTGGTAAGGCGTCGGTTGGGGCTGTTCTGTCTGTGGTTGTTCGGTCATGGTTGCCGTTGCCTGTTTTTTAAACGGTAAAGCGCTGAAATATCTTCTTCGCCATGGCCTTGTTGCATCAACTGCTTATAGTGATGCAAGGTGGTTTCGGCGACCGGCAGCTTCATGCCGGCGCGTTCCGCCATCGCCAGGCAGATAGCCAGATCCTTGTGATGCAGCGCCAGCTTGAAGCCCGGTTCGTAGCTGCCCTGGGTCATGGTCAGGCCGCGCTTGTCGAGGAACCAGTTCCCGGCAGCGCCTCCGGCCACCGCTTCGATGACCTTATCCATGGCCAGACCTTGCGCCTGTGCGAAGGACAATGCTTCGGTTACGGCCTGATTGATGCCCGCGCACATGATCTGATTGACCGCTTTGGCGGCCTGACCGCTGCCGATTCCGCCCATATGCACGATGCGCGCGGCCATTGCCTGCAGCAACGGACGCGCTCGCTGCAGGTCTTCGGCGCGCCCTCCGGCCATGATCGACAAGGTGCGGTGGCGCGCGCCCTCCATACCGCCCGAAACCGGTGCGTCCAGGTAGCTGCCGCCGGCGGCAGCGACTTTTGCCGTCATTTCCAGTTCGGTTTCGCGGCTGACCGTGGAGTGATCGATTACCAACGTGCCGGGTTTCAGTCCCGGCAACAGTTGTTCGATCACGCTGCGCACGTCGTCGTCGGCGGAAACGCAGATCATTACCGCATCGACTGAAGCGGCCAGCGAGGAAGGATTGGGCGCGGCTGCGACGCCCAGTTCCTGCGCAAGCGCTTCGGCTGTCGCCGTAGTGCGGTTCCACAATGTTTTCAGCAGGCCCTGGGTGGCCAGATTGCGCGCCATGTGCCGTCCCATCGCGCCCAGCCCGATAAATCCGGCTTGTATCGTCATTCAGTTCTCCAGATAGGTATAAGCGCTCAGCCCCGCCACCAGTTCGTTCTCGAACTGCTTGCGCTGTTCCGGCGCGATGCCGGCTTCCATCAGCTTTCTATGAAAGGCGATTTCCAGCGCGTCGCGCTTGATGTGTACATAGCGCAGCAAATCGTCGGTGCTTTCGCCGCGCGTCGAGCCGTACAGATGAAAATCGCCGTCGTCCAGCTGTTTGACGTTCACGGAATGAGTATCGCCGAACAGGTTGTGCATGTCGCCGAGAATTTCCTGGTAAGCCCCTACCAGAAACATGCCGAGCAGGTATTCCTCGTCCGGCTTGACGTCATGCACCGCCAGCGTGGTTTCTATGCTCTGCTGGTCCAGGTAGGCCTTTAACTGTCCGTCGGAATCGCAGGTCAAGTCCTGCAGAATGGCGCGCCGCTCCGGTTTCTGATCCAGCCGCTGCAGCGGCATCACCGGAAAAATCTGGTCGATGGCCCAGGCGTCCGGCATCGACTGGAATACCGAGAAGTTGCAAAAAAACTTGTCGGCCAGTTTGTCGTTCAATTCGTCCAGGGCGTCCCGATGCGCGCGCAGGCGCACATCCAGCCGCTGTTTGATACGATGGCTGATGGCGGCGTTCAAACTTTCCGCTTCCGCCAGCTCGGCCAGACTCAAATGGCCTGCAACGTACATCGCGCGCGCTTCTTTTAAATCGAACTGGGCGTCGTGATACAGCGGTAATACCGGTTCCCGTCCGATGCGTTCGAGTATGTCGCTCAGATTCTGCAGCGGCTGTTTTTCCGATTGGGTGGGGGGCGGTTCGTGATCCACGACGCGTTCGATATCGACCACATGGGTGACCAGCACCGCATGATGCGCGCTCATCGCGCGGCCCGATTCGGTCAGCAGGTTCGGATGCGGCAGTTCATGCACGCTGCAGATATCCTCGAAGGCGCGCACGATGCAGGCGGCATACTCGCGGATGCTGTAATTGATGGAGCAGTCGCTGATCGAGTGCGTGCCTTCGTAATCGATGCCGAGCCCCCCGCCGACATCGGCATATTCGATGGTTGCGCCCAGTTGGTGGAGTTCGGCGTAATAACGTCCGGCTTCGCGCAGGGCGGTTTTAATGTCGCTGATATTGGCGACTTGCGAGCCCATGTGGAAGTGCATCAGTTTCAGCCACTCCAGACCGTTGACGGCTTCCAGCTGCTGAATCAGTTTCAGAATTTCCGAAGCATGCAGTCCGAACTTGGATTTCTCGCCGCCGCTGTTCTGCCATTTGCCCGAGCTGATCGAGGACAGGCGCACGCGCACGCCCAGTTGCGGGGTAATGCCGAGGTCGCGCGATTCGGCAATGACGGTGGCGAGTTCGGACAGTTTTTCGATTACGATAAAAACTTTCAGGCCCAGCCGCCGTCCGATCAGCGCCAGCCGGATATAGGCGCGATCCTTATACCCGTTGCAGATCACGATGCTGGCGGTGCCGGCCATGGCCAGCACCGCCAGCAACTCCGGCTTGCTGCCGGCTTCCAGACCGACGACGGAATTGCCCTGGTCGAGTATGCTCTTGATTACCGCGCGTTGCTGATTGACCTTGATCGGGTAGACCGGGGTATAGCTTCCCTGGTATTCGGTATCTTCGCGCGCATGCGCAAACGCTTCGTGCAGCAGCGCGACGCGGTGGCGCAATATGTCGGTAAAACGCAGCAGCACCGGCAAGGACAGCCCCTCTTCGCGTATGCGTGCAATCACGCGGGTCAGGTCGATGCCCGCATCGTCGCGCGTGCCTTTCGGGTGTACGGCCACACGCCCCTGCGCGTTGATGTCGAAATAATCCGCGCCCCAATGGTCGATGGCGTAGGTTTCGCGCGCCTGTTGCAGATTCCACGATGTCATAGAAATATCGTTCAAAAGTGTTAGTATGCCTCAGCTTCAGCCAATAATCTAAATACTCGCACTCCGCCCATGATACCCAACGAAAAAAACTGGTTTACCGAAGTTTACCCCAAACACGGCAGCGCGCTGTCGATGGAAGTCAGCGCGAAACTGCACGAGGAGCAATCCGCGTTCCAGCATCTGCAGATTTTCGATACGCCGTGGCTCGGCAAGCTGATGGTGATCGACGGCTGCACGATGGTGAGCGACCGCGATAACTTCCTCTATCACGAAATGATGACGCATCAGACGCTGTTCACCCATCCCGATCCGAAGCGGGTGTGGATCATCGGCGGCGGCGATTGCGGCAGCCTGAAGGAAGTGCTCAGACACCCCGGCGTCGAGCGCGCCACCCAGATAGAAATCGACGAACGCGTCACCCGTCTGGCCGAGCAATACTTCCCGGATCTGTGCTCGTCGAACAACGATCCGCGCGCCGAACTGCTGTTCATCGACGGCATACAGTGGGTCAGAGACGCCGCCGACGGCAGCGTCGATGTGATCATCGTCGACAGCACCGACCCGGTTGGCCCGGCGGAGGGGCTGTTCAATCAGGCGTTTTATGCGCAGTGCCTGCGCTGCCTTGCACCGGACGGCATCCTGGTGCAGCAGAGCGAATCGCCGCTGTTCCATCTGGATTTGATCGGCGCGATGCATCAGACCATGCGCGCGGCGGGTTTCACCGCAACGCGCACTTTCTTTTTCCCGCAATTCATTTATCCGTCGGGTTGGTGGAGCGGCACCATGGCGTCCAAGGGTAGCCTGGAAGGCTTCCGCGAACAGGATGCGCGCAGCAAACCGTTCGAGACGCGTTATTACAATGCGGACATCCACAAGGCCGCGCTGGTCGCCCCCGAGTTTTTCCGCAAGGCTATTGCAAGCTGAAAATAGAAACCCAATGATGCGCTCTGGACATGAACGTCAACGCCGCCCGAAAAAGAGTCTCAGCCTAAACCAAAATCCTTCCTTAGCGATGAATCCACGACGCCGACAGGCATGAAACGCCTTAATTTGCTCAATAATGACGCCTTGCCTTTGGGTGGGCGTCGCATTCTCCAGGGTCCAAAAACAGCATCGATGATCGTATTGGCAACCCCCTCGGGCTCCGGGGCGTTACTCAATTTCTTGTGAATGGCCTGCAATACGCTAATGCGTTCCTTGTCGTATGCAGAGATTAATGACGCGGCCTGTGGCGAGTTCGCATCCAGATTGGTTTTGGTGAAACCAGGTTCAACGAGTACCACGCGGATGCCAAACTGACGAACCTCATGATCCAGCGATTCTGATAAACCTTCAACCGCATGCTTGGATGCAGCATAAAGTCCTGCGTAAGGCGCAGGCAAAAAGCCCAACACCGAGCTGACATTGACGATTCTTCCCGAGCGCTGGGCGCGCATATGCGGTAGTACTGCCTTGGTTACTCTGAGTAAGCCCAGCACATTGGTATCAAAGAGAGATGCCGCTTCCGTAATCGATGTTTCTTCGACTGAACCGGAAAGCAAAATACCGGCATTATTGACCAGCACATCGATTTGTTTGCTTTGGTCGATGACGGATTGAATGCCCTTTTGAACAGAAGCATCGTCGCGCACATCCATTTCGACGAGAGTTACTTCAGGGATAGCCTGCGCCTTGGCTATGCTGCGCACCGTACCGAACACCTGGCATCCCTGCTGGGCAAATTTTTCTGCGGCTGCACGGCCAATACCCGACGACACGCCGGTTACGATTACAACTGAAGGGTTGGACATAAAAACTCCTTAATGCGATTGTGTGTTTTGAGAATGCCTGGATTCAACCTGGCTGGTGGAAAGCTTCGGCAATGCCGAGCCCGATGCCGGAAGCGCCGCCGATAATAAAGAAGGTATTGCCGCTGAATATCATGATGTTGTCCTTTTATTGGAATGTGAGTGATGACTGGTTTTTGCGACGAGAAACATATAGGCCGAATCGTTACAACTTTCTCCTACCTTGACGCCAAAGGCTCGATCCTGAACCAGATGGCATACATTGCCGGCAATAAAACCAGGGTGACAACCGTTCCGCCAAACGTGCCGCCGATCAAGGTATAAGCCAGCGTTCCCCAAAAAACGGAATGCGTGAGCGGAATAAATGCCAGCATGGCGGCCAGCGCCGTCAGTATGACCGGGCGGGCGCGTTGCACCGTGGCTTCCACCACGGCATCGAACGGCGGCAGTCCATCCTGCTCGTTGCTGCGAATCTGGCCGATCAGTATGAGCGTGTTGCGCATCAATATCCCGGACAGCGCAATCAATCCGACCAGTGCGTTGATGCCGAACGGCTGCTGAAACAGCAACAGCGTGGGAACGACACCGATGAGTCCTAACGGCGCTGTCATGAAGACCATTGTCATTGCTGACATCGATCGCACCTGGAGAATGATGGTAATCAGCGTGAGCGCGATCATGATCGGGAACAGCGGCGCCAACGCCCGGTTGGCCTTCCCGGATTCCTCTATGGAACCGCCCTCCTCGATTCGATAACCCGCCGGCAGTGTGGCGATGATGGGCCGAAGCGCTTTTTTCACCTCAGTGGAAACCTCGGGCGGTTGTAGGCCTTCGGCAATATCTCCTCGGACGGTTATGGTCGGAGTGCGATCGCGACGGCGAAGAATGGGGTCTTCCATACGAACCTCCACCGTTCCGATCTGGGACAAGGGAACGCGTTGTCCGGCTTGTCCGATCAACGTGAAATCACCGATCCTGCCGGGGTCGAGCCGCGTATTTCCGGCAGAACGGGCGACGACATCAACAAAGCGAATATCCTCGCGAACCTGGGTCACCGGCACGCCGCTCAGCAGAAACTGGAGTTGTGCGGCGGCATCGCTGGACGTTAATCCAATACTTTGCAGCCTGTCCTGATCGAGGACGAAATGCAGCGAGGGAACCCGGTTACCCCAGTCCGTATTAACTGTGTTCATATCGGGGTTGGCCTGCATCGCAGTACGTACCTGGGCAGCGATGTCGCGCAGCTTGTCCGGGTCAGGGCCTGTAACCCGGAAGGCGACCGGGTAAGGCGAGTACGGGCCGAATACGAGTTGAGTAACCCGTACACGGGCTTCCGGCGCCAGTCCGTCCGCCACCGCCTGCCGCAATCTCAGCTTGAGCGCCTCGCGTGCTTTTTCGTGTTCCGTCAGGATGACGATCTTCGCGAACGATGGATCGGGCAGTTCCGGCGACATGGCGAGATAGAAGCGCGGCGATCCTTGTCCGATGTAAGCGGTAACGACTTTGGATTCCGGCTGTTTGGCCAGCCAGGCTTCGACCGTAGCGGCCGCTATGCTGGTCTGCTCTATGGCGGTGCCGTAGGGCATTTGCACTTCGACCAGCACTTCCGGACGATCGGATGTCGGAAAGAACTGCTTGTTAACCGCGCCCAAGCCGACTATGGCGACGATGAAGGCAGCCGCTACGGCGCCTGCGACCATCCATTTGCGGCGAATGACCGTTTCGAGCAAGCGGCGAAAACGGTTGTATCGCGGCGTATCGTAAATGGCTTCGTGTCCGCCTTCGAAGGCCTTGATATCCGGAAGCAGCTTCACCCCCAGATAAGGCGTAAATACAACGGCGACGATCCACGACGTGATCAGCGCGAAGCCGACTATCCAGAACATATTGGCGGTATATTCGCCCGCCGTCGATTTGGCGTAGCCGTTCGGCATGAAGCCGATCGCCGTCACCAGCGTTCCGGCAAGCATGGGCGCTGCGGTGTGACTCCAGGCATAGGCCGCCGCCGCGATGCGTTCGTAGCCTGCCTCCATTTTCACGACCATCATTTCGATGGCGATGATCGCATCGTCTACCAGCAGCCCCAATGCCAATATCAGGGAGCCCAGCGTGATTCTATCGAAATCGCGGCCCGTAGCCGCCATGATGACAAAGACCGCAGCCAGCGTCAGCGGAACCGCCGCCGCCACGACGATCCCTACCCGCCAGCCGAGGCTGATCAGGCTGACCGCCATCACTACGCCGAGCGCAACGAAGAATTTGATCATGAATTCGTCGACGGATGACTGAATGTTGACGGATTGATCGGTGATTTTGGAAAACGCAATCCCCAGCGGCATATCGGCATTGATGGCTGCGGTTTCCGATTCCAGCGCTTTGCCGAGCGCCAGACCGTTCCAGCGGTCGCGCATAACGACGCCGAGTACCAGCGCCGGTTCGCCGTTGCTGCGTATCATAAAGCTGGCCGGGTCTTCGTAACCGCGTTTCACCTCGGCGATGTCGGATAACTTGAGCGTGCGGCTATTCGAAACGATAGGCGTATCCCGAATCTTCTGTAAATCGTCGAAAGCGCCGTCCAGTCGGATGAAGACCTGCGGCCCTTGGGCTTCGATTGATCCGGCGGGGGTTACGGCATTCTGACTGTTGAGCGCGGCAAAAATATCGCGAGCGGATATGCCCAGCGTCGCTATGCGCTCGTAAGAAAATTCGACGAAAATCCGTTCCGCCTGTTCGCCAATGATGTTGACCTTTTTGATGCCCTGCACATGCAGCAGACGTTGCCGCAATGTTTCGGCTTCGCGTACGAGCTGCCGCTGCGGCAGGCCTTTGGCTTTCAAGGCGTAGAGCGCAAACGTCACATCCGAATACTCATCATTCACCATTGGACCGATGACGCCGCCTGGCAGGTTATGCGCTTCGTCGCCGATTTTCTTTCTTGCCTGATAGAATTGCTCGGGAACATCGGCAGGCGGCGTGCCGTCGAGCAGAACCACCGTCGTCAGCGCGAGGCCGGGGCGTGTGAAGGTTTCGGTGCGGTCATACCAGCGCAGTTCCTGCATGCGCTTTTCCAGCCGTTCCGCGACCAGTTCCTCCATCTCTTTTGCCGTAGCGCCCGGCCAGGCGGTGATGACGGTCATTTGCTTGATGGTGAACGACGGGTCTTCCGCGCGGCCGAGTTGCAGAAATGAGACTACGCCGGCGATGGAAATCATGATGAGCAGAAACAAGGTAACGGAGCGTTCGCGCACCGCGAGCGCCGAGAGATTAAAGGCGCTCATGGCTGCTCTCCGTGTTTATCCGTCGAATTTTCCATCAAGCGCACGCGCTCGCCTTCATACATAAGATGCGCGCCGAGCGTAACGAAGCGATCGCCCGGCTTGAGTCCTCCGGCTATCGACGCCGTTTCGTCGTTCAGAGCGGCGAGCTGTACCGCGCGCCAGGTCACATGAGGCGCGCCATTGCCATCGACGACCCAAACGCCTGGGCCTGCCCCGGGATCGAAGAGGGAAGCGATCGGCACTTGCAGCCTGGCGCTGGGTCGCGCGTCCGGGATTTGAATGGAAATTGTCGAGCCCAGCGGCGCGTTCGCCAGATTGCCATCCAGCACGTAGCGCGCTTCGAAGGTTCGCGTCAACCGGTTGGCCGCATCGGATAGCTGCCGCAATTTTGCAGAGCCGGACAGGCTATTGGCTCCGTATGCCGTTGCCTGAGCGATCGATCCGATTTGGGGACGCAAGGTCTCGGGGAGATCGATGACCGCCTCCCGCTGACCGGCATGCGCTACGCGTGCTACGACCTGGCCTGCGGCAACGACTTGACCGGGTTCCGCCAGCGTCTCGACGACGATGCCGTCCGCATCGGCAACCAGCACGGCATAACCGACCGCGTTGCGGGCTATATCCGCTTGCGCCTTTGCCGCACTCAGCTGCGCTTCGGCCGAGTCGGCCACCGCCTTGATTTGATCGTATTCGGAAGCGGAGACCGCGCCTTCCGATACCAGATCGCGGTATCTTGCCTCGTCGTTCGCGGCCTGGCGTGCATGGGCCTTTGCCGCCGCGACGGCTTCGTCCAACTGCTGCATCGCCAGCTTCAGATCATCCGGGTCGATACGCATCAGCGCTTGCCCGCGCCTGACTTTCTGACCGGTATCGACGAGGCGTTCCAGAATCTTGCCTGGAACGCGAAATCCCAAATCGCTTTGAATGCGGGCGGCTACGATGCCGGTAAAAGAACGCTCTGCGCTGACAACATCCTTGACGATTTCGGTACGCACAAGCGGCGGCTGTGTACGCGGCTCATCCGACGGTATCGAGTGACCGCAGCCTGCCAGTACGAACGATAACGGGATGGTTAAAGCAATAAATGAAGCATTGCGGCGACGAAACATAAATACCTCCGGAAAGCGAAGGCATTATTATTTTCCTTGTGACCAATATTGTCAATAGTCACTTACGGACAATTTCACTACGGAGCCAGACTGCGCAATACCAGGTTGGTGATTTGTCTGGGAGCTTCATCCACCTGGTCCAGGTTATGCTGCAGAAGCAACGGGTTCACGTAAGGTTCCATGACGAGAAAGATCGCATGCACTGTGTCGTCCAGCGGCGTTTTACGTTCGAACTCGCCTGCCTCCCGTCCTTCACGGATGATTTGCATCAGGGTTTTTCTGATGTGATCCTCGTAGGCCTGAGCCGACGGCCATTTCTCGGCAACTGAGTAAGCGGCGATGTCGTATAGCTTGCGATCGTTGAAAAACATATGCACAGAGGTCGCCACGGTGGTCTCGAACATCCTGCGAAATCTGTCCGTCGGCGTAGTTCCCTGGCTTATCGATTCGCTGACGGCATCCGTAATGGCGCTCAGGCACCTGGAACAGATAGCCTGACCTATGGCCTGCTTCGAATCGAAGAATTTGTATATATAAGCCTTTGAAAAACCTATCGCCTTGGCCAGGTCGGATACGGTGGTCTTTTCGTAGCCGTAGTGGCTGAAGTGTTCTCTGGCCGCTTCGACGATACGGTCGCGAACGCTGTGATCGGCTGGGCCGCGCGCATGTTGGGTGTTGGGTGTCTTGTCATTCATGCTGTCAGCATACATCGATAATTCATGATTGACAACGTGTGACCAACATGGATAATAGTCACTAATGGCGATTAGACTGTAGGAGCGGCTTTAGCCGCGTAGAGGCCGATCGCGGCTAAAGCCGCTCCTACGATTTGTTTCACACGTTCCGAGGTGTCTGAATGAATGGTAAATTTATGGGCTTTATTCCCGTCATTGCGGCGCTTGCGCTGACAAGCTGCACGCCAACCCGTGTCGATCCGGCTGTGCCGCTGCCTTCGGTGAAGGACTGGCAGCACGGGCAAGACGCAGAAGCCATTTCGAGTCAAGCCGTACTCGCGTCCTGGTGGCGGGGTTTTCGCGACCCGGTGCTGGATAAACTGATCGCCGAGGCGATGACCGCCAACCAGGATCTTCGCATCGCCAAAGCCAGGGTGCAGGAGGCGCAACAAATCGTCACGGTGACCGAATCTGCGCTCTATCCCTCGGTAGATTTCAATGTCGAGGGCGGGCGACAGAAAACCATCAACCGGGTTTTCGGGATAACGGGGCCTAATGGCACCAACCTGGTCGCCCCGGCGGGCAATGCCTTCACTGGCGGACTTGCCGCGCGCTGGGAAATCGACCTGTTCGGCGGCCGGCATCTGGATGCGGAAGCCGCAAACGCCCAGGCAGCCGGAATCCATGAAAACGAACATGCGGTACGGGTGGGTTTGCTGGCCCAGGTCGCGACGAATTATCTCGAACTCCGGGGCGTGCAGACCAGAACGCGCATTCTCGAAGACATTATTGCCTCGGAGCAGGAGCGGTTGCGGGTGATTCGTGCGCTACACAAGGCCGGTCTCGCCCGCGACGGGGATGTTGCCCGGCAGGAAACCCTGCTGCACGTCACCCAGGCCGGGCTGTCCGCTCTTACGGCCGAAGCGGATACCCTGATTCATCGACTGGGGGTATTGTCCGGCAAACCGCCGGCAAGCCTGCGCGATCGCCTCTTATCCGCCGCATCCTTGCCGGAGGCGGCTCCGAAACTGCCCAGGCTCATGCCTGCCGCGCTGCTGGAGCAGCGGCCCGATCTCCGTGTCGCTAAAACCCAGGTGGAGGCTATGGCGGCAAGCCTGGGTGCGGCGCGAACCGATCTTTACCCGAAACTGGTACTGTCGGTGAGCGGAGGCTTCGGGGCGTTGGCGATAGGCGGATTTCCCGCGCTTGCGGAAGGCGTTTACGGTTTGGGGGCGGGGCTCACGGCTCCCATTTTCAATGCCGGACGCATCCAGGCGCAAATTACAGCGGCGGATGCCCGGCTGGAACAGGCGGCGGCGAATTACGAAAAGACATTTCTGACGGCGATGGAGGATGTGGAGAATGCCTACGTTCAGTATCGTTCGATCACTACCCGGCGCGACGAACTGCTGCGGGCGGAAATCGAGGCGGAAAAATCCCGGCGCGAGGCCGACGCCTTGTTCCGGCGAGGGGTGGCGAATCTTTTGCAAGTACTCGATGCCCAACACGCCAAGCTGCAGATCGGCGATGAGCGGGCCAGGGCAGAGACGGGGCTCGCAGTAGCGATGGTCTCGCTATACAGGGCTTTTGGCGGAGGCTGGCAGGAGGAAGCGGTTCTGGTCAGCCGCGCGAGTACCGACTGATGTTTTTATCCGCCGGCTGGTGGGACGCCGCAATGGCGTTCACGGGGGGCCACCTGGACGGTTTCAACCAACAGGATGCACATACAATCGTAAGTATTCGGCTCGACAACCCGCTACGAAAAACGCATCATGAAAAAATGCTGTAATGTAATATTCTTATAAAACAACCTTCGTAGGAGCGGCTTTAGCCGCGATCAGTCTCTACGCGGCTAAAGCTGCTCCTACAGCGATATACAACGCTGGCTGAATAGTTACACACAATCAAGCCTTAATGCATTATTAACTCGCAATCAGGAGCCTACGCCATGCTGACACTGGACTTGGATCGCCAATTAGAAGCCCGTTTGCTGGAAATCGCTCGCAGGGAGCAACAGACGCCGGCCCAAATCATTAACCGGTTGCTTGCCCAGTATCTGTCCGTTCGGCAATCATCGGATCTGTTGGTGAATGTCGCAAATACCTTACCCGCCATCGCCTGATGTGTCAACACTTTTCCGGACACAAAGTTAAGCAGTTTTAAACTGCAATTCGTAGTCCACTGGCGACATATACTCGTTGGCCGAATGAAGCCGCTCCCGGTTATAAAAGACTTCAATATATTCAAATATACTCTGCTTGGCTTGCTCCCGAGTTTTGTAGTTTTCCTGATAAATCAGCTCTGTTTTGAGCGTATGAAAAAAACTTTCCGCAACGGCATTGTCCCAGCAATTCCCCTTACGACTCATACTTTGCCGAACACCGTGTTGCTTCAATAACATCCGATGACTTTCCGACGCGTATTGACTGCCGCGGTCGGTATGCCAGATCAGGCCTTTTTCCGGCTTACGCTTCCAAACCGCCATCAAAAAGGCATCGTTGGCCAACGCAGTGCGCATATGTTCAGCCATAGACCAGCCTACGACTTGGCGAGAATATAAGTCGATTACCACCGCTAAGTACAGCCAGCCTTCTTGCGTCGAAATATAGGTAATATCACCCACGTAAGCTTGGTTGGGCCGCTGGACGCTAAACTGGCGACCCAGAAGATTGGCTGCAACCGGCAGGTTATGCTGCGAATTTGTGGTCGCCTTGAAGCGGCGCCGGGTCTTACAGCGTAAATCGGCTTGTCGCATCAAGCGCCCAATTCTTCGGCGGCTCAGATGGATATCCCTCTTTCCCAATTCTATTTTCAGCCGTCGTGTGCCGTAGCTCCCGCGGCTTTTTTTAAATAACGTGCAGATTTTATCCGACAGCTTAGCGTCAGACTTTTCTGTGACCGACACAGGACCCTGTAGCCACGCATAATAAGCGCTACGGGAAACCTTCATAAAACGGCACATCGCTTTCGCTGAAAATTCATCGCGGTGTTGTTTGATCCAGGCGTACTTCACCGTTGTTCCTTGGCAAAGTACGCTGCCGCCTTTTTTAATAAATCACGCTCCTCCTTCAAGCGGCTGTTTTCCAGCTTTAGGCGCTTTAGCTCCCCGTACAAATGCTCGTCGGTTCGGACTGCCTTATCGTTCGCCTGAGGCCGGCTGTATTGATGAATCCAGGTATAAAGCGTATTCGGATTAATACCCAACTCTTTCGCCGTCTGCGCAGCCGGTTTGTCCGACTCATTCGCCAGCTTAACTGCCGAGGCCTTAAATTCTGCTGTATAGGTTTTCGGTTTTTCTTGACTCATTTCTGACACACTCTCCCTTTTCGAGGTAGTTTATCTGTGTGTCCGATTTAGTGTAGCCACTTCACTTGTAATGGTCAACAAAAACCGGACACCTGTTCAGGCAGCGTTTCTATAAAATTCCCGCTCGAATTCGAGTGGGGACTGGTAGCCCAATGTTGAGTGTGGTCGAAGGCCATTATAAAAAGCCAAATAATCGATCACACTCAGTTTTGCCGCCGCTTGGGTCTTGAATTTTTCGTAGTTGAGCTGCTCATGCTTCAAGCTGCGAAAAAAACGTTCGGTCGGCGAGTTGTCCCAGCAGTTCCCTTTGCGGCTCATACTCTGTTCCATCTTCATCACGTCTAAATGCCGGCGATATTCCCTGCTCGCATACTGGCTGCCACGATCCGAGTGATGCAACAGACCGGGTGGCGGTTTGCGGCGCCAGAAGGCCATTTGCAAGGCCTTGACGCACAGCGAGGCCCGCATGTGATCATCAATCGCCCAGCCCACGACTTGCCGGGAAAACAGATCGATGACCACCGCGACATAAAGCCAGCCTTCTAGGGTCCACACGTAGGTGATATCTGTCGTCCATACTTGATTGGGCTTGCCAACCTGGAATTGCCGGTCCAAGCGGTTGGGCGAAATGGCCTCGTTATGGTTACTATCGGTGGTGACCTTAACTCGCCTGGGATAGCGCACCTTCAAGTTTAAATCTCGCATGATGCGCCGCGTTTTAAAACGCCCAACGACAAAACCTTGTTTTTGCAGTCGATCCGCTAAACGACGCGAACCAAAGCACTGTTTATTGTCGATGAAAATCTGCCTCGCCTTCTCGGCAAGCTTTTGATCTTGTTGATCCTTATCGCTGTCCTGTCGGGCTTTTAACCACTCATAATACGCACTGGTACTCACCTGCATCACTCGACAGAGCACGGTCACTGGATACGTCTTCTGTTGCACCTGAATAAACCCGTACTTTATTCGGCTTCTTTCGCAAAGAAGACTGCGGCCTTTTTTAATATCTCGCGCTCCATTCGCAACTGTTCATTTTCCTTGCGCAAGCGAATCAATTCATCGTGATCCCCCAGATTCAAGCCTGGCTTTTTCGTCGCGGAGTCATTGCCGGAAGGCTTGCGTTCCGCACGAACCCAGCGCCCGAGGGCACTTAATGATATGCCCAAATGGTCCGCAGCCTGGTTCAGGCTGTAGCCTTTTTCAAGAACCAGCTGGGCGGCATCTTGCTTAAATTCCAGACTGTATTTGGGGCGCTTGTGTTTTTTCTCGTTTGTCTTCATGCTCACCTCTGCTGACAGTATAAAATCTGCCTTTCGAAGTGTCCGGCTTCATTAAACCATTACAAGCTGTAACGGCTCGCGTTTGAAAACGGTCGGGCTCGCATTTATCGCTATTTTGGGCTCAGATTAACTGCAACTCAAAGGGGTCTCCGGCTCACATTGTCTGCAAATGAGCTTGCATTTATCCGCGCCGGCTCGCATTCCATGGCGGCGGGCTCACATTAACTGCAAATGAAATCCAGACTCTGTACCTTGGCCGTAAGATGTGCATCACATGGGTATACCCTTGTGATACGGCCTGAATAAGACAGTTTTGGCGTCTCAATAGGGTTGTTTTGCTGTTTTTGTGGTGATGGCGTCTATGGTCTAAAGGCTAATGAGACGGACTCATGCCCCTTATGCTCTACCGATATGCGCAAATTTCATTTGCAAATAGCGCGAGTCGGCGGCGGAAGATTGCGAGCCTGCGCGGATAAATGCAAGCTCATTTGCAATTAATCTGAGCCCAACCGGTTTTCATTTACAGTTATTGTGAGCTGAAAAACAGGGGTAAATGCGAGCCCGACCGTTTTCAAACGCGAGCCCTTACATATACGGGGGTACGAGGCTCCGTTTTTTGGGCTTTATCGCGCGGCAGAGTCGTGCAGCTATGCCCGGCGCTGGTTCCGAGCATAACTGTGAAGCAGAACCGATCGCAACGATCGTGAAACTATTGCGTTTGATCGAGATGGGTAAGGCTTAAAGCGCCTGATCGCCGGTTTCGCCGGTTCTGATACGGATGACCTGATCGAGGTTGGAAACAAATATCTTGCCGTCGCCGATTTTTCCGGTGTTGGCGGCCTTGATGATGGCGTCAACCGCGCTTTCCAGCGCTTCCTCGCTTACGGCGGCTTCAATTTTGACCTTGGGTAGAAAGTCGACCACGTATTCCGCGCCGCGATATAACTCGGTATGTCCTTTTTGCCGCCCAAAACCTCTGACTTCGGTCACGGTAACGCCGTTGACGCCGACATCGGATAACGCTTCGCGCACATCGTCCAGCTTGAAGGGTTTGATAATTGCGGTAATGAGTTTCATGGTTGTTGCATCCTGTTGGTTGATATTTAGAGATATTGTGATTATTCGGCGTCTGGGTTTGGGGTTGGCGGTCAATCCCCGGGCTGCAGGAGCGGGCTTTAGCCCGCGAACCGTGTGTTTTCTTCGCAATGCGCCTGATCGCGCGGTGAAGCACGCTCCTACATCATTATTTATTCGCCCGATGAGCAATAATATCATTGACGACCGCAGGATCGGCAAGCGTCGATGTGTCGCCGAGCTGGTCGATTTCATTGGATGCGACCTTGCGCAGGATACGGCGCATGATTTTACCCGAACGGGTTTTCGGCAGCGCGGGCGCCCACTGAATAATATCGGGCAAGGCGATGGCGCCTATTTCCTTGCGCACCAGTTGCAATAACTCCTGGCGCAGCTGTTCGCCCGGTTCCGTGCCGATCATCAGCGTGACGTAGGCGTAAATGCCCTGTCCCTTGATGTTGTGGGGAAAACCGACCACGGCGGCTTCGGCTACCAGCGGGTGCAGCACCAGCGCGCTTTCGATTTCCGCTGTACCCATGCGGTGTCCGGAAACGTTCAGCACGTCGTCGACGCGACCGGTGATCCAGTAATAGCCGTCGCTGTCGCGCCGGGCGCCGTCGCCGGTGAAATAATGGCCTGGATAAGGCGCGAGATAGGTGTCGATAAAACGCTGATGATGCCCGTATACCGAGCGCGCCTGACCCGGCCAGGAGGTTTTAATCGCCAGTACGCCTTCGCATTCGCCGGATATTTCGTTGCCTTTTGCGTCCAGTATGCAGGGTTGGATGCCGAAGAACGGCAGCGTTGCCGAACCGGGTTTCAGTTCTGTCGCATAAGGCAGCGGTGTAATCAATATGCCGCCGGTTTCCGTCTGCCACCAGGTATCGACTATCGGACAACGCTCGTCGCCGACCACGCGGTAATACCATTCCCAGGCTTCCGGGTTGATCGGTTCGCCGACCGAGCCGAGTATGCGCAGCGAGTTGCGTCCGGTTTTCTGCACCCAGGCGTCGCCCAGGCTGTTCAACATGCGTATCACCGTCGGCGCGGTGTAAAAGATATTGACGGCGTATTTGTCGATGATTTGCCAGAACCGGTCCGGTTGCGGCCAAGTCGGCACGCCTTCGAACATCAGCGTGGTGGCGCCGTTGCAAAGCGGACCGTACAGCAGATAACTATGGCCGGTGATCCAGCCGACATCGGCGGTGCACCAGTAAATATCGCCGTCGCGGTAATCGAATACATAACGGTGCGTCATCGCCGCGTACATCAGGTAGCCGCCGGTGGTATGCAACACGCCTTTGGGTTTGCCGGTGGAGCCGGATGTATAGAGGATGAACAGCGGCGCTTCGGCATCCATCGGCAACGCAGGGCAATCGCTGTCAGCCGCAGCGCATGCTTCAGCGTAATCGACATCGCGCCCGTCGATCCAATCGGTCTTGCCGTTGGTATGCCTCACCACGAACACGGTTTTTACATTCGGGCAGGCCGTCAATGCTTCGTCGAGATTGGCTTTCAATGGGACGGTTTTCCCGCCGCGCAGACCTTCGTCTGCACAGATAGCGACTTCGCAATCGGCGTCGAGTATACGATCCCGCAACGAATCCGCGGAAAATCCGCCGAAAACCACGGAATGAATCGCGCCGATGCGCGTGCAGGCCAGCATGGCTACTGCTGCTTCGGGGATCATCGGCATGTAGATGCAGACTCTGTCGCCGGGTTTTACTCCGCGCGTTTTGAGGGCATTGGCGAACCGGCAGACTTCCGCGTGCAGCTCACGGTAGCTGAGTGCTTTCGAATGGGCGGGGTCGTCGCCTTCCCAGATGATGGCGGTCTGATCGCCGCGTGTTTCCAGGTGGCGATCGAGGCAGTTATAGCTGACGTTGAGCCTGGCGTTGGTAAACCAGGCTATATGGCCGCTTTTGAAGTCTGACGCGTTGACCTTGTCCCACGGTTCGAACCAGGAGACGAAACGCTGCGCCTGTTCGCTCCAGAAATTGTCCGGATCGGCAATCGATTGCCGATACAATTGCGTGTAATCCTCTGCTTTCAACGGTGTGCGTATAGGGTCGGTCATGTCGGGCGGCTCTTTAAAATGGCTCAAAATTGTAATGTATTCAATAAATTGTTGGCTGCCGCATCGCGGTCACCCAAAGCCTGCAGTCCAAAGCGCGTTTCAATTAATTTAAGTATGGATGTCGTGTCGTAAACAGTATGATCAATAAACCCGCGTTTGGCGAACGGAGAAATTATCAGCGCCGGCACCCGGCTGCCGGGACCCCAGCGGTCACCCTTGGGCGGCGGCACATGATCCCAGAATCCGCCGTATTCGTCGTAGGTAATGATCACGACGCTGTCTTTCCATAGCGGGCTGCTTTCGATCCGTTTCAGGGTTTGGGTAATATGCTGCTCACCGCTGAGTACATCGGCATAGCCGGGGTGCTCGTTGAAGTTCCCTATCGGTTTGTAAAAGGATACAGCGGGCAGATTGCCCGACTCTATGCTTTTGATGAAGTCTTCTTCATCCTTCAGATGTTTTTTTCGTTCATCGGTATTTTTCGCGTAACGCTGGAAGTACACGAAAGGTTGATGATGAAACTGAAACAGCCGGTCCGCCCGGCCCGATTGCGCATCATTCCAGCCGCCCGCGTACCATGCCCAGTCGACGCCCTTGTCCGACAGCCTGTCGCCGATGGTGGGCTGCGTTAGCGGCGGCAGATATTTTTCCGGCGCAACGCCGTCGGCGTGCGGTTTATTGGCCGGTTGCAGGGTGTTGACGGCGTAACCGTCCGGTGTCACCGCGCCGTCGTGCAGCAGCTCGCCTGCATTGCCGATTTGCGCACGCAGAGAGGCCGGAGCGCTGTCGAGCCTGGGCGTACAGGCGCAAACCAGCCATAAATGATTCAGAAAGGAGCCGCCGTAAGCGGCCTGAAAAAAATGATCCGCCAAGGTATAGCGCTGCGCATATTGCCAAAGCGGAAAGTTGCGGGCATCGTAATAGCCCATCGCAAGAGCGCCGGCGGACGATATGTCCGCAAACCGGTTCATGCGCCCGCCATTGATTTGCAATTGATGCTGATAAAAGCGGTGCGTCAGATCCGGGGTGCGTTGATCAGGCGGGATGTAGTCATTAATGACGAAAGGCGCATTCGGCAGATTGCTGAAGCGCGTATCCACATGCGCCGGAGAATCATGACCGTTTCCGACCTCGGGCAGATAACCGAAGGTTTTACCCTTGGCGTCGATCTGCAAGGTTCGGGCCGGCTCAGCCTGCGCTATGCCGTCGGCTCCCGGAAACTGGCCGTACAGGTTGTCGAAACTGTGGTTTTCCAGATAAATGACGATGATATGGCCAATCTGGCTGGTTTTGGACGAGGTCTGGTTAATATTTTTTGGCGTATTTTTGCAGGCGATAAATGCTGCGCACAGCAGCAACAGGCCCAGCCAATACCCACCTTTTTTCCGCATAATACCTCCTTCTTAATCGCTCCAGGTTCTGCTGCGCGCGGTCAGAAACGGGAGAGCGACGCCGCAAAGCAATATCAGCGTACATCCCGCAAGCGCATTGGGTCCGGGTATCTGGTTGAACAGCGCCAAACCCCATAACAGATTCATGACCGGCGTAGTATACCCTACCGCGCTGACCAAGGCTGCGGGAGCGGTTTGATAGGCGCGGGTCATCAGCGACTGTGCGACGCTGGCCGCGAAGCCGCCCAGGATGGCGAGCGCCCAGACGCTGCCGGTTTGCGGCCAGCTCAAGCCCGCGTATCCGAACCAGCCCAGATGCAGCATGGCGGAAACGATGCAAAAGTAAAAAATCACGGTTTCCGGCGTATTGCTTGTACCGGCGCGCGCGACCATCAGGTAAGCCATGGCCGATAACAGGCTGGCGCTCATCGCGATGAGGCGTCCAGGAGTCGATTCTTCGTTTAAGTCGAATGGAGCAAATATCAGACCGATGCCGCAAAAAGCGCCGATAACGGCAAACCAGGTTAGTGGCGAGTTGGGTTGCCGCAACAGCCATGGACCCAGCGCAACGATGATAACGCCGCTGCTGGCGCCTAAAAATGCGCTTTCAGCCAGACCTAGCAACTGGATAACCGCGAACGAAAGCACCATCGCCGTTCCGCCGAAAAGTCCGCGCAGCCACAGCGACGGACGTCTGTCGCCCCATAGTGCGCCGGCTTGCCGCACAAGCATGGCCGGAACCGCTAGCACGGCAAGATTGATCAATATGCGGATAAAGCTGATCGCGGTGACGGGTAATCCGGGCTCGCAGTAGGCCGAGGCGTATACACAGACGCTCATTACCGAAAAGAAAAAACACGCGCCCAGCATGTAGACAAGTCCCCGCGCCGCCGCCGGTCTACGGTGCGTTTTTTTCAAAGCCGATTGCAAGTGTAAGTCTTGCTCTCTAAATTTGGGGTCAAACTTGAGATTTTCATTTGCGAGTATGAGGTTGTTATGACAGCGAGACGTTTTGCAGTGCTATCGATTATTGCAGCGGTGTTGCCGGCTTGCGCCGCGATACAGGCGACGCCGACCGGTGAAAAGGTGCAGATCATTACTGAAAAACCGGCAGCTACGTGTAATTTTCTGGGAGAGGCGGTCGGCAGCCAGGGTAATTTTATCACCGGACGCTATACGCCGAATGAAAACCTGCTGATAGGGTCGAGAAACGATCTTAGAAATAAGGCCGCGGCATTGGGCGGTAATGTCGTGCAGGTGATCGAAACCTATCGCGATCATGCATCGTTGCCATTGCGCGATACGCACGGCACTACCAATATGCTGGTGCTGGGCCGGGTTTATCGTTGCGATTGATGTGCTTGATGAGGTGCAGAAAAAAGGGGAGCCTAAGCTCCCCTTAACTTTAGCTGCAAACTCTAACCGCTGGATTAGAACTTGAAGCCGAGGTTGACGCCGGTCTGGAAGCCGTCCAGCGATATGCCTTTGATTCCTGCATTCTGAGCCGCGGTAGTCTGCTGATTCAGGTTGTTGCCGAAGAACTGGTAACGGAAGTCGAAACCGGCGAACAGGTTCTTGGTGAAGTCGTAATCGAGACCGGCGCCGAGCAGCAGGCCAGGGCTCAGTACGGTAATGGCGCTGCTCGGCAGACCGGAAACGCCGATGGCCAGACCGACCGGGATCACCCAGGGGCTGAAACCGCCCAGATTGTTGACGCGGAGCTTCGGCGATGCAGTGATCTGCAACTGGTCGATGCTCGGGTTGGTGCCGATGCCGGTAGTGGTCTTTCCGACTACGACATTATTATACAGCGTGCCGTAATGCATGTAGTTGATGGCCAATTCGCCGTTCAGGGACAGCGCGTCGGTCAAACCGAAGAGGTTTTGGGTCAAACCGTGTTCCACGCCCACGCCTACGCCCCAGCCGACACCTGCGCCTGCTCCGTTTGCCGTAACATTAGGGGCGGGGTTGCCGGCGACCGCATTGACAGCGCCGTCAGCAGAACCGTTGTAGGAGACATTATGTGTCAGCGCCGCGTAGTTGCCGCGGAAGAACAAACGGTTATGCGGTTCTTCGTCCTTCGCGATTTCTGCGTCCTGAGCCGCTTCTTTAGCCTGAGTCTGAGCGACAACCGCGTTCAGATTCGATTTGGCTTCGGTGCGGGTTGCGGCGATCTGGCCGCGCAGTTGCTGAATTTCGGCTTCCAGTTTGGCGACCTTGCTGTCCAGGTCGTGTTCGACGCGGCTTTCAACCTGACGGGCGTTAGTATAGCTGGTAGCGGCATGGGTGGTTTTTTTCTTGTTTGCAGCGGATGCTACGCTAGGGACGGTCATCGCGGCGGCGATCGCAATCGTCAAAGCAGTCTTGGTCATATTCATGGGGTATATCTCCATTGATTTATCGGTTTTCTAGGTAACCATCGTTGTCAATAGACAACAAATTGTTGCTGGGTAAATCTAACAGAATAGAAAAATCACAACAAGTATTTTTTGGGAAATACTTTATGGGGGCGGATAAAAAAACCGGCTAAACGGGGAGGGAAGCGAAAACGCCGGTCCCACGCAGTCCGCAATACCCACCGGGGTTTTTGGCCAGATATTGTTGATGGTAGGGTTCCGCATAGTAAAAATCCCCGGCTAGGGCTATTTCAGTGGTGATGGCGCCGAGGCCGGCGCTGAGCAGTTGTTGCTGATAGGCATCGCGCGTAGCTGTCGCAAGCGGCAGCAGGCCCGGATTCCACGCCTGTATCGCGCTACGGTATTGCGTGCCGGTATCGTTGCCCTGACGCATGCCCTGGGTCGGGTCGTGCGCTTCCCAGAACATCCGCAGCAGCCTGTCCCAGCCCAGCTGCGCCGGATTGAAAACGACCAGCACCGCCTCAAAATGTCCGGTCAGGCCGCTGCATACCTCTTCATAGCTTGGGTTGGGCGTATATCCGCCACTGTAGCCGACGGCAGTGCTGTATACGCCCGGCGTTTGCCAGAACAGGCGCTCCGCTCCCCAGAAACAGCCCATGCCGAACACTACGCTTTCCATGCCTTGCGGCCAGGGGCCTTGCAGCGGGTGACCGTTGACGGCATGCGCTTCAGGCAGGCGCGTCAGCGGTTCGGCACGCCCCGGCAGGGCGTTTTCGGCGTTGACGATAAAAGTTTTTCTGGTATTGATCAGCATTCTTCCGCTCACAAGCCTGGAGTGTTGGCGTAGAATACCCTGTTTTGCTATTTAGTGCGTTCTTGCCGTTACTGATACTGAATGAATATCAATCTGCAACGTATGCTGGACCGCTGGGCGGGCGTGCCGGTGTGTTTTTTCCTGTCATTGTGGGGCAGGTTCATTAGTGGTCGGGCATCCCCGGCCCAGCCGAAAAAAATACTGATCATACTGCTTTCGGAAATGGGCAGTCTGGTGCTGGCGCAGCCGATGTTCGCACGCCTGACACAGAAATATCCGGGAGTCTCGATACATATGCTGATGTTCGGCAAAAATCGTGAAATCCTGGAGCTGACCGGGGCCGTTTCCGCCGAAAATATCATCGCGCTGAACGACCGGCGTTTGGGGGCATTTTTACAGGATTGTCTGCGCGCAATCCAGCGTCTTCGCACCGAACGCTACGATGTGGTGATCGATTGCGAAATGTTCGCGCGCACCAGCAGTATTTTTTCCCGGCTCAGCGGCGCGCCGTTGCGGGTAGGCTTTCATCCTCATACCCAGGAGGGCCTGTATCGCGGCAGCTACATCAACCGGCCGGTGCCTTATAACCCTTACCGCCATTTGTCGCAGCAGCTGCTGACCCTGGTTGAAGCGATCGATTCGAGGCAGCGCCCCTGCAGCAAGACTCCGGTATCCGCGCCGCCGTTGAGCGTAGCGCATCTGGCCTTTGCCGGACAGGAACTGCAGCAAACGGCGGCCGCCTTGCATGACGCTTTTCCTACCGTGCGCGGCAGACGCCTGATTCTGGTCTACCCCGGCGGCGGAATCCTGCCTATACGCGCCTGGCCGTCCGAATATTACAAGATTTTGTGCCGTACTCTGGTCGAGGAAGGCTATGCGGTCGGACTGATCGGTTTGAAGGAGGACAAGCCGCTGGCTACCGAAATCGTCGCCCACTGCCGGCATGAAAACTGCGTCGATTTGACCGGTTACACTGCTTCCATCCGCCATCTGCTGGTGCTGTTTTTCCGCGCCGAGCTGTTGATTACCAACGATGGCGGTCCTGCCCAGTTTTCTGCGTTGACGCCGATTTACAGCATGGTGTTTTTCGGGCCGGAGACGCCGCAACTCTACGGCGCTTTGTCGGGTAAATCCTGGAATTTCTTCGAGTCGTATCCGTGCTCGCCGTGTCTGACGGCCTATAATCACCGCAACTCGCCCTGCGACGGCGATAATCGCTGTATCAGCAGCATCAGCCCTGAGCGCGTCCTGAACAAGGCGCGTGAGATTTTACGGAACAGCCGGACCGAAACCACTCGTTCTCTGGAAAACGCCTGATTCATGCCCCTGCATTTCATTAAGCATCATGGTCGCCGCGTCCTGGCTTACCGTTTTATCCGCTTCGGCACCGTGGGCGCATCCGGCACCGTGGTCAATCTGGGCGTACTCTATCTGGCGCAGGAGTATTTATTCACCGGAGTCGCTTCCGCCGGCTTGCGTTTGAACCTATCCCTGGCGCTGGCGATATTCGTCGCAACCATTAACAACTTCGGCTGGAACCGGTTGTGGACCTGGCACGATCGTAAGCATCATCATACTCGCCCGTTGATTTTGCAGTTTATTCAGTATTCGACGGCGTGCTGGGTCAGCATCGTCATTCAATTTGCGCTCACGCGATTATTGGCTACAGAGCTGCATTATCTGGCCGCCAACCTGATCGCAATCCTGTCCGCCAGCGTTTTCAATTATTTCATCAACGATCGCTGGACTTTCAGTCCGTTGAAAAAAAGTATGGAGCGCGAGGCAAGACCCGAGGGGCAAGTGATAGACACTTACCTGTTATTGGCGCTGATACTGGCGGTTTTCACCTATTTCTATGCCCTCGACAGCAAGAATGCGCCGACCAACGGCGATGAAGCGGTTTATGCGCATATCACTCGTTTGACTGCCGCCAGCGGCCATTTGCTGCCGCTTCAGTCGCAGCTGGATCACATGCGCAACACCAAACCGCCTCTGCTGTTCTGGCAGGGCATCGCCAGTACCGGCTGGGGGCGGCACTGGGACCGTTTTTCGTTGCGCTACCCCAGCGTGCTTTACACGCTGGCTACCGCGTTGATGGCGTTCCTATTGGGCAAAAAACTGGGCGGCGCGACTCGAACCGGCTTGCTTGCGGCGCTGGTTTATCTCGCGTTTTTCGATACCTACCGCTATGGACGGCCGTTTTTAACCAGCGCCGCCGAAGTTTTCTGGTTTTTCCTGCCTTTTTTTGTACTGTTGTACTGGAAGCAGCGCGCCTATGCCTCGCGCCAGCTGGTTCCTCTGGGGCTGGGGGGCGCTTGTGGTATCGGCCTGCTTTATAAATCGTTTGCGCTGCTGGCTCCGGTCGGGCTTGGCTTGAGCTGGTGGTATTTGCACGAGCGTCGTTACGACTGGCCGCTTTTTTTGCGACAGGATGCTTATAAACTGGCGCTTCTCGGCAGCGTGGCATTGGCGGTGTTTTCGCTCTGGTTCGTACTCGATCCCGATCCGGCGGCGATATTCCGCGAATTCGTCGTCGGGGAGAATCTGGGTAAATTCGAGGCCGGCGAGCAAAGTTATCTGCGCCGCCTGATCTGGGGAGGGCATAGTATCTGGAGCCTGTGCCTGGCCGTTTTCATCAATGCCGGTTTACTGGCGCCGCTGCTGGCGGGACTGATGTGGCTGGCATGGCGTGAACGCCACGCTTTAACGCGTGAGGAACAGCTGCTGTGGCTATGGTTCCTGGTTTTGTTTGCCGTTTTCAGCTTGCCAAGCCAGCGCTCCGGGCGTTATCTGTTGCCCGCCATGCCTGCGCTGGCGGTGTTGTGCGCGCTGTGCTGGGAGCGGATTCCGCGCGCCGTTTTTCTGCTGGCGCACGGGTTGACCGCCCTGGCGCTGGCTGGGCTGGGTTGTCTGTCGATCCGCCTGAACGGCGAAGCGGAGAACATGGCGCTTTATGCACCGTGGTATTGGGTGCTGGTCGCCGGCGGACTCGCCGTTAATCTGGCCGGACTGGCGCGGCCGGGCTGGTCGCGCGATCTGGCTCCGGTGGCGGCAATAGCCGCGCTGCTGGTTCTGGGCGGGTTTCTGCATCCGTTCGACGGCCCGCTGGGCCAGTTCAGCCCCGAGGCCATGCGCTTGCTGCAGGCGCAGGCCGGGCCGTTGGGCGTACCCTGTAATTTCAGGGCCAAGGATGAGGGCTACCGCCTGGAATTACCGGGCGTCAATGTGCGGGCCTACGCGGAAAACACCGCTTTGACGCGGCAGGCGCTGGCGCAGCGTTTTCCGTTATTTATCGCCGATACCGCCATGGCGGACGCGGACTGCAGCGGCTGTCGAGTCATCAGTCAGCGTTTCATCGTGCGCAGCCGCCAGCCGTCACAGGAAATACGCGCGAGTCTGCGCGACGGCAAGCTGTTTCAATTGCTGATCGGCAGGCAGGCATTGATTGATGCGCGTAGCGTGTCTCGGCCGCCAGCTGAGGCGGAGAGCAAGGAATGCCGGTGAATGGATCGATTCCGTAGCTTCATGGGCATCCGCACAACCTCGCAAGCGATTATTTTTGGGTATTCGGAGTTGGGTGTTGAACAGTTAAAGTTTAGCTGAGTCAAAAATCCATTGATTGTTGAAAACAATGAAAAACCAACTGTAACTATTCAGCGGAGTGCTATTGAGCCCTGACCGTAACCCGTCGGAAGTGAGGCAAGCCAGTCGAGACACGCTGCAAGTCCGTCCCTGGAAGCTCTCTGCGCCCATCCGTGGGCGCAGAAGGTCTCGCCTGACTCACCTCACTTCCTCTCCCCAAGCATGCTGAATAGTTACAACCAAGTTTCAATTCTACCTTGTCGAATATTGAAATACCGTATCCCTGACATTCAAACTGGCAATATTTCGAGAAAATCACAGGCGGCCCACCGGCTACTGCCACCAAAAGCAGCCTTTCGACCTTGTCCATCCATTAACTGCTGATCTTGATTTTTAAATTACCCTCTGCATCTGCATTGCGGTTTGATTTTCGGGGTGAAAGTCCTTCAATAACATCAAAGATTGCTTGCGGAGCAAACGAGTTTAGTCTACCCATTTAACACAAAAAAGCAAAAACACGAGTTTTTAATAAGTATTGATTAAACATCTTCCTTTCGATGCTTTATATATAGGCAAGCGTGCTAAGGCATCAAGCACCGGCAGGCGTTTGCTGCGGATGTAGTCAATGTCGCCAACCAGGTAGACGGCATCTCGTGCCCGTGAGATGGCCACGTTCATGCGGCGGTCGTCAGCGTAGAAAGTCGCAGGACCGATATTGCGCACGAACGAGAAAAACACGATATCGGCCTGTCGTCCTTGGAAGGCATCGACGGTGTCGACTTCCACAGCCAGCATCTCGCTGAAGTCACGTTGGCTCAGGGTATCGCGCAAAGTTTTACATTGGGCGCGGTATGGCGTGATCAGTGCAACACTGAGCTTTCTGGTACCGCCGGCGCGCTTGAGCCTTTCGAATATCTCAGCGAGCCGGGCCATGATGATTCGGATTTCTAATTCATTGACCAGAATCTTCTTTTCGTTACCCTGCTGCGCAGGCACTCTGTAGTCATTGGATTTGTATGTGAACCAGCCGAAGTCTTGAAACTCGTGATCCGTGGTTGTGCGGTGGTGCTGTAGGTCGTCATTGTAGAAGTGGTGCGAGATGAATTGACCGATGTCTGGGAGCATGCGGAACTGCTTATCCAGTGTGCCTTTCATATCTACCGGCAGGTTTTCGAACAAGCGCTCGATCACACCGTTACGGATCAAGCGTTCTTTGTGCTCGTCCATCGTGGTCAGTACCTCGACTTCTTCTGCGCAGAATGTGGGCGGTAGTTGCTTGTGGTCGCCAACTAAAATGCATTTTTTGGCTACGCTCATGGCCATGAGCCATTCGGGCATGGTGGCCTTGGAACATTCGTCAACAATGGCTAGGTCGAACATCTCGGTTTCATCATCGACCAAGTGATCGATCTGATTGCAGGTGACGCCGATGATCTGGTGCATTTCAGCTAGATTGCGAGCTTGCCAACGCGGCAGGCCCATCTTGCCGATGTCATTGGTTTTACCCTGCTCTAACGTCTCCCATAGGTTCATGGTCAGCTCTGGCGCGATACTGTACGCCTTGTGCCATAAAGCATCAGCGCGACTTAGGGCGTCTGTTTGTGGCGTGTTTTGGCTCTCGAACTCGGTGATGGAGAACTGCGGGTAGCGCAGCATCGAGTCCAGAAGCTCTGGAGAGCATTGCTCAGCAAGGCGATCAAAGGCGTTATCCACGGCCACGTGAGTCTCTGAGCTGATCAGGATTCGCGCACCTGGCTTGGCTTTGATCGTTTGCAGGATGATTTCCACGATAGCTGTTGTCTTGCCGGTGCCGGGAGGCCCCTGCATGAAGAACAGATCCTCGGTGGCCAGCACCTTTGAGATTAGCTTGAACGCGGGATCACCTTCCTTGTAGCTCGATTGGATGGGAGCTAAGGGCTTGATCGCCATGGAGGTTCCGCCTTCACGAGCCTTGAACTCATCCATGAAGGCCTTGATCTTGGCCTCCGTGTCTGGCTTGACCTTGTCGGTTGGACGTTCCTCGGCGTTGGGGCGTTCTCCCGGCAGTGAGATGTCGTCACCGCCCTTTTGGGCTCGGTTACTGTAGTAATACTGAAGCAACCGATTGTGGTTGATGTTGCAGTTGGCACCGGTGCGAAACGCGAGCAGATAGCTGATCTGACGCTTGAGCTTCGGCATCGTTTCCTTGTCAGCGTTGCGCATCAGCTCGGACAGGTATTCCAGCCAATGGTCGATGTGCTCTACGAATTCGATAACAACCTCGGATTCGAGATGCAGGTTTGGATGACGTTCACCCATTTATGCCTCCACGATCTTTACGTAAAGCAAAGATTCAACGCCAGCGGGATTTTTGCAGCCCAGCTTGTTGATAATCACGCGGCGCATGGATGCATCTGCTTTATAAACCGTCAAAGGCAACACCAGCTTGGAATCAGCAAGTTCAAAAACAATCTCCATATCTGGATGAATGCTCAATACGCCAAGATTATTTTCAGCCATGCCAGCGGTAATCAATGCGTCAATAGCAAGCGCAATTCTATATGCCGAAAACTGAGGCAAAGATGCAGTCAGTTTCTCTTTTGTGTTAAATCCAGCGCCTACAGCTTTCGTTACAGCAATAATGCTTTCCTTAATCGAGCGCCTTCTCCAGTCAAATGACATTTCAATTTGTGGCTGCATTTTCAATGCTCTTGTTCTTCTTGTCCCAGTGCTCGCGCTTCTGCTTCTTTGTGTTAAATCCGAATGCAAACCAAGCATTAAATTCACGGTCAGCACTAAGCATTTCACAGATGCTCTCAATAGCTGAATCAGGATGCAGAGGCTTAATCCGGTCGATATATCCTTGAAGCTCATCACGGCGTGTATAAAGAATGGTGCGTGCTTCTATTAATGACTTCTTGTCTTCAAAGGCCTCTGTCACCATCGGAGCCAGTCGCTTTCGTTCTGCATTGTCATGGTCAAAAGTGACTGGATAGACTTTGCTATCATGTGCCGTCTGGACACGCCGTTTGAACGGCTGATATTCCTCGTTTAGCTCATTTAATATTTTGTTGGCGCAACCAATAATGTCTGTAGCCGTACCAATGACCTTGATAATCTCTTGCAGCGTACCGCCCTCTTTAAGATTTTTAATCCAATAGTTCGGGCGGGCTCAAAATACAAGTGCAACACTATGATAAGGTGTTGCAATGGAAAAGAAATATAATCACTTAAGTGCAGAGGATCGTGCCGCGATCATGTTGATGAAGTCAGATGGACATAGCCTGAGGGCGATGGCTTTGAGATTACAGCGATCTCCGTCAACGATCAGTCGCGAATTGTTACGCAATCCAGTCAAGTCTGGTAGCTATTGCGCAGGTACGGCGGGGATACGAGCGAGGCAGTTACGCCATATGGCTCGAAAGCCGCGCAAATTATTACCGGATAGCCTGCTTTTTGGCGTAGTCGATTACTTTCTGCATGAAGGTTGGTCGCCTGAACAGATTTCTGGCACACTCAAGCGCGTGTATGCAGAGCAGGGAGCCCTTACGGTGTCACATGAAACGATATACACCGCACTGTATGCCTTCCCACGCGGTGAATTACGCAGCGAACTGTTGAGCTGTTTGCGGCAATCTCACACGGGCAGACGTCCTCGCGCCAGAGGAACCGATCGGCGTGGTCAGATACCTGATATGAACAGCTTGCATGTACGTCCACCGGAGATTGAAGACCGGCTGGTTCCAGGGCATTGGGAAGGTGATCTGATCAAGGGGTCAGGCAATCGTTCTTCGGTAGGCACGCTGGTCGAGCGTAGCAGCCGCCTTGTGATGCTGGCGGCTATGACGTCCGGCACGGCTGAAGCCGCACTGGAAGGCTTCAGTAACGCATTGAACCGTGTCCATGAGCCGATGCGCAAAACCATGACCTATGATCAAGGTAAGGAAATGAGCTGCCATAAAACGCTCAGTGAGCGAGCGGGCATCACCATCTACTTTGCCGACCCTCATAGCCCTTGGCAACGCGGAAGTAACGAGAACACCAATGGACTACTGCGCCAGTATTTACCCAAAGGAACCGATTTGTCGACCTACTCGCAGGAGCAACTGGATGAAATCGCATACAGACTGAACACGAGACCGAGAAAAATTCTCGGGTTTAGAACCCCCTTGGAAGTTTATGCCGAATTCCTGCATAATTGCCAAAAGGATGAGGCTATGTGCGAATCAACAACCGTTGCACTTGGAATTTGAAACCGCCTCGCATAATCGTTTTGCGTCATTTCAAACGCATAATATGATTCGAACTTCTTGGCAATTACATTCCAATATTCAATGCATGCGTCATATTTCAAAGCCAAAGTTTTCTTATTGTCCTCGTGTCTCTCCATAACCGATACTTTTTTATCGTTGAGGACTTTTTTTTTGTCTTTAAGGGTAGCAGCTTCTTTTAAAAGAAGTGATCGATGGCTTTTAAGCCGATTCAACTCATTGTTAAATTCGTCGTTACTATTTTTCGACGAGCGCTCAATAGAACGCTTCGTTGCCTCAATGAAATCGGTGGTCACACCGATTGCTCGCGCAGAAGTAAATTCACGCCATACATGACGACCTTGCCGCTGAGCCTGCTTATTCAGCTCATTGATATAGGCATCAATTAATGATGTGGTCGAATAAATTGCATTCAGCTTTTCATTGACGATATTGATTTCTTGATTGCAAAGATCAAGATGCATCCACGAATCAATACAGATAAATGTGAAACTTTGGAACTCTGCAAGTTCATTTAAATATGTGCCAGTTATTTCTAACTGACCATTCATGAAATCAAGATACTGCTTGAGATCTTTGTTGCGCTGTTCCTGGTGCGCTTTAATCTGGCGAGAGTATTCAGCCATTTTGGCATTTACTCGGCGATTGGCTTCAGCTTGAGCCAGTTCGAGACGTCGAACCAGAGCCTGCGTGTGGGCGGTTTCTTCTTCCAGCTTTGAGCCTGCCCACCATTTGGCAATTGCTTTTAAGATCATAGAAATTCAATCCTCAGTGCAGCTCAAGAAATTCACAGGCCTGGTCCCAGCCGGTCTTGTTTGGAATGATCAATTCCATGCGATCGAGAATCGTCTTTTCCATCTTTTGTTTGAGATCACAACCTGTCTGCTCTGAGATGTCGATGGTGTTCAGATTCGCTTGCAGGTTTTCTAGCTCTTTGGCGAATGCTTGCGAGCGCTCGCACTTTTCTTCTTGTTTGCGTCGCTCCACGTCCATCAGCGCCGAGTGCTCGATGTAGTTCTTGCGCACAGGCTTGAACATCAGGTATTGCATCTCCAGGTGATCGTTAAGCTCTTTGCCCATGGCGTCGATCTGAGCGAAGGCCTGATTGGTAATGCTGCGCCGCGCCTCTTCGTACTGGCGGTCGATGTTTGCAATTTCCTTGCTGTACTCGTTGGCCAGCTCCAGCATCATCTGCTGCTCTTGCTCAGGCAATTCTTCAAGCTGCGCGTAGATATTTTTTTGGACAGCCTTGAGCTGGTTCTTGCGCGTGCTGTATTCCGAGATGACCGAGATCGCACCGCTGAAAGGCAGCAGATCTTTCCAAATGAACGACTGCTCGGACAGGGTGCCGACCTTTCCGACATACTGCGACAGGTTGATCGAGCCGCCGTTGAGTAGCTCCAGTGCAGATTTCAGATCTTCATTGGCGATCGTCACACCCTTGACAGAGAAGTGATTGACATAAGCACCAGCTGCAAGAGCAAAGCCAACTGCGAACACCGCACCGCTGGCCATGACGCCCAAGGTGCCAAGTGTAGTGCCGCCAATGGCGTAACCAGAGACCGAGGCACTGACAAACGTGCCCAAGTACGTGCCCGCGCTGGCACCCAAGCCATATGCCAAGCTACCACCCACGACCTGCATCGAGCCGCCAATGGTGTACGAAGCGAACTCGATGCTGTCGATCTCGCCGTTGGAGAACTTACACAGGTTTTGTGCCAGCTGGACCGTGATTTGGGCAACAGCCGCGGCTACGTTGCCCTTGATGAACTGTTTGCCAAGGGTTCCGCCAATCGTTTTGCCGGTCTGAGCTGCAGCAGCATCAATCAATGACTGCCCTGCGTGCTGAATACCAGTGATCAGCAAAGCATTGCCGGCACCCTTCACGGAGCTAAGCACCACGCGCTGGGCCGCATCAAGACACTTATCCATGTCTAAGGGCTCATCACTGCGCATATACTCCAGCAGGATGGACACGGACTCGGAGGCTGCGCCGGCAACAGCACCAGCCTTGGCAGCATTGCGGTACTGCATGCTATTGAACTCACTGCGCACCCGAGCCTTATCTTTGTACTCAAGGCTGTTCTCGTTTTTCCCAGCTTCTTTGGCAAGCTCCTCTGCGCTGCCCTTGTCTTTACGGTTAAGCCCCTTGCTTGATACTTTGCCGTCACCGGACGTGAGCTTGTCAGTGGCGTTGTCGGCTGTATCCTGGTTGCTCTTTGACACCCCGGGGCGTGTGTCCTTGTTGCGCATTGACTGCTTGCGAGCTGACTCTTTTACAGAGTCAACCTGATCGGAAGGAACGATCTTGCCAACACCATCGTATTTCTCCGGTGACAGTGCTGCTGCGGTCTTCTCGCCATCCTTGTAGAACTTGACCTGGTGGTCGCTACTCCCATTAGGCGTTGTTACGCGAATGTCAGCTACTGGGTCATTTACCTTTCCAACATCAAGTGTCGCCCGGTGATTGTTCTGCCCCTTGGCTGCAGCTTCAATGTTGAACGAACCAACGTGGTGTGCCTCAGCAACGAAGCCCTGCTGCACATCCATGGATTGACCATTGATCACACCAGATTTATTGGCGATCGACTCCCGTATCCCTTTTCCGTAATCACTCAATGCCTTATTCAAGGCATCGCCCTGAACCTGGTTCCATGCACCCTGGAATTGCGAGATGCCTTGGCCAAGCGCGTCTTTTACTTTTGATTTATGGCTAATCAAAGATTCAGCTTTATCTTTAGATTCGGTCTCCAATGTGAACCGTAAAGGGTTTGATTCAGCCAATCTTGACTCTTGCGATGCAGCATTATCAATAATCTTTGGATGAATGTAGCTAACGAAAGTTGGACTTTGTGCAAGATTGAGTTCCACATTGAGCATCGGCACTGATACCGTCGATTTGGTATCCATCTTTTCGATTTCGTCGTCGATGCGTTTATCGATCTCGATAAGCAAGCTGCGTGCGGCTTTGAGCTTTTTGTTCAGATCTTTGTTCACGTCCTCAGGTCGACCGTTGCCGTTGAACTGCTCGGCACAAGCCTCATGCACTTTGCGGCGTTTAGCTGGAGCATCGTGATTAATAGCCAGTTGCTCTAAGTAAGCATTGCAAGATTTAAGGCCGGCCTCACAGTCCCGCACTTGCTGGCGATATTGCGCAGAGTCTTCAAGCAATGGGCCAATGGCCTGTTCGAGCTTTTCGCGCTTTGCCGATACAGACAGAATCTTGCCCTGAATGATCTCTTCGCGGCACTCATACGTCTTGATTTCGGCGCGAAGCTGGTACTCATCGAGCGATTTATGCCGCTCGATCAACGCTTGGTCCGCTTTTATTTGTGCGTCCAATTTGGCAATCTCAAGCGCCAATTCGTCTTTGTAGCGCTTATTTTCGGCCTCAGCTTGTTTTTGCGCCTCGAATGGCTCTCCCAAGCGAAAAAGCCTTTGCCAGAATCCTTGTGAGGCCATGTCAATGGATGGGATTGGCGGCTTGTCGAACGCCGCTTGCTTTTGCTTGAGTGCGTCACTCAGAACGAGGATCTTTTTGCGCGTTTCAGACTCATTGAAGGTCTCAAAGAAGACCAAGTCGGCTCTGATCTTCTCGCCCTCGCTATTGTTTTTCTTTAGTTCGCTGTTCAGTTGAGCCAGTTCAGCATCAAGTTTGTTCATCCCCACCCTCATCCAACTCGAAATTTCTTATGGCTCGCTTTGGTTAATGTATTACCCGAATGATGCAGAAAACTCTCCGCCTGCTATGGAAAAAGCTGACAAATTATGCCGCATCCATCCAAGTAATTACGCTTCGCATCTGATGGTCGAAAGTCGTCATTCCGGCAGCACCGGCCCAAGACTAGATTCGGGGGGTGCCGGAATCAAGTCCTCATGGATGACTCGGAGTTTGCCATTCATGGCTCAGGATATCCGCTTCCCGCGGGTATCCTGAGCGTGGTGTTGGTTCAGCTGAAGCATCCTGCCAATCACGAAATAATAATCGTTTCCCGCGTCGATCAGCCTTCCTTACTTCTCTTTTAGCTTCGCCTGCGCAGCCGCCAGACGGGCAATGGGGACGCGGGGGGCGGAGCAGGAGACGTAATTGATGCCGATTTTCTGGCAGAAGTTTATGGAAGCAGGGTGTCCCCCCTGTTCGCCGCAAATACCTACTTTCAGGCCGGGATTGGTTTCCCTGCCCTGTTCCACGGCCATGCGCATCAACACGCCGACGCCTTTGACGTCCAGCACCTCAAAGGGATTGTCCTGGAGTATGCCGTGATCGGTGTAGAGCGGCAGGAATTTGTTTTCCGCGTCTTCCCGCGAGAAGGAGAACGCGGCCTGGGTCAGGTCGTTGGTGCCGAAAGAGAAGAATTCGGCGATTTTAGCCAGTTCGCCGGCGCGGGTGCATGCGCGGACGGTTTCCACCATGCTGCCGAACTTGAAGGAGAGTTTCAGTCCCAGGCGGCTTTCGATGTCTTGCTGGGATTTGTTGACCAGGCGGTAGATGAATTCCAGTTCCTGTGAGGTGATAACCTGGGGCACCATGATTTCCGCCAGTACCGGAATGCCTTGCTGCTGGCAGTCGGCGACGGCTTCCAGTATGGCGCGGATTTGCATGTCGTAGATTTCAGGGTAAGTGATTCCGAGGCGTACGCCGCGATGACCGAGCATCGGGTTGACTTCGTAGAGTTCGCGCACTTTGCGCAGCATGCGGTTTTTGCGGGCAATGATGGCGGCCACCTGGTCTTCGGTGATGCCGCCGGGATTGTCCAGACGCATTGCGTTGCAGGCGGCGGTGCGTCCGCGCACTGACAGCAGATATTGCTCCAGCGCGCGCAATTCGTCCTCCAGCTGGTGTTCGCTGGGCAGGAATTCGTGCATGGGCGGATCGAGCAGGCGCACGGTGACCGGGCGCGGCGCCATGATGGCGAAAATTTCCTTGAAGTCTTCGCGCTGGATCGGCAGCAGTTTATCCAGGGCCGCCTGCCTTTCTTCCAGATTGTGCGCCAGGATCATTTCCACGACGATGGGTAGGCGCTCCACATCGTTGAACATGCGTTCGGTGCGGCACAGGCCGATGCCCATCGCGCCGTATTCCTGGGCGACGCGGGCGGTATCGGGCGTATCGGCGTTGGCCATGACCTTGAGGGTGGCGGTTTCGTCGGCCCAGTCCAGCAGGGTTCTCAGCTCTTGCGAAAACTCCGGTTTTATGGTGGGAATTTCGCCCAGATAGACGTTGCCGCTGCTGCCGTCGATGGTAATGATGTCGCCTTCGCGCAGTACTACGTCGCCAATTTTGGCGGAGCGCGCGCGCGCGTCCACCTGGATGCCTTCGGCGCCGGCAACGCAGGCCTTGCCCATGCCGCGCGCCACCACGGCGGCATGGGAGGTTTTACCGCCGCGGCTGGTGAGGACGCCTTCCGAAGCGAAAAAACCGTGGATATCTTCCGGCTTGGTTTCTTCGCGCACCAGTATTACCTTGGTGCCGGAGCGCCCGAGGATCACGGCCTGATCGGCGTCGAATACACAGCGTCCGCTGGCGGCTCCGGGAGAAGCGGGCAAGCCTTGCGCCAGCGGCGTTTGCTTGTGTTTGGGGTCCAGGCCCGGATGCAGCAGTTGTTCCAGTTGGTCCGGGTTGACGCGCAGCAGGGCCTGCTCCTTGCTGATCAGGCCTTCCCTGAACATTTCCACAGAGCTTCTGACCATGGCTGCGGCGTTCATTTTACCGTTGCGGGTTTGCAGGCAGTAGAGCACGCCTTTTTCGATGGTGTATTCGTAATCCTGTACTTCCTGATAGTGGCCTTCCAGCTTGTCGCGCAGCTCCACCAGTTGCCGGTACAGGCCGGGCATTTCCTGCTGCATTTCCAGCACCGGCTTGGGAGTGCGGATGCCCGCCACCACGTCTTCGCCCTGGGCGTTGACCAGATACTCGCCGAACATTTCGTTTTCGCCGGTGCCGGGGTTGCGGGTGAAGCCCACGCCGGTGGCGCAATCATTGCCCATGTTGCCGAACACCATGGTGACAATGTTGACGGCGGTGCCGTTGGCCATGGCGGGGGTAATGCGGAATTCGCGGCGGTAGTCCATTGCGCGCTTGCCTGACCATGAGTCGAACACTGCTTTGACTGCGTATTCGAGTTGCGTGTAAACGTCTTCCGGGAAGGGCTTGCCGGTGTGCTCGCGCACGACATCGAGAAAACGCCGGCTGGCTTCTTTCAGGTGTTCGGCGTTGAGGCCGACGTCGGCTTTTACTCCGGCCTGGCGCTTGATGTCTTCGAAGGCCGCATCGAACAGCGCGTCGGGTACGCCCAGCGCGATTTTACCGAACAGCTGGATGAAGCGCCGGTAGGCGTCGTAGCCGAAACGTTCGTCGCCGGATTGTGTGATCAAGCCTTGCAGAGTTTCCTGGTTAAGCCCGAGGTTGAGAATGGTGTCCATCATGCCAGGCATGGACATCGCGGAGCCGGAGCGCACGGATACCAGCAGGGGGCCGGCGGCGCTGCCGAAGCCTTTGCCTGTTTTTTGTTCCAGTTGGCCAACGTATTGCCGAACGGTGTCCAGCAAGCCCGCAGGCAGAGCATGTATATCTTGATATTCCAGGCAGGCTTCAGTGCTGATGACAAAGCCCGGCGGCACATTGAGACCGAACTGGGTCATTTCGCACAGGTTGGCGCCTTTGCCGCCCAGCAGATGCTTGTTTTTGCCGTCGCCTTCTTCGAAAGAAAATACATATTGTTTGCTCATGGCCAATCTCCGTGGAGTTTAAGTTAAGGGTAGCTTGCTGCAAGCTTCGGGCGCAACCGGGCATATTGAGCGCATGTTACCGGCCTATTGCGCCCGATGCTACAACAGCGGCACAGGATAAACGCCGCCTTGCGGAGGCCGCCATTTTCGACCTGCATGATCTTCGCGGCAATGTGTTGTAATCTATTGCAGCTTAGGTCCGGACTGCCAATGCGAGGTATGCCATGCACGCACATTTGCAATTAGTCAGAGATTTTCATGAACAGGCGGGAGTAAAGCAGCCGGGCTATCAGCAAACTGCGCATTTGGCGGATATGGACATCATTATGCACCAGTCGTTGTTAATGGGGGGCGGCTGCGAAACTTTTAAAGCCATCGTTGCGGGCGATGCGACTAAAAATCTGGCCGGTCTGGTTAACCTGGCCTATCACGCGCTGGCCGCGATTGCCTGCAGGGGAGACGATCTCGCTGCCGCTTCAGTGGTGTGGCGGCATGAGGGTTCGGTTTTATCGGTGATGCGGGAGTTGTCCGGCAAAATCGACGACTGCAGTTCCGGCGAGAGCATTCATTACTCGGCGCTTTATCATCTATGCGATAGTGTGGTCTGCGGATTCCTCAACGCCGATTTCGATCGCGCGTTCCGGATAGTTCATCAGAGTTTGATGGAGTACGCCATTAAACGCGCTGCACAGAGTTATGGCCGGCGCATCGCGCAGGAGAGCCTGCCCGTTGCGCCGGATTTGAACGAAGCGTTCTATGAATAAATAGGAGCTGCTGCCGAAGGGTAAAAAATTAATCGGTCCGAGCCGGGGAATCCGTACTGTCCTGTCGCGCCGATAGCGCCTTGAGTATGGCTTCGAGCTGGCTGTCCAACAGCCCCAGATGCACGTCGCGTTGCGGGAACGGGATTGCAATCGAATTTTCCCTTAGCGCCTTGTCGATGCTGAAGCAAAGGTCGCTGGTAACGCCGAGCAGTTTGTCCACATCATGGATGTAGGCGATCAGCTCGAACTGCAGCGCGTCGCTGCCAAAGCTTCTGAATAAAACGCCGGGCGCAGGATTGTCTTTTACTGCGGGATGTTCGTGTGCGATACCCAGCAACAGCTCCCTGACTTTATGCGTGTCCGAGCCGTAGGCAATGCCCACCGGCAGGATAATGCGCCCGTCCCGGTCGGCATGGGTCTTGTTCATTACCGGGGATGCGATCAGGCTCGAATTCGGGATAAAAACCGATGCGCGGTCGAAGGTGGTCAGCTCGGTTGCCCTGACGCTGATTTTACGCACATGGCCCTGATGTTCACCTACCACCACCCAGTCGCCGACTTTGACCGGACGTTCCACCAATAGAATCAGCCCCGACACGAAATTACTGATGATGTTTTGCAATCCGAATCCGATACCGACCGATAATGCGCCGGCGATCATGGCCAGACTGGAAAGATCAATGCCTACCGCGGATGCTGCCAGCGCTACCGCCAATACAAATCCGACGTATCCGACCGTGGCGCGTATCGAGTTGCGTAAACCGATATCCAGCCGCGTGCGCGGGAAAACGCTCTGCTCCAGGCTGCGTTGCAGAAAGCGTGTGAAAACACTGAGCGCCAGGAAAAGCAAAACGGCTAACAGGATGTCCGACGGGGCGATGGTCAGACTGCCGATCTTGACGCCGAAAAACGCCTGATAAAGCCATGCGCCGAGGTCGCGGCCGCCTGCTCCCCAGATAAACAGCAGCACAAAAATTGTCAGAATCGCGACCAGCAGGTTGGCAAAGGCGGTGACCCAGAAAATCAGCATCTCGTTGCCGTCGTCGTCGCCGTTCGAAGCTTGTTTGAGAACGGCCGGACCGCTTTCCGGCGTGAGTGTATGGCGTATGGTTTCCGCGAGCACGCCGCGAGTCAGGGCGCCGCCGATAAACAGGCCCAGCGTCAGAACGATTTGCGTCGCCATCAAGCGCGATAACGCCACATAACCGAGCGCGGCGGAAAGCGGGATCGCCAGCACCAGCACATGCAGGAATACTCTTACCCCCCCCCAGGCGCGCGGACCCAGTATCGACGGACGCGCAGCGGTGCTGGGTTTTTGCTGCCAGAAAGGCTGCTTCAGAAACAGCAGCAGAATCGCGGCGATACTTAGGCCGGAAATGAATTTCTGGATGATGGTCAGTTCCAGAGTCGCTGAATAGAGCGTTCTGAGTTCGTCGAACACGTTATCCAGCGCAAAAACCACGGCAATGGCGATAATCGCGAAGCTGATCGAACGGCTGCCGCGCGCGGTGGAACCCAGCAAACGCCAGCGCGGGCTGAACGGCGTCAGCACTGCGCGGCAAAACGCGGCGATCAGAAATACGCTCAGCAAGGAAACGGTGACGATCCATGCAAGCTCATGGACGGAATCAGGCACTATGCCGGAGTTGCGCAATGCCAGATAAAGGCCGAGGAGAAGAGCGGATGGCACCAGCGCGTGGATAAGCCCCATAACCAAGGCAAACTCCAGTCGCTGTCCCTGGGAGGGTTCTCCATGCAGCGCGCCGGCGCGAGCGACTATCCAGCGCCGCAGCCAGGCGAAAATTACCACAATCAGCAGCGCTCCTGCGGTAAACGCGTAAGCCATGGCGGAAAAATCGGCGGCTTGCACTGCCGGACTGCCCCTGAAGCTCTGCAGGCTTGCGATGAACTGGTTCCAGTCCTCCACACATTCGGCGCCGGCTTTTTTCCATAACGCCGGAGACAGCGGGCTTTGATTGCGCGAACGGATTCTTTCGGCGAACCGGGTGCGTCGCAACGTTGAAATTTCAAGCTGGATGTGATCGATGCGCGTCACCACCAGCCCTGCTTCCTTGCCTGCGCCGTCAGCGGCGGCCATTTCGTCGTTTACGGACTTGCGCTTGGCGGTAATGGCAGGCAGTTCCGGGGGCGAATCCGCCGCAGGCAACGGTCCAAGCGCATTCAGCTTATCCTTGATATCCTGCGCTTCCTGAGCGGATGCGGCGATAGCTGCCAGCACTTGCGTGCGCAGAGCCGCCAGTTCCGAGCGCAGTTCTTCTACGGCATCGTCGCTGATATCCGTTTTCTGGGTAGCGCGCTCAATACGATCCAGTGTAGCCGTCCAATCCTTTATGGTGCCGGGAGGCAGCGCTTGAGCGGCTAATGCAGGTGTAGAAACGCTCGCAGCCATGAGCATGAAAGCAAATAAGAAAAAGACGCGCTTGATATTCTTCATAAGAAAAAAGACTTGAGAACAATCCGAATTTAAGTGCAAAATACTGACTGGCTAATGCGAGCTTTCACGCAGCTGTCATATGAATATGACAGTATAATACTCGGAAATGCGGCCGGACTAATTGTTTATTAATGTCTTGAGGAGGGAACAACCTAAAGTAACTTGAATTAAATGCTACAGCCCCATTAATGGCGTGTACATGGTCAACTTTTGTTCCGAGGTGAGAACCATATGGCAAAAAGCCCTGCTGTTCAACGTATTAAATGTAAATCGCAGAAGAGGCAGACAATAGAGTTTTTAGAGCATACGCTTTCAGTCAATGGACGCGCTATCGAAGAAGGTCCCCGTAAGAAAAAGTGGTCTATCCACGATCTCCGAACCATCAAACCCCTCACAGCTACCCAATCCGACTTTTTCAGAGCCTTTTTCGAAGGTTATCAGATTATCGCCTACGGCTCCGCCGGCACCGGCAAATCCTACATCGGCCTGTTTCTGGCGCTCAATGAACTGCTGCGAGACGACTCCCGGCAAAATCGCATCATTATCGTTCGTTCCGCAGTACCTACCCGCGACATAGGCTTCATGCCGGGCACGCTGGATGAAAAAATCCTGTTTTATGAAACGCCTTATCGCGACATCATGTCGGATCTGGTCGGCAAATCCACAACCTACGACGATATGAAGGCCGCCGGCCTGGTGGAGTTCGTTACCACTTCTTATGTGCGTGGCGTTTCCTGGAACAACGCCATCGTTCTGATCGACGAATGCCAGAATATGACACGCCAGGAAATCAATTCGATCATGACGCGTATCGGCAAAAATACCCGCGTTATCGCGATGGGCGACATGACCCAGACCGACCTGAACCGGAAAAGAGGCGACGATTCCGGCATGGCGTGGTTTTTAAGCGTCGCGCAAGGCATGCCGGAATTCGATCTGATCCAGTTTTCCGTGCATGATATTGTGCGCTCCAACTTTGTCAAGTCATGGATTACGGCTTGTGAAGAGGCGCTGCCGGCGGCCTGAGGCTCCGGCTGTGCAATTCATTATACATAGTTGAGACGTTCGTTCGCCGTCAATGATACAGATTCTCTGGAGTTGTCCGGAGAATCTGTGTCTTTCAGGCGCTTTTGCTTCTAATTACGGATTTAATCGGTCGGGGATGTCCTGAATAATTACTTCACAATATCGGAATGAACGTCAGTATATTGGCTTTATTTATGGTGACCCGATCGAATCATGAATTAAAGCAACTTGCTCATAACTTCTTAAATGAGTTATAGGGAAAAATATTTTAAAAATTATTATTTGATACCAAACCGGATAAAAACCGCTATTTCGTTCATACCAGAATCCGCTCTATGCCGCCGTTCGAAGCGCCGGCGATATAACGCTCCATCCAGTCCTCGCCCAGATGATGCCTGGCCAGCTCGACGACGATGTAATCGGCATCCAGTTCATTCAGGGTTTCCTTGTAGCGCTGCAGACCCTGCAGGCAGGACGGGCAGCTGGTCAGCACCTTGACCGGACCGTCATAGCCGTCGCCGTGTATTTTCGCCGTGTCCAGTTGCAGCTCTTCCTGCTTGCGGAAACGCACCTGCGTGGAAATATCCGGGCGCGTCACCGCCAGCGTACCCGCTTCGCCGCAGCAGCGCGCCGATAAGCCGATACGCGCGCCGTCGGCGGTGGCCAGCAGGCCGTTGACGGTCTTTTGCGCGTCCTGCTGTTTCAGCGGGCTATGGCAAGGGTCGTGATACAGGTAGCGCACGCCGCCGACGCCTTCGATGCGCACGCCTTTTTCCAGCAGATATTCATGGATATCGATCACGCGGCAGCCGGGGAAGATCCTGTCGAACTCGTATTCGCTGAGCTGATCCAGACAGGTGCCGCAGCTGACCAGCACCGTTTTGATATCGAGATAGTTCAGCGTGGTGGCGACGCGATGGAACAGCACGCGGTTGTCGGTGGATATTTGCGTGGCCTTGTCGAGCTGCCCGCTCGCGCGCTGCGGAAACCCGCAGCACAGATAACCGGGCGGCAGCACCGTCTGCACGCCCAGATCGTACAGCATTGCCTGCGTCGCCAGTCCCACCTGCGAAAACAGGCGTTCCGAGCCGCAGCCGGGAAAATAGAACACCGCCTCGGAGTCGATCTGCGTTTTTTGGCGGTCGCGTATCACCGGCACGATCTGATTGTCTTCGATATCGAGCAGTGCGCGCGCGGTTTTACTGGGCAGCTTGCCCGGCATCTTGCGGTTGGTGAAATGAATGACTTGTTCCAGCACCGGCGCTTTACCGTGCGTGGCCGGCGGGTGGGCGGTCTGCGCCTTGCCCCATGGCGCTAAAAACGCATGCCCCAGACGCTGGCCTTTATAACCCCACTCGATCAGCACCGTGCGCATCAGCTTGATGGTTTCCGGGCGCGTGGCGTTCAGGAAGGTCATGGTCGCGGTTTTAACCGGGTTAAAGCTTTGCTTGCCCATCTTGCGCAGCAGATTGCGCATGTCCATGCTGACCTTGCCGAAATCGATATCGACCGGACAGGGACTGAAGCACTTATGGCAGACGGTGCAATGGTCCGATACGTCCTCGAACTCTTTCCAGTGAGTGATGGAAACCCCGCGCCGGGTCTGTTCCTCGTAGAGGAAGGCTTCGATCAGCAGCGAGGTGGCGAGTATCTTGTTGCGCGGCGAGTACAGCAGATTGGCATGCGGCACATGGGTGGTGCATACCGGCTTGCATTTGCCGCAACGCAGACAATCCTTGACCGCATCGGCAATCGCACCGATATCGCTTTGCTGCATGATCAGCGATTCGAAACCCATCAGGCTGAACGACGGCGTGTAGGCATGGCGCAGATCGCCGCCCGGCAGCAGCTTGCCGCTATTGAAACGCCCTTCGGGATCGATGCGGTTTTTATAGGCAATAAACGGTTTTATTTCATCCGCTTCCAGAAACTGGAGCTTGGTGATGCCGATGCCGTGCTCGCCGGAGATTACCCCGCCCAGCGAACGCGCCAGCGCCATGATGCGGGCGACGGCCTCGTTGGCCTCCTGCAGCATGGCGTAGTTTTCCGAATTGACCGGCAGATTGGTATGCACGTTGCCGTCGCCGGCGTGCATGTGCAGCGCCACGAACACGCGGCCGCGCAGAACCCCCCTGTGCAGCGCTTCGACGCGCTCCAGCACCGGACGGAAGGTGTCGCCCTCGAAAATCTCCTGCAAATGCGCGCGTATCTCGTTTTTCCACGAAGCGCGCACCGAATAATCCTGCAGGCGATGAAACAGGGTAGGCCGGTTGGTGTGATTGGAAAACTCAGCGGGTTCTATGCCCAGCTCGGCGAACTTGCCTTCCGCCTTGCTCAGCGGCGTATCGAGATGCTCGTAAAGCCATTGCCAGCGCCGGCGCACCAGCGACAGCAGCTCGAGCGCATTGCCGCGGCGATCGCCGATCACCTCGTCCTTTTCGAGGTTGGACTCGTATTCGCGCAGCGGCAGTTCGCCGGCAAAAAACTCGGCCAGGGTTTTGCACAGCAGCAATTTATTGCGCAGCGCCAGTTCGATATTGATACGCTCGACGCCGTCGCAGTACTCGCCCATGCGCGGCAACGGAATCACTACGTCCTCGTTGAGCTTGAAGGCATTGGTATGGCGCGCAATCGCGGCGGTGCGCGCGCGATCGAGCCAGAATTTGCGGCGCGCTTCCGGGCTGACGGCGATAAAGCCTTCGGCGCCGCGCCCATTGCACAGGCGTATCACCGCGGAAGCCGCCAGCGCCACCGCGTTTTCGTCGTCGCCGACGATATCGCCGAACAGCACCATCTTCGGGCGTCCGAAACGCTGCGCCTTGGTGCCGTAGCCCACCGCCTTGACGTAGCGCTCGTCCAGGTGTTCGAGTCCGGCCAGCATCACCCGTTGCGGACCCTCCTTCGGCAAACTGTCCAGGTAGTCGCGCACCTCGACGATGGCCGGGACCGCTTCGCGCGCCTGACCGAAAAATTCCAGACAGAAAGTTCGCGTGTGGGGCGGCATTTTGTGCAGCAGCCAGCGCGCCGAGGTGATGATGCCGTCGCAGCCTTCCTTCTGTATGCCGGGCAGGCCGCCGAGGAACTTGTCGGTGACGTCCTTGCCCAGACCTTCCTTGCGAAAACTTGCGCCGGGCAGCGCCAGGATTTCTTCGCCGAGCGGGGTGCGTCCGTCCGCTTCATAGCGCTTGAGGCGGAAGCTGACTTCCGTCTGCTCATGAATTTTACCGAGATTATGGTTCAGTCGCTCCACTTCCAGCCAGTTGCCGTCCGGTGTGACCATGCGCCAGGACACCAGATTGTCGAGCGCCGTCCCCCACAGCACGGCTTTTTTGCCGCCGGCGTTCATCGCGACGTTGCCGCCGATGCAGGAGGCGTCGGCGGAGGTCGGGTCGCAGGCGAACACCAGCCCGGCGGCTTCCGCTTTATCCATCGCGCGGCGCGTGACCACGCCGGCGCCGGTAAACAGCGTCGGTTGCGCTTCCGCCACGCCCGGCATTACGGTGGCGCGATCGATCGGCCGCATCTCCAGCAGTTTTTCGGTATTGATGATCGCGGAAAGCCGTGTCAACGGCACCGCGCCGCCGGTGAGGCCGGTGCCGCCGCCGCGTGGAATGATGGTCAATCCCAATGCGATGCACCCGCGCACCAGGTGGCCGATTTCATCTTCGGTTTCCGGGTAAAGCACCACGAACGGGTATTCCACGCGCCAGTCGGTGGCGTCGGTCACATGCGCGACGCGCGCGAAGCCGTCGAAGCAGATGTTGTCCTTGCGGGTATGGCGCGACAGCAGCAGGCGCGCGCGCTGACGCAGATCCCAGGTATGATGGAAATCGGCCTCGAAGCGGTTGACCAGCACATGCGTGGCTTCGATCAGCCGCGCAATTTTTTCAGCGCGTTCCGCCTGCGTCTGTTTTAGCTCCAGGCGCCGGTTTTCCATCTGCCGCAAGCGATGGCGCAACGCGTCCAGCAGCAGTTTGCGGCGTTTCTGATTCTGGATCAGATCGTCTTCGAGATAGGGATTGCGCTGCACTGCCCAGATATCGCCCAGTACCTCGTACAGCATGTGTGCAGAGCGTCCGGTCGAGCGTTCGCTCTGCAGTTCGGTCAGAATTTGCCGGCTTTCCTCGCCGAGCAAACGGATGACGATTTCGCGATCCGAGAACGAGGTGTAATTGTAGGGGATTTCGCGCAGGCGCTGGGTCGCGTTTTCAGGGAGTTCCGGCAAAGCAGCTTGCTGTGTCGCACGGGCGGTCGATTCTGGGCTTGACGACATGACTTGTTCCCTAAGTTTCGTTGAATTAAGGGCGGTTTGCGGGACGGATTTCCATACCGGTCGATTATGCTGGAAAAAAAAGAATTATTCAGCCACTTTGTTTGTGGGGCCGGGGGACCGCTACCCAATGGGACCCCTGTCGTCATTTCGGTTCCGGCGCATGAGCGCTACGCCGGAAGATTCATGTTGCGAGATGCGGCAGCACATTATTCACTGCCGGCCAACGCTTTTCCGATCACACGTTGCGCCTCAGCCGATAGCGCGATTTCCGCAGCATGGCGATGCCCGCGATCCGACATTTTTTTCCAGGATTTACGCACGATATCGATCAGCTTGGCTTCGTCATGTCCATGTTTGGCGATGAAGTCCTCCAGGTAGTGATCCAGGAAGACCAGGCAAGCCATATCTTCCAGCAGTTGCACCGATGCATCGGCCTTGATGCCACTCTTCAGCAGCATGCGCTGAACTTCGGTAATCTCGGGCTCTTCATAACCGGTTTGCCGCATGATCGCGCCAACCTTGTCGGCATGGAAACGGTACAGGCGCTTGCGCCACTCCAGATAACCGATTCTGTCCATGGGATAAGTGTCGCGCGGGATTTCCCAGCGGCAGATATGCTGCGCGCGCGCGGCAATCTGCCAGGTTTCGCGCGGGTTCGGCTCAACGCGCGCCAGCCAGGCGCTCATCCGTTGCCCATACAGCAATTCCTTGGGGCAACTGTTGCCGTCTACTGTTTCATGATAGGGATCTTCGCTATTGGCGGCGTCGATCAGGTCGAGAGTGCGTTGCAGACGCTGGTTTGGTAAAGTCATAAAGGGTCTGTCGGTTAGGTCCAAGGCTACAGTTATTCGATAAGGCGGGCGTAAAGTCAAGTCTTCGGCTCTGCATCTCGATGCACTCGGCACAAAACCAGCAGCGGCAACCATTGACTCCGGTGATCTTATATCATGACTATACCCACTATCGAGCAGTTGAAAAAAATTGGCGCTGTACTGTTGGACGAACAGTCAGGTTACGGGTTGCTCCGTGAAACCTGTGAGGAGTTATTTGCTGTTGGCGAAGCCGTTTCCGGCATCGGCGAGCAAGCCGTTGAATCAGCGCAGACGGCGGATACGATACTCCCTCAGGGCAAGGCGGGTATCGCCGTTGACGGCTGCGCGCTGCGCCAGAGAGTTCGCGCGGACCAGCCGCTTCATCCGCGGCTTGCACGCCGCCCTGCTCAAGGCCCAAAGCCGTTTCGACGGGCAAACCATACATACGCTCTATGCCGGCTGCGGCCCTTACGCCACGCTAATTTTACCGTTGCTGCCTTATTTGCCGCGCGACGGTTTCCGTTTTACTTTAATCGATATACACCCGTTGGCGCTGGATGGCGCGCGTAAAACCATCGGGCATTTCGGCTACGATGAGTTTATCCGGGATTATCTGTTGACCGATGCCTGCAACGCCGGTTTTGCCGGGCAGCAGCCGTTTCACGTGGCGGTGACAGAGACCATGAATCTAGGAACCGCAACTGGCGGTCAGCGCCAATCTGGTAAAGCACCTTGAGCCGGACGGCATTCTGGTGCCGGAGCAGATTACGGTGACCGCCGCGTTGCTGGATTCCGGCCGTGAATTCACCGTGCTGCCCGCTGATCATCAAGGCGAGATGCCACCCTTGCAGCGCCGGCGCCTGAAGCTCGGAACTGTGATGGAGCTGAATCAGGCGGTGCTGAAGGAACTCAATCCTGAGAATGCTGCCACCCATTTGCCGCCGGTTAGCGTACCATGGCCGGACAAAACGGAACGTGACAACATGCGCCCGGCGCTATTGACGTATATTCGCGTGTTCGGCGAGCATGATTTGAGTTGCTACGATTGCAGCCTGACGCTTCCGAAGTATCTGCGTGTCGGCGCAACGCCGGATGTCGCGAGCGAATTGGTGTTCAGTTACCGTTTAGGCGAAATTCCGGGGTTCGAATATAGTGTTGCTGATGGCTGATCTTGCGAACCGATGTTTTGCGCATCAAAGCGACAGCAGCAGTAATCAATCGTCATAGGAGTCTCTTCGTGATTCCCTCTCCGCATCATACTCATATTCTTTAGCCAATTGTCGAAGGGTAGTCGCAAGCCGTGTATAACCGCAAATTTCCACGGCTTCGGCTTTATTTCGATAATCGAGGGCAATTTTCTTTTCCTACTTTCCCGCCGAAAAGCCATGAACACCTCGTTGGTTGAATAGCCCGGTTTTAAAGCCGGAACGCAGCTCGGTAGCTTCCCTGGCGTCAAGCGCTGCAGCAACCGAGCGATGTATCCATAATCCATCCGGGTCGGTGGGGGCATTCGCCAACACAGCCCCTATTTTAGCCATGGCAACACGTAGATGCCCGGATTCGGACGCGCTTTTTTTTACCTCGGATAGCTGTTTCGACTAAGTCGTCATATCCCGGCTGGTTGATGCCATCGCCATAAGGAATACGGCATGCCGACAAGTCAGGTGCCGATTGCGTTATCAGCATCCAAACCAGCTCAGGAATAACTTCTTCACTGATTCGGGTCCCGGCAAATTCGTGTAATTGACTGGCGGTAACTATATGAGTGTGTTCCATGATGTTCGATTGATTGTTGAGCTGTTCAAACCCAAAATTTCAAAATAAGCGCAACCCGAACCGGGTTTGTCTTCGTCGCTTCCGCAGGAGCATGCAGTTGGAATACCGCGCCGAGTTATTCTTAGATAATTGTTTTATATTAAAAATTGAGTAACTATTCGGCAAACCCGCCGGAGAGGAAGTGAGGTGAGTCAGGCGAGACCTTCTGCGCCCAAGGATGGGCGCAGAGAGCTTCCAGGGACGGACTTGCAGCGTGTCTCGACTGGCTTGCCTCACTTCCGACTGCTTCGGTCATGATTTAAGGCACATACTGAATAGTTACAAAATGGAAAATATTCGGCTTGTCTCCACATCATGCGCCGACTCTACTCGCAGGAAAGCCCGGCAGCATCCGGTTCCAGGCTTCCAGATTCATGACCGCGCAACCGGCGATGAAGTTTTGTTTCCACGGCTTGCCGCCCGGCCCCCGGATGGGCAACAGACGTTTCAGCGCCTCGGTACGAATCAAAAGCTCGGCGGCGCCCAATGCGTCGGCGCCAATCAGCACAAAGTAATAAACAGGCTTACGGGTTTGCGCCAATCCCCATTCATACAAAAAAGAGTCGCGGTACTTGGTTTTCAAATCGGTATCGATCTGTCCGCTCAAAAATTTTTCGATGAACTTTTCACGGTCTTTGGGACGAGAGGCCGGATGCTGTGGGTCTTTGAATTCGATGAAAAGCAGTCTGTCGCCCAGCTCAACAATAAAATCCACGGCTTTCATGCAATGGCTGAGTCCATGACTCTTTTCATCGTCGAGTTTTCTGGCGCTTGCGCCCGGCGGAAGTTCGATTTGCAGGTCGTCTTCCGTGATCGCCGTCATGCCTTGATTCCTCCCAGGCTGCGCATGAGTTCCCCGTCATAGAGATTATTGAATGTCGCGGCAATCGCATTGGGGTCAATGCCGAGATAATCGTCGCATACATGAGCCGACACTGCGTCGGGTTCATCTTCATCCCGAAACAGGGAGAGGTAGCGAACGGCATCGTCCTTTTTTTTGCGCAGATCGAACTCTTTCAGTAACACATAGTTATGCGTGGTCAGAAAAATCTGTACGCCCAGGCGTTGCAGTTCCAGAATCACTTCGACGACTTCACCCATCAAGGATGGATTAAGATTGGCCTCCGGCTCGTCCCAGAACAGCACGGAGCCAGCCAGTAGCGTGCCGTTCTGTATCAACAGCCATACCAGCGCCAGTTTGCGCATGCCTTCCGCCAGCAAGGTAAATTCGAGATCCCCTTGCTTGTTCTTCAGAAAAAAATACTCACCCTTGGTGATTACTTTGCCCTCAATCGCGGTTTGCAAAACATTTAGCAGCCGTTTTCGGTCTCGATCGGTTGGTCCTCTCAGCGTTGGCAAAAATGCGCGCTTGATGATGTCTACATAGACTTCCTCAAAGGCAATCTCCCGCTTGGCGACTGTGGAAAGAAATCCCGGCGCATGCGCAAGCATTTCCTTGACCGGGATGTATGCAGACTCCAGGCCTGAGGTTTGCCATTTGCCCTCACCCGTGACATGAACATTCGTTACGTCGGCTTTTCTGGTGTCTATTACGGCCTTGAGCGAATTGCCATTATCGCGGCGTATGGCGATGTTCGCCGGGAGTAATCCTTGTTGACGGCGAATCAGGCGCGTCATGCGCTGCTGGTAAGGGTTGAATACGCCAAGCAATTTTCTGGCAAATCCCTTTTCCTTGTCTTCACCCATCGTGACGGCGCAGGCAGCATAAAGCACTTTCAGTAAGTGGGTTTTTCCTGTCCCGTTGGCGCCGATAATGATATTCACTCCTTTCGAAAATTCTACATCCAGCGATGAAAATGCCGTGAAGTTTTCCAGTTTAATGCGAGTGATTTTACTCATGATCCACTTTCCATTCGGGGTTGCGCCTGATCATCATCAACGGGAAATGCTGAATAAAGCAGGTTTGTTCAGAGCATACAGGCTTCGCCTCCGATAAGGCAAATGTCAGACAGGTGTCAGATATTCCGGCCTTGCGGGAAGCTCGGGGCATGTTTCATGTCCCGCCTTCGCCCCCGAAAAGAGAGTAGTGATTTGTTGTGCGGGGTGCGAGGTAATGCGCCTTGCAGCACAGGGCGCTATCGAAGCGTAAGTCAAAATTCGTCAACGCCGAAGAAAAAATCGTCCTGCGGCAGATGTTTCGGGATTTTGTAGTGTTTCAGCCACGCTTTCAGGTTGGCCGGGTCTGCGAATGTTTTGAGATCCTGCTTTATACCTGCGATGTCGCCGCGCAGGTTGCGAATGTCCCGATCCAGGGTCGACATCAGTTCTTTCGGCGAGAGTGGCATAAAAGGCGGCAGTTGCAGCAGGAGTTTGTACTGGTATTCGAGATCGGCAATTTCCTGCTGCAGTTCTTCGAGCTGCTCTTTCAGCAGTTTGTTGAAATGCTTCAGGCGGTCTTCGGCGATGTTGTTCAAATGGGCCTGATCCACCTGCTCGATTTCCAGCTGCAGCCCCAGCAAACGCAGTAAATCCTTTTTTTCATAGGCCGCATTCACCTGTTTCATGAGTTCGGTTTTACGTTCCCGTTCATTGTCATCCTGCTCGCGATCCGGATGCAAAGCCATCGATAGCTTGCGGTAGACTTCCCGTATCGATTTGCTGATGTTCTGCTCTTCTTCCTGCTGTTTGGCTTCCTTTTCCAGCTGTTTCGCGGTTTTCTTGCGTTGACTGCGGCGCGCTTCGGCGGCTTCCGCTTTGGCCTCGCGCTCGCGCAGTATTTCATCCATGCCGGCCTGCAGGTTTTCGAACGAGCTGAAATCCAGGTCGTCGTCTAGTTCCTCGCCCAACGCCTCTTCGAGCATCGATTTCATCATCGCTGCCATTTCGGCGTCGTTTTCCTCCCTGTCGGCGTCGAAATCGTAATCGCTGTATTTGTTATACAGCGGTTTAAGGTCGTCCATGCCGTGATCCTCGATCAGGCCGGCGGTAATGCTGACGATCAGATGTTCGAGTTTGGATTTGTCGGTTTTCTTGAAACGCTTGTCCGCGTAGCTTCGGTCGAACAGGTTGACCAGAGCGGCTCTTTGCGTTCCGTATTCTTCGGAGAGTGTCCGGTATTCTCCGGCCGCCTTTTGTTGTATCAATGGAATGGTTTCCTGCCATTGCAGCAGCCGTTTCTTCTGGGCATCGATTTTCTGCGTCAGCGTGTTGAACTGCTTTTGCGCTTTCGACGGCTTTTTAGGGGCGGCAGTGTGCTGGATCGATACGGTTTTCAGTTTGGAAGACGACATGGTTGACAGGCGGGGTTAGGGTCTCACGGCTTCGATGCGGATTAATTATAACCTATCGATTTAACTGGCGAGTGATGTTTTGAAATGGTTTTTGTTCCTGAACAGACTTAAAAAATCAGGCAGGAGAACTGGTACGGAACAGGGACGATATTGCGAAACTTTATGTTCGCGGATGCACAGAGAATCAAAGCTCAGATAGCGCTAGACACAAGCGGTATCGCACAGGTTGAGAGTAGCGTCCCGGATATTTGCTCCTTCATTGGGTAACTGTCGCGCGGAATTTCCCTGAGGCGAATCGTTCTCTCGCCCTGCAGTCATGGAGTGGTTGGTGATGCATTCGATTCCAGCGGACCTGAACCGGCTTCAGACATCGGCCCACATTCTGAGCAAATTGTGGTAACAGCCGGTCAGATTGACGGAAGGGGAAATGTCGCCATGCGTCTGGCGCAATTCCAGGATTGCCATGTCCATTTCGAACAGCAGGCGTCTGCGCTCGGTCTCGCGCACCATGCTTTCCAGCCAGAAAAACGAAGCGAGTCTGCTGCCTCGCGTCACCGGCTCGACGCGGTGCAGGCTCGAACCGGGATAAAGCACCAGATCGCCTGCCGGCAATTTGACGGCGTGGTTGCCGTATGTATCCTCGATTACCAATTCGCCGCCGTCGTAGTCTTCCGGATGGGCAAGAAACAGGGTAGCCGAAAGATCGGTGCGAACTCTAAGGCCGGTTTCGGAGACGGTGCGTATCGCATTGTCTATATGGTTGCCGAAGGCGTTGGTTTCGCCTTCGTAACGGTTGAACAGCGGAGGGAAAATTTGTTTCGGGAGAGCTGCGGATAAAAACAAGGCGCTTTTTTCCAACCCTTCCAGCACGACCGCTCGGGCGGCACGGCCGGCTTTCGAATCTTCGGGCAGTTGCAGGTTGTTTTTTACTTGCGCTGACTGGGTTCCGGCAGTGACGCGTCCGTCCACCCAATAGGCGGTTTCCAGGATGTTCCGGCACTTTTCAATCTGGGGTTGCGACAGGATTTCGGGGATGTGCAACAGCATGGTCGGCTCTCTGTAATGTTGAGTTTAATGGTCATTCATTCTTCGTTCGAACCATGGGCAACGGGCGGCATTTTTCAGCATGCAGGGGTGCGCGCGATGCTGCAAAATCATATTGTCTGGTCGCGAGGATTCGCCGCCGGCATGGCCGCTGCCAATATGACGGTCGCTATAGCGTTTGCCAGAGGAACCAGATGGCCAGGCTGAGCGAGCCGAACCCCAACCCGGCTGCGCCCAATCGACGTCCGTGCAGCCGCGTCCACAGCAGCACGCCGGTGATGCTGAGTACGATGAGCGCGCCGCCCAGTGTATCGACCAGCAGTATCCAGCCGGCCCCCAAGCCCGCCCCCTTGTGCAGATTGGTCAGCAGCGCAAACAGATTGGCTTCGCCGCGCTTGACAGTAACGTAGGCGTTGCCCTGCCAATATTCCGCCTGAATGAAGCGTTGCGGACTACGCACCGCGATTTGCCAGCGAGCCGGTTGCTGTACGGCGACGCCGTTCCAGGTTACGCTTTTAGCCGGCTCCTGCATGATGCGCGCACGGCTGAAATCGCTACCTAGCGCCAATCCCAGCCAGGCGGCCAAAGCTTTGGGGTCGGTGGGACGGGATTCAGGCAATGTTATCTGTATTTCATGCTGCTCCGTTCTGGCTGCAGGAATTTTCATGATTTCCCTGTGGTTGAGCAGAATGCCGGTCGTTCCGAACAACAGCCCCAGCGCCGCGCCCCATAGGCCGAGCCAGGCATGCGTGCGGCGCAGCCATTTGAGGAAATTGCCCCGGGCCAGATTGCGGGGAAGAAACAAATAGCCACCGGATGTTTTGTTGCGCGGCGGCATGCCGGGATTTTGGATGCTCATTCCGATCTCTTGCATGGTCCAGGGTTGATGTATTTCAGTATTTTAAGTTCAAGCTGACTTGAGCCGATATCGGCACACCGGGCAAGGCCGAGTAGGTCTGCCCGGATTCATAGTAAGTCGCGTCGGTGAGATTGAACGCATTGACCTGAATATCGAAATGCGGCTGGTGATAGGCAACAATCGCATCAAGGCGGGCGTAACCGGGCAGCGTTACTTCGTTGACGGTATCGGTGTAGCGTTGCGTGCTAAAGAATACGCCGCCGCCGATTTCCCATTCAGGGGTCAGATGGTAGCTGGTCCAGACCACGCCGCTGTTCGCGGGGACATTGATCGGAACTTTTCCCTGCAGCGACTGGGTGGTTCCGCTGACGCTGCCGACCGCCGTCGTACTCGATTTGACGATTTTGGCATTAAGGTAGGCGTAGGCCAGCGATACGTTCCAGTCGGGTAGAATTTCTCCGGCAAGACCCAGTTCAAAGCCGTCGGTGCGTTGCTCGCCGGCCAGAATAAGCTGTGTGGGATCGTTGGGGTCGGTGGTGCGCGCATTGGTTTTTTCCAGCCGGAACAAGGCCCCGGTTGCCGACAGGTGCCCGTCCAGCAAATCGAATTTCGCGCCGATCTCGAAATTGCGGTTTTGTTCGGGTCCGATATTGGCGTTATTCGCTGCCAGGGTATAGGCTTCGGCGGACGGATTGAACGAGGTGGCGTAACTGGCGTAGTAGGATTGCCACTTGGCCGGTTCCCACACCAGACCGGCTCGAGGATTCCATTGCCGGTCGGTGCGGCTGAAGTCGTTGGCGTTGTTGACGCGGTCATCCTGTTTCGCCTCAAACACTTCATAGCGGGCGCCGCCGAGAAGCTTCCATTCCGGAGTCAGTTCAAATTGATCCGTCATATAGCCTGCGTAGGTTTGCGCCGTAGTGCTGCGATTGATTGCCAGCACGCCGCTTAAATCGTTGGCGCGTCCCGCTCCGACCGTGGCCGTAAGAATCGGATTGAAAATGGATACGCTCGGCACGCCGGTTGAGTCTTTGGATAGAAAGTTATATTTCTCGCTGCCCAGCGTCATGCCCAACAGCAACGTGTTATTGAGGCCGAACACCGGCTGTTTAAGTATAAGCGATGTCTGGTTGTACAGGTTTTGCTGCGTATTCAAACGCAGCGCTTCGCTACGCGCGATGGTGGAGGCCAGGCCGTTGTTGGTGACCGCGCCGAACAGCAATGTCCGGTAATTGCGTTCGTAGTCCCCATAGCGCACCGTATTCACGATCGAAAAGTCGTCGCTGAAGCGATGGGTCAGAACCGCGGTTGGTATGTTGACGTTGAAAGTTTGCAGGCGGTCATCTGGAAAGCCGTAAAAAGTATCGATATTCACATTCGCAGGTTTGCCCAGATACATTGGTACGCCGTAATCGAACACGCTGCTTTCCTGCTGGTGCAAATAATACAGCGTAATGTCGGTATCCGGAGTGAAATCGAATTTGAGCGAGGGCGCCAGACCCCAGCGGTTGGTATAGTTATAGTTGCGGAAAGAACCCGCATCCTGGTACAGGGCGTTCATGCGTACGCCCAGTTGATCGTTCGGCGCAATATTTAAATCCGTCGTGGCGCGCTTGAAATCGAAAGAGCCGTAGACGAATTGCCCGGATGCCAGCATTTGTTTCTGGGGTTTCTTCGCAATCTGATTGATCACGCCGCCCGTGGCTCCGCGCCCGAACAGCACAGAGGAAGCGCCTTTCAGTACTTCGACGCGCTCAAGGAAAAAGGTGTCGCGAAAGTATTGACCGTTTTCCTTGACGCTATCCAGGTAGGTGTCCGAGTTCGCGCTGAAACCCCGCAGCGTGATTGAATCTCCGGTGCGCCCGCCTTCGCCGGCGGCAATGGAAAGTCCGCTGACGTTCTTGAGCGCGTCTCGCAGGTTGAATGCATTCTGCGATTCGATAAGCTCCTTTTTCACCACGCTGACCGACTGTGGAATGTCGAGAAGCCGGGCCTCGTAGCGGGTTGCGGTGCTGGCCGTATCCGCTTTGAAGGCGGGTTCGCGTTCGCGTGCTGCTTTGACTTTCAGCGCGGGCAAAGTGATTTCCTCATCGGTTGACGGTTGTTCGGAAACCGGTTCCGCGGCAAAGGCCATGCCGGTCAGCGCCGCGCCCAGCGGCAGCAGGGAACCGATTCGCCACTTCGGGCGCTGCTTGATTTTGGTGATCATAGGAAGTCTCCCGTTTGTGTTTGCAAAATAAGGGGGCTTCCTGGCGAAAACGGCTGGGTGGCGGGTTCATGGGGTTAATGTGCGGTTTCGTTAGGGTCGGAAACGAAACCGATGCGCGTTACGCCGGCTTTGGCCGCGTCGGCCAATATTTCGGCAATGACTTGATAGGCAGTAGCTTTGTCGACGTGGAGATGCAGTTCCGGCTGCGGCAGCCGTTGGGCGGCGGCGCTTAGACGCTCGTGCAATCCGGCTCGGTCCATTGCTTCGTTGTCCCAGAAAAACTGTCCATTGCCGTCGATGGATAAAGCGATGTGCGGCGCTTCCTCTGAATGGGGCTGGCTGGACGCTTTGGGCAGTTCGATTTTCACGCCATGCGTCAGCATGGGCGCGGTAATCATGAAAATAATCAGCAAGACCAGCATGACATCGATCAAGGGTACCATGTTGATTTCGGTTACCTGAGACGACACGCTGGCATGGGTCTGGTTGAAGCCGCCGAACGCCATCACGCACCTCCCGCGAAGGCTTCGGAGGCCGGACCGGTCGCAACCCCGGCTGGTGGGCCTGCGAAATGCGCGCCGGTACTGAGGACGGCGAATACGTCGTGAGCGAAGGCATCGAGTTTGGCCAGCACCAGCCGGTTCGAGCGCGCGAACGCGTTGTAGGCCAGCACCGAGGGAATGGCGACTGCCAGACCCGCCCCGGTCATGATCAAGGCTTCGCCCACCGGCCCCGCGATCTTGTCGAGCGTACCCTGACCGCTCATCCCTATATTGATTAACGCGTGATAAACCCCCCATACCGTGCCGAACAGGCCGATAAACGGCGCAGTGCTGGCGACTGAGGCGAGTACGCTCAGCCCCCATTCGAGGCCTGCGGTTTCCTCATCGATGACGCGGCGGATCGAGCGTGTCAGGAACTCCGCCGCCGATCCGGCTTCATTGAGACGGTCCGCGCCATGTTTTGCGTGATGACGACAGGATAACAACGCATGATAGGCCAGATGCGAAAACGGCTCGTTGGGGTGTCGTTTTCCCAGCTGACGTTCAACGGCGGCCAACGAGGCGGAGTTCCAGAAATTTTCCAGGAAGCGGGTGCTACGGCGGCGCGCGATGAGCGCTTGCAGGCTTTTGACGATGATAAAATACCAGCTCGCTATCGACATCGCGGCGAGGGTGGCGAAAAGAGCTTTGCCCACCGTATCGGTTTGCGCGAAAAAATGGGCGAGACCGAGCGTTTCTGATGTGTCCATGAATTTATCCTTCGAGAGAGAATGAAATCGGAACCAGCACCCACGCCGACAGCGGCTGGCCGTTTTGTTGCGCGGGTACGAATTTCCACTGCCTGACCGCAATGCGAGCGGCTTCGTCAAGACGGATGTATCCGCTGGATCGGCGAATATCCACTTGCTCCGCCACTCCATGGGCATTGACCAGGACGCGTAGCAGCACCTTGCCTTGTTCGCCCTCGCTGCGCGACTGCGGCGGATAAGCGGGGGCCGGGTTGTCCAGGTAATTTGCATTCAAGTGCGGCGGCGAGATCGGCGCGGACTCCGCGCGTGTTGCCTGCGCTGCTGGCACGGTCTCCTGCACAGGAGGATCTGCCGGCTGCGCGGAAAAGGACGACGATGACCCCGCCCCGGATGCGGCGATGACCGCTTCCCGTTTGGCCGGCTCTGACGTCCGCTTCGGTTGCGGCTTCGGTTTGGCCGGCGCAGCCTTGGGTTTGGCCGGGACAGGCTGTGCCGCTTGAGGAGGCTTGGGAACTGCCTGTTTGGCGGCGGTGACGATACCGACCATCAGCGGCGCAGGCGGCGTGATTGTTGCCGGCGTCGCTCGATCGCGCTGAGTCAGAGCGGCGACCAGTACCGCGTGCAGGACGACGGCAGCCAAAACGCCGATCATCCGCTCCATCGACAGACGGGCGGGCGCAATTGAAATAATGGGCCAACCAATGCTTTGCATAATGCCAACTCGCAGAAAATCAAATAATGCAATTAACTGACTGGCTGGCTGTGTTTGCCGGCTGGCAAACTGGCTGGCTACTCGTTTTTCACCGGGCGATGGGGCTATTTAGTCAAAATGAGCTTGTCGTTACTGGTTACCCGCAAGCGATATTCCTTGCCGTGATGCTCAATGATGATTTCGTGTGCCGCGCCAAATAACTCACTGCTTTTCAGTCGTCGAGGCAGTACGGATACTTCGCACGGAGGATGAGTCTGATTGGACTCGGGGGAAAGCGATGCGTATTTGTTCATGGATACAAACGATAATGATTATCGTTTAATATGTCAAGAGGCTTTCTGTTTCTTGACTCTGGGGATTGGCTGTGAATCAATGAAAGCGCTCTAAATGAAACGCTGAACAAAGCATTTCCGTTCATGGTTCGACAAGATAACTACCAAATAAAACAACAGCTTGCTTTTCGTTCCGGGCCTGTCGAAGGAAGAAAACGGTTACCGTGCAAATCGCGAAGCGAATGCCTGATCCCCTCTCCCGCCGAGGCGAAGGCGGAATTTTGCGAAGCATGCTTCGCACCGCCGTAGCCGGACTGCGCTGCAGTGCAGTCCGTGGGCGCGGAGCGGGTTGGGTGAGGGAAATCGATCATGGCGCAAGCGTTTGCATGCTCGGGGGCGACGCTTGCGCCATGATCGGTTGGTACCGTTTTATTGATTGCTGATCATTGTGGCCAACCCTTTTTCCAGCGCCCATTCCCCAGGCATATCGTCCTTCAACGCAACACCCGACAGACGGCGCTGGAAGGCTTGTTCGCCCAGGTACAGCAGCTTGGTTGCTGCGTTCCTGCAGCTCAGCCCTTCCGGTTGGCGGACGTTGGAAATGCAGTTGCGCTCCGCGTCGGTGTTGGCCGGGTTTGGGTTGTACGTCATGTAAATCCCCAAACTGTCCGCCGCGCTGAGGCCGGGGCGTTCGCCGACGACGATGATCGATAGTTTTGCATTCAGCAGCGCGCCTATCTCGTCGGACAAAGCGACGCGCGCATTTTCTACCAGGAAAACCGGGGCGAGGGCATAACCCCGCTTGAGGAAGGCGGTCGTGATGGTTTGCAGCAGCATCAGGCCATGCGCGTCCATGGCGGTCGAAGACAGGCCGTTGCTGAAAGTCAGCGCAATGTCGGTTGTTGCGCATGCTTGTGCCAATAGGCGTTCGCGCGCTGCCGGAGCTAGTATGCGTCCCAAATCCGGACGTTTCAGGTATTGCGCGCGGTCGATAACCTGGGTTTCCAGCGTGAGCGTATTCACGCCCAGCGTTGCCGCTTCCCGTGCGAATGCCTTGATATCCCACGGCAAATGCACGGCATCGCGCGCCGCCGCGTGCGCAAGCTGAAAATCCAGTTGCGCGGCGGTCGTCTGCGCATGACCGGAGCGGCCTTGCGCGATTCTGGCCTGGGTGAATTGCCGTAATTTGTGCCAGGGATCGTTCATGCGGCGCTCCCCGGAAAACTGTCGAACTGTTGCAGCAACGGCGTGGTCAGTCTGGCGTCGGCCAGCGCATTGCGTTCGTTGAATATGCCCATGCGTTGCAGCCAGACTTCGAACTCCGGCGCGGGGCGCAGCCCCAGCGCCTCGCGCAGGTACAGCGCGTCGTGGAACGAGGTGCTCTGATAGGCCAGCATTACGTCGTCGGCGCCCGGTATGCCCATCACGAAGGTGCATCCGGCGACGCCGAGCAGGGTCAGCAGGTTGTCCATGTCGTTTTGATCGGCTTCGGCGTGGTTGGTGTAGCAGACGTCGCAGCCCATCGGCAGGCCCAACAGTTTGCCGCAGAAATGATCCTCGAGTCCGGCGCGGATGATCTGTTTGCCGTCGTAAAGATATTCCGGGCCGATAAAGCCGACCACGGTATTGACCAGCAGCGGCGAAAACGCGCGCGCTACCGCGTAAGCGCGCGCCTCGCAGGTTTGCGCGTCGACGCCGTGATGGGCGTTGGCGGACAGCGCGCTGCCCTGGCCGGTTTCGAAATACATCACGTTGTCGCCGAGTGTGCCGCGCCCCAGCTCCAGCGCCATCGCCCGGGCTTCGCACAGCAGCGCCAGATCGATGCCGAAGCTGCGATTGGCCGCCTCGGTGCCGGCAATGGATTGAAACACCAGGTCCAAAGGCGAGCCGCGCCGCATCAGTTCCATGCTGGTGGTGACATGCGACAGCACGCAGGATTGGGTAGGAATTTCATGGCACCGGATGATTTCGTCGAGCAGACAGAGCAGGTTATGCACGTTGTCGAGATTATCGGTGGCGGGGTTGATGCCGATCACCGCGTCGCCGCTGCCATACATTAATCCGTCCAGCGTGCTGGCGGCGATGCCGCGCACGTCGTCGGTGGGATGGTTGGGTTGCAGGCGCGTGGAAAGGCGTCCTGGCAAGCCTATGGTATTGCGGAAGCGAGTGATAACGCGGCAGCGGCGAGCGACTGCAATCAAATCCTGATTACGCATCAGCTTGCAGACCGCCGCGGCCATTTCCGGCATCAGTCCTTTGGTCAGCGGTGACAAATCCCCTGTTTCGCTTAACAGCCGGTCGCGCAAACCGCCCACCGTCAACGAGGCGAGAGGCGCAAACGCGGTTTCGTCATGCTGTTCCAGGATCAAACGCGACACTTCGTCCTGTTCCGGCGCGATCAACGGTTCTTCCAGAAACTGCCGCAACGGCACATCCGCCAATACTTGCTGCGCAAGCGCCCGCTCCAACTCCGATTTCGCCGCCAGCCCGGCCAGTTCGTCGGCGGAACGCAACGGCGACGCCTTCGCCATCAGCAAGCGCAGGTTCTTGAAGTCGAAGGTTTTGCCTCGTAGCGTGGTGCGGTATTTCATTGGCGGGAAGCGGGCCGGGCGTGAAATGGCGAATCTACCGCAGTCACATGAAGACCACAAGCTCCATCTTTATTTCTTTCCGCCATAGCCCCGCGTGTGACGCGGTTGAGAGAAACCATCCGGCGGAGGGTAAATCGCGTGTCCTGCATGGTTGCTCTCTATTTCTCACCTCCGCAAATCGCTATAACTATAGCCTTCTTATTCAATCACATATGATTTGGTGTTTTTTTATTCAAGCATCCGCTTGCATTTTTGTCTGATCTTCATTATAAAAGTCACGTGCACCCGCACTGGGGCATGGAAAACATCGATTGAATGTTTATTTTTTTAATAAAGAGGAGGATCAATGAAAAAGTTAGCCCTGTCTGTAATCAGCATCGCCCTGTTGTCAGTAGCCATGATCGGTTGCGGTAACTCGCCTGATGGCGATAGCGGTCGCCTGAAGTCTCAGTCGTCGTTCTCTGTCGGCGCGCTCTAAGACTCCGACTGGAGTGGTCACCCACACAAAAACTGTATGCGGGTGGCTCCGATCTGTATAATAAACAATGCCCGTTATTTTATTGCGGGCATTGTTTTATACGTCTTGCAAATGATTAATAATCCTCTGACAGTTTTGCAGCTTGACAGAGCAGAATTAGACGGTAAGAATATGGGTGCTGAAGGGGTCAGATTTGGTCTGAACGCTCAGGGCCTGAATTATCATATTACTTAAGGTAGGTAAAAATGGGAGCCATTCTCGATTTAGTTGAAAAAATGAGAACCCCGACGGGTATCGTTGTCACTATCGTCATCATCGCAATCGGTGTATTCTTTGTTCGTTGGGTTTTCGCAGACGACAACAAAGATCAGAACTAAGGTTCTGCAGTTATTGCAAGTATAGGCAACGCGTAAGTTCGTTTCCGCTTAATCCTATACTTGCAAGCCCCGCCTCTACGCCCTGCATCTGTGCTGCCAGTGCATGAGCACCTGTTCTATAAAGACCTTATTGCACTAAAGCCGCTCGCGTACCGCGAGATGACTTCCGCTATCAAAGCAGGTCCGCGGTAAATAAAGCCTGTATAAACCTGCACCAGATTGGCTCCGGCCAGAAATTTCGCCATCGCATCTTCCGCGTTAAAAATGCCCCCGCTGGCAATGACCGGCAGTGCGCCGCTTACATGACCGGAAATTTGCGCCACAATCTGCGTGGAGCGCTCAAACAGCGGGCGCCCGCTCAATCCTCCCGTTTCGCCCGCATGCCTGGACGTTTCCACGTTGTTCCGGCTCAGTGTCGTATTCGTTGCGATGACCGCGTCTATGCCGAATCGAAGCAGGATATCCAGAGTAAACGGTAGTTGTCCGTCATCCACATCGGGCGCGAGCTTGACCGCCAGCGGAACCTGCCTGCCGGTTTCATCGGATAAACGCGCACGTTCATCCACGACGGCGGACAAAAGCACCCTCAGCGCATCGCCGCTTTGCAGTCCGCGCAAGCCCGGCGTATTCGGAGACGATACATTAAGGGCTATATAATCGGCATGCGTATAAACCTTGCGCAAGGCAATCCGGTAGTCATCCTGCGCGTTTTCCAGCGATGTCGACAGATTTTTCCCGATATTAATGCCCAACGGCCCGCGAAAACGGCGATGCGCGATATTTCCCAGCAGCCTGTCAACTCCGAGATTATTAAACCCCATGCGATTGATCAGCGCTTCGTGCTCCACCAAACGAAACAAACGCGGTTTCGGGTTGCCGGGCTGCGGCAGCGGCGTAACCGTTCCTACCTCGATAAACCCGAAGCCGAGATCGCCAAAACCGTCCACGCACTGTCCGTTTTTATCCAGACCCGCAGCGAGCCCGACCGGATTGGGGAAGGTCAATCCCATTGCTTTGACAGGCGCATCCGGCAAGCGTTGTTTCAGCGGATTGGCGGCTCCCAGGCGCGAAAGGGCCGCCAATGCGTGCAGACTGACTTCATGCGCCAGTTCCGGTTCCAGACGAAACAGCAACGGGCGTAAACATTCATAGAGCATGGGCTATACTCCTCGCGGTTATCAGGTTTCTAATTTCCAGCACCGAGTTTTCGTCAATGCGATCGGTACGCCGGCTTCCTACGCATAACGCGCCGCGAAACCCAAGGTAATCAGGGGCAAGCGGCAATAAAGCGGAAATATCGGTTTTTCGCAACGAACCGGCCAAACCGCAGAGCAGACCGCGCGCGCGCGCGGCCGATACAAAATCCTTTAAAAAGTCGAAAGAGCGACAATTCAGCAGCGAACCTTGCTGCTTATCCTGCGTATCCAGCATCACGCCGCGAAATCCTGCTGCGGCAATGGCGTCGAGCCAGGTTATTTCCGGCTGCCGGTCGCCAAACAATACCGCAATCAATCGTAGTCCGCCGGACGCGGCCGGCGCAAGCGTATCCAGGGTGGCCTGCATGTCCCCGCCCGTAAAAAAGCCGATTTTGACGAAATCGACGCCGGTAGCGGCCATTTGCAGTACCGAGGCAAGCACCGGTTCGGGCAACAGCGGCTGATCGCCTATCGTCGCGCTGACCGGACAGGCGCCGTCTATCCCTGCAACGATCTCACGTACGACTTCGATAGGCAGTGCACCCAGCGCGCCCTTTTCAGGCGCTTTCAGATCGATAATATCGACGCCGGCTGCCAGCGCGATGCGCGCCTCGGTCAATGATGTCACGCTGGCCAGCATACCGCTCATAAGCCGTCGCCTTCGGTTTTCCGCCGGCGAGAGTCTATAGGCTCCATCAGCCACTCCCATGCCTCACGTTCGCGCTCTCCCGCCGTTTTTTCAAAACCGATGCGCAGGTAGGCGAGATCGGATTCAAGCTTCTCCTTGGGCAGCCTGTCCAGCCTGCTTACCAATATCGCCAGTTCCAATACCGAAAACTGCGCGCGGTTAAAACCGGTGAACGACGCATGTGTGGCGGTATGCACCACGCGGCAGATCAAGCGCGGACGCACGGCGTTATCCTCCATACGCACCAGTTCGAGTTCCTGGTGAGACAACGCATCGCGCAAGCGCATCCCGGCTATGCGTTCGGCGGCGACCAGGGGCCAGCTTCGCCTGCCGGTTAAACATCCGGCAAACACGCGCACGTCGTCGCTATGGCTTAACACCGCGCAGCCGCTATGCGTAATATTTTCCAACGTCAGCGATGGGCGGAACGGCAAAATAATTAAAAAATCGTTTTCTACATGCACGCCCATAGGCGCAATATGGCACTGTCCATCAGTGGACAGACTGGTTACTATGGTTTCCTGTATCATTCGCTCTCATCGTGGTGTTTTTTCAGAGTGGAGCCTGCGGACTTGTAAAGATGCGGGTCGGCTTCCGCCGCCGCAGCCTTCTTTACCGCAACGCTCCACTCCAGCATTTCATCCTGGTTATAGCGTTTCCCCAGCTGCCAGGCAATCTCGGCGCGCGCCAATTCCACGCCCAGGTAGAAGGCGTGTCCGCCGTCGTTTTCGACGCCCAGCTGCGGAAATAAATCAAACGGCCCCTGCGCGCTGTGAAAGCCGTCGCGATTAAAAATGTGAAGGCCTTCCGGGGTAACCTGTATGCGATAACTCGGGTCCTTGATCTGCATCCAGATCGATTTCACTTCCTCAAGAGAGCTGGGGAACGGCGCGCGATCATGCAGGCTCATCAATTCGTCGCCGATATGTTTGGGCAGCGCGTTCAGTTCCTTGGCTGCCAGCATGATGCGCCGGGCTTTATCGGCTTCCCGGATCGCGGCGCGCGCGTGCTTGCTGACCTGGGTGGCGAGTATGCAGTCGATGTTTAATTCGGAACAGACGCCGAGCAGCATGGCGTTGATACCCAGGGTATCGGCATGAGTCAGCTCGGTCAGGTTGCCGACGCCCATCATGATTTTTACATCGGAGTGTCTGCGCCGCGTTTCATGGTAGCGCAGCAGCGACTCGGTGAAGCCGAAATGAATCGGATCGAGTATGGGGTCGGCGATAAAATCGTGTTGGCGCGTCTGCATCGCCGCTATCGCGCGGTCGAGGGAAGCGAGATCGCCGTGGCGGGCGGGTATCAGCACCGGCGTCGCGGCGACTTCGTCCGCAATCCATAAATTCTCTTCGTGCAGACTCAGCAAATAGTCGGCGCCGGCGCGGCCGCCGCGCAACAAGTCCTCGTTTTCGAACGAATCCACGCTGACCTTGAAGGTCTCGGCCTTCAGCGCGTCGATGGCCGCCTCCATATGCAGGAACGGCGTCGCCGGCAGACATCCCAGGTCGATGACATCGGCGCCGTCCTCGCGGTAATCGCGCGCCTGGCGCAGAATTCCGTCGACATCCAGACGCGGGGCGTCGGTGATTTCGGCAAAAATACGCAGATCGTAGCGGTCCAGTTTCGGTTTCTCGCGCTTGCGGCCGAAATATTCGGGCAGATCGTGCAGCTCGTCCGGCCCGCGCACGAAACGCACGCCCATTACGGATGACAACGCCTCCAGGTCTCCGCGGCAGCGTCCCGGCACCATGACCCAATCCGCGCCGAAGCTATCCTTCACCCGGCGCTGTATCATGTCGGCGGTCATCAGCGCCGCCACGGTAATGCCGAGCACATGCACCCGGTATTCGAAGCCGGGCTGAATTTCCTCCAGTACCTGGCGCAACTGTTTTTCGGCCAGCTTGCCGGTTAAAAAGAGTACGCGTTCAGCCATGTTACCCTCCCGGTCAGGTTGCAAAAAGCTGGAAAAAAACAGATGAAGACAAGCCAATCAGGAAATCAGCGCGCTTGCGAAAATTATAACAGACCCGGCAGGCCGGGCATGTATGCCTGTTCGTCGCCACGGGGTTCACTGAGTTTTATGGCGGACCGCGCTTGCGCTTATTCATCCTGCCGGCTGTTTGCGTGCCTGTCGTAGGGTGGATAAGCGTAGCGCATCCATCTGATGCAGCTAAGCGGCGGCAATAATCGAGCCGGGTAGACGGAGGCTTGGTCAGCATGAGGCGCAGCATGGTAATGGCGGATGGTTTTGTCTAGAATTGAGGCATGATTTCCAATGCGCCCACCGATTTTTCCAAGCGTCCCGCACGGGAAAAGATACTGCTTACCGCCCACGATCTGTTTTATCGCGACGGTATACGCGCCACCGGCATCGATAAAATCATCGCCGAAGCGGGTGTGACCAAGGTGACGTTTTACCGTCACTTCCCCAGCAAAAACGATTTGATCCGCGCCTTTCTGGAATATCGCCACCGGCGCTGGATGGACTGGTTCATCAATGCGCTGCAACGCCACGGCGCGCAGCCGGGTGGAGGTTTGGCGCCGCTGATTCCGGCGCTGGAGGAATGGTTTCGCAATCCGGCTTATCGCGGCTGCGCGTTTATCAACACCGTGGCCGAACTCGGCGGCACGCTGCCCGATGTCGTGGAAATCTGCCGCAGTCACAAACAGGATATGGTCGAGGTGATTGCCGGATTGCTGTCCGACAACGAATCGAGGCTGCGCATCGCGAACGCGGCGGCAATCGCGATAGACGGGGCTATCGTCAGGGCGCAGCTGGAGCCGCAGGCAGCGGATGATAAGGGATCGCTAAAAAGTCTGGCGCTGTTGTTGGCGGCTTTGGGGTAGCGTATAAAGGAAACACGCCTATGGAATCCATGCAACACGAGCCCTGGTAGACTTATGGGGATCCGGCTTTATTGAGCAAATTCCGATAAAACGCTTCCGTCCCGGGGTTAATCCAGGGGTGTCTTAGATACTGCGCCGGACTGCCCCCCACCATCGACATGATATATGGGCGCAGTTTGTTCACCTCGTCATCCATATCAAGTAAGGCATATATTAAACACAGTTGCACCGGATTTGGCAGAAAACCAGGTTGTATCTCCCAGCCCCGTTTTAACGCCGCGATCGCGCTATCATAATCTTCCTGCACCATCAAGGAATCACTGATAAATTGGCGAAGATAATGGGTTCAGCGCCAACGCTTTCTCTATCAGATAAAAGCTTTCTTCACCTTCGCCCGAGAACGATAACGCCATTGAAAGGCGTAGCTGCAGCTCGGAATTATTAGGATCCATTGCCACAGCTTTTCGGCAAAGCGGTATCGCTTCTTCGGAACGCTTGAACCACAAATAGACATAGACCCGGCCTAAAGTCGAAATGGCAAACGGATGGTTATTGTCCAGCGCCACCGCAGTTTTCGCATATCGAAAGGCTTCGTCACGCAATGCATCATCAGCGCTGGTATTCATGATTCACAGGTTCAGAGTGGTGTGTGCCGGTCAGGCGGTTTTTACATCCCTCTCTTAAGAAACACATCGTATATTATTGATTCATATGATCTGTCATACCGGTATGGATTGCCGGTATCCAGTCGACAAGGGTGTTACTCCGAAGCCATCCATGGATCTGGGTTCCTGCATTCCCCTGGGTCAAGTCCGGGGCAGGCTCAGCCGGAACGACGCATATGTGTTTCTTCGGCGCGCAAGCGGCCCGGGCCGATTAATACGCTAACGCCTCCTTCGCGCGCTATAATTCCTGAAACGACACAAGGAGCAAGCCGATGTCCGCACAGCCCGACGAATTTCCAAGCCGTTTATCCCATGACGAATACTTCGCGCTTGAACAAAGCGAAGATCAGCGCTACGAATACCATGCCGGCGAAGTCTTCGCGATGGCCGGCGGCTCGGAAAGCCATGCGTTGATCGCAATGAATAGCGGAGCCGCGCTGGTTAATGCGCTGCGCGAGAAACCGTGCCGTGTTTACGGCTCGGACATGAAGCTCTATCTGCGCGAGTTCGACCTGTTTTGCTACCCGGATATTCAGGTCTTATGCGAACAGGGCAGGCGGCATGAACAGTTTGTCGAAAATCCGCAGTTGATTGTCGAAGTCTTGTCCGACTCGACCGAATCCTACGATCGTGGCTTGAAGTTCGAGCATTACCGCAGCATTGGCTCGCTGACCTACTATCTGTTGATTGCGCAGGGTCGCAAACATGTGGAACTGTACGAGCGCGAATCAACCGAGCGCTGGATACTCACCGCTCCGCAGGATCAGGTGGTATTTTCAGGTTTGCATATCCGTCTGGATATTGAGGATATTTATCGGCAGGTGGATTTTACTGCTGCGTAAACCCATCCGATGACCGAGCTGATCGAACCGGAAACCGGGCGTCTGCGCTTGCGACTATGGACACCCTCCGACCGCGCGCCTTTCGCTGAGTTGAACGCCGACGGGCGTGTAATGAAATATTTTACCGCGCCCTTGACGCAGGCGGAAAGCGACGCGATGGCCGAACGCTGCCAGGCCCTGATAGAACAGCGCGGCTGGGGTTTCTGGGCAGCGGAACTCAAGAGTACCGGTGAATTCATCGGGTTTGTCGGCCTGCATGTACCCTCTTCCAAACTGCCGTTTTCGCCCTGCGTCGAAATAGGATGGCGTCTTGCGTTTCGGCATTGGGGGCAGGGGTTTGCGACGGAAGCGGCGCGCGCTGCTTTGATCGTGGGTTTTGACCTGCTCGGTTTGCCGGAAATCGTTTCTTTCACCGCGCTTGGCAATCTCAAGTCGCGCGCGGTAATGGAACGGCTCGGTATGGAAGAGTCGGGTACATTCGATCATCCTCATGTCGCGGAAGAAAGCGGTTTGCGCAGGCACTGTCTGTATCGTTTGTCGCGCGGAGCGTATGGAAACATGGAAATAGACGGAGCGGGTTCATTGGGCTAACAGGGTCGTTTTGGACGCGCCATTATTTTTTAATCCACAGAAGCTGTGGATAACTCTGTGTGCAACATGTTGCCGCGACCGCTATCATCGGGTTATTGCGACAGTTTTTCTACATTGTCCAAATTGAAGGCAGCGTCTTTTGGGTGGGTTGACATGATTTAACTTGTTGTAATTAAAGATATAAGTAATTTTGATGACAAAAGATCAAACACTTATCAACAGCAAAAAACCGCGCCAGGGCGCTTTTCAGGAAAAGTGGATAAGCCAAGCGGTCATGGTCATGGAGGATGAAGATGCCATCCGCGCTTGCCGGTAACGCCACCCCGGCAAGACCCCTTTAAGTGCGAACATCGCGTGTGTTTGTGGGATCAATACCAGCACTAGTCAAGGAAATATGAGCCACTCTACCCGCAACAAAATCCTCAGTTTCATTTGGGCCATCGCTGACGATTGTCTGCGCGATGTCTTTGTGCGCGGCAGGTCTTCGCGGCAGCGTTTTTCGATCTGCCGGGAGCTGAAAACAGCGCGACTATAGGCGTAGATCAGGATCGAAACAATCAAGCGCGGGTGATAGGCGGTCTGTCCTTTGACGCTGAAACCACGTTCAAGAGGTGAGGTGTCAAGCTGCTGAAAAAGATCGCTATAGAGATAGCATGTTTCTCCCAAGGGATCGGCTATAATGGACGCTTGCGTAAAATAATGGGTGTCCTGAACGCGCCGCTCAGCTTTCTCTCTGTCCGAGTAAGGTTCGATTGCGTCTTCACCAGTTGCGAGAACGTATGGTTTGTCTCTAAATTGTGATTAGAACAAGGTATATTTGCATCGCAAGTTCGCCGTTCGCCGCTTACCATAGAGAAAACTCCGTCGTGAAATCCGTCGAGTTAAGCGCGCTGCATGGGTCCGGATCGGTTTTACAATCACTATCCGGCATAGCCGACAGTTGCCCATGATCGTCGATCTCGAGCGCCAGCGGAACGGGCGGGTCCGAGTCCTTCGAGTACCAGAGGCTAACCTGAAAGCGGATCGAATCGAATTGGGTATTGTCTGCGTAAAAAATCATGTCGCGCGAGACTTTTTCTCCGGGGTTCAACGATGACGGACTGCTGGGCAGCGTCGTGGCGCCTTCGAAGAGCTTGCCTTGCCGAAGTATGACTTCGTGTTGCTGGCTATCATCGTAATACCGCGCCGCGTTGACACTGCTGGAGCGGGTAAGGTCCTGGTCGAATTTCTCATTGACCTCGGCCCCTGCTGAGAACCGGGTTTTGATGCCGACGATGTTATAGGTAAAACCGAGGACGCGTACGCCGGTCTGGCCGACATTGTGCCGCGTTACGGTTGAGCGCAGCGCTATCAGGCTCCCTTTCTGGCCTGCCTTTTCGAGAGTGCTGGTGACTGAAATAGTCGGCGGTTCCAGGCTGGGTGCGATCTTGGCTTGATAGACAAAAGTGTAAACTCCCCACGCGCCCGCCATGACAATAGCCAGCGTTTGCACGATGTTGTTAAGCGCTTCGACGCTGAAGTTTCTGCGGACGGTCTGTTCCGGCTGGTTTTTTTCGTGCGGGATCGGCATGCCGGGATATCCTGTTGTTTTCTGTTATTGGAAAGGGCTGCGGTCTAGAACTTCGTCTCGTTCGTGTTGAGCCTGGAGAACCATGAACGGCCCTTTGCCAGACTCGGAGTGATCGGGGTGGGCGGCTAATTCGGGATATTATATTCCCGGCCCAGAAATTATTGCCGAACCGTTGATTTTAAATCAAGGTCTGAATTTGCGGGTGCTGCGTCATGATCCGTGCAATAAATGCCGAGACTTGTTCGTTATCGTTTCTGAATTCACGCGGCAGGGTGATGCGAATGTCGGCAACGATGCTCATCGGCGCGGCGCTGACGAAAATCAGCCGGTCGGCTAGCGTGACCGCTTCCGTCAGATCATGGGTGACGAACAGCGCGCCATGCGGATTTTCCAGCCATAGCCGGATCAGCAGTTTGCGTATGCGGCGCGCGGTTGGCGCGTCCAAAGAAACGAAAGGCTCGTCCAGCAACATGAAGTCGGGCCGAGACGCAAACGCGCGCACCAGCGCGGCGCGGCGGCATACGCCCAGCGACAACGTTTCCGGATACTGGTGCTGAACGGCGGCAATGCCCGTTTCTTCGAGTAAATGTTCCACCAGTTCGCCGGAAGTGCCTTTGGGAACGGCAAGGTCGATGTTCTGGCGCACGGTGCGCCAGGGCAGCAAGCGCGGATTCTGGAACACATGGGAAAAACGCGCAGCCGTGTTTTCACCGGCGATCACGCCTTCGAACTGATGATCCAGACCGGAGACAATATTAAGCAGTGTGGTTTTGCCGCATCCGGACGGCCCGAAAATACAGATGAACTCGTTTTCCGCTATATCGAGCCGGAAATTGCCGATTTGATCGGCAGCGCTTTTTTTTGCCGCGCTTGCCCCGGCGTAGCGCTTGCGCCGGATATCGATATGCAGCGCCGTCATTTGCGCCATCGCTTTGCCCGCGCATCCAGCGGTTTCAGCAGCAGGTATTCGGTCAGTTGCATGACCACGATAAATGCGCAGGTATAGGCCAGTATGCCGGAGACGTTGAACATCTGAAAGTATAAATGCAGCTGGTAGCCCATGCCGTCGCTGCGACCCATGATTTCGACAATCAAAATGATTTTCCAGATCAGCGCGATGCCGGTGCGCGCAGCCGCAATCGCGAACGGAAACAGTTGCGGCCAGATGACATGACGCAGGGTTTTCAGCCAGCCGAAACGGTAAGCCTTGGCCATATCCATCAAATCGCGGTCCAGCGTGCGGCCGCCTTCGCGAAACGTGACGACGACATTGGGCAGTTTATTGATAACCACGGCGCCGACTGCGGCGGTTTCATTCAATCCGAACCAGACATAGCATAAAATGATGGTGACCAGTGCCGGCACGTTGAGCGCGATCGTCACCCAGGCGTCGAATACGCGGTTCAACGCTTCATGCATGCCCAGCACGATGCCGATGATCGATCCAAGACTCATGGCGATCACGAAACTGATAACCAGCCTGAACAAGGTCGCGCCCAGATGGTGTTGCAACTGACCGGAACGGATTTCTCCAGTCAGGGTATTCCATACCTGCAATGGAGCGGGCAGTACCGGAGACTGCAGAGTCAACGACAGGATATGCCAAAGACCGATCAAAACGGCGATGGAGAGCAAAGGCGGCAGTAAACGAGGCAGGTTCACGCTATGGAGTGTTATGATTTAAATAAACCATCAGTTTAATGCTTATTGGCGATAGTTTAAAATGTTGATGCATGGGCTACGAGGTCCTCTTTTCCAGAAATATGCCAAATTTATGACGACACCCCCTGATCCATCGACACAAAACCCCGGACTCAGCGCCGCCCAGCAGGAAATGCGCCGTTTGCAAGCCTTCGTGCGCACCCAGATTATCGGCCAGGATTTGCTGATCGAGCGCATGATCATCGCGCTGCTGGCCGACGGTCATCTGCTGGTGGAGGGCGCGCCCGGACTGGCCAAGACGAGGGCCATCAATACGCTGGCGCGCGCCATCCAGGGCGATTTTCACCGCGTGCAGTTTACCCCCGATCTGCTGCCCGCCGATTTGACCGGCACCGAAATCTATCGTCCGCAGGACGCTTCTTTCCATTTTCAGCAAGGCCCGCTGTTTCACAATTTGGTGCTGGCCGATGAAATCAACCGTTCGCCCGCTAAGGTACAGTCCGCGTTGCTGGAAGCGATGGCCGAGCGCCAGATTACCGTGGGCCGCACCACGTATGCGCTGCCGGAGCTGTTCCTGGTCATGGCCACTCAGAATCCGATAGAGCAGGAAGGCACTTATCCGCTGCCCGAGGCGCAACTGGATCGGTTCCTGCTTTATGTGCGCATCGACTATCCCGATGCGGAGCATGAACGGGAAATACTCCGGCTGGTGCGCGCCGAGTCATTGGGCGCCAGACAGGCCAAAGTTCCATTTACGTTTACGCCGGTCAGCCAGTCCGTGGTATTCGAAGCCCGGCGCGAAGTACTGAACCTTTATATGGCCCAGCCATTGGAAGAATATCTGTTGCAACTGGTGCTGGCGACGCGCAAGCCGGAGGTTTACGGCGAGGATATCGGGCGCTGGCTGCAGTACGGCGCCAGTCCGCGTGCGACCATCGCGCTGGATCGTTGCGCACGCGCGCGCGCCTGGCTGCATGGGCGCGACTTCGTGTTGCCGGAGGATATACAGACCATGGCTCCCGAAATCCTGCGCCACCGTCTGGTGCTGGCCTACGAGGCGGAAGCGGAAGGCGTTACCACCGATCGCGTCATTCAGGAACTGTTGCGCCGCGTTGCAGTGCCATAAGGAAGAGCCGGAATATGCTGCCCTACCAACAAGACTTCATCGAATACGCCATCGGCTGCGGCGTACTCAAGTTCGGAGCGTTTACCTTAAAGTCCGGGCGCTCCAGCCCTTATTTTTTCAATACCGGCATGTTCGACAGCGGCGCGCGGCTGGGTCGGCTGGGCGAGTTTTACGCCCAGGCTTGCGTTGCGCAGAACATCGGCGCGGATATACTGTATGGACCGGCTTATAAAGGCATCCCCCTGGTAAGCGCCACCGCGATAGCGTTGGCGAAACTGACCGGAAAGGAGATCCCGTTTGCGTTTAACCGCAAGGAAGCCAAGGATCATGGCGAAGGCGGCGTCCTGGTCGGCGCGCCGCTGAACGGGGATGTGCTGATTGTTGACGATGTAATCACCGCTGGAACTTCGGTGCGCGAATCGGTCGTGATTATTCGCGAAGCCGGTGCAAACCCCTGTGGCGTATTGATCGCGCTGGATCGCCAGGAGCGCGGTCAGGGCGCGGTTTCGGCAATAGACGAAGTCAGGGAGCGCTACGCGCTCCAGGTGTTTTCCATTGTTACGCTGTCCGATATCGTCGCTTATCTTCAAGCGGAGCACCGCGAGCAGGAAGTGGATGATATTGCGAAACACCGCCGGCGCTATGGCGTTTAAAAGCGGGTTCGGTTACTTTGACCGCACAGTCTTTACGTTCGTATACTGTCCCGCTATTAAATCCGAACTGATTGGTCTTATCGTGATGAAACAACCCCGCAGCTTGAGCATTTTGCTTGCTATCGGCATTATTGCCTTTAGTCCCTTGATGCAGGCACAGGAAAAATTACCGGCTGATACCGTGGCAAGCGTCAATGGCAAAGCCATTCCGGAACTCTGGTTGAAGCAGGGTCTCAAGGCCAGGGCTGCGCAGGGGCAGAAAGACACGCCGGAACTTCGCCAGGCAATCAGGGAGGATCTCATTAATCGCGAAGTGATGAGCCAGGAAGCGGACCGGCTGCGTTTATATGATACGCCCGAGGCGCAGGCGCAGTTGGCGCAGATTCATCAGAACTTTCTGGCCGGGCTGCTTATTAACGACTATCAGGACAAACATCCGCTTTCGGACGCTGATGTCAAAGCTGCTTACGACAAGCAGATGGCGGAACTGGTCAACCAGCAGCAATACAAGCTGAGCCTGATTACGCTGCCGAACGAGGCGGAAGCCGCGGATGTGCTGGCGCGTCTCCGTAAGGGCGAGGCTTTTGCCGATCTGGCGAAAAGCAAGTCCATAGATGCCAGCGCCAGGAACGGCGGCAGCCTGGACTGGCTGCTGCCGACGCAGGTCGCGCCGGTAATTTCCTATGTCATAGCCAATCTCCCCAAGGGCGGATACTCGGCGGTGCCGATACAGACGTCGGTGGGCTGGAGTATCATCAAGGTCGACGACAAGCGGGCGTTCAAGGCGCCGAGTCTGGAAGTAAGCAAGGAACAGATACGGCTCGCGCTGATGCAGAAACAACGTAACGAGTACCTGAAAAAACTCAGGGATGCGGCAAAGGTTGTGGAGTGAGCATGTCGGCGGCTCAATGTTTTTCTAACCTCGCAGCATGGCAGAGAGGAACGTGATGGGGTCCGGCATTGATGGCGAACGCGCTTATGCTTATCAACCCATCCATCGGCGATTAACGTCCGTAGCCGCAGGGTGATAAGCGTAGCGCATCCGCCAAAAAGCCCCATTGCAACGGCATTGAACACGCCGCGCGAAAATGCATGCGCGGGGATCAGATATCGAAATCGGGCTGTTCTTCGGAAAAGTTGACGCGGGGATCTATCGTCTGAATAATCGCATCGAAATCGAGTGCATCGGTTATTATAATCCGGTCGAATTCACTTTCAGCCGGCGTTTGCGCGCCGCCCACGCAAATACAAACCAGACCGGCCTTGTTCAATTGCGCGGTCAAATCCGGTGACGCCTGCTCCGTGATCGCGATGCAGGCATGTCCGCGATCGAACAGCCTGCGTTCAAGCTGAAGCGCGACCAGCGCCGCCTGTTCCCCCTGTATCCAGAAATTGACCGGCTTTTGCCCGAAACGGGCGATGCGGTCCGCGCGGCTGACCGGACGCAGCATTTCATTGCGCTCCGCCAGACTCACTATCATGCCTGCGCCTACCGTCACGTTGCTGAGGCGGTCGATGACGATAAAGGAGCCGGTTCCCTTGCATTGGCTGTAGGGATCGAACGCGAGCGGCGCGCTCAATGCAAACTCGCAAAGTCCTATTTCATTGAGCTTGAGCTGGGAGGCCGGCGATTTTTCCAGGGTATTGACATCAATGCGATAGCCGATGCGGGAGACCGAGCCGGTGACCGTGCGCGTTGCTTGTTTGATGTAATATTGTTTGCCGGGAACCAGCGGATTTTCGGCCATCCACACCACGTCGGCGTTGAAGCGCGAGTCGAGCGCCGGCGCATGTTCCGGACTGACCAGCATATCGCCGCGGCTGATGTCGATTTCGTCGGTGAGCGTGACGGTGATCGCCTGCCCCGGAAACGCTTCCTGCTGCTCGCCGTCGAAAGTCACGATCGATTTGACCTGGCTGGCCTTGCGCGAAGGCAGGGCCATGACCACAGCGCTTTTTTTGATGATGCCGGCAGCCAGCGTACCGCTGTAGCCGCGAAAATCGAGGTTGGGACGGTTGACCCACTGCACAGGGAAGCGCACGTCTGCGATATTGCGGTCCGCGCTGATTTCTATCGTGTTCAGCAGTTCCATCAACGACGGTCCCCGATACCAGGGCGTGTGTTCGCTCTTGTTGACGACATTGTCGCCCTTCAGCGCCGACAGCGGGATAAAATGAATGTCCGTTATCGACAACCGTTGCGCAAACTCGCTGTAGTCCTGCTTGATCTGCTCGAAAACCGATTCCTTGAACTTCACCAGATCCATCTTGTTGATCGCTACCACGACATGGCGGATGCCGAGCAGCGATACAATGAAACTGTGGCGGCGCGTTTGCGTCTGCACGCCGTAGCGCGCGTCGACCAGTATGATGGCAAGGTCGCAGGTCGACGCGCCGGTCGCCATGTTGCGCGTGTACTGCTCGTGGCCGGGGGTGTCGGCGATGATGAATTTGCGTTGCGCGGTGGAAAAGTAGCGGTAGGCGACATCAATGGTGATGCCTTGTTCGCGCTCGGCCTGCAGGCCGTCGACCAGCAGCGCCAGATCGACCTCGTCGCCGGTGGTGCCGGATTTCAGGCTGTCTTTCTGTATTGCCGCGAGCTGGTCTTCGTAAATCATTTTGGAATCGTGCAGCAAGCGCCCGATCAGGGTGCTTTTGCCGTCGTCGACATTGCCGCAGGTCAGGAAGCGCAGCATTTCCTTGTTTTCGTGCTGCGCCAGGTAGCCCAGAATATCGGCGCTGATTAAATCGGATTGGTGTGACATGGCTTAAAAATATCCTTCCTTTTTCTTTTCTTCCATGGAACCGGCTGAGTCGTGATCGATCAGGCGGCCCTGGCGTTCGGAGGTTTTGGTCAGCAGCATTTCCTGGATAATTTCGGGCAGCGTCGATGCTTCCGACTCGACCGCGCCGGTCAGCGGGTAGCAGCCCAGGGTGCGGAAACGCACCTTGCGCAGTTGCGGCACTTCCCCTGGCAACAGCGGCATGCGCTCGTCGTCGACCATAATCAGCATACCGTCGCGGTCGACGACCGGACGCGGCTTGGCGTAATACAGCGGAACGATCGGTATGTTTTCCAGGTAGATGTATTGCCAGATATCGAGCTCGGTCCAGTTGGACAGCGGGAACACGCGGATGCTTTCGCCCTTGTTGATCTTGCCGTTGTAGAGCTGCCACAGTTCGGGGCGCTGGTTTTTCGGGTCCCATCGATGATTGTGGTCGCGGAATGAATAGACGCGCTCCTTTGCGCGCGATTTTTCCTCATCGCGGCGCGCGCCGCCGAAGGCTGCGTCGAAGCGGTATTTGTCGAGCGCCTGTTTCAGACCCTCGGTTTTCATGATATCCGTATGTTTCTTGCTGCCATGTATGAACGGATTGATCTGCTGGCGGATGCCTTCCGCGTTGACATGAATAATCAGGTTCAGCCCCAGTTCGCGCGCACGCTGATCGCGGAACGCGATCATGTCCCTGAATTTCCAGTTGGTATCGACATGCATCAGCGGGAAAGGCGGTTTGCCGGGATAAAAGGCCTTCATTGCCAGATGCAGCATGACGGCGGAGTCCTTGCCGATGGAGTACAGCATCACCGGTCTTTCAAATTCTGCCGCGACCTCCCGGATAATATGTATGCTCTCAGCCTCTAGCTGTTTGAGATGGGTCTGTTTGTGGTCATTCATGATATTAGATAGTAGCTGCCCATCGGGCGATAGTATTGCGCCAACAGCGCCGTTTTATTCGGGCGCGAATGCGGGTTCTGCGGGGTTCAATCCCATGATTCTAGCATAAGATTGGCACGGGCGGGATGGGAAAGCGCCGCCGTGTTTGCCGGGCGGATAGATGAAAAAAGGATCAAAACTTGTTAATTCTGACAGGTTACATTGTTGGCTGGGTAGGGTAGGATTGCAGATTTGAAGGTATCCAAACAACGGACGCATGAGATTGTCGGCGGTCGCTATGGCGTTCTGACGTAAAGCAAGCTACGTCATTCCAGCAGGGATTGCCGGAATCCAGCGACAGGGACGTTACCTGGATACTGTTGGAGATGTTCCAGGGTTGCTCTGTGTACGCATCCTAAAAAATACAGGGTCAGCGCGAGTGATTGATTGGCAGACCGAAGCGGTCGGAAGTGAGGCAAGCCTGTCGAGACACGACGTAAATCCTTCCATGGAGGCTCTCTGCGCCCATCCATGGGGGCAGACGGTCTCGCCAGACTTGTCTCACTTCCTCTTCCAAAGATCGTGAGTGTTTTTGTATGCATTGTATATGCATTGTAGATGAGTATGTATCATTTGATGTTTTTGTCTTGATTCCAGTAGGGTTATTGATGCGTTTTGTTATTTATTATAGGATGTGTTTTATCTTGTAAGTGCTGTGAAGATGAAGGTGTTTTGTCATTTTTGTGAGGTTTTAAACTGCCTGGTTGACGCAATATTTTGCGTCAACCAGGCAGCCGACTTTCCATTATAACTATGGAGAATAATACCGTGGCGCGAGGCATGTTCGACTTTTTGCAGCGGGAACCAAGCTACACGGGGTCCGACAAGGATTGGTACGTGGAGCTAAATAACTCCACTTGTTTCTGGTACGACCTGCTTCCCCATCCACCAGAGGGCTTCAATATGAAGCAACAAATCGCGGATTACTTAAAGCAGCTACAGGCCATAGTTGAGAGTCAACTGGACAAGCGCTTCATATACTTCCTTGCCGCAAGAAAGAAGCTCAGGTTTTGCGTGGGAAAAAAGCCAAAGTATTCATTTTTCGGCAACGATCTGTTTTTTTACGTTGAGATAGGCCGCGAAAGAATTCGGAGAAAGGTCACCACGAAAATACTTGATTCCCAGACACGACAACCGATCAAACCGCCCGTTGAAATTTCTGATCGCTTCATAACGTTTCACTACACACCGGACCATAAAGTGTCCTTGTCGATTCACGATTTTTTACAAGACAGTGGTATCGAGCTTGGAATAAATACTGAAATTCATTACGTCGGCTACACCAGGAGTCCATCGGAGCGCCCAATAAATGGGGCCCATAGTGGCCTGTCTGACATGCTGTACAGGGTGTCCAATGACGAACATGACTTTTTTGTTTTTTTTAATCTGTTCAAGGTATCGTCAATAGGAATGAATCGAAGCGCTCCAATCAACTTCTGCGTTGCCAACTCAATGGTTGATGAAGTAAAGGTAGATGAAGAGGGTCGCATCATAGAGAAAGCACTGATCAGGTATTTCAGCACCGAAGCACAAGACATAAGCAAGCGTAACGAGGAAAGCGAGCTTGAAAACAGCTTGGAACGACTGGCTGCGAAGAACAATATCAATTCCGTTGCCATTCACATTGAGATGGAAGAGCCAAGTGAGCTGCACAGGTTCTTTTCTCGATCTGTTGAGCCTTCTGATAAGCATCTCTTCACCTGTCGTATGCGAAATGGCGGCATCGAAATTATCGACGGTGCTAACCTTGCTGTATCCGTGCTGTAGGCACACCAAGCAGGGGTACAACAAGCAGTTGTGTCGCCAGCCGCCATTTTTAATCTGTCGAAGGTCCGGTGACAGGGCGGAACGGCTGTACAAACCGGAAAGAACATGTAGCCTGTTCTGCCTTTGCGGTCACAGGGCTCTTCTGAAAGCCGACGTTCTGGAGTGGACAGTTTCCATACACTCCCGAATCACTGCTGCCGACCAAAAAGCGATATTTACAGCTTTGCGCTCAATGTTGGCTGGAATTTAATGAGCTGCCGTTCGGCTTAAAGTTTTTGTTAAACGCGCTCTTCATCTCGCAGAGTCAGAACTTCATAGCCATCGGCTGTAACCGCAATAGTGTGCTCCCATTGTGCGGAGAGCTTTTTATCACGAGTAACAATTGTCCAACCATCACGCTTTTTTTTAATTTTTGCTTCGCCTTGGTTTATCATTGGCTCAATTGTAAAAGTCATGCCTTCTTGCAAAACAATTCCGCTATTCGGTTTTCCGTAATGTAAAACCCGAGGCTCCTCATGCATTTCTTGGCCAATACCGTGACCACAGTATTGGCGTACAACTGAATAGCCTTGTGAAGATGCAAATTTTTGTATTGCGTAACCAATGTCACCAAGTGTTGCTCCGGGTTTTACTGCGCGAATACCATGCCACATAGCGTCGTAAGTTTTATCAACTAGCCTTTTGGCTAATGGTGAAGCATCCCCGACTACGTACATTTTACTTGAGTCGGCGATAAAGCCATTTTTTTCAAGCGTTATGTCGACATTGATGATGTCGCCAGACTTAAGTAGTAGGCTTGTGGAAGGTATTCCGTGACAAACGACATCATTGATTGATGTGTTTAGAACAAAAGGAAAGTTATATTGTCCTTTACTGGCCGGTCTTGCATTTAATGTGTTGGTAATAAAATCTTCAACCAGATTATTTATTTCCATGGTTGAAATTCCAACTTTGATGTGTTGATCGAGATAAGTAAACACAGATGCGAGCAAACGCCCTGATTCACGCATCAGTTCAAGTTCACTCTCGTTTTTTAGGATCACACTAGCCATTGCCAACCTCGTTTAACTCAACAGCAGCAAGGCGTAGTTGTTCTCGTAAAATCTCAGTGTAAGTCATGTTGGGATGAGTTTCAGCTAGCATGCCGATTTTTATCCAAAACTCGGCCTGAGAATTGATCGAACGAACCATCGTGCAACTGGCTTTCCGGATCTCTTCATGTAGTCCGTCACTGATTTTAACGATACCCATAATCATCTCTAATATACGAAACGTATATTTATTGTATATTAGTGTGGTGGTGATCACAAACAAAAAAAGACATCCATATTGATTACATGTCTCTGATTTTTAAGATCTATCCGTTTTCCGCTAATTTTTAGACCGTTCAAATTTGCCGTGGGCTAACCCCATGACCAGTCCTGGCAACACTTTGGTTTCTCTGGAAGATAGCCGCTGGTATCACTGTGTCGCGCACTGTGTGCGCCGGGCGTTTTTATGCGGGTATGATGCGCATACCGGCAAAGACTTCGTATACCGGCGCGGCTGGACACGGGGGCGTATCTTGCAGCTTGCCGATATCTTCGCGCTCGATGTCGCTGCGTACGCAGTGATGAGCAATCATTTTCATGTGGTGGTGAGCATCGACCGCGATCGGGCGCAGCAGTGGAGCACCACAGAAGTATTTCAGCGCTGGCTGCGCTTGTTTAAAGGACCTGTGCTGGTATCGTGTTTTCCGGCTTCGGAAGCCATGAGCGAGGCGGAGTTGGCGATGGTTGAAGTCATTGCCTCAAGGTATCGGGAGCGCCTGCACGATTTGTCCTGGTTTATGCGCACGCTGAACGAGCATGTTGCGCGCATGGCCAATGCCGAAGACGGCGTCAAGGGGTGTTTCTGGGAGGGACGTTTCAAAAGCCAGGCGTTGCTGGCGGCGGTGGACTATGTTGATCTGACTCGGGTCCGTGCCGGGGTTGCCGATACGCCGGTAGCGTCGAAGTTTACCTCTATACAGAGCGCATCGCCGGGGGATACCGTCGGTCGATGTGCAGGAGTCGCAGAATAGCGTCTCAACCGAACTTCAAGCACCGCTACTCGCCGCGCTGATGCCGTTCGATGCGACCAGGACGGACCAGCTGGGCGACTCCGTTTGCATGCGACGATTATCTGGAGCTGGTGGGTTGGAACGGACGCGCGACGCATCCGCGCAGGCGCGGATTTATTGCTGAATACCGCCCGAAAATACCGGATCGGTTGGAATTCGATGGCGAAACCTTCATCGACTACGCCGGCAGCCTGTTGCAAGAGTTCGGTACGACAGTCGGCGCACCGGACGCAATAACCCGTTATTGCGCGCGGAGGCAAAGCAAATATCTGCGCGGCGTCAGGTTGGCGGGAAAGGTTTTTTCTTCCGAAAGGGCCGCGTGAGTTCGATTGGTGTTTCAACATTTTCCTGAAAGGTGACAATAGGTACAGATGAATATATGATGGCGACATCAAGCCATTTCGCTTAAAAGCATTATTAGGCAGGCGTCTTTCTTTTTCATCGGAACACCTTACCATAAGGTTGCACTTGTATTTTGAGCACGCCATGAAAATACAGTTTTATTTCAGATTGATAAATGCTTGCTGGAAGGCTACGGTTCAGATGATCAGTCTTGAATGGAATAGTATCGCTTAATCTTATGTGTAACGATGACTACGGTTTTCCGTTTAATTTCAACGCATTGATTGTATGGTGAGAAAAATGAAAACAATGTTAAAGCGCCTCTTCTTGATGATCTGTGTCTGCCTCCTTATTCCATCTGTTTCCGGCTGTTCAAATAACTTGCGGAATACCGCAGCGGCGGTGAATCAAACACTGATCGTGGAAAATAACTCATCGAGCAGCATTACAGTCTATATGGGGTTCAATAACGGCTCGATGGGTTCTTATAGCCAAAGCGACTTCCCCATTTGCAGCTGGCTTGCTGCAAACCCGCTTATCTGCTATTTCCAATTGGGTCCGGCTATCCCATTAACGCCGAACAGCCCGCCAAACAAGCAAACTTTTGCTTTAACAAATGGAAATTTCAATGTAGCTATTTCAGCAAATATAGCGGCCTGGTCCACTTGCGGCGGCGGGACGGGCTTGACGATGGCGGAGTTGAACCTGAATACCAGTGGGAGCGACTGGTACGATATCAGCCTCGTTAATGGTTTCAACTACGGTATGTCGATAACGCCGTCTTCCGGTAACCCGATCATAGTTACATCGGAGTTGGGCAACAGTCAAAACACGGGGGTCTTCCCGGCAGGTTGCGATATTTGCTCCGGATCACAAAATCCGCCTTCAGGGCCGGGCTGTCCGGGTACGCAATACGGCGCGACCGAAGGACATATTAACAATCAACCGGCCTGTCTCTATACTCAGCCAACCGTACCGAAGTATACCGTTTCAATATTTGACGGTTCGTGATAAATCCATCCTTACAGGGTGTTTTCTGAATCCATGTGGCAAGACTCGACAGCTATCTATAGAAATATAAGTAAGCGATAATATTTCTCGCCCAGATACGGATGGAGACGTCTGAGTTTCCATTTGATCCCCTCATGAACTGATAAACATTTAATGGATAACAGTATGTTTCGAGACCTGAAAGTTAGTCTGCGCCTTGCTCTTGGCTTTGGCTCCATTATCGCCATGATGGTCGTCGTTGCCTGGATTGCCATCACCCGTATGGGTAATCTCAATGAATCCATCAGCTTGATAGTCAATGACCGCTACCAGAAGACTGTGATCGCCAATGACGTCATCAGTAATATCAATGTCGTCGCACGCGCCATGCGTAATGCGCTGTTACTGAGCGACAAGGAGTCGATAAACAGGGAGCTGAGTCGAATCGATGATGCACGCAAGACGATTACGGAAGACCTTGCCAGGCTGGAAAAAATAATTACAACCGATCAAGGCAAGATTGCCCTCGCGTCGGTGAAAGATGCGCGCGCCAAATATGCTGTGGCGCAGGAGCATCTCATGCAAATGATAGGCAATAGCGAAAGCAAGGAAGCGGTCGACTTCATGTTGAAAGATGTGCGCGGTTTGCAAACCAACTATATCGAAGCCACCAACAACCTGATCAAATATCAAAACGAATTGATGGAAAAATCTGGCAAGGATGCGCAGAGCGGTTATTCGGCGGCGCGTTTGTTAATGTGCGTGCTCACGGTTGCTGCTTTTGTTTTAGGTTGCATTATTACGCTCTGGGTCACGCGTGTGCTGCTGGGTCAACTCGGCGGTGAACCGGCGCGGCTGGCTGAAATTGCCGACAACGTGGCGCGTGGCAATTTAAGCGACAACATCGTGCTTAGAGCCAACGACAACAGCAGCGTGATGTTCTCGCTGATGAAAATGGTTGGCGCCATTAATGCGCTGGCGGAGGATGCCAGCCTGCTCTCGGCAGCCGCTGCCGAGGGTAAATTGGATACACGAGCAAACGCCGCCAGGCATCAGGGAGACTTCCGCAAAATTATACAGGGCGTCAACAACACGCTTGATGCTGTCATCGGCCCGATCAACGAAGTGATGCGTGTGTTGACGGCTATGGAGAAGGGCGACATGACTTTGAGCATCACAGAGGAATATCGCGGACAGTTAAGTCAATTACGCGACACTGTAAACAATACTGCAGATAAACTGGCAAAAACCATCTGCCAGGTGCTGATAGCGACTGAAACCCTGGTTGAAACGACTGGAGAGGTCAACGCGACAGCGCAATCCCTATCGCAAGGCGCCAGCGAACAGGCTGCCAGCGTCGAAGAAACCAGCAGTGCGGTGGAGCAGATGAGTTCTTCGGTTATGCAAAACGCGGAAAACGCCAAAGTGACTGACGGCATGGCCAACAAGGCTGCCCAAGAGGCCGGCAAGGGCGGCGAGGCTGTTTTGCAAACGGTCGCGGCCATGAAGATTATCGCCAACAAAATTCAGATCATAGACGATATCGCCTATCAAACCAATTTATTGGCGCTGAATGCGGCGATAGAAGCGGCACGGGCCGGAGAGCATGGCAAAGGTTTCGCCGTGGTCGCCGCGGAAGTGCGCAAACTGGCTGAGCGTAGTCAGGTTGCGGCGCAGGAAATTATTGAACAGGCAAGCAACAGCGTCGAACTAGCGGAAAACGCCGGTCATTTGCTTAAGGAAATTGTACCCAGCATTGCCAAGACATCGGATCTGGTGCAGGAAATTACTTCGGCCTCGGAGGAGCAAGCCACCGGCATCGAACAGATCAACAAGGCGATGTTGCAGTTAAGCCAGGTTACGCAGCAGAATGCCAGCGCATCGGAAGAACTGGCGGCGACAGCGGAAGAGATGGGAGACAAGGCGGAACAGCTTCAGAACTTGATGAGCTTTTTTACTGTCAGGATAGAAGAACATCAACAGCGACAGGCCAAATCCAACAGCAATAAGGCATCACGTTCCTTCAAACCGCCCAAGCCGAAATCAAGGATGGATTTCCCGAATCTGCCGCCCGCCGGTTTTGATGAAAGCGAGTTTGTGCGTTTTTAGGATGAGGTGGGAATAGCTATCCGTTATGATGCCAAGCGTACGGACTTTTTGGGGGGGCATTTGTCTATCTTAGCTCTAGGGTGGATAAGCGCGCGCATCCATCGGTTATTGCATTACAGTTTCCATTGTTGGAAATAGGCCAGGAAAAAGTTATTTCCGACCGAACCCTCAGTGAAGTGACCGTGAATAAATTACAGAGATGGCTTTCAACCGCCTTACTCGACCGCGCAAGCCAGGATTGTTTATGCTGCGTTGGCAGGATCTGGCCCGGTCGGGATAATTCGGGCATAGATGGAAGGCGTTGCAATGCTGCTTAAGAGTCCGAGCTATGCGTCCGGCAGCCTTTGATTCAGGAGCGGGTAGTCCGCATAGCCTTTTTCCCCGCCGCGGTAAAAAGTTACCAACTTACCTGATCGGGCTCATTCAGCGCGAAGCGTTCGACAAGATCCGGATTGGCGATGAAAGGAACTCCCAATGCCGCCATATCAGCTTTGCCTTCGGCAAGCGCAGTATTTCCTTTGACGAAGGTGTAACCGCTGTTGGTGATATATATATGCCTTTCCAGATTTTGTGCAGCATATCCAAATCGAACTCAGGGCCTGCAATGCCGGGATTTTCGCCACCCATTTCAGTAACGCAGGTAGGCGAGGCCGAAACGGTTGAGTTGTTCAGTCATGTAGCTGAAAGTGGCTTCCAGGGCTGGCGTCGTGCATGCTGTTAAACGGTTGCAGCGGAGAAAGCCGTATTCCGCCGCGGTCTTGCCCCGCATATCTCCACTACCGCCTCGGTGACCTCCAGCTTCAGCCGTGCCCGGTTTTCCAGCGAACTGCCATAATCGTCGGTGCGCAGATTGGAACCGTCGTGCAGAAATTGATCGAGCAGATAGCCGTTCGCGCCGTGAATTTCGACGCCGTCAAAGCCGGCGCTAAGTGCATTCGTTGCTGCGCGGCGGATGTTGCTTGATGATGCAGTTAATCTCGGTGGGCGCCAGTGCATGCGGTTTTTCACAAGGCTGGATGCCGTCTGGAGTCATTGCCTGTCCATCCAGCCCGATTGCTGAAGGCGCAACCGGCAGTTCGCCGCCGGGCAGAGGAGATGAGTGCGATACCCGCCCATATTCGGCCAGCGTAATTCTCTAATCTTTTCGTAGCAAGAGGCGTCGTTGACTAATGCTTTAATATTTATGATCGTCACTTATTTCAATTGGTTATGAAAAATAACCCGTATCTTACCTTCTTATTTCCGCTCAGACTATTTTTTCCTTTAAAAAACGGGTCTTCAAGACCCTGAAACCCATATTGAGCCAACTGATAAAGGAAAACTCATTGCGGTGTGCGACTCTCAAAAAGCCATTGAGTATTCATTTGGAAAATAGAATGAAAAACCGGAAATTATTATTCATATTCCAAGAGGCGATGCAACCACAACCCAGTGGCAGGGCGTAGGGCGTTATATGACCTACTCCGTTGAAATTCCAAATGGCAATACTACCTACAGCGTGTTTTGGAGTGTGGATAAAAACTCCGATCAACATTCTGAAGAAGCCGGGGTCAACGTGGAAATTAATAAAAGCTATGCGGCTACCGTAAAGTGTGCCGCCGGCAAAAAAATTGTTCAAAATATCGAAGGCATTGATCTGAAATCAACGGAGTAACATTACACTCTGACGCGGAAACTCATGATCGGCTGTGAGCAGCATTTCAATGATGTATTCGCGTCCCCTGGTGCCTGAGCCGGTTCTGCGATCTGCAGGCGGAATGTTATTGAGAGCAGGAGGGGGCTGGCTCCTCGCGCCGCGTTGGACTGTGTGTTTGCGTGGCAGGTACAGGTTGCGAGCGCGTTTGAGTCAACCCTAATGCACCCATTGGAATGTATTGGAAATTTCCTACCCAGGTGATATGCTTGCACTCCATAAGAATGCACCGATTAATTCAATGCCGGCAGATTACATAAGGAAGCTGTTTGCTTGGAGCGGCGCGTCAGCGTGAAGAAGCTTTTTATTCCAGAACGTTGTTCTTTACTTTAAAAATGAGGAAGCTATGGCATTATTCGAATGGGATGATAACCTGGTCGTGGGAGTTTTGGAAATCGATGATCAACACCAGCGATTGGTTGAGCTGATAAATTTATTGCATGACGATATCATCAGTCCGGATAAGTCAGGCAGCGAAAAAATCACGCAAGAAATTCTCGAGGAACTCGTTGATTATACAATCGCTCACTTTTCGATTGAGCAATATTTAATGGATGTGCATGAGTATCCCGAGTCGCCCGCGCATATAAATGAACATAATAAATTCATTGATAAAATAAGCCAGTTTGAAAAAGACTTCAAGGAAAAGCATGCCAATATACAGCAGGACACCCTGGCTTTTCTGAAAGACTGGCTGTATAACCATATAATGAAGGTAGACAAGGAGTTCGGTAAGTTCCTTAACTCCAAGGGTGTTTCGTAACTGTAGTTGTAAACTCCTGTAATGGTCAACAAAAACCGGACACCTGTTCAGGCAGCGTTTCTATAAAATTCCCGCTCGAATTCGAGTGGGGACTGGTAGCCCAATGTTGAGTGTGGTCGAAGGCCATTATAAAAAGCCAAATAATCGATCACACTCAGTTTTGCCGCCGCTTGGGTCTTGAATTTTTCGTAGTTGAGCTGCTCATGCTTCAAGCTGCGAAAAAAACGTTCGGTCGGCGAGTTGTCCCAGCAGTTCCCTTTGCGGCTCATACTCTGTTCCATCTTCATCACGTCTAAATGCCGGCGATATTCCCTGCTCGCATACTGGCTGCCACGATCCGAGTGATGCAACAGACCGGGTGGCGGTTTGCGGCGCCAGAAGGCCATTTGCAAGGCCTTGACGCACAGCGAGGCCCGCATGTGATCATCAATCGCCCAGCCCACGACTTGCCGGGAAAACAGATCGATGACCACCGCGACATAAAGCCAGCCTTCTAGGGTCCACACGTAGGTGATATCTGTCGTCCATACTTGATTGGGCTTGCCAACCTGGAATTGCCGGTCCAAGCGGTTGGGCGAAATGGCCTCGTTATGGTTACTATCGGTGGTGACCTTAACTCGCCTGGGATAGCGCACCTTCAAGTTTAAATCTCGCATGATGCGCCGCGTTTTAAAACGCCCAACGACAAAACCTTGTTTTTGCAGTCGATCCGCTAAACGACGCGAACCAAAGCACTGTTTATTGTCGATGAAAATCTGCCTCGCCTTCTCGGCAAGCTTTTGATCTTGTTGATCCTTATCGCTGTCCTGTCGGGCTTTTAACCACTCATAATACGCACTGGTACTCACCTGCATCACTCGACAGAGCACGGTCACTGGATACGTCTTCTGTTGCACCTGAATAAACCCGTACTTTATTCGGCTTCTTTCGCAAAGAAGACTGCGGCCTTTTTTAATATCTCGCGCTCCATTCGCAACTGTTCATTTTCCTTGCGCAAGCGAATCAATTCATCGTGATCCCCCAGATTCAAGCCTGGCTTTTTCGTCGCGGAGTCATTGCCGGAAGGCTTGCGTTCCGCACGAACCCAGCGCCCGAGGGCACTTAATGATATGCCCAAATGGTCCGCAGCCTGGTTCAGGCTGTAGCCTTTTTCAAGAACCAGCTGGGCGGCATCTTGCTTAAATTCCAGACTGTATTTGGGGCGCTTGTGTTTTTTCTCGTTTGTCTTCATGCTCACCTCTGCTGACAGTATAAAATCTGCCTTTCGAAGTGTCCGGCTTCATTAAACCATTACACTCCTCTTTCTTTTTTATAGTAAGCAATAAAACTATATCCGGTCAGCGCCTTGTGTATGCAGCGGTGTTTCAGGTAGCTTGGAAAGAGGGTTGCTGGTTCGGAAAGCCTGCCGCGTGATTGTGACGGTTTCCAGTAACGGACGCCATAAGTGCAGTTTAACTATGGCGTCACTATTAATCCCTCAAGCCTTGCCGCGAGCGCGCCGGTTTGTAAGCCGAGTTTCATCGTAAGTTCTTCTGTTGGATTGAAGCGAAGGGTTTGAGCAAGAAGACGATGGGAATGTTTATATTTATAATGACGCCTCTTTGCGCAATCTGACAATAGCTGTTGCCACCTCATTACTAGCCTGAGCATAAGGGGAATGCGCTGCAAGGGCAAGGTCTGCCTCGTCGTATTTCTTGTCATTGATGAGGAAGGCTATTTTTCCTGCTTCACTATGAAAATTGGCGTGTTTCTGCACGCAGATCTTGTAAGTTCCCAAGTCGCCATAACTTTTGTAGGCCTCTCCATAGAGCCAGCGTCCCAGGTCACAGCAATTGTCTTTTGCTATGGTAGAGGCGTCGACAGCTTCTTTTTTAAAGATAGCGGTTCGTAATTTCGTTTTCCATTCGGCGTGTTTGTGCAGTGCTTCGTCTAAGTTCATGTTGTGTATCGTTATTATTATGTTGCAAGCGCAACGGTTTTCATTTGCGGACCTGACCGGAAATTCTACAGCTATTTTGCAGAAACGCCAACTCAATCCCTGTTTCCCCTGAAATGTAATCCTTCAACAGATTGTAAAATAAACATTTTATGAAAGATCAATGCGGACGGTTCGCATCTGTTTATAGTTCGGGCCTGAGTATCATGTGTGAATTTCATAAGGCCATCCCCAGTGTGTTTCGGCGTTGACGCGCAGCTTGTCGGCAGCGCTCCAACGACCAACTCCAGCAAACCTTCGTCGCAAACAGAGAAAGATGAGTCGACTTTAGGACACCCCGGCAGTAACGGCAAGGGTAAACAGGAGTGCAAAGCGACTGCTCAAAATAGTCGTGGCTCTTGCGGTTGCCCGCATGAAATTCTATGGGACTTTTGTGCCGTTTGTTTAAACACACCCGGAAGTGGATGCACGATTTTCGAAAGCCTCAAAATATCGTGAAAGCCCGCCACAGTCTGTGCGTTAGCCTACAAACCAAGGATAGAGGAATCATCTCGATGTGCGCGATGCCGTACAGACTGCGGCTAGTCTTGCGCTTAGGCTCTTATAAACCGAGCCCTGGCATCCCGTTCTTACCTGAGCGTGCCGAAGGGCGGATTTCGACAAGCCCCTTGAATGAGTGGGCCGCGTCAATCACTGAGGCTATACTCGGAGAAAACCATGCACTCTTTTCGATTTCCCATCTGGTCCGGTTTCACCGCTTCGGAGCAAGTCTATGCAATGGCGCAATAGCACAGACCGTTACGGGCTCCTGTCCATAGGTCTCCACTGGTTCATGCTGTTTCTGCTGGTGGCGGTTTACGCCTGCATTGATCTGCGCGAGCTTTTCCCCAAGGGCAGCGATCTTTGCGAGGGTTTGAAGACTTGGCACTTCATGCTAGGTTTGTCGGTTCTGATCCTGGCCTCGCTAAGGGTGGTCGTCCACCTGACCAGTACCCTCCCTCGCGTTGAGCCGGATCCGCCAGGCTGGCAGAAGCTGTTGGCCAAGCTGATGCGTTATGCGCTTTATGGATTCATGATCAGTATGCCGCTGGCCGGCTGGCTGATGCTCAGTGCGGCAGGCAAGACTATCCCTTTCTTCGGCCTGCAATGGCCTGCGCTGATTGGCGAAAGCAAAAATGTCGCAGAGTTCATCAAGGAAATCCATGAGACCGGCGGCACGGTGGGATACTTTCTGATTGGTTTCCATGCCGCCGCAGCCCTGTTTCATCACTATCTTCTACACGATGGCACGCTTCTGCGGATGCTGCCAAACCCCGATTGAGCCCACCGATGCCCATACCAAAAAATGCGGACACCCTGGCCGACAACGGCGGATTGACTACCGCAGAAGCCGCCAAACGGCTGGCCGAGGATGGCCCCAATGCCCTTCCCAGCGAGCAGCGGCGCACTTGGCTGCGCATCGTCTGGGAGGCTGCGCGGGAGCCGATGTTTTTGCTGTTGTTCGCCGCCGGCACGCTGTATCTCGTCTTCGGCGAATTGCAGGAAGGATTGATCCTGTTCGGCTTCGTGCTGGTGACGCTCAGCCTCACGCTCTACCAGGAGGGCAAGACCGAACGGGCGATGGATGCCCTGCGCGATCTCACCAGCCCCCGTGCCTTGGTGATCCGCGATGGCGATGCCCGGCGCATCGCTGGGCGCGATGTGGTGCGTGGCGACTGGGTGATGCTCACCGAGGGCGACCGGGTGCCTGCCGATGCTGTGCTGGTCGCGGGCAGCGGTGTGCAGGTGGACGAATCCCTGCTGACCGGCGAGGCGGTGCCTGCGAGCAAAACCATCGCCACCGGGGACGAGGAACCTGCGGCGGCCCGGCCCGGTGGCGACGATACGCCGTTCGTCTATTCCGGCACGCTGGTGGTGGCGGGACAAGGCACGGCGCGGGTCACGACCACCGGGGCGCGTAGCGAGATTGGCCGCATCGGCGCCGCCTTAGGGACGCTGCAAACCGAACGCTCACCACTGCAAAAGCAGACGGCACGGTTGATCCGCACCTTGGCATTCCTGGCGCTGGGCATGAGCCTTTTGTTGATGCTCGTCCATGGCCTGCTGCGCGGCGACTGGTTGCAGGCGGCCTTGGCCGGCATTGCCTTGGCCATGGCGATGCTGCCGGAAGAATACCCGGTGGTGCTGGCTGTGTTTCCGGCCTTGGGCGCGTGGCGCCTGTCGAAAGAGAAGGTATTGACCCGGCGTATGGCCGCCATCGAAACCCTGGGGGCCACCTCGGTGCTGTGCGTGGACAAGACCGGCACACTCACCGAAAACCGCATGACGGTGGCGTGGCTGGTTGTTGGAGACGACCGCTTTACAGTGGCCGAAACCACGGCGGACGCGCTGCCCGAAGCCTTCCATGCCTTGGTGGAGTTTTCGATACTCGCCAGCAAAACCAACCCGTTCGATCCGATGGAACAGGCATTCCAACGCCTGGGCCAGCGGTTTCTGGCGCAAACCGAGCATCTACACCGCGACTGGGCGCTGATGCAAGAATACGGTTTGACGCCGCAATTGCGGGCCATGGCGCATGTCTGGAAGGCGACGCAGGGCGCGGAATATGTGGTTGCCGCCAAGGGCGCACCGGAGGCGATTATCGATTTGTGCCATCTCGACGCCGCAGTGCAACAGCGCATTGCGGCGGCGGCGGAGGCTCTGGCGGGCGAGGGCCTGCGGGTGCTGGCGGTGGCGCAGGCCCGGCACGCAGGCGAGCCATGGCCCGCCGCCGAACATGATTTTGATTTTAAGTTCATCGGTCTGCTGGGCCTGTCCGACCCCTTGCGTGCGGAAATCCCCGCCGCCGTGGGCCAGTGCCGCGAGGCCGGTATCCGGGTAGTGATGATTACCGGCGACTACCCCGCCACCGCCCAGACCATCGCCCGCCAAGCCGGACTGGACGCCGCCGATATTCTGTCCGGCGACGACCTGACGGCGTTGAGCGACGCGCAATTACAAGAGCGCATGAAGACGGTGAGCGTGTGTGCCCGCATCTCCCCGGAACAGAAACTGCGCATCGTCCAGGCGCTGAAGTCCGACGGCGAAATCACCGCGATGACCGGCGACGGCGTGAACGACGCCTCGGCGCTCAAGGCCGCCCATGTCGGCATCGCCATGGGCGGGCGTGGGACTGACGTGGCTCGCGAAGCCGCCTCGCTGGTGTTGCTGGACGACAATTTCGCCTCCATCGTGGGTGCGGTGCGGCTGGGACGGCGCATTTTCGACAATATGCAGAAGTCTATGTCCTACATTCTGGCGGTGCATGTGCCGATCGCCGGCATGGCGCTGCTGCCGGTGCTGCTGGGCTATCCGGCCATGCTCTTTCCGACGCACATCGCCTTTCTCCAGATCGTCATCGACCCGACCTGTTCGCTGGCCTTCGAGAACGAACCGGCAGAAGCCGACAGCATGAAGCGCCCGCCGCGTGATCCCGATGCGCCGCTGTTTGGCGGCGCCACGCTCTGGCACGCGCTGCTGCAAGGCCTCGGCGTGCTGGCGGTGGTCATGGGGGCCTATGCGTTCGCGCAGGGTGAGTTGAGCGAACCTGCCGCCCGCGCCTTTGCGTTCGCCGTGCTGGTCACCGCCAATCTGGCGCTGATCTTTGCCAACCGGCCGCGCTCGCGCACGTTGCTGGCATCGTTGCGCATGCCCAATCCGGTGTTGTGGATCGTGACCGGCCTGACGCTGGCGATGCTCGCCTTGTCGCTCTATCTGCCGCCACTTGCTAAGCTGTTTCGCTTCGCGCCGTTGCCGACCTCCGAGCTGGGCATCGCCTTTGGCTTGGGTCTGGCCAGTGTCGCCTGTTTGCAGCTTTTCAAGCTGCGCAACGCCGGCATTCGTCTGGTCTGGATCACCCTCGCCCTGGCCTGCGTGGCGGCGGTGTGCGCCAGTCTGGGCCTGACTCGCTGGATGGAGCGCAGCTTCTGCGAGCTGTGCGTCTTGCAGCGCCTGCTGTTCATGCTGGTCGCCGCGCTGGCCTTGTTGATTGCCGCCCTCCCGGACGGGCGGCGGGCGCGCTGGATTCCGGGTGGCTTGGCCATAGGATTCGTGGCTTTGGGCTTAGGCCTGGCGGCCTACCAGAGCTGGCTCTATCGCCAGCCGCCTAACGCCGCCGCTTGTGCAGACGGTTTTGCAAGACTGATGGATTACCCGTTGGAATGGCTGGGCCTGCAATTCCCCGTCTTGTTTCTGTCCAATGGAGTATGCGAAGAGCAAGGATTGGCGATGCTTGGCCTGCCGCTGGCGAATTGGACGCTGATGGCCTTCGCCGCATACCTGGTGCTTGCCGTCTGGGCTCTGGTGGGCGAACACAGGATTAGGAAGCAGGGGTTGTAAGCCCAAAAAATTGAAAAATATCAGCTTGCGGGCCAACGCAGCAGTAGCCTGCATAAGCGTGTTCATTGAAAATCGGTAGTGAGGCATCCAAACTATGTCCAACCGTCAGATATTTTTTTTGATTTTGCTCGGCATCATGGTGGGGTTGGGCTATTGGGTGATTAAACCCTTTTAGGTGTCAATGGCTTGGGCAACGATCCTTGCATTTGTGACTTGGCCGGCCTATCGCCGCTTGCTGCGAATGCTTGAGAAGTATCGTTCCGCCGCAGCATTGATCATGACCACACTATTGATCATCCTCCTAGTCTTTCCAGCATTATGGTTATTGGTCCGTTTACAGGGTGAACTGGCCGATGCCTATCACGCCCTTGCAACACAAGTTTCCGATCACCCCCTGTTGATACCGGATACCGTCGCCCGTATCCCTTTAGTTGGGCGAGCATTACATGATGAGATGACAGCCTATTGGGAAAATCCCACTCTTATGACGCAACAAATGAAAGAGTGGCTTGAACCCTGGCTGAATGGTTTGGCGGGGATTGTTGGTCAAATCGGACGCAATGTACTGAAACTCATGATTACGGGGATTACGCTGTTCTTCTTTTATCGTGATGGAAATCTTCTGTTGGGACAGATTCGAGAGGGCTTGCGCAAAGTGGTCGGCGAATCAGCGGATGGCTATTTTAAAGCCGTGGAGGGAACCACTCATGCGGTAGTCTATGGGCTGATCGTCGGTGCCTTGGCCCAAGGTCTGGGCGCCGGGATCGGCTATTGGATCATGGGCATTGGGACGCCTATTTTTCTTGGTGCAATGACAGCACTGACTTCGTTGATACCTTTCATCGGTACTGTGTTGATTTGGGGTCCGGCATGGTTGCTATTATCCGGTCATATCGGAGCCGGTCTGGGATTGTTGGCCTGGGGTGCCATTGTGGTCCATCCCATTGACAATATCTTACGCCCTTTGCTGATCAGCAGTGCCACCGACATCCCCTTATTAATTGTACTTTTCGGTGTGGCGGGTGGTTTGTTTGTTTTTGGAATGGTAGGGTTGTTTCTGGGACCCCTTATCCTGACCGTCCTTCTCGCAATCTGGCGGGAATGTTGGCAGGAGATCTGGCAAAGCCAGCGACTCCTGCTTAAGAAAATCATAGGAAACATCACGATCCAGAAAAGAAGCGATGAAAATTATAGCCTTCTTGGCAATGGAACTCCATGAGTGCTGAAACCGTTTATGGCTGTTTTTACCCAACCCCCCGAAAAGGTAAAATTAGCGCGTTAATAAAATTCAAGACATTGTTTTATTTATTAATTAATAATTACGATAATCAGAAGTTATAGGCCACAACATCAAAAATCGTTTTGTAACCCCGTCCGAAAGTGGAGTACGAATGTTTAGGTTCTGTTGACGTATCACCGCAACCAAATGAGAGCTGAGACGAAGTGAAGGAAGGCCATGTAGTTGCGAGCTGTTTTTTCAAAACGCGAAAATATTCGTCGGTAATGTTTGATTTTGTTGAAGAAGCATTCAATCAGATGGCGTTCTTTGTAAATAAACCAATCGCACTCGCGTACCTTGTTTCGATTGCAGCGCGGAGGAATGACGGCTTTCATATCTCTCGCTACGATGGCCTGGACGAGCGCATCGCTGTCATAGCCTTTGTCACCGACAAACGCACGCGCACCCGCTGGCGTCAGCGCCGGCAAGGTTTCAGCCTGTCCAATGTCGCTGGCCTGCCCTCCGGTCAGTAAGAATTCGAGGGGATTCCCCAAGGCATCGGTGATGGCGTGAATCCTGGTAGTAAAGCCGCCCTTCGATCGTCCCAAGGCTTCATCCTCGGCATTACTGCCCGCCGCGCCACCAGCGCAGGGATGAGCGCGGTTGATGGTGGAATCGATAAACACGCTTTGCAAATCAGGATGATGGATGCATCCGGCGAACAGCGACTGCCAAACCCCATGCTTGCTCCAGCGGGAAAAACGCTTGAACACGGAGTTCCACTTGCCATGCGCTTCCGGCAGCAAACGCCATTGCGATCCCGATCGAAGAATTTGCAGAACGGCAACCAGAAAGGCCCGGCACTGTTCCTCGGACGTCGATCGGACATGCCGATGTTTCACCAGTATGGGATAGATAACGTTCCAGTCTTCGGCGCTAATTTCGAGTCGGTCAGCCATTTTCGAAATGGTTCCAGCTTCACTGGTGGCGCGTGCTAATGTCAACAGAACCTAGAACGGAATGTCATCATCAAAACCGTCGTCCATGCCCTGTGGCGGGTAGTTGGGCTCAGGCTGCCGGCTGCTGCTGCTGCTGGGGGCGGGGCGGCTGCCCCCCGATGGCGGCGCATAGGCGCCCTGATCCTGGTTACGGCCTGACGAAGAATAGGACGCGCCTTCACCGCCGCGCGCACTGCCGCTGCCGCTGCCGCCTTCGCCTGCGCGGTCCAGCATCTGCATTTCGTTGGCTACGATGTCGGTGCTATAGCGTTTTTCGCCGTTTTTCTCGTACTGGCTGGTTCTAAGGCTGCCTTCGATATAAACCTTGCCGCCTTTTCTGAGGTATTCGCCGGCGATTTCGGCAAGGCGGCGGTAGAAAACCACTCGGTGCCATTCGGTGCGTTCCTGCTGTTGTCCGGTGTTTTGATCTTTCCAGGTTTCGCTGGTCGCCAGACGAATAGTAGTCACCGCGCCGCCATTGGGCATGTAGCGTACTTCGGGGTCTGCGCCGAGATTGCCGATCAGAATGACTTTGTTGACGCCGCGACTGGCCATGATTTTTCTCCGTCTTTATGGTGATGGTATTCGTTGTGAACCGGTTTACACATGCTCACGATTGAAGTACCCGTTGTAATGCTTCTTTATCCAATAGGGTTTTGTCGGTTTTCAGGTAGGCGACGCCGTCTTCCGACAGCACCACCGCTTCCTCGACGCCGGGAACCAGTAATAGTTTCCTTGAAAACTCGTGAGCCTGATCCGTGCTCAGTTCGCCGAGATTGATCAGTAAGCTGCTCAAGTGGCGCGGCGGTTTCATGCCTAGGGCAACCAGCAGCCAAAGCAGCGCGACCAGCGCGCAAAACAGGAAAACAGCGGGAATGCCGAATTCGCCTTGTATGAACCCGCCGGAAATGCCGCCGACGAAGGCCCCAAGGAACTGCGAAGTTGAATAGATGCCCATGGCTGTGCCTTTCAGGTCGGCCGGGGCAGTCTTGGATATCATCGAGGGCAAGGTCGCTTCCAGCAGGTTAAAGCCGGTAAAGAAGACGAACAGCAGCGCGGCTACGGTTAACAGCGAGTCTCCGCTCAGCATCAATCCGGCATCGGCAATAGCGACAAGCCCGATAAAGGTGATGAAAACCGCTTTCATTTTGCGGTTTTTCTCGGCGATAATGACGAACGGAACCATCGCGAACATCGACAGCACGAATACCGGCAGGTAAATCTGCCAGTGTTTGGCAGTTTCCAGTTGCAACGTATCGCGCAAAACCAGCGGGATGACGACGAAGGTGGCGGTCAGTATCGCGTGCAGCGCGAAAATGCCGAAATCCAGGCGCAGCAGGTCCCCGTTTGCCAGCACCGAGCGGAATCGCGCCGGTTGCGCCTGGGTGTCGCGATGAAAACGGCTGACGATCGGGTTTGGAACCAGAAGGTACAATACCGCGATGCCGGCAAGCGCCAGCAGCGCGATCAGCCAGAACATGCCGGGTACGCCGATAAGGCTGTCCAGCACCGGTCCTGCAACCATAGAGATCGCGAACGAAATGCCGATGCTGACGCCGATCAGCGCCATGGCCTTGGTGCGGTGCTCCTCGCGCGTCAGATCGGCCGCCAGCGCCATGACCACGGCGGCGACCGCGCCGGAGCCTTGCAGCGCTCTGCCGGCGATCACGCCGTAAATGGATTCGGACAGCGCCGCGACCACGCTGCCCAGCGCGAAGATGATCAGGCCGATGGTGATCAGTTTTTTGCGGCCGTAACGGTCCGACCAGATGCCGAACGGAATGCCGATGATGGCCTGGGTCAGTCCGTAAGCGCTGATTGCCAGCCCGGTAAGCAGGGGGGTGGAGCCCTCCAGCGTTCTGGCATAGATCGAAAAGACCGGCAATATCATGAACAGGCCCAGCATTCTAAGCATGTAAATCCCTGCCAGCGACAGGCTGGCGCGGATTTCCGCACGGCTCATGGGGCTATCTATTTCTACCGGTTGCTTCAAGTGGTTCTCCATATGTTCTGAATGCCAATCGCTTTTATGTTATCAGGTTCCGTACTTTTTGCGTAAGCTGAGTGAGGTGTTTTTGTGGTTCGAATGCATCCCGATGGGAAGGTTATTCAAGTGTGGCGAGCGTATCGAGATATTGCTGCAGATCGGTTTCCAGCGGGGCTTCTATGTTGAAAGCCTTTCCTGTCGCCGGGTGTTTGAATGACAGTTTTGCCGCATGCAGGAATAATCTTTTCAACCCCTGGTTGCGAAATACGGCGTTGAGCTTATCTTCGCCGTAACGTTCGTCGCCGGCGAGCGGATGGCCGATCGATTGGGCGTGCACGCGAATCTGGTGGGTGCGCCCGGTCAGCAGCTGCGCTTCTACCAGCGTTGCGCCGCTATATTTCCGCATGCGTCTGAAATGCGTTTGCGCCGGTTTGCCGTCGGAAGCAATGCGCACGATACGCTCGCCGCTTTTTAATGTGTTCTTTTTGAGCGGCGCGTCTACCAGTTGCTGTTTTCTGGCCCAAACGCCGGAGAGCAGCGCCAGATAGAATTTTTCCACATCATGTTCGGAACGGAACAGTTCATGCAGGTCGCGTAACGCGCTGCGTTTCTTTGCGAGAAGCAGACAGCCCGATGTGTCCCGGTCCAGCCGGTGAACCAGCTCGATAAAGCGCAGCTCCGGCCTGATATTGCGCATGGCTTCGATGACGCCGTATGCCAGGCCGCTGCCGCCGTGTACCGCCATGCCCGCCGGTTTATTGACGACCATGAAGCTGTCGTCTTCGAACAGAATTCTATGTTCCAGGCGTGCGCGCAGCAGATTGCCGGGAAGCGGGGCTTCCTCGCGTTCCGGCAATCTGAGTGGGGGAATGCGTACCTTGTCGCCGGTATCGAGTTTGCGGCTGGGCTGGCTGCGCCCCCCGTTTACGCGCACTTCGCCGCTGCGCAGAATACGGTAAACGTGACTTTTGGGCACCCCCTTCAGCTTGGTGAAAAGAAAGTTGTCGATACGCTGTCCCGAGCAGCTCTCATCTATTTCGATCAGGGAGGCTTTTCCGGCGGCCGGGGGCTGTTCACTCATAAGTTTGAAAATAATGGTTTTTTGTTAATTATGCAGTAAGCACGCAACCGTCCTGCTCAGGCTCCGCGAAAAAGCCCCTGGCTGGGGGCCGAGGAAAATCGTCCGGCACCGATGTGCTGAAATACGCGGTGAATATCGTTAATATGACCGTGCGGGGTTGCGCGCCCGCCGCACTTGCGCATGATTTTCCTGCGGGCAGGTGCGGGAATAACGCTGCTGGCAGGGTTTTTCAAGATAAATTGAAGCCCTTACATAACATTGTTATAGTAAAGCGTGCATAATACACTAATATAAACATGCGCTGGCTTCGATGGCGGGTTTGTGTGGGTTCGAGGGTGTGGGTTCCAGGTCGCTTAGCCGGGTGCGTCCGCTCGGACATGGCGCTAGAGCGTGGGTTGTGAAGCGTGTGACGCTTTGCGTTGCCTGACCACAACCGGTAGAGAGGCTTGCGCGAGGGCTTCCCGAAAGTGTAGCCAGATTCAGGAAGCAGGAATTAGGGCGACTGTGTTTTTACTTTGGTGCGAGGCCGGTGGTAAATGGCCCGCGCAGTAAGGGCGGAGTTTCCGTTGTAGTCGTTCAAACTCGTGTTTCGTTGGAACAGAGGAATGAAGGATTACTTTCCGACAGTACTTTCGTACTGCGGTGCGCCGCCTTTGGGCGGCAAGACAGGGTTTATTCGCTCAACCCGTGATGAGCGAGATCAGCGTTTTTAAAGAAAGGCAAGCGAGGCGCTTCAGCGCCTGTGCTTGGGATGCCCGTATAATCAAGATTTATGCCCGTCACGCAATATAGCGCTTGCTGTGTTAACCGCGCGATGCCTCCGGCCGGTTTATGAACCGATGCATATGTGATCGCAAGACGTGAATGGGGCTTTTGGAACATGTTTTATTTTAACGCGGCAGCAAGAGCTTTTTGTATAAGGCGCCCGGACTTTGGGTTCAGGAACCGGCATGTACATGGAGTACGGTCAAGTTCCCAGCACCCTGCCGCAGTCTGATCGATTCAGGCTGCGCAGCCGTTTAAAACATGTTTTTATGCCGGGGTGAAGCTTTCTCTGTAAAACGCTAAAGGAATAGCCAGGATAATGAAAAGAATGCTTATTAATGCCACGCAGCCGGAGGAGCTCCGCGTTGCGCTGGTCGATGGACAAAAAATATACGATTTCGATATAGAAGTACCTTCCAGGGAACAAAAAAAATCAAATATTTATAAGGGAATAGTTACTCGCGTAGAACCCAGCCTCGAGGCTGTTTTTGTAAACTATGGCGCTGAACGGCACGGGTTTCTGCCGTTCAAGGAAATCGCTCCGGAAAACCTGTCGTCTAATGGAGCAGACGTATCCCGCCGTGAAATCAAGACCCTGCTTAGGGAGGGGCAGGAAATTGTCGTTCAGATCGAGAAAGAGGAGCGCGGCAATAAAGGCGCCGCGTTGACTACCTTTGTCAGTCTGGCCGGCAGCTATCTGGTGCTGATGCCGAATAATCCGAAAGCGGGCGGCATCTCCCGCCGCATCGAAGGCGATGTGCGCAGCGACACGCGCGAAGTCATGAGCGCATTGCAGGTTCCCGAGACCATGGGTCTGATCATCCGTACTGCAGGAGGCGGCAAATCGGTCGAAGAACTGCAGTGGGATCTCAATTACCTGTTGCAGTTATGGGAAGCGATAGACCGGTCGGCGAAAGAAAAGAAAGCGCCGTTTCTGATTTTCCAGGAAAGCAACGTCATCATTCGCGCGTTGCGCGATCATTTGCGCAACGACATTGATGAAATCATCATCGATACCCAGGAAACCTACAATGTGGTGCGCAGCTTCCTGCAGCAGGTCATGCCGCAGTTTATCCATAAAGCGCGTATTTATCAGGACAGAGTGCCGCTTTTCAGCCGTTATCAAATCGAAAGCCAGATCGAAACGGCTTACAGCCGTGAAGTGCCGCTGCCGTCAGGGGGCGCTATCGTTATTGATCCAACCGAAGCGCTGACCAGCATCGATATCAATTCCGCACGCGCGACCAAGGGCAGCGATATCGAGGAAACCGCTTTGAATACCAATCTTGAGGCGGCGGACGAAATCGCCCGGCAGCTTAAACTTCGCGATCTGGGCGGGCTGATCGTTATCGATTTTATCGACATGATGGCGGCGCGCAATCAGCGCGCAGTGGAAAATCGCCTGCGCGACGCGCTGAAGCTGGATCGGGCGCGTATACAGGTCGGACGCATATCGCGATTCGGTTTACTCGAGATGTCGCGCCAGAGGCTGCGCCCCTCGCTGGGCGAGGCTATTCTGCTGACCTGCCCGCGTTGTCTGGGACATGGCGCCATACGCAATACGGAATCGCTGGCTTTGGCCGCTTTGCGTTTGATCGAAGAGGAAACGCTTAAAAAGAATACCGACAAGATTATTGCGCGCGTGCCGCTGAATTCCGCTACGTTCCTGTTGAACGAAAAGCGCGGCGTCATCGGCGATATAGAAAAACGCCAAAGTGTCACTATCGTTATTGTGCCGGATGAAAACCTGGAGTCTTCGTCGTTCGATATCCAGCGCGTTCGCGCCTCGAACCCCGAGGATGAGCCGGAGAAAAAGCCCAGCTACCAGTTGATACGGCGTGAGGATGTCGCGCTGCCGGGATTTGCTCGCGAGCCGGCTGCCGTGCCGGAGCGTCCGGCCATCAAGGAGTTCCTTCCTTCTGCGCCGCCGCAACCGGTTCCGGCTGCTATGCAGCGCGATCGCGATGCCGGCGGTCAGGGGATAGGCGGGAGCTTCATTAAACGTTTTTTGAATATTTTGACTGGTGGACGCCCGGAGGATGAAAACCTGGACTTGGTTGCCGACGCCGTTGCCGTTGTCTCTGAGCGGGCACCCGTATTGGACAGCAGCGACGAGTTCAGGCCAAAACCGAAGCATCAACGTCGGCCTGCTCGTGAGCAAGAGCGTCCCGAACGCAAACCTCCGCGCACTCCCCGCCCGCAGCATCAGCCGCAGGAAGCGATAACTGCAGAAGCCCTGGTGCAACCGTTTGATGAGCAAGACATCCGCGACGTTCCGTTTGCGGACATGGATAACACGGCGGCTGAGGCGGTTGCCGATGCGGGTCGGGAGCAAACCAGGCGCAGGCGCCGCCGCGGCCGACGCAGGAGCGGGGATGTCCGCAATAACGACCAGACTGAAAGACCGGTATTGCGTCAAACGGGCGATGCCGATTCGACAGCGGCTGTTGATGAAGCGGTGATTGACGCTGATTCGGTTCAGGAGCAGCCGGTTCATCCGATTTCCGGTGAAAGCAGAGCGTATCGCGCCGAAGAAGGGGGGAAACCGGTCGAAGATCGTTCGAAAAGGTCGCATGCGCGCACGCGCCAGGCCAAGGTATCGGAAAATTATATCGATTGGGTGGAGCCTGAAGGTGAGGTCCCAACTTCAGGCGTTGTTGCGGCCGAGCGGGTTCACGTCGAATTTTTCGAAGCCGAGCAGGTTACTTTTACCGATGGCGGCGCGGATGAGCGCGTAGTTCAGGATCAGCAGGAAGATGGTGTTGAATCTTCCCCCGTGCGTCCGGCTGCGCGTCGCCGTGGAGGGCGTGGTCGCCGCGATCGCCGTCGCGATAATCACCGTCCGCAAGGCGAAGGAGAGGCAACGGAGACCCCGTCGGGCGAGTCGCCGGCTCAGGAGGTCGCCGCTAATATCGTTCCTGTCGCAGAGGAATAGTCCAGCGCGAGGTAAAGCGCCCGAAGATCTGTACAAGCCTCAAACCCCCGAGTTTGGGGTTTGTACGATTTTTTTATTGATTTGCAATATGTTTTGTTCGTTATGCCTTTGGTAGAACATCGAGTCGGTTAACTGGCTTATCAGGTAAAGCCCAAGGCCGCCGATTTTACGTTCTTCGATGCCTGATGCGGTATCGGGCTTTGCAAACTGCGTGGGATTGAACGCAGAGGCATCGTCGGTGACAGTGAGCGTCAAATTGTTTTTTAATATTTCCGCACGCACGGCGATTCTGCCGTCGGTGCGTCCGTCCGGGTAACCATACTTAATCGAGTTACTTGCTATTTCTTCCAGCACCATCAGCATTTGCATGACGACAGCGCCTTGCAAGCCTTTGGTCTCGCAAAACTGCTCAAAGGACTCGATCAGACTGTCAAGTTGGTCGGGGCTGGCAGCGATGGTACATTCAAACATGAGTCAGGCGTATGTCCGGTTACAAGGAGCAGCAATGGCGATTGCGCGCGCTGCCGATGTAGGGTAGATTGGTCAGCCGTCAGAAACAAACCTCCATATACCCGTAAACAGTATACAACTATAAACTGCCGACTATGAACACGCCTGTTAAAGATAATACACATTCCGGTGCGACATGTGCGGATTCGTTGGCACATTTTCAGGATGCGATGCTCAAATTCAGGGAGCGTTATTATACCGAAAAGCCTGAAACCATGCGCCGACTGCTCGATTATGGGCAGCATCCCAAGGCATTAATGATTGCCTGCAGCGATTCAAGGGTCGATCCGGCTTTGCTGGTGGACGCAGGTCCCGGCGATTTGTTCATGGTGCGCAACGTCGCCAATCTTGTGCCGCCCTATTGCCGCGATGATGCGCAACACGGCGTGGGCGCAGCGATTGAATATGCGGTACGGCATTTGAAGGTCGAACATATCATTATCATGGGACACGCGCATTGTGGCGGAATCAAGGCGCTGTTGGATGCCGTATCCGGGGCAGAGATGGAAAGCGATTTCATTGGCCAGTGGGTTTCCATTGCCGAAGAAGCTTGCCGTTTGTTTATAACGCCGTCCAAAGGCGCGGGAGAAACCAAGCAGATCTCCCTGGAGCAGCTCAAGGATTATCCTTATCTGGTAGAGAGGGCGGCTATACGCGGCTCGCTTCAAAATCTGCTGACTTATCCCTGGCTCAAGCAGGCCGTGGAAGATGGCAAGCTCGATCTGCACGGCTGGTGGTTCGATCTGGAGACCGGCGATTTGTGGGCGACCGACCCGGAAACGGGCGATTTCATGCCCGCTACCTAAAGTAACAAGCCGGATTGAAAAATGCGCAAACCCGATTCGATTATCCATTGGCTGGATAGCAAGCCGCCCTATCATCACGCGCTGTTTATTTCATTACAGCAATTGGCTTTTCTCGGTGTTTACATGGGCGTCATACGTCTGTTCAGTCACGAAAAAAACCTGGGAATACACGATTTCTATAATTTGATGGCGACTACGCTGATTGTTTCCGGGGTGGGTGTCATCGTGCAGGCGTTCGGCCGTTTCGGTCTCGGTTCCGGTTACTTCTGTCCCTTGCAGGTAACGCCGGCCACCTTTTCCGTTATGACGGTAGCGATCGCTTCCGGGGGGTTCGAGCTGGCTTTCGGCATGCTGGCAGTGGTGGGTGCGACCCAGATTTTTCTGGGTGAGGCGTTCAAGCGGCTGGAAAGCGTTTTTACGGTGGAAGTTGCCGGCGTTGCCGTGATTATGATGGGATTGAGTTTGGGTTCGCGCGGTCTCGAACTGATTGCTTCGCATGAAGACGGCTCGTTGGATCAGTTCGCCAGTTTGAAGCACTCCGGTGTGCTGATCACCATGACTCTGGCGGCGATGATTTCCATCAGCGTCTGGTCGTCCGGCTGGCTGCGCCTGTTTTCGGCTTTTTCCGGGCTCCTGCTCGGGGCCGTACTGGCTTATTTTCTCGGCGATCTTCCCTTGGACGTCGCAGTGCGCCAGCTCGAAAACGTACCGTTGCTGCGTATTCCCGAGGTGCCGGTGTTCGGTTGGCGGCTGGATATATCGTTGATACCTTCTTTCATGATCGTGGGGCTTGCGCTTTCGCTGCACGGTTTCGGAGCAATCGCGGTAGCCCAGCGCTTCAACGACGCCAACTGGAAGCGGCCCGATATGCTGTCGGTTTGCAAAGGCGTGCGCGCCGAAGGCTTTACCAATTTGCTGGGCGCGCTGGTCAATGCGATGCCGTTGACCTCCAGCGGCGGCGCGGTCAGTCTGGCCGCCGCGACGGGATGCACCTCTCGGTATATTGCATGGTGGCTGGGCGCGTTGATGATATGTTTCGCATTTGTACCCAAGCTGACCGCGATATGGTTTTTGATACCGCTGCCGGTAACGGCCGCGGCCGTGGTTTTTTTATCCGTGTTTACAGCAATGGCGGGCATGCAGATGATTACATCCCGAATGCTGGATAACCGCAAAATCATCTCAGTCGGGGTATCCATTATTGTAGGGATCAGCCACGAGCCGCTTAAACAGTACTATTATCTTACGCTGCCCCCTGTTTTTCAGGCTGTTACGCTGTCCAATGTTGCGATGGCCACTACTTGCGCCACTTTGCTGTCGCTGGTTTTCCGGCTGGGCGCCAAGACGCGGTTGCGCAAAACCTTTGCCGTTGACCAATCGTCGCTGGATGATATCGTCGATTTTCTCGAACAGCAGGGTAAGGCCTGGGGCGCCCGCCACGAGGTTGTCCGTCGCGCCGAGCACGCTACCTGGCAGGCATTCGAAACCTTGATCGATCACGATTTGGTTGAGTCGGAGCCGGGAGTTTCTGGTACGATTAGTATGGAAACCCAATACGATGAGTTCAGTTTTACCGTGGTGTTGCGATACCGTGGCGGTCTGGTGCCTTTGGTTACTCGTCCTCCTACCCAGGAACAGTTGCTGGAGGATGAAAGCGCGGTTATGAGGATGGCCGGATACCTGATCCAGAAGCTTGCCGACAGGGTGCACGTACGGCAGGAAACCATGGGTATGGCCGAATTGAGTCTGACTTTCAAGGATTAACTTTTGTAACTATTCAATACCCGCTTTTGTATGGGGACGAAGTTTTGTCGAAGCATTCCGTAAATCCGTCCATGGAGGCCCGTCAGGCCCTTTCATGGTCACTGATGGTTTTCTGACAGCCATAGACTTACTTCACTTCCTCTCCTTTTGCGTTTTTGAAAAATCTCTTACTCTTTTTCATTTATTTTTAAACGAGAATTTGATCATGCTGGAAGTTACTTCTTATAACAAAGGGCCGGTACTGGTTGCTACATTGACCGGCCGCGTCGATTCATCTGGCTCGAAAGAGCTTGAGTCGCAGCTATTGATCCTGATAGATGCGAATCAGGCCGACGTGGTGCTGGACTGTTCGGGAATTGCCTACATCAGCAGCGCCGGGTTGAGAATATTTTTAATGGCGGCCAAAAAAACCAAATCGCTGAACGGACGTATACGTTTGAGCGGCTTACAGGAGCCGGTGCAGGATGTATTCGAAATCAGCGGTTTTACCAAATTGTTTGAAATCTTCCCTACTATCGAAGAGGCGCTGGCTTCTTGAACCACAAAAAGCGGGTAGTGGTCCAGCATTCGAAGACAGGTTGACATGAAGCTGAAAACGCGTCTGTTGCTGATCGTTTCCGCCCTGCTGGCGCTTAGTATCGTTGCAACTGCGGTGAGTCTCGCCTACAACACCCAGCGCGCCATTCTGGATCAGGCCGAGGACGACGGTAAGACGCTGGCCGGCATTATTGCCAGAACAGCCGATATGGGGGAAACCGTGGAAACCGAGGCGGAATCTCTGCTGTCTCAGGATATGGTGACTTCTGCGCGTATCGTCAGTCACTTCGTGGCGGTTGCCGAAAAAGCCGGGTTGAGTCCAAAAGAAATCAATCGTCATCTGGACGCCATGGTGGGTTCTGACGATCTGGGTGAAATCGGGGTTACCGACCCCAAAGGCAAAGTGTATCTTCATTCCGAGCCGTCCGGCGGTTTTCAATTTCGTCCCGAGGCGTCGAAGCAACCGCAGGCGTCGGAGTTCTGGTCTTTATTGAATAGCCGCTCGGGGGTGGTGGTTCAGGATGTGCTCAGACGCGATATGGATGGCAAGATTTACAAATATGTCGGCGTTTCCGGTATCGACAAGCCGCGCATCGTTCAAGTCGGTCTCGATGGCAAAGTGATCGACACGATGAAACGGACGCTGGGGACCCAGGAATATATCAACCGTATCGTCAAGGATTCCGGCGTCGAAAGAGTGTGGGTGGTTAATCAGGATCTCGCCGTTTTGCATTTTGCCGGAGCGGGTAAAAAATCCGCGGAGTTGAGCGTTATCGACAAAGCGAACTTGAATTCTGCGATGCGCAACAATCAAATAATCAGCGATATTGAAGGCGACAGGATTACCGTAGCCGCCCCTATCCATAAGGAAACAGGCGATCCGGACGCTGCGCAAGGGAGTTTGGTCGGCGCCACGCTGCTGCATATCCCGACTGAAACCCTGCATGAAGCGCTGGTGCGGGAATTGATCATGACCGCGGTCATTGTGCTGGTTGTGATGTTCTGCGCCGTTTTGATGTTGACTCATTATACCAACAGCATTACGGCTCCCCTGCTGGTTGTCACCGATGCGGCGCATGCGTTGCAGGATGGAAATCTGAATATGGCGCTGCTGGACCCGGTCGCCAGACGCATGGATGCGCTGGGCGTGCTGGCGCGGGTTTTTCAGGAAATGGCGCGCAAGGTGCAGGGCCAGAAGCAGGAACTGGAGGAAACCGTTGTGCAGCGCACGGTGGAACTCGAGGAAAAAAACCGGCTGCTCGAGTTTGCGCAGCAGACCATAGAAAACGAACTGGATGTAGCTCATTCCTTGCAGCAGGCCATATTACCGGCCCATTTTCCGAATATACCCGGATATACCGCCAGCGCCATCATGCTGCCCGCCAAGCAGCTGGCCGGCGATTTTTATGATTATATCGAGTTGGGTAATGGCCGGGTAGGGATATTGATTGCCGATGTGGCCGATAAAGGCGTTGCTTCTTCGTTTTTTATGGCGATCTGCCGGACCGCCATTCGGACAGTGGCCGAAACGCTGGAGTCTCCGGCGCAAGTGTTGAGCGAAGCAAACCGGCGTATTTATGCTTCCAATCCGAAGAGCCTTTTCGTTACCGTGTTTTACGGCGTACTGGATGCGCGCAGCGGCTGGTTTACCTATGCCAATGGCGGGCATTTGCCGCCCTACCTGTTCGGCGCAACGAAACAGCCGGAAAAATTACCCAGAACCGCTGGAATGGCGTTGGGTGTGGTGGATGACGCCGAGTTTGGCGAACATCGGGTCCACATAGCGCCAGGCGATCGCGTGTTCCTGTATAGCGACGGTATTACCGAAGCGTTTAATGAGCAAGGGCGGGGGTTTGGCGATGCGGCGCTGGCAACCGCGCTGATCGCGGTTGCCGACCGTAGTCCCGGAGCAATCATTCAATACCTTGTCGATACGGTGAAAAATTTCGAAGGTAATGCGCCGCAGTCGGACGACCTGACCTCTATCGCGCTTGCCAGGTCTTTTTTTGCCGGTTCCTTTTAGGGCCATGGTCAAAAACAACTTCCCCGTTTGTGGGTGAGCCTGTCGAATCATGAACGGCCCTTCAATAAGGCCCTGCTAAGCGATTTACCCCGAGCGCAGCCGAAGGGCTTAGGGGAACAGGGTGTGAGGTTCAATTCGGGAAGTTATATCCCGGCTGGAAAACGGTTGTGTTTACGTATCCAGCGATATTGTCTGGATGATGTTTTCGAACGCGACCAACATATCAGGCCGATGAATACGAAGGAAGTGTACCACTTGTTCGTTTTTGATTAGTTTGGATCAATAGCCTTTGGCGAGAACCAGGCTCAGAATGTCATCGCGATAGGATTGTTCGACCAATTTGTATTGCCCTTGCAAGTTGGTCATTTCCCGTTCCATCTTGACTATTTGTTCAGGCGTGACGCCATTCATTTTTTGCTTTGCTGGATTCAACCAGTAACTTTACTGGTGTAGGCATCAATAGCGCCTGAGCGTAAGCTACGGAAAGGTTGTTAGCCGACACCATGAGTTCGACGCATTCCATTTGCCGAAGCGGTTTCATTTTGCGCAGGATCTGGCTGAGGCGGGTGGAAAACTGCTGATCTTTTAAAACTTCTGCGGCTTCTTTGCACAATCCGTCCAACAGATTAATTTTTTTGGGGACATAACTGACATCCATGTTGAGGGCTGCCGCGAGCCGATCCCTTGAAACGCCACGTTGAATCATATGATGTTCCTGTATCGTCGAAAATCGATTGATACGGTTGTTGTAAGTGTAGGCTTCATCGTCGGTGGCAATAAAGCAAGGCGCGTCTCGATAATCGAGATCGCGCAGCACAAGCAACCTGATGTGTCCATCCAATAAGAAGTGTTGCCCGGTCGCTTTGTCGGCGTTACCGATAGTGAGCGGTTCAATCAACCCGACCGCAACGATGGAAGAGCGAATCTGTTTCAGTTTTCGGGTATAGATGGCTCCTTGAGGTGTTTTGCGCGTGGGCAATATCTGATCGAGCGGGATAGTCAATGGTTCGGGTACGAAACCGAGTGGCAAATGAGGCATTGTTGGAGTCCTCCAGTCCAAAGTCGTTCGGCCAGATTTGCCGGAAGCGTTTCCAAACCTTCGGCGGGTAGTAAGGTCGTAAAATTTTCATCGGCAAACGATTTCCTCGAATATTCTGTCGTTGCGATCGCGCGGGTTGAGTATCTCAATCCGGTTAAGGGGGATCATCTGGATAGTGCCGGGGCGATGTTCTTTACTCATGCAGCCCTCCTGATATGCGTTCTCTCGGACATCCCGTATAAATAGTCCAGCGTGTTGAAGCGGTAACTTTCGAATTCGATACTGTTATGTTCGCCGAGGCTGATATCGGGCGCCAGACTAGCGTCGAATCTGACTTTCAACTAAGCCGATAAATCCCCGAAGCCAGCGAATTGAGTGGGATTGATGCGTCCATTTTTGCAATGGCGCTGCTTTTTCGCCGACTCCGCTCCCTTTGTAAAGTTCTTGTAAAGTTCGATTGCGTTCCGCATACTCCGGGTTGTCTTTGCGGTATTGACGATCATAACCGGGGTGGCGTTTTTTCCAGGCCTGCTGCGCTCGCTTTTGGTTGTCGCGGTAAGCAGGGTCAGTCTTTAGACTGTTTTTATGCCACAGTCCTTTGCGCTGCCGCTGGCAGCCGGGAGATGAGCAGTAAGATTGACGAGGTGATTGAGGGCGGGGTTGAAAAATCTGCTTGCACGCTGCGCAGTGACGGTTCCCCATAAAAAAACTCCATACACAAAAACGCGTATGGAGCATGTTATGCGCCACAGAGGGAGCAATTCAGCAATCCGACATTGACATGCCGTCATGGTTATGGGGATGAGCTTTGTAACTATTCAGCTATGCCTTTATTGCGGCTGCTCTGGGCAGGTTTTCAGCGCTTGTACTGGATAGTTACCAGTTTTTTTGGTGTCCCGGCAGCCACGCCCGCAAACCCGGCGTGGTAATCACTGTGCTGACTATCGCCATAATCACCAGCATCGTGAACAGATTGCGGGAAATGACGCCCAGATCCAGTCCGACATTGATGATAATCAGCTCCATCAATCCGCGCGTGTTCATCAGGATGCCGATGATCTTGGCTTGCCGGTTATCCAGTCCGCAAAAGCGCGCAGCGAGATAAGCGCCGCCGAATTTACCCAGCGTCGCCAGTACGATCAGCAGCACGCACCAGTCCCATTGCTCGGCGTTTTGCAGGCCGCCGATATCGGTTCTGAGGCCGCTGTAGGTGAAGAAGATGGGCAGGAAAAAAACCAGCACGAATTGCCCCATGCGCTCGCGCCACGCTCTGATCAGCGTCGCCTGATCATGCAGAATCACGCCCATGATGAAGCCGCCGAAAATCGCGAATATGCCCAGTTTGTAGGTTGCCATTGCCGACAGAAAAACCGCTATCAGTACGCCGCCGAAGACATTGTTCGAGAGTTCTCCGCGTTGCAATGAGGATTTGCCCAGCCAATGGCCGGCGACTGGTCTGACCGCAAAACACATGAACAGAAAAAATCCTATGACCCAGGCGATTTTGATGCCGAAGGACGCTGGTTGGAAGTGGGTCAGCGTCAGCTCGGTGATCAGCGCCAGCAACAGCCAGCCGACGACATCGTTGATCGCGGCGGCGCTGATGGCAATGACGCCCAAGGGTTCCCTCGTCAGTTTGAAGTCCATCAGGATACGGCCAAGGATCGGTAGCGCGGTGATGGAGAACGCGGTGGCGACAAACAGGGCGGAAGCTATCCGGTCGGCGTCGGGGGACAGTATCGGGGCAGTGTAGTACCCGAATGCCAGCCCGAGACCGAACGGCAGTATCAGGCTGGCGGCGGCTATGGCGAATACGGACTTGCGGTGCTGCGGTGCCGCGAGATGGGAAAAGTCGAATTCCAGGCCGATTTGAAACATCAGCAGTATCAGTCCCAGTTGCGACAGGATTTGTATCGGTTCAGGCGGCGCCGATTTGAATAGAAAAGCGAACAGATCGGGGCTGACGAAGCCGAGCAGCGAAGGCCCCAGCAGGATGCCGACGATGATTTCGCCAACCGCCAGTGCTTGACCGAAGCGTAACGCCAGCGCGCCGCCCACGCGTCCGGCCAGTACAATCGCGGAAAGTTGCAGCAGAGTGAAAAAAAGCAGCGCTTCGGTTTTATGAACGCCGACGGAAGCCGTAAGAGTGCTGGTCATGGTTTTATGCAGTTTCCTGGAAATTGATGTTCGGAGTTTGTCTTACCCGGCGGGAACGACAGGTATAAAATCAGTGGGGTTGAAACACCGGCATGTTGAATACTGGAAATTATCGTCGTCCGCCCCGTTCAAGCCATTCCCCCATTAATCGATAATATCTGCCCGGTGATATAGGCGGCGCGTTCCGAGCATAAAAAGCCGACCAGGTCGGCTACTTCCTGCGGTTTTCCCGCCCGTTTCATCGGCACCAGCCGGTTAATGCTTTCCGCATCGAAACTGCCGGTAATCATATCGCTTTCTATGATGCCTGGCGCGACGGCATTGACGGTAATGCCGCGCGAGGCCACTTCCAGCGCCAGCGATTTGGTTGCTCCGTGCAGAGCGGCCTTGGCCGCCGCATAATTGACCTGACCACGGTTGCCCATGATTGCCGCAACGGAACTTATATTGACGATGCGTCCCCAGCGGCTGCGGATCATCGGCATGATCAGCGGCTGGCTGACGTTAAAAAAACCGTGCAGCGATACATTGATGACGCGATGCCATTGTTCGGGGCGCATGCCCGGAAACACGGCATCGTCATGAATACCGGCGCAGTTCACCAATAGCTGTACCGGTTGGCTTTCGCATGATTTTTCCAGCAATTCGCGCGCGGCTTCGGCGTCGGTAACATCGAAAACCAGTATTTCAGCGGACCCGCCCGTCTCCCTGATGCGCGCGACGGTTTCCTGCGCCTTGTCGATGCCGCGATGGGCCTGCACAAAAACATGCAGCCCTTCCGCGGCCAGATGCGCGGCGATTGCGCTGCCGATAGCGCCGCTGCCGCCGGTTACCAGTGCCTTTTTCATACTATTTTCCGATCAACTCCGCATCCAGAATAACGGCGGCCCGGCCTGTTATCAGTAATCGCGCAACGTCGCACAGTTTAAAATCATAAATGACGTTACGGCCGTCGCCGCTGACGCGTGTCGCTTCAACCAGCAGATCGTCCTCGATATCATCCAGCCGGGTTACGTTGAATTGCACATTGCGCACGCTGACCAGCAGGCCGGCTTTTGGGGGCGCTGAGACTGTCGGGGCATTCTGCATCGTTGTCATCAACGCGCCGTGCAGCGCCATGGCTTGAGCCGCGAATTCAATGCCGCCGGCGGCGCCGAGGCGTCCGGAGGTGCGCATCGGGTTATTGCTGTCGCGGTGACGGGCTGTGCGGCAGCGCACATGGTCGAGGTCCCAGCTTTCTACTTTTTCAAGCAGGCACATTGCGCCCTGATGTGGAATATGCTCGATAATCCAGCTTCGATCTAGCATGGCGTCACTTCGACGCAGATACGCAACGAATCGAGGTAATCCAGGACAACCCGGCCGGGTTTACGACAGGCCAGCGCTTCGAGCAGCGGTAGCCCGCGTGCAGAGGGCGTGTGCCTTCGCAGGTTTTCCAGCTCCACATCCGCCAGCGATGACGGAGCTTCATCGGTGAATTGTATGGTCGCCGCCGCCAGGCTGTTGGCCAGTGGCCGGGGACTCAATATCAGCGCAATCCCCAGGGTGATTTGATGCGGGCGCTTTGCTTTCAGGGGCTCGGGGTATTCCGTGTCGTAGACGGTCAGCAGCACGTCGTTTCCGTCCACGGCTGCTTGTGCCGCCGCCTCCAGCAGAGCGGCGCCGAAACTGGCGTCGTAGGCGCACAGCAGGGTGGACGCGCGCATGGAGTGCGTTGCTATGCTCCAGTAGCCTGCCGCGGCATTGTTGACCGAATTATGAAAGCGCGTTGGCGAAATGCGGCTGTCGTCGGATGCCAGCGCCTCGCATATGGCATGGCAATTATGGCTATCGCCGCTGGACGAGCAGAACACGCTGGCGAGCTCCGTTGCGGCCAGTTGCGATGCATCCATGGCTTCCTGGCAGACGGCTAGAGCCAGTTTGACCGGCGTGCTGCTGCGCCTGCGCTCAGCCTGAGGAAGCTGCATGGGGCTGGGCAGGCTGGCGGCGCCTGGGAGATAAGCCTGCATGCCGTTCAGAACGTTCCGGCTTTCGCGCCAACTCGGCAAACCGGGGCCGAGCAGGCCTACTCCCGAAATCCAGACCTTCAAAGCGCTTTCCCTAGTCATGAGCACTGAAAATAAGGCAACAGTTCGAGCCGCCAAAACCGAATGAATTGCTTAGCGCCCGTAAAAACGGCTGTTTCCGGCTTGTCAACAGATAGTTCAGCGGCGGATCGGACAGCGCCTTCCGCGTATTGGGGCTGCCGGGCATAACGCCATGCCGTAACGCCAGCGCGCACACAACCGCTTCGAGCGCGCCCGCCGCGCCGAGGGTGTGGCCGGTCATGCCCTTGGTGGAGCTGCAAGGCGTCGCGCCGCCGAATAACGAGTACACGGCTTTGCCTTCGGCGGCGTCGTTGCTCAAGGTCGCGGTTCCGTGCAGGTTGATGTAATCGATTTCAGCGGCCGTCAGTCCCGCGCTGTTCAGCGCGGCTTCCATCGCCAGACGCGCTCCGCGTCCGTCCGGATGTGGCGACGACATGTGGTAGGCATCGCTGGATTCGCCAGCGCCCAGCAGTTTTACAGCGTCCGCATGGGAGAGCGGCTCATCGCCGGCGCGCGTCAGCAGTCCGAATACGGCGGCTTCGCCTATCGAGATACCGGAGCGCTGCGGATCAAAAGGGCGGCAGGGTTCGGGAGAGAGTAGTTCGAGAGAGTTGAAACCATGCAGCGTGGTCAGGCACAATGAGTCGACGCCGCCGACTACTGCGGCATCTATCATTCCGCTTGCTATCATGCGTTGCGCGGAAGCAAAGACCTTGGCGCTGGATGAACAGGCGGTGGAAACGACGCAGGCGGGGCCGCTCAACCCCAGGCGTGCGCGGACATAAGCGGAAAGGGAAAAGGAATTGTGCGTGCCGTGATAAACAAAATCGGCCGGCAATGCGCCGCTCAGCGGGTCGCGACGGCGGTACGCCAGTTCCGTTTGCAATATGCCTGAAGTGCTGGTGCCGAGAAAAACGCCGATTCGTTGCGCGCCATAACGTATCCTGAGCATATCTACCGCTTCTTCGAACCGGTCCTGGCGTAACCCCAGTTCGGCCAGACGGTTGTTACGGCAGTTGAATTCATTCAGCCCCGCAGGCAGCACGATGTCGTCAACGCCCGGAACTTCACCGATCCAGCTATCGAGCCCGGCCGGCAGAAAACGGGATGGCGACGACAGTCCATTCTGTCCGTTCAGCAAAGCCAGTAATGTCTGCTGCAGGCCGACGCCGGCACAACTGACCGCCGTAAAATGGCTGAAGTAAAGGGGCTTCACACTGCCGGGATCATGTTGAAAGCAGGCGTCATCACTGCTGACGGAATTGATAGAGCCAGGTTTCCGTCAGCGCTTCGCCGTTGCCCTGGATAAACAGACGCAACTCGGTTGCATCGGCGCTTTCCGGGATCAGATCGAACAACACGCGCCAGCGGCGCGTGCCGGGAACCGGTTCGAGGAACGCGCCTTCCACGCGTCCGCGCGAGGCGGTGATAACCGGAGCCGCCTTGACGCTGTCACCCCAAAGCGGGTCGAGACGCGGGCCGGCAAACTCCACTTCGAATTTATACACGCCTTGCGGGCGCGGCTTTCCGGGCTGCCCGCCGCGGCCGATGCGCGTGGCGACGCAGCGTGCCACATTGGCTGTGTAGGGTTCGTCGGCCAGCCAGTGCAGGCGGTAATGCAGTTTATACGAAGCACCCGCGGCAGCGTCGCCTTCGGGCCGCCAGTAAGCGCCTATGTTGTCGTGTATTTCGTCGTCTGTGGGCAATTCGATAAGCTGAATCGCGCCGTTGCCCCATGAATCCAGCGGTTCCACCCAAAGACTGGGCCGGCGTTCGTAATTGACGCCGTCAAGATAATGCTCGAAATCGCGGTCGCGCTGCAGCAGGCCGAATCCCTTGGGATTGCTGTCGACAAAGCTGGAGGTCACAGCAAAAGGCTGGTTGATCAACGGACGCCAGATGCGCTCGCCGTTACCGGACCATATCGCCAGACCGTCCGAATCGTGCACTTCCGGGCGCCAGTCTTCGATGCGGCGTTTGGCGGTGTCGCTGAACCAATACATGGACGTGAGCGGCGCGAATCCGAGGCGTTTCACGTTCTGACGCAGAAAAACCGCCGCCTCGACTTCCTGGACGATGCCTTCCGTGCGCCGGATCGTGAAGCGGTAGGCTCCGGTTACGCTCGCACCGTCCAGCAATGCATAAACGATGACCGGATCGCTTTCCTTCGCCGCGCCCTGAATATAGAACTCGGTGAAATAGGGGAACTCTTCCGGCGTCGGTTCGGCGGCGTCGATAATGATGCCGCGTGCCGATAGTCCATATTGATTGAGCGCGCCGATGCCGCGGAAATAGGAGGCGCCCAGAAACGCGATCCAGTCCTGGGTGCGCCAATCGGAATGATTGCGCGACTCCTGCAGGCGGAAACCAGCGAAGCCGGCTGATTTGTCTGTAAGCTTGTGCGCGACATTGTCGCGTGACATATTGAAATAACTGTTGCTGTACAGAATTTCGCGAGACTTTCCGGCCTCGACCGCATGCATCTTGATCGACTTCTGGAAAAACATGCCCAAATGGAAAAACGTCACCGGGTAAACCGATGGGCCGTCGGCAAACAAGGCGTGATCGGTGTTGTAGCGTATGTCGCCCCAGGCCTCGTAGTCTATTTTTTGCACCACGTCCGGCATCGGCTGCGGCGGCGGCACATAGGCGCCGGCGGACATCGCGCGCGCGCGTTCGATCAATGCCTCATGGCTGAACGGCTTGGACGAACCGAAGTTAACCGGCGGCTGGCCCGCCCAGGCAGGCAGCAGATGGCTTAATAACGGAGTTCCGAGACTCAAGGCTGCGCTGGTGCGCAAAAAACTGCGACGGCTGATACGGCGGGACATGGGCTAGTTATTCCAGGATTATTGGTCCATTCATCGTTCTGGGACGGCATTTTAAAACAGATGGGGCGTTCCGTGCTGCATGACCGGTAGTTTGACGGCAATGCCCGTATCCCCGGGTAAGCAGCATATCGCAAAAACGGCTGAAATGTTCGGATTGCTTGCGCCACGAACATATTCTATCTTAAGTTTTGGGTAACGAAAACGCCCATGCCGGGGCGGCTCGGAATTGGATATGGAGCGGCGAAGTTTTTACGATAGCGTTCCGGTTTGAGCTGCCTGCCCGAAAAAATCGCAAACCGCACTTTATGCCTGGCTTACGGATATGCCATGAACTTCTATGTAAGCGTTCAAGACTAACCGACGTGGAAGACACTTTGGCTCGTTTTCCAGCCCTGAAGCGTGTTGCTGGCGACACAAGCGCATATTTCCACGATAGTTAGACAGACACGCTTATCGAGCGCCCTGGCCGCTATTTTCTATCCAGCCTGTTTTCACAAATAGTTAAAGATGTTCTTAATGTAACACAACTGCTTAGTTCGGTCTTTAACGAAAACACGGCCAACACAGTATGCCACCACCCCCAAACAAGAATGCCGCCGCACAACAGGATGGCGATCAATTTCCCGCCCGCTTTCAGCGTTGCAGTTACGGTGGGCATCGTCTTCTCCTTCGCCATGGTTCATCCACTAGCGTATATCATATACCCGAACACCTCGCTCATGCCATGGCCGGTTATCGCGTCTTGTCCGCGCCTTGATTTTTACCGGCTCCTCCATGTTTATCCAGTCTTCCCGCTATCGCTTTTTATGAGAAGCTGCTCATAATCTTTTCAGTAATAACGCCAGGAAGGCCAGATGGATAAACTGCAAGCCGGTATTGAGCTCGCGCTCGCAGTTTTTCCATAAACGCCGGCATTTTTCCAACCAGGCGAAAGAACGTTCAACCATCCGGCGTTGAGGTATCACCGCAAAGGTATGTAGCTCGTTACGCCTGGCTGCCTGCACGGTTGCCCCCGGTTTTTCTTTAACCGCCCGGGCAAACGGTTGTCTGCTGTAACCGCCATCCACCAATCCGCTACGCACCTGCTGAAGACTCGAGAAACATCGATCGAAGGCCGCCAGCGCTCCCTGGCGATCGGTTACTTCCGCCGTGCTGACCGCTATCGCATGCGGCAGACCCTGCGTGTCCACGGCACTATGCCGCTTGATGCCGGAAACTTTTTTGCCCGCGCCGTAGCTTTTATGCCGCGCGCTATCCGTGTTCCTGACGCTCTGCGCATCGACGATCAAAAAGCTTGTCGAGGCGTTGCGCCCCTGTTTCATGCGGGCCTCGCCAACCTGATTTTTTAAAGCCCGCTCAGAGCGCTTATGCCTTCCGAATCAGGTTCGCTCCATTTGGCAAAGTATGAATGGACCGTGCGCCATTTCGGAAAGCCGCTGGGCGGCATTCGCCACTGACAGCCGGTCTTCAACAAGTACAATACGGCGCAGCAGGTTTCGTACCGATCGACCGTACGCGGTTTCGTTCGTTTGCGCACGCTTTCCAGGATCGGTTGGATTTGCTCAAAGGCTTCTTTACTGATATCGCTCGGGTATTTTTTCTCATTCTGCTATTTTACGACTTTTCAGGAAAAATCGTGAACAGCTTCTGAGGGGGATCAGTTTTACCGGTAGCTCATCTTCCAGGCCGGTAACCCGGCAATTTTTTAAACCGGGACACTGAAGTTCTCGCATACACTGGTACACGGCATATTATTGAGATATAAT